>NZ_CP172595.1:620585-1241170 GCF_044593955.1 Haloferax sp. S1W
CGACCACTGGCGGCCGCACGACTTGCACTCTCGCTCGCCGCGAATCTCCATGGTGGCGAGTTCGTTCCCCCGCCGCAAAAACACGACGACCCTCAGACGAGAATTGCGAGCACCGTGAGAACAATACCGACGACGGAGACGGCGACACCACCACAGCGCCAGATGAAAACGCCGCGCTCGTCGACCGGGTTCCGCGGGTGGTTGATGTCCCGGAAATCACACAGCGGAGTCGGGTCGTACGCGATGAGAAGCCCGAGCGTCCCGAGCAGAGAGCCAACGAGCACGACCGGAATCGACGCCATATTAAAATCCGACCATCTGACACTACATAATGATTTCTAAAAATACATTATGTCGAAACATAATGTCGTCGCCTACCCCACAATCAGTACACGGCGCACCGACAGCCGTGTGAAAAAAGAGAGGAACTGACATACACCTGGCGGTCCAGAGGAGAGACATGCGCAGCGAATCTGAGGTTCGAGAGCAGTACGAATTTTTGAAAGAAGAACTGGAGTCCGAGGACATGCGACACGAGGGCGTCCGGAAACTCTTGACCCACTACAGACGGGCGCTCGGATGGGTCCTCGAAGAAGAGCACATGTAAATTGGGTTTGATTACTTGCGTGGCGTTTCGATACCGCAAGTAGATAAGTTTCGGTGCGTTGTCAGTGATTGGCACGCGTCGTTATGTTTAAGTAAAGCCGAACTATACCAGAAAGTGACGCTTCGCTTTGGAGGGCCGAAGCGTCAGCGGGGACCAATTCAGGGCGGCGCGCCGTGCCGGTTTTCGGCACGGCGTGCTTTCCTTCTACTGAGAACTACGCTATCGGAGAGACAGTATTGTACTTCGTTTACACGATGTAGTTTTGCCTGAGCGTGTCGAAACCGGCCCGAAGACGCTTCTGTCTGCGTTCTCTCGGACTGTGACTCCACCTCGTGTGACTCGACTACCAGAACCATCCAGTCACGACCCACAAAGTCATCTGTACGTGGACATATCCGACTGACGAGACGATGTTGATTCCTTACTAGTAAGATTACTAACAATAATGGGGCAGGGAGATTCCGTAGAATCGGGGCGCTCAATCCGCTATTTTCGAGTGCATGCCGACATGTTTATTTGAATTAGACAGTAACATACATCTCGAATTTACCGATGTACGACCTGACAGGATTCCAGCGCGACCTGCTGTACGTCATCGCAGGTCTCGACGAGCCCCACGGCCTCGCAATCAAAGAAGAACTCGAAGCCTACTACGAGAAGGAGATTCACCACGGGCGTCTCTACCCCAACCTCGACACGCTCGTCGAGAAGGGTCTCGTCGACAAAGGACAGATCGACCGCCGAACGAACTACTACACGCTCACCCGTCGCGGCCGCCGTGAGATTCAGGCCCGACGCGAGTGGGAAGCAGATTACATCTCGGAAGACTTCGAGGCCTGAGGCGTCACCCGTCGAGGCTCGCGTCTGACGAGGACCGAGAGTCCCGACTCGGTGGCCCGTCGTCCCCGCGCGAGTCTGTGACTTCGAAGTTGGTATCGTCCACCGCCCCCGCGCGTTCTGTCTTCTCCGCGTCGTCGGGGTCGTCGCCGACGACTGTTTCTACCGATTGCGATTCGACTAGGTACGCGGGGTCGACCATGTACGGCCGAATCGGCTTGCCAGCGAGTAGCTCCGGGAGCACGAGGCGGCTAAAGTTCACGAGCAACACGAGTATCATCGGCATGAGGAAGATACCGTACCACCCGAACAGCAGCGGGCCGAACGTGTACGCAATCATGACGGCACCGACGTGGAGGCTCCGACCGGAAACGTAGGGTCTGAGGACGAGGTCCGGGATGGTATCCACGATGATGAACGAGACGGCCGCGAAGAGGACAACGAACCAGAGTCCCGGTGGGTTGACGAGCGCTGCCTCCAATCCCATGTATCCTGCAACCGGGATGTAGACGAGTTTCATCCCGACCACGGGGATGAGACTGGCAACTCCGGCGAGCAGCCCCACGAGGGCCGGCGTGGGAATGCGAACACCCGTCGGTGCAAGGACGTTCAGCAACGAGTAGACGATGACGCCGATAGTCCCGGTGAGCACCGCGTTGAGGATGTTGCCGAAGAAGATGTTGTTGAAGTCCCGGTCGACCGCACGGACGTAAGATTCGAGGATTCCGCTGTCGTCGCCGAACATCGACCGCCCCCAGCGACTGAGTTTGTGGTCGTCCCGCAGGAGGTAGAACGCAAGCGCAATCATAACGAAGAGGTGAATCGCGCCGATGCCGAGGAACGCGAACGTGTTGGCGGCGACAGTGAGTGAGTCGAAAAGCGACAAGGCGGCCTCGGGTGTGAGAAGCGACTCGAATTCGTACGCTAAGAGCGCCTGCGGACTGGCGATGCTTTCGAGCAGTTTCGGGTCGATACCGTAGGCCGCGGGGTCGAATCCGATGTCGTCGGTCGCGACCTGGTCGGCGAACTTCAGGAACTCGCGAAGCGCGATTGTCGCGGCGTAGACGACCAACCCCAGTGCGGGGAGTGCGAGTGCGAACAACGCCACCGCCGCTGCGAGACTCGGCGGCCCGACGCGCCGACGAATGCGTCGATAGATGGGCCGCGTCGCGTAGTAAATGAAGAGTCCAAAGACGACCGTTCCCACGAACGAGTAGATGACGTAGGTGAGCGCGCCGGCGAGGACGAGCGCAACAACCCACCACATCGCGCGGGAACGTTCGATGTCACGGAGAGCCATACCCAATCACGGAACCGGAGTGGCCTAAAGGCTATCGTGCGTCCGACAGGTTGGATGGGTGTCACTCCACGAACGCGCTCAGTGGCCGTCGTGTCGGGGAGAAACCGACAGACAGCAGCGCCGTACGGTTGATCTTGCCCCATTATTGACATCCTCCTCCGACTGAAGGCGGAGGAATCCCGACCGCAGTTGGGATATTAAGGTTTGCAGTCTACTACCTCTGTCCGAGGTTGGAATCCTCGGGAGAGGTCGTGAAGGTAGACTGCTGGCTGTGCCAACCAGCCGGTACTCCTATCTTCGTCCAAACTGGCCGAAGACTTGGAGTTACTTTCTGTGTTGTTAATGTCAAGACGGATGTTCTCCGCCCCGTTCACGTCAGCGTTGAACGCCGCATCACACGATTCGCACACGTACAAGCCACGTTCCACACGCTGACTATCGTCTTCTCTACCGCAGACGCAACACGTTTTGCTCGTGTCACGTTCGGGCACCTCTACGACTTCGATACTTTCGACCTTCGCCTTGTAGGTGAGAATGTTGGTGAAGCGGTCGAAGGCCCACCCGTGCAGGTCGAGGTTTCCGTGCCGACCCCAGTTCTTCGACTCGCCGTTCTCGTCCTCGCGGACGCCAGCGAGCTTCCCGACGTTGATGCGGCCAACCTCCTGCTCAACACACCGTTCAACGATGTGTTTGGCGAGGCTGTGGAAGAAGTGGGTTCGGCGCTCCGACCATTTCTCGTGGAGACGAGTGGCTTCTTCACCGCTTGAGTCGTCGCATTTGGCGATTTCCTTCGGGAAGTAGTACCCGTCCTGCTTCAAGCGGTTGCCGGGGTACAGGTCGGCTTGCTCGGTGCTGTACGTGACCGCCGCGAAGTTGCAGATACCAAGGTCAACACCCACTGTCTCGTTTCCGGGTGCGGTTGGCGTCTCGATTTCGTCTTTACAGACGAGATGCAGTTCCCATCGCCCCTTCGCCTTGTCGTAGACAGCCCTGACCTGTTGCAGATTCTCGACGGAGACACCGGGCCGGGTTTCGTACTCGACAAGGATGTATTCCCATGCTTTCGGGTGTACCTTGTGATTCGCGCCCTTTGAAAGCCGGACGCGGTTGTTCTTGGTGTCATGACGAATGCCGTTTTGCTTCCACGTCACCGTACTGCGCGGATGTTCTTCGTGGACACGGCGGCCTTCTTGGTCGTAGTAGTTTTTCTTGCGGTAGCCGGGCGGATTCGCTCGATCATCAGACTTCCTCTTACCGTACCACGAGTTGAAGGCTTCAGCGAGTTCCTCCAGAACGCGCTGACTGGACTGCGAGTGCAATCCCTTGTATTTTGGATGAGTCTTCAACTCGTCTTTGAGGTCGCCGTGGTTGGGAATCTCCCCGGGTTCATCCCAGACTTTTCGGGAGTGGTAGTTTGCGACGTTCCAGAGTTTGCTGGCGCTCCATCCGTGCCGGTCAAGTATCTCAGCCACTTGGCTGTGGTTGAGAATTTTTGCCCGGTGGGTGCGGTTGACTTCCAGCACTCTGAACGTCTGTATAATCGCTTATACTTACGTCTCTTGTAAAGATCCGGTTTGAGGACTGGAATATCCGGGCTTGCTATCGAACGGTGGCTTGCGGAGGAGTTGTCGGATTCATCCCGCGCCTAAAGGCGCGGGTATTCTCCTTGCCTTTTATAACGAATATCTTAACACATAGGTATCCGTACCGGGGTCCATGGATCGAGAGACGGTGGAACCACACGTCGAGACCATGCCGGGCAAACGCGCCCAAGAATGGGCCGACTACCACCAATCGAATGCTGCACCGAGTACGTACGTCTATGACTTCGTCTGGGACATTACTTCCGAGGCCGAAGGGCCGTTTTGTACCGACGTTGACGGCAACGTTCTTCTCGATTTTACCAGTCACGTCGCCGCCGCGCCACTCGGGTACAACAACCCGAAGATTATGGACCGAATGGAGGAGTTCGACCTCGTCGACCCAATCAAGATTGCCGGACAGGACTTCTACGTCAGCGACGGGTCCGACCCCGGAGAAGAGCAACTTCCCGGTCCCGCCACGCTGATGGACAAACTAACGGACCTCACCGGCCACTACGGGATGGACACCGTCTTCCTCTCGAACTCCGGCGCAGAGGCCGTCGAGAACGCCATCAAGATTTGCTACGACAACTCCGACGGCGCGAAGTACGGTATCACGTTCGATGGTGCCTTCCACGGCCGGACGCTCGGCGCGCTCTCGCTCAACCGCTCGAAGTCGGTCTACCGCCGCGACTACCCCGAGATTTCGGGCGTGTTCGACGTGCCCTTCTGTGACGACCGCTCGTGCGGCAGCGGAACGTGTACCTGCGGCTTCTTCCCCGACCCAGAGTCGGCGATGTCGACTCTCCGGAAGAAACTCCACCCCAAGAAGGGCAACGTCGACGCCGACGAAGTCTCCTACATCATCGTCGAACCGATTCAGGGCGAGGGTGGCTACCGCTTCCCCTCCGACGCGTTCGCCGACGAACTCGCCGCCGTCGTCGACGACTACGACCTGACGCTCATCGCCGACGAGATTCAGACCGGCGTCGGCCGGACCGGCGAGATGTGGGGCTCGGACCACTACCCGATGGAACCCGATGTCATCACCGGCGCGAAGGGTCTCCGCGTGGGTGCGACCATCTCGAACTCCGATATCTTCCCGTCAGAGAAGAGTCGCCTCTCTTCGACGTGGGGCGCGGGTGACATCCTCTCGTCGATGCAGGGTGTGTTCACCCTCGAAGCAATCGAGGACTACAACCTCCTCGACAACGCCGTCGCCCGCGGTCGCCAGTTCAAAGAGACGGTTCGAGACAGCGCCCCCGCCACCGTCGCCGACGTGCGCGGGAAGGGTCTTCTCCTCGCCGTCGAGTTCGACTCCAAAGAGCGCCGCGACGACGTGCAGGAAGCCGCCCTCAAGCGCGGTCTCCTGACGCTCGCATGCGGATACGACGTGCTCCGTATCCTCCCGCCGCTCGACGTGACCGAGCGCGAAATCGACATCGGCGCGAACATGCTCCTCGACGCTATCGAGGACGTGTCGTAAGCCGACGGCCGTTTCGTTTTCCGTTTTTCAGCCCTGTTCGAGCGGTTCGACTACCGTACCGAGGTTCCGCATTATTCCCTCGCCGACGAGAGAGTACACCGACGATTTGACGCGGTCTCGCCAGGCGGGGCCATCACCGATTTCGAGACCCACGTCGCCACCGCGAATGAAGCTCGCAGCCTCGTTCGCGACGACACCCGCGAAGTTCGAATCGTACTCGTCTCTGGTCGTTCGGAACTGGCGCATCGCCCGGCGCTTCGCGCGGAACGACCGCCCGGAGTCGTAGTCGGTGTCACCCGGTTCCACGTCGAGTTCAGAGAGTGCGAAGTCGTGTGCACGTCGTTCGAGAAGGGCACGACCGGTATCGACGAGGCGAAGCGCGAGCAGGTCGTGGTCGGGACTGTTCTTGAACACGCGGAAATCGTTGTCGTAACAGAGGGTATGTAACTCCCATCTGGCGACACCGTAGGGGGTGTTCCCGTTGTCTTCGTCCTGAATCTGGACTCGCACCTCGCTGCGAGTCGGGTACTGCTCGATTTCGGCCAGGAAGTCGTCGAGGGCGTTTCGGATACTGCTCCGATGTGACGTGGGTTGGCTTCCGAGGTTCGACCGGTACTGGTCTTGGAAGTGTCGGGCGGTTCGAATGGACTGCTCCGCTTGGAGATGCGACCCCCACGTGCTTGCGATGTCGCGGGCGCTGTACTCCGACGCATCAACCGTACCACCCATGAAGATGCCGCCCTTATGCGATTCCAGCCGGGAGAACATGAGGCGTCGCTCGATTGCGGAGAGATATCCGAGGTCACGGCCCGCATCGGAGACGCGGTACTCGGAGATGGAGTCGGCGATGTCGTCGATCGTCTGTCGGAGTTTCCGGCCGCGTTCGACGACTGCTTCGGGGTCGACCTCATCGAGGACGACCTTCGCGGCACCGATTGATTCGCCCACGAACTGGAGTCCCGTTCTGGCGTGGTAGAGCCGGTCTCGGTTGTCATCGTCGTCTTTTGCGGCGTCGAGGTACCCGCCCGCCGGGTCGGAACGGAGGTAGTGTTCGAGGTCCTCGTCGACCGAGTCGAGGTCGATACGCGAGCGCAACTCGTTCGCCTGTTCGGCTGCATCCTCCAGCACTGCCGCCGCCTCGTCGACGTGGTCGTCACTGACGGGCGGCCGCCAGACGTAGTTACTCGATGGATCCGGGTACAGCGTGGTCAGCGTGTCCGTCACCGGGTCCGGAAGCCACGTGGGCGCGAACCAACCGATACCAGCGAGTGCTGCACCGCCGCCACCGAGGAGGCCGAGGAGTTGTCGGCGCGAAAGGAGGGATGGTTGGTCGTCGGTGGGGGAGGTGCTGTGGGAGGGAGTGGAGGGGGAGTCGTCGGGGGACATATGCCGGATTTCCAAACGGACCAGCCTAAACGTGTTGGGTCGTCGTTATTTTTGGAAACGATTCCAGAGTTACGTCCAGCGGTCCAGTCCCGTCTGGACGACAGAATCTTCGATGCGCTCGAATCCCCGCCGAACCTCGTCGGGGTCGACTTCCCACGTCTCGGTGACGTACTCGCGGGCCGCATCCACGTCGGGGTCGATGCCAGTGTCGTAGTCGTACTCGTCTGTGACCGGCGGGTCGAGGAAGAACTCGCGTACCCGGTCGGCGTTGGGGATGCTGTCGCCGCGGGCTTCGAGGACGGCCCAGAGGTCGCCGTGTTTCTTGACCTCCTTGACTGCCGTCTTCGGGCCGACGCCGGAGATTCCCTCGTTGAAGTCGGTGCCGCAGAGCATGGCGATGTCAACCAGTTGCTCCCACGTGATGTCGTGTTTCTCCAAGGTGGCGTCGAGGTCCATCAGTTCGGGATTCCCCTTGCTCGTGAGTTGACGGAGCGTGTACGGCGCGCCGAACAGGAGCGTGTCGTAGTCCTCGCTGCCGACGTAGTCGGCGTCACCCTTGCGGGCCATGTAGGACGCCTGTGCCTCTCCCTCGGCGGGTGCTTCGACCACCGGTACGTCGAGGAGACGAAGGAGTTCCCGACTCGTCTCCTGAATCGTGTCGGTGAGTCGCTGCGTGCGGGCTTCCATCCGGGCGGCCTCGACCGCATCACCGGCTTCGCGGGCTTCTTCGAGGCGTTCTTCGGCCTTCTCACGCTGTTCGCGGCGCTTTGCGACTTCGTCGTCTTTCATCTCCGTGACGCCGCCGTCGAAGACGAACACGGGCGTCAGGTCGTGTTCGAAGAACTTGGGGAGTCCTTGGACGATGCCGACGAGGTTCGCGACTTCCTCGCCCTCACTTGTGGTGTACTTCTCGGAATTCGTCCACTTGACCGTCGTCGTGAGATAGCGATACAGCCAGTTGTGCGCGTCCACGGCGACCACGCTCCCGGCCACCTCGTCGAAGGATACCTCGGAGAGGGCGGCGAGCGTTCGCAAGTCTGCGTTTCCCATTTGCTCGGCCTTCGGGGTCTAGGGGTTTGAATCGTGCGAGTTTACCGACTCCCCACAGCGGGTGGGTCAGTTCCCGCACGCGCCGCGAGGAACGATTCTTCGTCTTCGCTGAGATCGCGCTTGCGGTAGCGGTCGAGTCCCGACTGGTACTGTTCTCGTGAGACTGCGGCCGGTTCTTCGGCGGGGCGCTCCAACACGAGTTCGGCGAGACCAGTCTCGCGGCCGGTAAAGGCGAATCCGGCTTTGTGGCACGCCTCGTACGCGAAGGGATTGTTGGTCGCGATTCGAACCGTCTCGTAGCCTCGCTCCGCCGCTTCATCGGCGGTCTTCCGGAGTAACTCGGGGCCGAGTCCCTCCCCTCGTTGGTCGTGTCTGACTGTGACGTACCGGAACCAGAGGGTCGATGCGTCAGTCCGGTCTTCGTTGAACGCGACCGCCGCGACGATATCCTCGGCGAGCGGGCCGAGTGAGTCGGGACCGCCGGTGGGGGCAGGCCGGTCGTCGTCGAGGGGTGGAAGCGTCCCGTCTGGGTCGCAGATGACCGCCTTCCCCGTCTTCGGCGTAGTGAACTTCCCCGCGTAGGAGAATCGCCGATAGTCGAGGCGGAGGCGCGGACCGTCGTCGGGCCACCCGAGGATGGCGAAGTCCATACGAGTCGAGGGGGCGCGACGCGCAAGAACCTTGCCGACGGCGACCCAGAAGCGACCATGCACGGCCCCGGCGACACCCGCTTTTTCGACTGGTTCGCCCCGCTGTACGACCTCGTGATGCCGTCTGCCGAGGCAGGGCGGCTCGCTACCGCACTCGACCGGGCGTCTCGACCAGTCGAACGCGTCGTCGACATCGGCGGTGGGTCGGGTCGCGCGACCCTCGCGCTCGACGTTCCGGAGCGGGTCGTCTTCGATTTGTCCGCGGGGATGCTCGCGCGGGCACGACGCCGCGGCCTCGACTGCGTTCGGGGCGATGCTCGCGCACTTCCCTTCGCCGACGACTCCGTAGACGCGGTGACTGTCGTCGATGCGTTTCACCACATGCCGGGCCAGCGCACCGTGGTCGAAGAGGTCTATCGCGTCCTCGCGCCCGGCGGGGTGTTTGCTGTTCGCGAGTTCAACCCCGAGACGATTCGGGGTCGCGGCCTCGTGCTCGCCGAGCGCGCCATCGGGTTCGGTTCGACCTTCGCGACGCCCCGTGACCTCACTGAACTCCTCGACGGTGCCGGGTTCGACGCCGACGTACTCGACACGGGATTCGAGTACACGGTCGTCGCGAAAAAGCGGGAGAGCCATTAGGGGGGCGACGTATCCTCGCGTATGGCAACCTCCACGTCCTTCCTGGAGGAGCGACTCGATGCCGGGGCGTTACCCCTCGCAGTGGGTGACGTACTCGCCATCTTCCTCCTCGTGACCGTCGGCGTGATTCAGCACAACGGTGTGTCGTACCTCTCGACCGACCCAGTCGGATGGGTCCTCACCGCCGTCCCGTTCATCATCGGGTGGGCGCTCATCGCCCCGATTCTGGGTGCGTACTCGCCGGGTGCCGCCGAATCGGCGAAGTCTGCCGTCCCGCTCGCGATTCGCTCGTGGGTCGTCGCCGCCGTTCTCGGTGCGGTGATTCGGTGGTCCCCGCTCTTCGAGGGCGGCGCAGACCCGATTTTCATCGGTGTGATGCTCGTCTTCGGAACGGTCGCCATCAGTCTCTGGCGCACCATCTACTTCCGCATCGTCTGAAAACCGTCCGAACAACTCGATTGTTGGCCGTCGTTTCCGCTGCATTCAGGCGGGCGTCGGCCGTTTCCGCAACAACGTCACGCCGAGGAGCGACGCGACTGCCGCGAACCCTGCGAGGACGAAAAACAGCGTCGGTGGGTCCGCAACGGCGAGGACGAACCCGGCGACAGCACCGCCGAGCGCCCCCACACCGAACACGCCGAGATAGGTAAAGCCGTACGAGAGGCCGCGAAGCCCCGCGGGCGTGTACTCCGCGACGGTCGCTTGATAGAACGGCTGGACGAGAAAGAGAAAAAAGCCGAGGAGCGCGCAGATTGCGAGCAATGGGCCGACGCCGAGGCTGGCGACGGGCAGGAAGGCAACGGCGACGAGTGCAAGCGCGCCGAATCCGACAACTAACCCGCGTTCTGTCGGAACGCGGTCGGTGAGCTTCCCGCCGACGTACTGGCCGACCACGCCGATGGTCAGGAGTCCGGCGTACACGTAGAGTTCAATATCCAGCGTCGGTGCGGCGGCGGCCGACCCCGGCACGAGCGCGGCCGGGAGCAGCGCCGAGATTGGGACCGGTTCGATGCCGATGACGCCGCCGATGAGGTCCGGCAGGAACGTCGTGACTCCGCGGTAGTAGAGTCCGGAGAACATCACCACGGCGAAGACGAGCGCAAACCCGCTGGCGAAAAGCGCCTTCGACTCCGAGAGGAATTCGCCAAGCGACGAGACGCCGGTCGAGGACTTGTCACCCGACGTTCCCGACCCGCCATCGGCCGCAGCGACGGCGGCCTGTTCTTCGAAGTCAGCGCGAGTGGCGAACACGGCAGCAGCGAGTGCCGGAAGTGCGAGGACGCCAGCGACGAGATGCCAGTCGAAAAAGAGCAACAGGAGCGCCGTGAGAAATGGTCCGAAGCCGATACCGAGGTTACCGGCGATACCGTGATAGGCGAATCCAGTTCCACGTTCTTCGACGCCGGTGCTGATGAGTCGAAGTCCTGCGGGGTGGTAGACGCTCGCCGCCGCACCCCAGAGTACGAGCGCGAGCGCGACGACAACGAGATTCGGTGCGGCCGCGAGGAGGACGAACGACCCGGACATGCCGACGAGACACGCCACGATGAGGCGTTTCGACCCCACGCGGTCGACGAGGACACCACCGGGAAGCGCCCCGAGACCGAACAGCGCGAATCCGAGGCCGACCATCACGCCGAGGGAGGCAGTCGTGACCGGAACCGCCGCAAGACCGAGTTCGATGGTAGTGTACTCGCGGAGCCAGATGGATACGAAGATGGGAATCGACAGTTCGTAGGTGTGGACCATCCCGTGAGCGAGCATCACCAGTGCGACGATTGCGCGGTCGTTGCGATTCACACGCGTTGGCACGGGTTCAACACGGTTAACCATGTGGAGTTGCGGCAGTTCGCGCGACGGCGTGGACGAGGGTGCGCGAGAGCACGAACTCGACGCACCAGTTGGATGTTCAGAACGGACTCACGACTGCCGTTCAGCATGCTTTGATATTCCTGAGGGTAATTCACCCCGGCGCTGTCTTGCGGTTATTTACTCATAAGTTATGAGAATGTGTTACCGAAGCCATGAGGTGAATATCAGTCATCTATGAGAAAGAACTATACCACTTACCTCCGTATATTAGTATATCTTATGACCGGATATTACGACTACATTCTTGGGCTCATCCCACTCGCGCTCGTAGGCATTACCGGCTCCCTCGTCGTGGTTGGCATGCAGTTGACCACGGCAGTGCCGATGGCAGCGGGTGTCGCAGCGTTGCTGACTGGTCACGCCCTCTTCGTGAATGGCCCATCGTCATCCACACCAGTCCGACGACGCAACGACCACGCAGGCCACACTGGTCACCCGAGTCGCGCAGATACCGGTCCCTCCGTTCTCGACGCAGACTAATTTCACACGCCGTGTTGACCGACCATCGGGTCGGCCCGCAGGGTTTTGGCCGCAGGCCACGTCTCGCCAAACATGACAGAGACATTGTTGCTCACGAGTGCCGACGTGAACGACCTCGCGACACCCGCCGAGTACGTCGATGCGGTCCGCGAGGGGTACCGGCAACGAGGTGAAGGCGCACCGGCCGAACCGCGGACGAAACTGCTCAACCGCGAGCCACCGGGAATGTTTACCACCTACGCGGCCGTCCTCCCCGAGACGGGCGCGATGGGCGGATACATGTACTCTGCCGGGTTCGGCGCGGAAGATGCGTGGTTCATGACGCCGCTTTTCGACGCCGACTCCGGCGAACCGCTCGCACTCCTCGACGGCGCGAGCATGAATCCGTTCAAGACAGGCGCTGCGGGTGGCGTCGGGGTCGATGCGCTCGCCCGCGAAGACGCCTCCTCGGTCGCAATTATCGGCAGCGGCGCGCAGGCCCGCGGCCAACTCCGGGCGGTCGCCACCGTCCGCGACCTCGACTCTGTCTGGGTCTACTCGCCGACGAAGGAGAGCCGCGAGGCGTTCGCTGGCGAGATGGACCGCCGTCTCGACGCGAGTGTCGCCGCCGTTGCCTCCAGCGCCGCGGCCGTCGAAGGCGCTGATATCGTCATCACGGCGACCACAGCGAGCGAACCAGTGTTCGACGGCGACCTACTCGACCCCGGCACGCACGTCACCGCGATGGGACAGTACCACCCCAACAAGCGCGAACTGGACGCGACGACCATCGAACGGGCGAAATACGTCCCCGACCTCCGCGAGCGCGCGACGATGGATGCAGGGTCGTTCCTCGCCGCCATGGACGCAGGTGTCGTCGACGAAGCCCACATCCACGCCGAACTCGGCGAAGTCGTCTCCGGGCGGGCCGCCGGGCGCGAAACCGACGAGGAGATTACCGTCTTCGACAGCGGCGGCACGGGTATCGAGACGGTCGCCGCCGCGTATCTGCTATACGAGAAAGCGGTCGACGAAGGACTCGGGACGGCTATCGAATTCTCACCGGCGAGCGAGTCGCTGACTGGGCAGTAACGGACCCAAGGCACTCAGTTCAGGGAAACGTATCGAAAACAAAAGTTCGCCGTACCGGAAGTCACGTCTTGGTTAGAACGTGTCCGGCCACGGGCGCGGGAAGTCCTCCGGCAGTTCGGTGTTTCCTGGTGCATCTGCGACACGCTCTGGAACGATTGGGCACAAGACCACGACCCCTGGCTTTGCGATAGTGACCAGCCCCGCATTCTCTGCGGCCAGAATGTCTTCGACATCGTCGAAGAGGGCTTCCGGGTAGTGGTCCGAGACGTACGCAGAGGCGACGATGTCATCGACTGTCACCCCTGTGGCAGTCTGAACGAGATTGACGTTCCAGTGGGGTGAGTAGCCGGAGTCGCCGGGGATGAACTCCACGACTTGCGCCTGCCACACGCGGTCTCCACCGATGAGGTAGATGTCGTTTTCTCCGCGTTCTGTGACTCCTTCTTCGACCCCGTGGGCGATGTAGTAGATTTCTTCTTCTTCGTACCATCCGTTTGCTACACTGACCCCGGCCGCTGCACTCCCGGCCGCGGAGACACCGAGTGCGAGTCCCCCTACGAGGAGTCCCGTTGTTCGGAGGAACCTGCGACGGTTCGGGGTAGCGTGTTGCTTCGGTTGTGTCATTGCCTTCTCCTAGCCAATCAACGAGGCAGACAGAGCGTCACTCCATCTCCTCATTGACTGGAGTGAAAGTTAACTGAGAGGTGTATTAGCGATTTTTCAATATTAGACTGAAATCTGTATCGAGTCTCTTCCAAATTCTCGCATGTGAGTGGCCATATCAATCATCTCTGGCTGAATTATCAAATATTTATTATATTTTCGTGACGCTCAAAGCAATAGTTTATATCCAGACACGTTTGGTAGAAGGGATACATCAGTTCGTCTCACACTGTGAATCGCGCGACCCGTTCGACAGCATCGACGACAGCAGGAAGGAGCGCCAGCAACCCGGTTGCGACGACGGCCGGAACGAGAATCCCTACCCAGAACGTCCCGAGGTGGACCTGTGCGGCCGCGCCGAGGAGCGAGGTTCCGCCGACGACGAGACTGTAGTATGCAGAGCGGACGGGAAGCGTCGAGAGGTGTCCGGGCCGCGGCCACGGCCCGGTCGAGACGTACTCGCCGCGGAAGGTACCCACGGCCGCGGCGCTCACCGCGAGCGCGGTCAGCCCGGACAGTGACACCGCACCGTGTGGTGTCGCGGCCAAGAGGAACCAGAGGGTCGGAATCACGAGGACCGACACCTCCCACGCGGCGAAGAACACCTGGTCGAGCCATCTATCGACCCGATTGACGGTCTTCGCGATGACGCTCCAAAGCACTCTAGAACCTTGGACGCCGCGGCCTAAACGGTTGCTCCGGCGAAAACCTGGCCGGGGAACGTTCGGGTTACTGGAGGCGGTACCGAAGAATCGCGGCGATGCCGCCGAGGTTCCTCAGTTGCTCGCCGGGTTGGAACTCGGCGGAGAAGACCGTCACCTCGCCACCTTTCTGCTCGACCGAATCGATGATGTCGTTCACGTCGATATCCCAGTCGCCTTCGCCCTGTCGCTCCGCGCGGAGGCGCGAGTCGAGAAGCAGCAGGTGTTCGATAGCCCCGAAGTCGGCCGCTTCGGCGACCTGGTCGACGCCGTACGCCGCTTTCGCACCCGTCGAGATGTTCTCCATCAACTCGTCGATGAGGTTGGCTTCCTCTGCGATTCGCGTCTGCTTCTGCACGTCGTCGACAGCGCCGCGTTTGAGTACTTCGTGGACGCCCCGGTCGCCGACGCCCGCAGTGTCGACGGTGGTGACGATGGTCTCTGCGACCTCGGAGTAATTGTTCTCGAAGTAGTCCATCGCGTCGTTCTTCGTAAAGCCCGGCCCTGCGAGGATAATCGCATCTACGTCGAGGTGTGAGAGGGCCGACCCGAGTTCGTCGAATAGCTCGGAGCGGGGGCGGGCGTATTCGCCCTTCCCGGTCGGTTTGGTGAGCGAGGCGTACTCCTCGGTGCCGTACTGGGCGACAGTGTGAATGTAGGCCGCGCCCTCTTCGACCGTTGCGATGGCCACGTCGGGGTTCTCGGCGGCTTCCTCGGCCGTCTCGATGCGGTCGATTTGGTCGGCCTTGAAATGCTTCTCGATGGTTATCTCGCCGCGTTCCTCGACGTTGAGCGTGTGGTGGTGGCCGAGTTGGTCCTCGCGGGAACACGAGACGATGACGCCGCCGACGCGGAGGCGGTTCGCGAAGCGTGCGAACTCGATGTCCTCGACTTCGATGGTCACGTGGATGTGTTCGCGCTCGCCGCCGGTGTCTCGCATCTGGTCGTCGGCGCGCTGGATTCGGCGGGTCGTGTCGCCGGAGACCAAATCGCCCGGTTCGAGGACGTACGAGAGGTGCCAGAGGTCGTCGACGTTCTCGGGGACGAGCGTGATTCGCTCGCGCCCCTCTTCGCCCCGACCGCGGCTCGAAATGCGCATATACGTCGCGTCGGCGCGGAACGGAAAAGAGTCCTGCTATCGCAGATTACCAGTTCGACCGGGTGCCGACGTTACCAGTTCGACTGGGTGCCGACGTTACCAGTTCGACCGGGTGCCGACGTTACCAGTTCGACTGGGTGCCGACACCGTCCGCGAACCCTCGCGCGAAGAGGTAGTAGGTCGTGACCTGCACGTAGAACATTACGAAGATACCGACGAGGATAATCGTGAGGAGGCTGCCGATAGTCCCGAGGACGACAGCGACGATGACGGCGAGCAGCCACGCGATGGCGTACTCGCCCGTGAGGGCACCGCTGAGAATCGTCCGAATGTCGAATCCAGCGCCGAGGGTACCGTTGATAGCGAAGTTCGCACTCGCTGCCGGAGCGAGATACCCGACGACGAGAGAAAGGCCGAAGACGAGCAGCATCCCGACCATTCCGAGGATGCCGAATCCGAGGCTTCCTGCTGTGCTCGGTGCTGCGCCGGGGGCAGACGCGGCCTGCGACACGAAGGTCGACCCGACACCCATGACGATGGAAAAAAGGAACATGGGGACGACGATGAGAAGCGACCAGCCGAACATCACGACGAGTAGCTTCAGGCCATCGACGAGCAATCCACCCCAGTCGGTGAACGAGGGCGCAGACTCGTCACCGCTGGCGGCCGCCTGCATGGCCCTGACGTAATACCCTTGCAGGATGAACGCGGGGATGATGAGAATTGAGAGGAGTGAGAGTACACCACCAATGATAGTCGTTGCGACCCAGTCGTCGCTTCGTTTTACGAAACCGAGTGCATCAGAGAGCATGACGACGTGGGGTCGTTCCGCTATCGGCTTAGATATTCCGCCGCGAAAGAAAGTCGGAACGGCGGTTTAGACGGCTGGTTGTTCGCCCGGCATGTCGCCTTCTTCCATCATCTCGACGTCGTGGAGTTCGCCCCACGTCGTGCCGATGATGTAGTAGGCGGCCACCGCGGCGTAGAACGTCACGAACGCGCCGACGACGAAGCCGAGAAGCGGGATGACGTTGAGAACGCCGACGAGGATAGACGACGCGAACAACACGGCGAAGGCCATGAGCCACGCCGTCGCGTACTTCCCGGACATCAGGATGGGTCGGAGCGTCCCGAAGTCGAAGGCCGCGCCGAGACGGTCGGTCTCGGCGTAGTTCGACAGCGCCGCCGGGATGATGTAAGCGGCGAGCAGACCGAGGACGAGCGCGAGCAGGAGACCGACGAGGGCGACGATGCCCCCGAAGATTCCTGCAGTCTGCGACCCGTTTCCTGCGACTGCGCCCATGATACCCGCGAAGCCGAAGACTCCGGCGATGATGGCGGGAATAAGCCCGTAGACGAACGCGATGACGAACCCTTTCAGGCCGTCTATCGTCATGTCACCCCAGTCGTCAAATACGGGCGGTTCTTCGTCTCCGTGCATCGTCGCACGAACGACCCGCAACAGGTATCCGATGACGATGAACGTCGGGACGATGAGGAAGCTCAACAGGCCGAGCACCCCGCCGATAAGGACTGTTTTGACCCAGTCCTCGTCGTTTCGGGGATAATTGATGGATTCTGAAAGCATCGGTATCACCAAGCGCCGCCTTCACCCGCCCGATACCGACTGCATGACCGGACTCGGCCGGCCGTTTTCGGTGGGCTATCGCACGCGCTCGGGAGAACCTTACGGCGAGAAAGTATATAATATTGTACCTGATTTCAACGAATAATTGACAGTTATGACGGAACGAGGGTGCGCTTTCGACAGCCAGCGCTATTCTCACTCGCTGACAATGTCGCTCCCACCGGGTGGCAGGAACTCCTGAATGAGGTCCGGTGACGCGACTTTCCTGACAAACGATGTGTCTGCGAAGTGTTCGCGGAGACGCCGGTAGCACAGCTTTGCGGCGTCATTTTGGGCGTACTGCCCCGGCTTGAGCGTGAGCGTTGTTTCCGCACGCGTCTCGATAGCCGACGGCGGGCCACCGATGACCCGCGTCTCGGGTTCGCACTGGATGCCGACGGCGACTTCGGCCGCAACGTCGTTGAAGTAGGTTCGGTCGCCGCGAATGACGAAACTCCCCTTTTCGATGTACTCGCCCGATTCGGGCGTCTTCGACACCTGCGAGGGTTCGACCATGTAGGCGTCGTCGGCGAAGCGGCCGTCTTTCCAGATAGAGGAGTACGAAACGGCGAACTGCGCGGCTTCCTGTAGCGACGACTCGGGGAAGTCGACCTCTTTTGCGGGTTCGCTCGGTCCCGTCGCCTTCAGGAGGGTGACCGGCCCCCCACGCGCCTGCGTGTGGAAGAACCGGTCGTGCTTGTCCATGTACTTCTTGACGAGCGCTTCGTTTTGGTCCGCGTTGCGCCCGCCGACGACGAGATAGCCGTCGGAGGTGTGGAACCAGCGGAACTGCTCGTACCAGTGGTCGGTCGATTTAACGGGGACCGACTGAAGCGAGAGCCACTCTATCTCTTCTTCTTCCTCGTCTTCCGCGTCGTCTTCGTCGTCGTCGGCTTCCCACTCGTCGCGGCGGCGTTTCACCGCCTCCAGTTCTTCGCGGGTGTCTTCGATGGCCGCGAGCGCGCCCTCTTTTTTCTCTTGAATGCGCTTGGCCTCGGTGTAGAGGCGGTCGGCGTTCTTCTCGACACCCATCGACACGTCGAGGGTGATAGTGGAGTCGTCGAGGTCGATGGTGACGGTTCCTTCCGCACCATCGACGTTCGTGACCGCCTCAGCGGCCGGAATGCCCTGTTCGGCCCCGGCTTCGAGTTTGTCAGCGATGTCGTCCCACGGGACGCCCTCCTCGCGCGCACTGCGAACCGTCGAGAGCACGTCGTCGACGAGATCGTAGTTCGCATAGAGGAGTTCGGCGCGCTCGCGTTCGGCGGCCGCCCGCTCGTCGAAGCCCTCGATGGCACCTTCTTGCTGTTCGATGATGCGCTCCTGTTTGGCGATTTGCGCCTCGAAGTCGGGGCGGTTCGACCCGACATCCGGTTGCTCGTCGGCGGTCAGGTCGAGGCGGAAGAAGTACTCGTCGAGTGCCTCGTTGAACGAGTCGTGGGCCTCCTCGTCGAGGCCCTCGTTTTGATGTTCGCGAAGTGGGAACGGCGTCACGTCCACGACGTTGTCGTCGTCGTCGAGGTAGACGCGCGGGTCGAACTCACCGGCGCGAACCTGTTCGCGGAGTTCGACGATGGCGTCGAAGACGGCGTCGTAGTCGTCTTCCGTCGCGTCGGCGATGTCGAGCGTCTTGTCCACACCCGCGCGGGTACACAGCTCTTCGGCGTAGAGGCCACCGAGGTTGAGTTGCGTGGCGAGCGTCCGAACGATGTCTGTATCGGACTGCTCCATGTTGCGGCCGAGCGCGTCGCGACTGACCGAAAGCGGGTCGAGTCGGGAGGCGGGATACTCGTACTGCGCGCCGGGGGCGACCGTCCGCGACTTGAGGCGAACTGTCTCAAGGCTGCGAACGACCTCGCCCGTCTCGTCGAGGACGGAGATGTTGCCCTGTCCGAACAGTTCGACGACGATTTTCGTGTTCTCGTCGCCGCGTTCGAACGTGAAGGTGAGAATGCGGTCGAAGTCGTACTGCTCGACGCCCGCGAAGTCGGCACCGCTGAGGCGGTTCCGCAGCATCATCGCGAAGTTCGGCGGTCGACCGGGTGCGTCGGGGACGTGCTCCTGTGCGGCGAGGTGGGCCCGCTTGATATCGCCCACCTCGACGAGGAGTTCGAGTCGCCCGCGGTCGAAGTCCCGCATCTTGAGGCGAAGCAGGTCGTCCCCGTAGAGGTATGCCTTGTCGACTTTCGCACCCTCGTACCGGTTCAGTTCGGTGACGAGGGCCGCGAGGTCGACGCTCGTGAGTTCCCGCTTCGGGTCCATGGACTGGCCTTTTCGCGGCGAAGGAAAAGGGATGTCGTTTCGGCAGGTCAAGACCACGGGTCGTCCGTGCTGTTCGACTAGGTCACTGGTGTTCCTCCGCAACGGTCAGGTAGCCGCCCGAAGAAGCACCGAGTATGACCGAAACGGAAGTTCGCGTCGTGACCACCGCCGACGAACGCGAGGATGTCTTCGCCGTCAGACAGACCGTGTTCGTCGACGAACAGGATGTGGACGAGTCGCTGGAGTGGGACGAGTACGACGAACCGGATTCGGATGCCGTCCACTTCGTCGGCTACCGAGACGGCGAGCCAGTCGGTGCGGCACGCCTCCGGGAATCAGAACCCGGCGTCGGAAAGGTCGAACGAGTCGCCGTCGTCAAATCGGCTCGCGGCGAAGGCTGGGGGCGGCGACTGATGGCCGCACTCGAAACCGAAGCTGAAAACCGCGGCTTCGAACGGCTCGTCCTCCACGGACAGACCTCTGCCGAGGGGTTCTACCACCGGCTCGATTACGAAACGACGAGCGACGTATTCGACGAAGCCGGAATCCCGCACGTGAAGATGCTGAAAGAACTCTGAACAGGTCACTTCGAAACACACCTTGATAAGGTAACACTTCACAAAATTACATCTGATAATTAGGCAGCTACATATATACTCACGGTCGGTCGTGTGTCGAACATGCTTAGTGCGCTCTCGTCACTCGTCGTGGGAGCAGTTTCGGGGTCGAAATCACAGGCCAGTGATGGCGGCCCAGATACCACAGCCGAACCGTCACTTCTCGATGCGCTTCCGATGCCGGTGTTCGTCCTCGACGGGGACGGAACCGTCTCCGCGTGGAACCAGACGGCGACCGCCATGTTCCAGATTCCGAGCGAGGACGTTATTGGACTCACGGAACCAGAGGCCGCCGAACTCGTCACGTACGAAGACGACGGCGTGGCCAAGACCCTCGCGGGGAAGGTGTACGAATCCCCGCGGAGTGCCGACGAAGAGTACGACGTCGTGTGTGAGGAGACGCCCGCAGGTCCCGTCTACGTCGATGAGCGGACGTTGACGAACGCCGGCGGAGAAACCGTCCACATCTCGTTCAAGGCGATTCCGGTCTTCGACGGCGAGGGGAACCTCGATGCGGTCGTCGAACTGGTTCAGGACGAGACCGAAGCACTCCAGCGCCAACGGGCGCTTCAGAGCCTCGTCTCCGAGGTGACCGACACGCTCGAAGCACTCGGTGACGGGAACCTGAGTAAGCGAGTCGACTTCGACTTCGACGAGGCGAGACACATCGACGACGAACTGCTGCGCATCCTCGACGAAGTAAACGAGATGGCCGACCGCTTCGAGCGTCTCGTCGGCGACGTTGACGTGCACGCCAGCGAAGTCGCATCCAACGTCTCGACCGCCGAGTCCGCCGCGAAGGAAATCGCAAAGCAGACGGACGAACAGCAGGCCGAACTCGCCTCCGTCCGCGACGAGATGGAGTCGTTCAGCGCGACGATGGAAGAAGTCGCCGCGAGTTCGACGGAAGTCGCACAGGCGTCGTCCCGTGCCCGCGACAATATCGAGTCGTCGCTCGAATCGACCAAGGAGACCCAGGAAGTCACGGACGAGGTGAAACAGCGAAGTAACAACCTCGTCGACACCGTCGCGGACCTCGAAGACGAGATGGCCGAAATCGAGGAGGTCGCGGCCGTCATTTCCGATATCGCCGACCGTACCAACATCCTCGCGCTCAACGCCAACATCGAGGCGGCCCGCGCGGGCGAAGCGGGCGAAGGCTTCGCCGTCGTCGCTGGCGAGGTAAAGTCGCTCGCCGACGAGACGCAGTCGCACACCGAACGCATCGCCGACAGAATCACCGCCATCCAAGAGCGTGCGACGAAGACGGTCGAACTCGTCGAAGAGACCCACGAGGACGTTCTCGAAGCGGACGAAGCGATGTCCGAGACGGTCGACTCGCTCAGCGACGCGACCCATGACGTTTCGGAAGCCACCGACGGAATCACCGAACTCTCGCGGGCCAGCGACGACCAGGCCGACGCCGTCGAAACCGTCACCGCGACGCTCGAAGAAGTGAACCGTGGTGCAGAAGAGATTACCGAGATTTCCGAGGACATCGTCGACCTGACCGACGACCAACGGTCGGCGGCCGACGCCCTCTCACAGAACCTCGACCGATTCGACGCGTCGTAAGTCGGTCAGTCGCGGTCGTCAGTCGCGGTCAGTCGTTCGAGCGAGACGACGCCGACGGCGATTCGACCGGTTCCGACTCCGGCCTCGGAGCCTCGCCCCGAATTTTGAAGCCCGACGCTTCCTCGCGAGCGAGTAGTTCCCGCTGCGGGTACGGTATCTTGATTCCCTCGCGGTCGAACGCCGTCTTAATACTCCTGAGAACTTCGGCTTTCGCGCGCATCCGCCGCGGTGCCGACGGGTTCGTTATCCAGAAGAGAACCTGAAGCCCGATAGACGAGTCGCCGAACGTCGTCGGCATCACCTGCGGTTCCGGCACTGATTCGACGAACTGGAGGTCAGAAAGCGCCTCCTTCGCCACCGTCTCCGCGTGGTCGATGTCCGTCTCGTAGTCGATGCCGACGTTCAGTCTGAGGCGAAGTCGGTTGCGCTTCGTCCGGTTGGTGATTTTCGCGTTCGTCACGCGGTCGTTCGGGAACACCACCGTCTCGCCGTCCGCGTTGCTCAGGCGCGTGTTGATGATGGTGATGTCCGTAACGATGCCCTCGGCGTCGTCGATTTCCACCCAGTCACCAAGTTCGAAGGGACGCGAAAACATGAGGACGAATCCCGCGATGAGCGCGCCGAGCGTCTGGCGGGCGGCCATACCGACCACGATACCGAGGAAGCCAGCACCGGCGAGTAGACCCCCGATTTTGAACTGCCAGACAGTCAGGGACGCCATCCCGACTGCGAGCAGGACGACGACCTGCAATACGCGGAAGACGATGCCCTGCTGGTGTGCGTTGATGTGGTCGACAGAATTGGCGTACGAGTCGAGCTGGGCTTCGAGGACGTTTGTGCCGACGAACGCACCGGCGAGGAGGACGAACGTCGTCACGAGTTTGGCGATGTTCGGGATGGCCATCGCAATGATGGCCGCGGCGGTGACTGCGACCGAATCGTAGCCCCAGAGGAGCAACAGCGCCAGTCCGACACCGACGAAGATGGTGAGTTGCAGCGTCCGAATCAGCACTGTCGCCGGGAACAACCACGCAACGTCGTGGACCGCATCCGGGACTTTCGGGTGCTGGAGCACTCGGTTGTGGAACTCCGTCGACGCCCGCGAGACGAGTCGCGGCGCGAGGTACAGCGACAACCCCAACGCGAGTGTCACCAGTGCCGCGGAGATGCCGATTCGCTCTTCGGTCGAGACGAACTGCGCCAGCGTCGACCGAAGGCTCTCGACCCACGATACTATCCCCGTGCCCGCCCCCAGCGGTTCGGCCATCGTACCGCTTTGTTGGACGAGAAAATGAAAAGCGTGGCGGAGCAGAATCAGTGGTGAGAACGAGTGCCAAATCGGTGGGTAGCGGTTTAAGAGTACGTTACAGGATTTGAAATTTTGTTGAACCCTTCGGTCAGCAATGGCTTGTCACAACGGACGTGAAGCCAAAGCACGTCTCGGTCCTCGGGGGACAGCGGAGCCCAGCACATAGAGACATTTGGTAATGGTTAACATTGTCCATAGCGTTAGGGACATCAGCGTTCCGCTTTCCAGCGACGTTAGTGAGGAGACGTGTTGAGCAGAATGCTACACCTGAGGAGACGTAATGACATCGACACCGACTCGTGAGGTGAACAAACGAACCGTCCGTCGCTTTATGGACGAGGTATCGGGCAAGGGAAACATCGGGCTGATCGATGAGCTAGTCGCCGAGGATATGGTCGATCACACCGAGTTTGGAGAGACGCAAGGCCGTGAGGCACTCAAGCAAACGTTCGAGGGACTTAGTGCCGCGTTTCCCACACATGAAAACACCATCGAAGAGATAGTCGCTGAGGGCGATACCGTCGCCATACGAGTTTCGTCACGACTGACCCACGAGGGTAATTTCATGGGTATCGAAGCAACTGGACAGCAGGTCCAGACCGAAGGAATCGTGTTCTTCCGGCTACGGGACGGAAAAATCGTCGAACGGTGGGTACAGTTCGACACGCTCGGCATGATGCAACAACTCGGCGTCGCCGAACAGCCCGTCGGATAACACGAATCCACACTTTTCCCATCGGCAAATCGGAAGGCTGGCCCATGGGCCGTACTCCCCGAGTCGGACCCTCGGTGGTAGCGGTCGAGAAGGTCCGTGGGAGTGGGTCAGAGGTGTATTCCGCTCACCTCAGTCGGACTGGGCTCCGATATCGTCCTCGTCTGGAATGTGGCCAAGTCGGGCTCTGTCGATGGTGTTGTTCGTGACGTGGACTTCGGATGGGCCGAGGATTGTCTTGACGAAGACATCGCTCAGGTGGCTGTCTGCGATACGAACCCTGCTGTTACGGGTGACGAGGATTTCGTCGCGCCCCATGCCGGCGGAATCGTTCAGGCCGGTGGTGACGTTGCTCGCGGAGACGATATAGCACGTCGAGGAGTTGGTGCTGGCGTTACCGGTGGAAACCTGGAGGAAAAAAACCGCCGCCCCCTACAACCGCTTCGACACGTACGGACCAGTCCCACTTTTTCCGGGACTCGCTTCGCTCGTCCCGCAAAACCTGGAGGAAAAAACCGCCGCCCCCTACAACCGCTTCGACACGTAGGGACCGTCCTGATAGTACCCAAGCTTCTGCTTGTAGTACTGCCGCACCCCGATACCGGAGATGACCGAAATCTTGTCGAAGCCACCGTCGCGGGCGAGTGCTTCGGCGTGGGCGAGCAGTTTGCGGCCGTAGCCCTTGTGCTGCCAGTCGCCCTCGCCGCCGATTCCGACCTCGGACCCGTACACGTGGAGTTCGCGGACCAGCGCCGAGTTCTGGAGTTCGCGCCGAACCGGGTTGCCGGGGAACCGCAGGCGACAAAAGCCGATGAGGAGGTCCTCGACGGGGTCTTCGAACGAGATGAAGTGTTCCATCCCGCCCGCAACCTCGTAGGTCATCACGTCGAGTTCGACGCGCTCTGGGTCCGGGTCGGCCTCGTTCATCCCCACCTCGCGGGCGCGGATGTCTCGGGGGGTGATACCCTTTTCTTCGGCGCGCTGTGCGGCCAGTTGCCGGAGGTTGGACTTCCAGACACCCGCGTCGATGAAGTCCGCGGGGATGTCGCGCTGGACGCGCTGGAGACGGGTGTACTTCGGAATCATGCCCATGACTTCGGAGACGACTTCGGCGGCCTCCTCGTTGTCCAGCGGTTCGTACTCGTCGCGCCGCCACATGTCGTAGGTGATGGTGTCGCGGACGACGAGCGTCGGGTAAATCTTGAGGTAGTCCGGCCGCCAGTCCGAGTTCTCGAACAGTTGGCGGAAGTCCTCGATGCACATCTCCTTCGTCATTCCCGGTTGGCCGGGCATCATGTGGAAGCCGACTTTGAACGCCGAGTCGCGCAGGCGACGGTTGGCGTCGATAGATGCCTGCACGCCGTGGCCGCGGTGCATCTCGCGGTTGATGCGCTCGTAGGTCGTCTGGACGCCGACTTCGACCTTCGTCGCACCCAAATCGAGCATCCGGTCGATTTGCTCGGGGTCACACCAGTCGGGTTTCGTCTCGAACGTCGTCCCGATGTTGCGGATGTCGGCCGTTTCGTTTTCGGCGATAACGTCTTCGACGTACTTGAATTCGACATCCTCCGGGTCGGGCGCGAACGACTGCCCCTCTGCGGGTTGCGGTTCCGTGTCGAGGTCGTAGTCGTTCATCGCTTCGAGCGCGCGCTTGACGAACCACTCCTGATAGTCGTGGCTCCGGGCGGTCATCGTCCCGCCCATCAAGATGAGTTCGACCTTGTCGACCGGGTGGCCGATGTGCCGGAGTTGTTCGAGACGAAGCGTGACCTGTCCATAGGGGTCGTAGTCGTTCTGGACGCCGCGCGCGGCCGCGGGTTCGTGGCCCGTGTACGACTGCGACGAAGAGAACTCGCTGGCCGGGCCGCCGGGACAGTAGAGACACTTCCCGTGCGGGCACATGTGCGGCGAGGTCATGATGGCGACCGGCGAGACGCCCGAGGCGGTTCGGACGGGCTTTCGGCGGACGACCTCTTTGACCTCTTCGCGGCGGTCCTCGGGGGCGTATTGCAGAATCTCGGCGTTCTTCGGCACCTTCGGCGAGGAGTGTTCCGAACAGGCGTCAAGCTTGGCCGATTCGAGGTCGTCGCGGTCGATTTCGCCCGCGAGGATGCGCTCGACGAGCGCCTCGCAGGTCCGGTCGAACGCCTCGGACTCGGTTTCGGTCTCGGCGCTCACGGACACACCTCCCGGGTGGCGACGTGGTGACGGCTCATGGGCGCGAATCGGGTCGTTTCGTGGATAAGCGTGTCGCTCGCGAGTGTCGAAGTCGCGGTCCTCCGTCGAGAACGAACGAGGAGGAGTCTGGATTGACGCTTAGAACTGGTCGGCAGCGGCTTCGAGGACGGCTTCGAGCGCCTCGTCACGCGCGCCGGTCAGGAACTCGATGCGACCTTCGCGGATACCCGCGGCGGCGAGACCGGCGGCGGGTGCCTTCTCGGCGGCCGCCTCGACGACGGCGCGGAGGTCAAGGTGGTTCGTACTGCGGACGTAGAGTTCGTCGGTGCCGAGGACGACCGTCACGAACTTGTCACCCTCGCGGTTGCGACGGTGGAGTTCGTCGACGAGGAGGCTCGTCGGCGGGAAGTCGAACCGGTGGCTGTAGGCGTCGGCGTCGAGGACGGCTGCGGAGATGCTGTCGACCTCACGGGACTCGATGTTCGCCTGCGCCGTCTCGACTTCGTCTTCGAGCTTGATGCGGAACTGCTCGGACACGTGTCCGGCAAGGCCCTCGTCGGCATCGAAGAGCAGGTCGGCGATGAGTTCGCGCTTGTCCTGATACGACTGGTAGTACGCTTCGAGGGCGACTGCTTCGCGGAGTTCGCGCACGCGGTCGGCGTCGAAGCCGTGGTCAGCGGCGAGGTCGAGGTACTGCTGCGGGCAGTTCTCCCAGTAGCTCACCGCGGGGAGGTGCGACACGTCGTCACGAACGTCTTCGTTGACGGCGACAGCGAGCGTCGAGGCCAGTGCGCCGACCGAAAGGTCGTTCGCGTCGGAGCCCTCGCGGGCGGGGTTGACGAGCACGTCCACTTCGCCAGCGACCTTGTCGTCGGCGGGCGCGGCGTCGACGACGACGCGCTCGGCACCGTAGACGCCGAGGAGACCGAGTCCGTCGAGGGATTCGGTCGTCGAACCCGCACCGAGGAGCAGCACGAGTGGGAGCTTTTCGTCGTGGCGGTCGCGGTCTTCGAGCATGCGCGACACGTCGTTCGTCGCGGCGTCCATACCGTAGACGGCCTCTTCGAGTGGACGGCGGGTGAAGTAGTGGTACTCGGCGTCGTCGCGCGGGTGCTCCGAGCGGATGAGGGGGAGCACGGCGCGCTCGACGGCGGCACCGGCGACGTAGCCGTCTGCGGTGGCCGTGTGACGAACGACGATGGGGCGCGATTCGAGGACGGCGCGACGGATGGCTTCGGCGGCGTCGAGAAGCGACTTGCCAACGGCAGCGACCGGTTCGTGAGCCGCGAGCGGTGCGACGGCGTCCGGGCGAGCCTCGTCGGAGAGCGCGTCTGCGAGGCGCTGCTTCACGGTGTCGGCTTCGGTGTCGCCGAAGACGCGGAGGTCTTCGGTCTCGATTTGGAGTTCGCCGCGGCGGCGTTCGACCTCACCGTCGATGCGGACGAAGTCACCGACATCAACTTCGGGGTAGGCGCGGACGCCCGCTTCGACGAAGGCGGCGCAGTCGGCGACGGCCGTCTCGTCGCGGAGTTCGAAGACGGTCGGACCGCCGGTCTGGCGGACGCTGACGATTTCGCCTTCGACGCGAACGTCTTCGCCGACGTGGTTCTCGATGTCGGCGAGGGTGGCGCGCTCGCGTTCTTCTTCGGCTTCTTTGACGGCTTCCGTGACGACTTCTTGGTCGGCAGTCTCGGTAGCCGCCACGTCGCCGACGACGTCCGCCGCGGTGGGCGTCTCGTCCTCGTCGACTGGCGCTTCGTCAACCGGTGCTTCGTCGACTGGCGCTTCGTCGACCGGTGCTTCGTCGACCGCGTCGGTCTGAGCGGACGCATCGTCGGATTCTTCGGGCGCGGACGTGCGTTCAGGCTCTGACGTGCTCTGTGTGGTGCCGACCGGTCGCGTGCGGTTGCCCGACTGGGGTCGCTTCTTGATGGGCTTCGGGCCGCTGTCTTCGCTCTCGCTTTCGACCGGCTGGCCGTCGGCGTCGCCGTCGGGGTCGTGAATGCGAGCGCCGCGGAACTCGGATTCGGTCTCTCGAATCGACCACGCGAGGTCGACGTTACCGTTGTCGCGGACGTTCTTCACTTGGACGAAGACTGCGTCGCCGGGTTCCCATTCGAGGGTTTCGAGGCGGCGGTCGAGTTCGCTACGGTGCAGTAAACCAGTGACATTGGGTGCGAGGTCGACGAAGACACCGAAGTCGGCGTACCCGTCAACGGTGCCTTTGTAGAATCGACCGGGGACGAGCTGGTGGGGGCTATTGCCCCGGAAGTCGAACCAGACGTCCTCCTCGTGCGTAATCCAATCCATTGCGTTGAGCAAACAACCCCTTACTAAAACGATTGTCGAAAAACGCTCGGGACAGATACATACGCGCGTATCCGATTGTTTCGCTGGTATAGTGCCAAAATTTAGGCGATGGGAAGCCCTTCGACGAGCGCCGTAAGCGCCCGAAACCCTCCAAAGGCGTATCCGAAGACCACACCGGAAGGAACGGCAGTTGCGATGAGTGCTTTCGAAATTGACGTTTGATGTACCACACTGATACCAATCGCGAGGAGTGCCGCACCGTAGAGGACGCACACCGCTTGCACCGCTGGAACCGGGACGCCAGCGAACACACAGGGGGCCGCGGCGTAGGCGATAACCTGCACCGTCTCGCTCACCCCGGCGCGTCGGGAGAGAAGCGGGATGAGAAGCGCCGTCTGAATCGCCGCCGTGAGGTGGAGTAAGAGCGGGGCAACGAAGAGCGCGATAACGAGGAGCGCGACGAGCGCCGAGACGGTCGCACCGCCGCCGAGTTCGGGAATCGTCGTCGGGACGAAGACGAACTGAAGCCCCTGATACACGAGGGCGACGGCGATTGCGAAAACGAGACCCGGCGCTTGGTCACCGGGTGCGACGCCGTCCTCGAAGAACTGCCGAGGGCGAGCGACCACGGCGACCCACGCGTTGAGGAGACCGACGACACCTCTGTCACGCCCCTCGGCGGGGACTTCGACCCAAGTAGTCACGCTAGCCTCTAGTTCCGCCGGAGGGTATGACAGTTCCGGCACCGCGCCTCGTAGGACTCCTCGGCACCGACGAGGATGGTCGGGTCATCGGCGTGAGCGGGGTCGCCGTCGATGAGTCGCTGATTGCGCGAGGCGGGTTCGCCGCAGACGCTACAGATTGCCTGCAGTTTATCGACGTACTCCGCGAGCGCCATCAGTTGCGGCAGCGGTTCGAACGGTTCGCCGCGGAACGTCTGGTCAGTCCCCGAGATGAGGACGCGCTTGCCATCGGCGGCCAACTGCTCGCAGACGTCGACTAACTCGGTCGAGAAGAAGTTCGCTTCGTCGATGGCAACCACGTCTTCGCCGTTTAGTTGCTCGTGAATCTCCCAGATACCGTCGCCTTCCGAGGGAACGACGCTCGCCTCCCACGAGCGCCCCACGTGTGACCCGACAGTCGTCTCGCCATATCGGTCGTCGAGTTCGGGTTTGAACACGGCGACTTCCTGTCCGGCAATCTCCGCACGACGGAGTCGTCGGAGCAGCTCCTCCGTCTTCCCCGAGAACATGGACCCGGAGATAACCTCAATCCACCCGCTTTGCGTGATGGCGTGCATACTACGACAGGGAGACGAGGAGGGTCAAAACGATTGTTCATCTGCGCCGACTCTCACCGCGTCGAGAGTTTCACCGACGACGTGGGGACGTCACCTGCCGACGTGGAGACACCACCCGACGACGCGGAGACACCGCCCGACGACGCGGAGACACCGCCCGACGACGCGGAGACACCACCTGCCGACGCGGAGACTCGGAAGCGTTAGTCGTCGTCGCCGCCGACATTCTCGGTACTTTCGAACGTCGCCGGTTCGGGTTCGATGTTCGCGTATTTTACCGCGTCACGGCCGAGTCGCTCGATGCGCTTGCGCAGGTCGTCATCTACGAGTTCGTCACCCTCGAACGCCGAAGAGACGCGCGGAACGGCGGCCTGATGCGGCAGTACCCACGCGTTCAGCGCGCGGCAGACCGACCGCAGGTGTTCGAGCGCCGTGACCGGGAACGACCCGCCAGCAACGGCGAGGACGCCGACGGTCTTCTCGCCGAATTCGTCGAATCCGCAGTAGTCGAGCGCGTTCTTGAGGACGCCAGAATACGACCCGTGGTAGACGGGCGTCCCGAGGAGGACGGCGTCCGCCTCGTCGACGATTCGAATGAGTTCGGCGGAGTCGCCTTGCTCGTCGAAGTCGGCGTTCAGCGGCGGCAGGTCGAACTCGCGGAGGTCGACGAGTTCGGTCGTCGCGCCCGCCGCTTCGGCACCGTCGAGGGCGTACTGAAGGGCAAAGCGGGTGTAACTGTGGTCTCGGAGACTACCGACGATAGCGACCACGTGTGTTTGGACCATACTGGGTGTCAACAGTGGGAGGGTAAAAACGGCGTCGGGATTCGGCGTCTGCGCCACGCGGGCGTAACAGAAAGAATGCTGGCCGCCGAATGAGGCGTATGAACGTCACCTTTCACGTGTCCAGTGGCGATGTCAACGACTGGAAACATGCCCTCTCGAACGCGCGAAACCTCCTCGCCGACGAGACGGTCGAGACCGATGCAGTCACGTTTCTCGCCAACGGCGACGCGGTGTACCTGCTCGTCGAGGGGGCACCCGTCCGCGACAGGGTCGAAGCCCTGCTCGAAGACGGCGTCCGCTGTTGTGCGTGTCGGAACTCACTCCAGAACCGCGACATCGAACCGAGTTCGCTCGTCGATGAGGTGGTCGTGGTTCCCTCCGGTGTGGGCGAACTCGCGAAGCGACAAACGGCAGGCGACGTGTATCTAAAAGTGCCGTGAGAGGGGAGCGATGACGACGGTTACTCGGACGGGCACCGAACATTCGGGTTGAAGCCCGCGAACACGCCGTTCGGGTTCGCTTTCCAGACCCACGCGTGGAGGGTGTAGAACGGAACCTCATTCGGCGGGTGTGCGTCCTGACCGAAGAGTGTGAACGATTCCTGGGCCGCGTATTCGACCGCGACGAGGTGAAGATTTTCCCCTCGTTTTTCGTACACCAGCACCTCGGGGTTTTCGAGGTCCACGCCGGGTTCGAAAAAGAGCTCGAAGTTCGGATAGTGGAACCCCATCGCGCCGTCTCCGGCTGGGTTCGATACACAGTGTTCTTCCGGTACGTACCCGTCGTCAATCGCAGTCTGGACGTCGTGGTACTTACTCGTGGCCCGTCTGACCGCCGCCAGTTGTTTCCGTACCTCTGAGTGTTCGGGGTGCGCAGACCCGAGTCCGGCACCCGCAGCGACTGCGCCGCTCACCCCGAGCGTCCGGAGTAGCGACCGCCTCGTTAACTGTGGCATTGCGCGCTACAGTTGTCTGCAATATCGTATTGTTATGTCACGAATACCCGACATATAGCGGGATAACGCCGGGTTAACAGCACGTTAGCAACGATGAACCTAATATACTCCCGTAAGACGAAACGTCGCGTTTGCAGGGTCGTCTGGGTGTTCGGCGTCTCAGTTAGCCGCGGCGGGAAGTTTGAGTATGACGACGGTCCCGTGCGGGTCGTTGTCTTCGATAGCGACACTCCCACCGAGTCTGACCAAGAGCCAGTTGACCATCCAGAGACCCATCCCGTGCCCGTGCATCAGCGGTTCTTCGACGCCCTGTTTGAGCACGTTCTGTTCTACTTCGGGGATTCCTGTGCCAGTATCCGCCACGCGAATCTCGACACGTCCGTTCTCCAGTTTCGAGACGGAAATTTCGATAGTCGGAGACGACTCCGAATTGTGGAGTATCGCGTTTTCCAGCAGTTCGGTGAGCGCTAATTCGAGCGCCTCCGTGTTGCCGTACACGCCAGCGTCGCGCCCCTCAGACTGGACCGAGACGGTCGGGTGCTGGTCTTCGAACTTCGTGGCAACTCGTTTTGCGAGCGCGGCGGCGTCAACGTAGTGCGTCTTCTGCCCGCGTTCGAGGATGCGACTCAGTCGGCGCGCCTGTTCTGCCAACTCGACCAACTGTTCGGCGTTTCGCCGAATCTTCTCGATTCTGGACTGGGTGGTCGCTATCGAGAAATCGGCCGTCTCCAGATGGGCTTCGTCGATGCATTCGAGCGCGTCGATGTCCGCAGAGAGTAAGTCCGCGTTCCCCATCACGACGCCGAGCGAGTTTCGGATGTTGTGTCTGAGGACGCGATTCAGCACCATGAGACGCTGGTCTCGAATCTTCTGCTCTGTGATGTCTCGAACCACGCCGCGGAGGGTTTCGGTCTCTCCCCGGCGGGTTCGTTCCCCTCGACTGTTGACCCACCGTTCGCGTCCCTCCGCAGTAATCAGGCGGAGTTCGACGTTGTACGGGTCTCCGTACTCGCGACACGCACGGACTGCGTCTTCGATAATATGTCTATCTTCGGGGTGGTAGAACTCGACTGCGTCCTCCAGCGTCGGTTCGTAGTCCGGCGGAACCTCGTGTATTCGCTTCGTCCCGTCGGTCCACAGGAGTTCGTTCGTCTCGAGGTTCAACTCCCACCCACCGATGTCGGAGACAGCCTCCGTCTCTTCGATGTGCCTGCCGAGACGAGTGACCTCCCGTTCGTGCTGGATTCGTTCGCTCGTGTCCTTTCCGACGCCCACCAATCGGAGGGGTTCTCCCGACTCGTCGTATTCGACGACGCCCTTGGCGGTAATCCATCGGTTTTCGTCGCCCGCGAGTCGAAATTTCGTGAGGTAGGTGCCCGTCTCTTCGAGTGCGACCTCCAACGCCTTGGTGACCGCTTGTTGGTCCGCTGGGTGGACCTGACTCAGAAACTCGGAGACGGTCGTGATTTCGTCGAAGATGGTCTGCGACGGCGGGTACAACACGACTGCGCCCGACTCGACATCCCACACCCAGATGACTGTATCAGTAATCTGCAGGGCGTACTCCACGATTGAGAGGTCATCAGTTCCGAGATTGTCTAGTAGCCCATCCCCAAAACCAGTCATATTACCTAGCTATCAGTACAAGATATTCAATCTGAGCATCATGTATGCTGGGTGTCTAGATGGGTGTCGGCTTCCTCCCACGAGTGAACTCGTTGGCTTCCTCCTTGTGTCTCTGTGACCCCAAGAGGTCCCATCACGTGACTCAAAAGTGAACTCCCGTCGCTACTGGAGTGCGACGACGAGTTCGTCGTCCCGTTCGTCGATATCGACGAGGCCATCGTCGGCGAGGTCGGAGAGCAATCCCCGAAGCCACTCCCGTCCGTATTCGCCGTCGGGTGCGTAATCGACCCGGACGCGCGGCCCGAGTGAATCGAGCGTCAGTTCGTCGTAGGTGCTGAGGGTTCGAACGACTCGCCCGCGGAACTGTCGCCTGCTCCCCTCGAAACTCGGTTGCGTCGGGACGTCGGGCGCGGTGAAATCGCCCGTCTCGTAGGCGTGGCAGAACTGCCGCCACGGACACCCTGATTCGTCGCACGTCGGCGTCTTTCCACAGGCAACGCCGCCCAATTCCATGATGGCGTTGTTCCACACGCGCGATTGCCCATCCGGCATCAGTTCCGACGCAGCATCTTCGAACACCGAGTCGTCGTCAGGAACCGCAAATGCGCGGTGGAGGACGCGCTTGACGTTGGTATCGACGACAGCGTCGCCGTTGTTGAACGCGAACGAGGCGACCGCATTGGCGGTGTACGGCCCGACGCCCATGAGTTCCGAGAGTTCGTCGGGCGACTGGGGGAATGAACCGCCGTAGTCTTCGACGACCTGTCTCGCCGCCTCGTGGAGGTACTTCGCGCGGTTGTTGTAGCCGAGGCTATGGCTCGTCCAGAAGGCGACCACGTCGGCGCGGTCGGCCGACGCGAGGTCCTGCACCGTCGGCCACTCGTCGAGGAACGCGTGCCACGCATCGACGACGCGCCCGAGTTGGGTCTGCTGGCTCATCACCTCCGAGACGAGAATCTCGTAGGCGTCGTCGGTCTGCCGCCACGGGAAGTCGCGGTGGTCGTCTTCGTACCACTCGACCAGCGCCGTGCGGACCGCCTCTCGGTCGAGGTCCGGGGGGAGACCAGACTCCTCGTCGCTCATCGCCCCGGCTTAGAACGGGGTGCGTTTAGCCGTGGCGATGCCGGGTGGGCGAGACGAACCACACCGGTCGAACGCGACGCTCACTCCGCAAAGACGAGTGGGCAGTTGACCATCGCTGCACCGGACGCGAGTTGCTCCGCGTCGGTTGCCGAGTCGAGGTCCGAGACGCCGTCGAAGTCGGCGTTGTCGTAGATGTTCACGAGCCAAAGCGGGGAGTAGCCATCGTCGCCGGGCACTGTCGCCACGACGTTGTGGGTCTGGTCGCTTCCCTCCTCGGTCATGAATCCCGACGGCGGACCGCCGCCGTCTTCGCCGGGGTTCACGTTGAACGCGACGTAAATCGGCGAGAGGGGCACGCTGTCGCCACGTACCGTGAGTGGGGCTTCGGTGAACTGGAAGTAGGACACGACCTTATCCTTGTACCAGCCCTCGACGAGCCCCGCATCGCCGTCGCCGTAGCGCATGGACGCCGTGGAGCCATCAGGGACGACCGGACAGTTCACCAGCATGTCAGTCGCCTCCATCTCGTATCCGGCGTCGCCGATGTCCGCCAGACTGGTCACGCTGTTGGCCACGTAGTCTTCGGGTACCGTCACCTTGTGGACCTGCCAGAAGTCGTTGTAGCCCTCGTCGCCGGGAATCGCGTCGATGACGTTGAGTTGTCCGGAGACGGGCGTGTCCTCGCCCTCCCGGAAGAGCACGTAGATGGGTGCCGGTGTGGTTGACTGGACGTCGAAGTTGTAGTAGCGGACGACCGACCCATCGGGACCGAGGCCCTGCGTAATGAAGGGTACCTGGTCGAAATCGACCGCCTCGTCAGGACCGGGGAGGCCGTTTTCGTCGGTTCGGACCATCAACGTCCCGGCAGCCTCGCTGAAGCGGTCTATCGTCGCCCGCGGTGCCGACGCCGGGTCAGTCGCCATGGCGTCTGGACCCATCCCTGCCGTGGTCTTCGTCGTCGGTTCGGTCGTCGTTTCGTCGTCCATCGAGTCGCCGTCGCCGCCCGTGGTTCCGGTACACCCTGCGAGAAGGGTCGTTCCGGCCACGCCTGCTGCGACGAGGAATCGTCGCCGTGTACTGTGGGTTGACATCGTCGGCTGAAAGGAGCCGTCGTCCGGGGATATTACTTTTTTAACATCTGACCACACTCCGGATTAATTCACGACATATTCTCTTTCGACTCTCTACCAAATTCGTCCTCGACCAGCGTGTCGCGTCACCGTCACCTCGGTCGAAAGTCGTATGCCCGTGACTACCCCATGCTCGGGCGATGACCCTCGACGAACTCTCCGACGACGTGCAAGCGGCGTACAGCGACCTCGGTAGCGACCTCGACGTGTCGCTGGACCGCGAGACGCGACACGAACTCGCCATGCTCGCCGCGCTGTTCGAACCCGAGGACACAGACGAACTCGTCCGGCGAGCGATTCACGTCCTCTTTCAGTCGTCGCTCGACCGCGGGCAACTGGATTTCCACCTCCGACAGGGCTACGACGTGACCTACGACGAGTACCTCTCGGGGATGACCTACGAGGAGATGACCGGCCAGTCGCAGGCCCCGCCGCGGGACGACGTGCGCCGCTACCAGATGTGACTCCGTGGGCGTCGCCCGCGAGACGTCCGACTGACGACGAGTGCCCGCACCTTATCGCGCTTCGAGTTCGACCGACACGCCGTCTCTCCTGACATAGCGTTTCGTCCCGCCGGGGACGATGTCGAAGGTCCGCAGACGAATCACCAGTCGTTCGTCGCCGACCGTCGCCCGCAACACGACGCCCTCGCCAGTCACGACCACGTACGGCGGGGCGGCGACCGGCGGTGCTGGCATCGGTCGTCCCGTCGCTGTCACCGCGTCCGCGAGAGCGCGCGGGAGCCTCGACAGTGCGCCCGACCCGTCGAGCGCCCGCGCAAACGGCGGTACGACGCTGTCGCGGTCCGTCACCGAGTCCCCGTCCCACTCGGTGGCGACCGCGTCCGCGCACTGCCCGACGACGGTGATGAGTCGGTCGTGTTCCTCCGCTAGCACGCGCTCGGCGTCGTGGAGTGCCACCGAGAGCGGTGTCGTCCCGTTCGTCACGGGTCGTGCTGAGTCGGCATACAATAAAAACCTCCGTACGGAGGAACGGAAACGAGAATTGAAGACGGAGGGTCAGTCGTCCGCCGCCGCCGGTGCATCGACCGGAGCGTCGGACTCAGAGTCTTCGGTGGCTTCGGACTCGGAGTCTTCGGCGACTTCGGACTCAGAGTCTCCGGGTTCTTCAGTCAAGTCAGTGTCTGCGGGTTCTGTGGCCGCCTGCGCTGCATCCTCGCCTGTCTGTGCTATCTCCTCGCCTGTCGCGCTCACGTCGAACTGGGCGAGCGCGTCGTCGAGGTCGGCCGCGCTCTCGACGAGGTCGGTCGCAACTCCCGCGACCTCCTGCAAGCGGGCGGCCTGTTCTTCGACGGCCGCAGAGACGCTTTCGGCCTCGCTTGTGGTTTCTTCGCCGATACTGGCGACTTCGTCGGCCATCGCGAGCACCTCCTGTGCGGACTCCGCCTGCTCGTCCGTCGCGTGGTCGATTTCGGCGACACTGTGGTGTGTCTCTTCGACGCGGTCGACCACGCCGTCGAGCGACGAAATCGCCGCTTCGACCGCTTCGGACTCGTCGGTCACGCGCTCGCGCATCTCGTCGATGCGCTCGACGACGACGGCCCGTTGCGCTTGGAGGTCGGAGACGAGTTCTGCAATCGTCGCGGCGTACTCTTGGCTCTCCTCGGCGAGTTGCTTGACCTCCTCGGAGACGACGGCGAAGCCTTCGCCCGCTTCGCCTGCTCGTGCCGCCTCGATGGAGGCGTTGAGCGCGAGGATGTTCGTCTGCTCGGCGATGCCGGAGATAACGTCGGAGATAGACTCGATTTCCGTGAGGCGCTCGTCGAGGGCCTCTATCTCCTCGACCGTCTTGGCTGTCTCGTCGCGGATATCGTCCATGCCGTCGAGCGCGGTGGAAGCGGCGTCGATACCGCTCTCGGTTCGGTCTGCGGTTTCTGCCGAGAGCGCCGCGAGGTCGCCCGCCGAGGCCGCGACCTGTTCGACCGACGCGGAGAGTTCGTCCATCTCGCCGGAGAGGGCGACGAGATTGTCGGTCTGTTCTTCGGCCCCGCCGGAGATTTGTTCGACCGACCGGGCAACCTGGTCGGCGGCGTCTCGAACCTCGGCGGTCGCCTGCGCCACCTCGTCGCTACGGGCAGACACCTCGACACCGAACTCGGCGACCGACTCGACGGTCGATTCGACCGCGTCCATCATCTCGTTGTACGACTCGGCGACGACGCGCATATCCTGACTGGTCGAATCGGTCGGGAGGCGAACCGAGAGGTCGCCGTCCGCGGCGCGGCCGATTCGCTCGCCGTAGGCCTCGGCGTCCGAGCGTTGCTCGGCGAGGTCGGTCCGGAGTTGGTCGAGACCGTCGACAACGTCCCCGAGTTCGTCGGTTCGCCACGTCGGGAGGTCAACGTCGAGGTCGCCGTTCCGCAGGCGCTCGACCCGCCCCGAGAGGCGTTCGAGCGGCTTGGCGGTGTTGGCGTTGATTAGTGCGCCCAACGCGGCGAGCATGACGACCGTAACGAGGACGAGCGCCGCGACAAGGAGTCCGACGGTCTGACCGAGAGAGTACGCGCTGGCCGTCGGGACGTGGACGAGGACGGCCATGTGGTCGCCTGCGGGGGCGTAGGCGACGAGGTGCTCTTCGTCGACGACGCTGTTTGCCGCGACGGTCTTCACGCCGCGTTCGCCTTCGAAGGCCGCCGCAAGAATCTCGAATCCGGAGGCCGGGTACTCGTCACCGGCGAGCGAACCGGTTCCGGCCTCGACGGCCCCGTTTGTCGAGACGAGCGACGTGAAACTCCCCGCAGCGGGGGTCTCGAAGGACTTGGTGAGACCCGTGACATCGGCTTCGACGACGATTGCGCGGTCCGCGAGTCCCGGCACGGCGCTCACGAACGAGACGAGTTGCGTGCCGGGACGTTCGTACACCTCGGTCGTCGCGGTTGGGTCGTGGTCCCCGACGGTCAGCGACCCAGTGACGAAGTCCACGTCGTTCGGAATCGCGCTGCCGCCGCGGCGGACCTCAGACGAACTGGCGACAACCGTGTTCGTCTCGGTGTCGACGAAGTGAATCGCGTGTACGTCGTCGGGGAGTTTTTCGCGCTCTTCGACGAAGAACTGCGATATCTCCGCCGGGTCGCCGGTCCAGAGGATTTCGTACTGCGAGAGCATCCGCGCCGACTGCGCGCGCTCGCGGAACCAACTCTCGGTTTGTTCGGCCTGCTGGCCGGCCGTCGCCTCCAGTTCAGCCTGTCTACTTTCGGTCAGTTCCTCGGAAACAGCGAGATATGTTCCCCCGCCCGCGACGGCGACGACGAGCACCGTCACCGCGAACCCGAGGGCGAGTTTCCGCAGAAAACTGTCCCGGACTGTCGAGGGCAACAGTCGGTCCAATTGACGTGAGAGTCGCATGATAAGATGCAACCGGGTCGCCGCGATAAGTGTCCGGACGTGATTATTAAAAACGAAAATAGCACACTATATCGGTCAATAGGACGTCTCGGAACACGTACTCTCTTTTCTCATATTGAGAATGACTAAACAAACATGGTGTGGTCCGTTCACGGTGCTGTGACCACTCAGCGGGGTTCCCACGAGCGAAGCGAGTGGGAAGTCGTCGGGGGAGTGAGCGAAGCGAACGGACCCGACGGGATGTCGTCGTTCCCGGACGCTTTTTGCCATCGCCCGCCCCGAATACGCGTATGGATATCGCAGACATCGAGGAACTCATCGAGTCGAACATCGAAGACGCCGACGCGACCGTCTCGCGCCCGCGGAGTTACGACGAGAACCACGAGGACGACCACTACGCCGCCGTCGTCGTCTCCCCGGCCTTCGAGGGGAAGTCGCTGGTCCAGCAGCACCAACTCGTCTACGACGCGCTCGGCGACCACATGACGACGGACATCCACGCCATGGAACTGAAGACCTACACGCCGGAGGAGTACGAGGCGCTAGAAGAGTAGACGAGGCGCTAGAAGAGTAGACGAGGCGCTGGCGCAGTAGACGAGTAGAAAAATACGAAGACGCGGAGGCGAATTCGACCTGTCTTAGACCTGCGGTTCAGGTTCTGCTAACTCGGCAGCCTCGAGCGACCGGTTTTGCAGCGCGTCGCCGCTCGTCGTGTCGAACAGGTGGACAGCATCTTCGGGGATGCGGGCGTAGACCGTCTCACCCGCTTCGACGCGACGCATCCCACCGACGGTGGCGACGAACCGTACGTGGTCGCCGAAGTCGAGGTAGACGGCGTTTTCGTTGCCCATCGGTTCGACGACGTCCACGGTCGTCTCGTAGGTGTGGTCGGCGCTGCCGTCGGCGACGAGTTCTACGTCCTCGGGGCGAATCCCGAGCGTCACCCGGTTGGACCCCGACACAGACGCCTGCGACTCGGCCGAAAGCGAGTAGGTAAACGAGTCGCCGACGAGGGCGTCGCCTTCGACATCCATCTCGAAGAAGTTCATCGACGGTTCGCCGATGAATCCCGCGACGAAACGGTTCGCCGGGCGGTGGTAGGCTTCCAGCGGCGTGGCGACCTGCTGGAGTTCGCCGTCGTTGAGGATGGCGATGCGGTCGCCCATCGTCATCGCCTCCGTCTGGTCGTGAGTGACGTAGACGGTGGTGACGCCGAGGTCCTCTTGGAGGCGCTGGAGTTCCGTCCGCATCTGCGAGCGGAGTTTCGCGTCGAGGTTCGACAGCGGTTCGTCCATCAGGAACACTTCTGGGTCACGGACGATGGCGCGGCCGAGGGCGACACGCTGTTGCTGGCCGCCGGAGAGTTCGCCGGGTTTTCGGCCGAGCAGGTCGTCGATGCCGAGCATCTCGGCAGTCTCTTCGACGAGTGAGTCGATTTCCCCGTCGGCCATGTCGGTCGATTCTTCGAGGCCGAAGCGCATGTTGCCCCGGACCGTCATGTGCGGGTAGAGCGCGTACGACTGGAACACCATCGCGATGTTCCGGTCGCGGGGCGGTTTGTTGTCCATCCGGTCGTCGCCGAGGCGAATCTGTCCCTCGGAGACAGTCTCTAATCCGGCAATCATCCGGAGCGTGGTCGATTTACCACACCCCGATGGACCGACGAGGACAAGGAATTCGCCGTCGTCGATGGTCATCGAGGCGTCGTCGACGGCGACGACCTTCGAGCCGTCGTCGTCGAAGAACTTCGATACGTGGTCGAGTGTGAGTTCAGCCATGGGTCTGTGTGGGTGTCGTTATGGTCGTCTGTGGTTCTGCGTAGGCGGTTGTCTGCGGTTCGACGCCGACGGGGACGTGAGGGACGCTCATGTGCCGCCAGCGACCCCCTCTGCGAATTTGTCACCGAACAGGATGTAGACGAGCAACGTCGGCAGGGCGGCGACGAAGGCACCAGCCATCTGCGTGTTGAACGTCTGGATGATGCCACCGGTCAGTTCGTTGAGCGCGATGGTCGCCACCGCCGCGGGGCCGGACCCCGAGGGGATGATGACCAGCGCGAACAGCAGGTCGTTCCAAACCTGCGTGAACTGGTAGATAAGCGTCACCGCGAACATCGGTGTCGACAGTGGGAGTACGATACGACGGTAGACAGTAAAGGCGCTTGCACCATCGAGGCGCGCCGCCTCCAGCATCTCCGTCGAGAGCTTCTTGTAGTAACTTCGGAACAGGAGCATCGTCATTGGAATCCCGTACGCCGTGTGGGTGATAATGAGGTTCACGATGCTCGCGTAGTGCGGGTGCGTCGCGAGTTCGACGGTCCCGAGAACGGGCACCTGTGCCGAGAACACCGTGATGTCGAGGAGGGGTGCGAACAACTCCTGCGTGTTCACGATGGCCCACAGCCGTGATAGCGGAATCAACACGGCCTGGTACGGGATGAAGATACCCGCGATGAACAGCATGACGACGCCGAGTTGGCCTCGCCACTCGAAGTTCGTGAGGCCGTAGGCCGCGAAACTCCCGAGCAGGGCCGACAGAATCGTCGCCGGTACGGCCAGCATGATGCTGTTGAGGATGGCCGACGAGAGCGTGTCGATGGCGACGCCGAAGGGTTCGAGGGTGAAACCGTCGCCAGTCGGCGGCACGAACGGTGCCGACGTGGCGAACTCGGCTTCGGTCTTCAGCGCGGTCATCAGCCCCGATTCGAGGGGCGAGAGGTAGAACGCCACGAGGCCGACGAGCGTCGCGTAGAGGACGACGTGGACCGGGTCGATGGTCTCGAAATCGACACCGAACCGGTCTGCGAGGTCGTCGCGGACGCTCATAGTTCACCCCGCCGGTATTCGCCGTACAGGTAGGGCGCGACCACGGTCAACGCCACGATGAACAGCACGACGGCGATTGCAGAGCCGTAGGCCCACTCGTTGGCCGCGAACGCCTGTCGGTACATCATGGTCGAGAGGATGTCCGCAGTCGGGCCGGGGTTGTTCCCGAACATCACGTACAGGAAGTCGAACGCCTTGAGCGCGAACACCATCAAGACGACGGCAGCGCTCACCGTCGACGCACGGAGTTGCGGGAGAATGACCCGGCGGTACATCCGCACCGTCGATGCGCCGTCGACCCGTGCGGCTTCGTACTGGTCGTTGGGAATCGCGCGGAGGCCAGCGAGGTACACGACCATCGCGTAGCCGCTGAACTGCCAGAGCAGCGCGAAGATGACGGCGAAGAGTTTGAACTGCAGCGTCTCTGGGACGAGTGGAATCGCACCGAGCACGCCCAAATCGACGCCGCCTGCGAGCCACTTCGACGCGAGGAAGTCGAGACCCATTCCCCGCAGGACGACGTTGATGACGCCCGAATCGAAGTTGTACATCCACCGCCAGAACACCGCCGTCACGACGAACGACAGGCTGAACGGCAGCAGGTAGATGGTTCGGAACCAGTTCTCGAAGCGGATGCCTCGGTCGATGAGAATGGCGAGTCCGAGGCCGCCAGCCAGCGAGAGGGCCGTAAAGGAGGCGAGGAGCACGAAGGTGTTCCGCGTCGCAAGCCAGAACTGGCCGTCCGAGAGGGCGCGACGGTACATCTCCAGGTCGAACGCCGCGGGGTCGTACACCGGCAGTTGCAGCCCCGCAAAGTCGGTAAAGGAGATGATGACGTTCCAGCCGATAGCGCCGTAGACGAAAAAGCCCATCAACAGGAACGGCGGGAGCCAAAACGGTGCAGAGCGAACCGCCTCGCTCTCACGAAGCGACGACAGCGCCGACCCGGGGTCGGTTCTGTCAGTTGTGGCCGTCCCTCCATCGGTCCGGAGCGCTGCGGGACCGTCGGCACGGGCCTCCGTCCCGCTCTCCCCGGTGCCGTCGCGGCCTAGGAGTCGCTTGAGGGTGTTGAGTAACATGATGAAAGTGGAAAGGGAAGTCGCCTACTCGAACGCCGCCTTCAGGTCGGCGTACGCCGCCTCGACGTCGTATCCGGAGATGAACGACGACATGGCGTCACCGAAGCCGGTGAGCGCGTCGGGGCTGACGGCGAGTCCGTGCTGAATCGACAGTGGCTGAGCCTCGGAGTTCGCGAAGTCCTCCATCTGGCTCTGCAGGAACGGACCGAAGGCGTCCTTCGGAACGTCGGTACGCGGCGGGATAGAGCCCTTCTTCGGGTTGAACCGCTTTTGCGCGTCCACGGAGCCGACGTACCGGAGGAACTTCTTGGTCGCCTCGGGCGACGGGTTGTTCTTCGGGTAGGGGAACGAGTCCATGTTGAGCGCGTAGATGCCCTTCGTACCCGGGAACGGAACCTGATTCCAGTGGGTCTCGTACTCGAATCCGTCCTGTCCGCGGTACATGCCTGCTGCCCAGTCTCCCTGGTGGAAGAACGCCGCTTCGCCCTCGATGAGCTTCGAGTTGGCGTCCTGCCACGAGATGGACCCGGAGTCGTTGGGGTAGTACTCCGAGTACTGCTTCACGATTTTGAGCGAGCCCTTGACTGCGTCGGCGTTCGCCTCGACGTTCCCTGCCGTCACGTCGGCGTACACGTCGGCACCGTACTCGCCGAGGAGGACCTGCGCCCAGAGCTGGCCGGTGGACCATGCAGACTTCGTCTGCTGGGCCATGCCGACGTAGCCCGCTTCTTCGACTTTCGCCATCGCGTCGACGAGTGCGCTGGGCGAGTCGATGCTCGCGGGGTCCACACCAGCGTCTTCGACGACTTCGACGTTGTAAAAGAGGTTGTTCAGTCGGTGGATGTTGAGCGGGACCGAGACGAACGAGCCCGCGGGCTGTGCCGCATTCTTCGGGCCGTCGAGGTACGCGCTCTTCATGTCGTTGTGGCCCCAGACGGACTCCTCGATGTCTTCGAGTTTGTCCGCGTCAGTGAACGGCTGAAGGTTCGCACCCGGCCACGCCTGCCACGAACTCGGCGGGTCGTTGTTGAGGATGCGCTTCTTGATGACTGCGTGAAGGTTCTCTCCGGCTCCGCCAGCCACCGGGTTCTCCGTCACCTCGACATCCGGATACTCCTCTTTGAATCCCTCGAGCAGGGCCTGAATGGCGGCGGCACCGTCGCCCCCGGTCCACCAGTGCTGGAGTTCCAGCGCGTTACCGCCGGAATCACTGTCACCGCCGCTCGTGGTCGTCCCCGAGTCGCCATCGCCCGACTCGGTCTCTTCGGTGTCCGAATCGCCACCACCGGTACAACCCGCCAGCAGAGCCGCACTACCGGCTCCGCCTGCAACTTTCAGATACGTCCGTCGAGAGAGTCCGTCTGTGTCTGGTGTATCAGTCATGATTGATGAACTGTGACAGCTCTACACATACGAACTGAGACGGGATACTTAAATCTTTATCATTTGTAATTCGGAACTGAGTAAATATTCTTGGCTAATAAAAATTAGTAATTAAAATCGAACGACGGAAGCGAATTACACCTCGAATAAATAAGTATTCAGATATTAGTAAATTCTACTGCATCTTGTGAACGACCGGCACAGACCAATGGGTTTTAGCTCACCCCGCGACGACGCCCCACGCATGGGTAACGACGAGTTCCGAATCGAGCAGGACAGTCTCGGTGAGATGGAGGTGCCGGTCGACGCGTACTGGGGCGCACAGACTCAGCGCGCAGTCGAGAACTTCCCTATCTCCGGAATCACGTTCGGTCGTCGCTTCGTTCGCGCGCTCGGCGTCGTCAAGAAGGCCGCCGCCCAAGCAAACCGCGACCTCGGGATGATAGACGAAGACGTTGCCGAGGCCATCGTCGCGGCCGCCGACGAGGTCATCGCCGGTGAACTCGACGACCAGTTCCCGGTCGACGTGTTCCAGACGGGGTCGGGTACCTCGTCGAACATGAACGCGAACGAGGTCATCGCCAACCGCGCCGCCGAACTCATGGGCAAGGAAATCGGCGACCGCGTCGTCCACCCGAACGACCACGTCAACTTCGGACAGTCCTCGAACGACGTTATCCCGACCGCGATGCACGTCTCGGCACTCGAAGCCGTCGAGAAGGACCTCATCCCCGCGCTCGAAACGCTCGCCGACGCACTCGCCGACAAGGAAGACGAGTTCGACGGCGTCGTCAAGACCGGCCGCACGCACCTGCAGGACGCGACTCCCGTCCGTCTCGGCCAGGAGTTCGGCGGCTACCGCACGCAGGTCGAAAAGGGAATCAAGCGCGTGAAGAATGTCCGCGACCACCTCGGTGAACTCGCACTCGGTGGCACCGCCGTCGGTACGGGGCTGAACACACACCCCGAGTTCCCCGCGAAGGCTGCCGAATATATGACCGAAGAAACCGGCGTCGAGTTCCGCGAGGCCGACAACCACTTCGAGGCGCAGGCCGCCCACGACGCGATGGCCGAAGCACACGGCGCGCTCCGCACTGTCGCCGGCTCGCTCAACAAGATTGCCAACGACCTCCGCCTGCTCGCGTCCGGTCCGCGAAACGGCCTCGGCGAACTCGAACAACCCGAAAATCAGCCCGGGTCGTCCATCATGCCCGGCAAAATCAACCCCGTCGTCGCCGAAGCCGTCAATCAGGTCCACAAGCAGGTCGTCGGCAACGACGCCGCTGTCGCGGCCGGTGCGTCCGAGGGTCAAATCGACCTTAACCTCTACAAGCCCGTTCTCGCGCACAACTTCCTCGAATCCGCCAAACTGCTCACGAACACCTCGGAAGTGTTCGCCGAGCGCTTCGTCGCCAAACTCGAAGCCAACGAAGAACACTGCGCAGAGCAGGTCGAGCAGTCTATGGCTCTTGCGACGGCGCTCAACCCGGCCATCGGCTACGACAAGGCCTCGAAGGTCGCAAAGCAGGCGCTCGTCGAGGGCAAGACGGTTCGACAAGTCGCCATCGACGAAGGTTACCTCACCGAGGACGAAGCTGACGAGGTCCTCGACCCAGAGAAGATGACCCATCGCGGCATCCTCGGCGACGACTGAACCTCCCAGATTAAGTTCTCATTTTTTGATAGTTTTTGTGTACCCCACGCAACCATGGCAATTGTTAGCATGGCCAATATATAGGTCAAATACGAATTTGAATACCGTTGTATTTATTCGGGGAGAAGGCAGCAATCGCCACACTGCACGGCTGTGCCACTCGTCATCAGTCTAGATTGTCACAGCAAACCGCGAAAATCGGTATTTTCAAGCCTGAATTCTACGTCTATAGAGATATGCCCGGACTGCAACAGCAGCGGGCCCATGGGCGAGACATGTTGGAATGTCGAGGTTGTGGGGCCGTATTCCCAGAGGGGAGAGCGACAGACGATGGTTGGACATATATCTGCCCTGAGTGTGAGCAGGTCGAGGGCATAGGTCAGGGACTTCGCCGTCTCTGACGGCAGACTGATTCCTTTTTTAGTCCCGCGGTCACAGGGACTACCAATGAGCGAGTACGACTACGAGGACCTCGGACTCGTCGCGGGGCTGGAGATTCACCAGCAACTCGACACCGCGACGAAGCTGTTCTGTAGCTGTCCGACGGAGCTTCGCGAACCAGAGGAGGACGAGCGGACGTTCACGCGCTTCCTGCACCCGACGAAGAGTGAACTTGGCGAACTCGACGAAGCCGCGCTCGAAGAGAGCCGTGTCGACCGCGAATTCGAATACCTCGCGTACGACACCACCTGTCTGGTCGAAGAGGACGACGAACCGCCGCACGAACTCGACGTCGAGGCACGAACCGTGGCGATGCAAATCGCCGAACTGCTCGACATGTCCGTTGTCGACCAGGCGCACGTGATGCGCAAACTCGTCATCGACGGGTCGAACACCTCCGGCTTCCAGCGCACCACGCTCATCGCGCAGGACGGCGAAATCGAAACGAGCGACGGTCCCGTCTCCATCGTGGACATCATGCTCGAAGAGGAGTCCGCCCAGCGCATCGAAGAGCGCGACGACGGCGTCCTCTTCAGCCTCGACCGTCTCGGCATCCCACTCATCGAAATCGGGACCGGCCCGGACATCTCCTCGCCCGAACAGGCGCGCGAGGCAGCCGAAACCATCGGCATGCTCCTTCGCTCCACCGGCAAGGTAAAACGCGGCCTCGGAACCATCCGGCAGGACGTGAACGTCTCCATCGAAGAGGGCGCTCGCGTCGAAATCAAGGGCGTGCAGGCGCTCGACCAAATCGACGAAATCGTCCGCTCCGAGGTCGGGCGACAGGCCGAACTCATCGAGATTCGCGACGAACTCCAGTCCCGTGAGGCCTCCGTCGGCGACGTGGCCGACGTGACCGACGTGTTCGCCGACTCCGATTCGGGCGTCATCCGCGGCGCGCTCGATGCTGGCGGCAAGGTCATGGGTGTCCGTCTCGCTGGCTTCGACGGCCTCGTTGGCCGCGAACTCCAGCCCGACCGCCGCCTCGGCACCGAGTTCTCCGACCACGCAAAGCGTCACGGCGCGGGCGGTATCTTCCACACCGACGAACTCCCCGCTTATGGCGTCACCGAGGAAGAAGTCGACGCGCTCCGCGAGGCGGTCGGTGCCGGTCACGAGGACGCAGTCGCAATCGTCGCCGACGACCCCGAGACGGCCGACCTCGCCATCGAGGCGGTGGCCGACCGCGCCGAAGTCGCCATCGAGGAAGTCCCGGAGGAAACCCGCGGTGCCAACGACGACGGCACGACGCGCTACCTCCGCCCGCTCCCCGGCGCGGCCCGCATGTACCCCGAGACGGACGTTATCCCCGTCGACCTCGACCCCAGCGACGTTGAGACGCCCGAACTCCTGACCGAGAAGGTCGACCGCTATCAGGAGGACTTCGGTCTCGACGCCGGGCTTGCAGACCAAGTCGCCTACGGCCGCAAGATGCCGCTGTTCGAGCAAGCGGTCGACGACGGCATCGACGCGACGTTCGCCGCGGGCCTCCTCGAATCGACGCTGACCGAACTCCGCCGCGACGACGTTGCGGTCGAGAACCTCTCGGACGACCACCTGCTCGCCGTCATGCACCTCGTCGAGGACGGCGACCTCGCGAAGGAGGGCGTCAACGACGTGCTTTCGACCATCGCTGAGACTCCCGACCTCACGGCCGAAGAAGCGGTCGAAGAGGCCGGTCTCTCGGGCGTCTCCGAAGACGAAGTCCGCGAGGCAATCTCGGAAGTCGTCGAGCGCAACGCCGGACAGGTCGAAGAACAGGGTATGGGCGCGTTCTCCGCGCTCATGGGCGAAGCGATGGGCGCACTCCGCGGCAAGGCCGACGGCGGCGTCGTGAGCGACGTACTCCGCGAAGAGATTCAAAAGCGGGCCTGAACTGAATCGGACTGAAGAGAACTGCGGTTTCTTTCTTCTGTTCTCACCATGTCGGCGAGCGACCGCTTTTAGCGGTCATTCGATGTCGATTCGCGTCATCGACGCACCGGCCATATCCACCAACCGTTCCACGCGCTCGTCGGTCGAAGGGTGCGTCGAAAGCAGGTCCGAAACAGGATCTTCCACCTCGACTTCGCCGTAGACCCACAGCGGCGACATGCCCCACTGCGGCCGAGACGCCCGCTCTAGTTTGCGCAGTGCCGACGCGAGGGCGAGCGGTTTATCTGTCACCTCGGCCGCTCTGGCGTCGGCGGCGAACTCGCGCTTGCGCGACTGCGAGCGAACCAGGATGGTCAACCCGAACCCGAACGCGCCGACGAACGTGTCGAGAAGCCGCCGGAATCGACCCGGAATCGTCTTGTCCCACTCACGAGGCGTTCCGCGAATCCACGCCGTCCCCAGTGCGATGCCCGTCGTCAGAAACGTCACCGGCGAGACGATGAAGAACCCGACGCCGACGACGGTCTGGAGGGTGCTGGCGACGAGCGACTGGACGAGGCTGTCTTTTCGTTCGAGATGCGCGAGTTCGTGCGCCAAGAGCGCCTCGAACTCGTCCACGTCGAGGAGGCGAAACAGCGCCGCGTCGAGGACGACCACGTCCCGACCCATCGGGTCGAGCGCCATCGCGTTCGGGGCCGAGAAGTGGGCCAGTTTCAGCGTCGGCGGGGCGATACTCATCTGGTCGACCAACTGTTCGAGAAGTCGATAGACACGGGGTGACTCAGCGGGGGGTAAGTCACGGGCGTCGAGTTGACTGAGGAGTTGCACCGTCCCGAACCGAAAGCTCAGATAGCCGAGGACGACAGCGATGCTCACGCCAGCGAGCGCCCCTGTCACCGGGTCGGGGCGAATTCGCCACAGCGTCAACACCGCGAACGCGCTGAGGGCACTGAGAACGAGGTAGAACGCGAGGATGCTCACACCAACCAGAACCATCTGGAGACGCGAGCGTCGCGAGGACGGGGCCATCTCGTCGGAAGATACGACACCGAGTTGGAAAACACTTGCCGGGGTCAGAGACGGAATACAGCCCCGGTACGCCGATTTGAGACGCAATTCGGGCGCAGTGGCTTATCGGTTGCTTCGGGACTGTTGACGTCACTGATACTCCTCCCGGAGGGGCTGCCCAACGGGGCATCATTCTTCACCTTGTTGCTCGTGCTCTACGGGGAAGGTCCGTGAGGAAGGCCCGCGAGAGGCACCCAGTGGAGAGCTACCACACACCGCTACTTTCTCGATACCCCCGACCGAAGCAGGTGACATGCGATTCTTCGAAGACCTCTCGGTCGGCGATATCGAGGAATTCGGCGACTACGAGGTGACGAAAGCGGAGATTCTGGAGTTCGCCGAGCAGTACGACCCGCAGTGGTTCCACACCGACCCCGAACGGGCGGAAGCGGAGTCGATGTACGGCGGCGTCATCGCAAGCGGATGGCACACCACGGCAATGACGATGCGACTCCTCGTGGACGGCTTCCTCAGCGAGTCGGCGGCCCTCGGCGCGAAGGGTGTCGACGAACTCCGCTGGTGGAAGCCAGTGTATCCCGGTGACACCCTCAGCATCGAAAACGAGGTGCTGGAGATGACGCCTGAAACCGACGACCGAGGGCTCGCGGAGATTCGGACAACGACCTACGCGGAGCGCGAGTCGGGCGACGTAGAGAAGGTCTGTTCGTTCGTCGGGCTGGTGATGTTCGTCCGCCGAGATTCAGCGTAACCGAGGCGGAGTCAGTCGTCGTCGCGGAAGCGCTCGGGGTTGCGAATCTGTTCTGCGGCGCGGCGAAGGACGCCCGTCAACGTGGCTGCCTCGCGTTCAGTCGGGTGGGCGCGGCCGACGAGTCGGCGCATCATCTGCGACGTTTTCGCGCGCTTGTGTTCCCGGTAGTCGATGGCATCGAGCAGGTCGTCGAAAAAGCGGTAGACCACGTCGATTTCGGCCTCGGAAGCACGTTCCCGTTCCACGTCGGGCAGTTGCACTTCGTCGACGGTGAAGCGGCGGAGTTCGTACATGAGGATGGTCGCCGCCTGTCCGAGGTTGAGGACGGGATACCGGTGGTCCGCCGGAATGCAGCACACCTCGTCGAGCATCCTGAGTTCCTCGTTGTCGAGACCGGTCCCCTCGCGGCCGAAGACGAGTGCCGTCTTGGTCTTCACCGATTCCAGCGAGTCGGCGACTTCGACGGGTGTTTTGAAGGGATAGCGGACGTGCCGGGTGGAGTCCTCGTGGGAGACGGCGGTGGTCCCGATAGTGTGGAACTCCTCGACGACTTCCTCTAAGGTCGTCTCGGTGGCGTTCGGGAGCACATCCTCACGGGCGTGCCCGGCGAATCCGTACGCCTCGCCGTCCGGGTCAAGCGGCGGCGGGTTGACGAGACGGAGGTCGTAGATACCGAAGTTCTTCATCGCCCGGGCGATGGTACCGACGTTGCCCGGCGTCTCGGGTTCGACGACGACCACGACGAACTCGTGGTCCGATTCTGCGCCAGCGTTCGACTTCTGGACGGGGTCGTCGCTCATTTCGTCGGGTAGTCGGTGTCGAGGTCGATGTCGTCGAGGTCGCCCGCTTGGAGCGGCGTCGAGTCGTCGTCATCCGGACCGTAGTCTCGCAGGTTGATGCGCTCGCCCTCGAAGCCCTCTTCGAGGCGTCGCTGAATCTCAGACGCGTCCGGCGGCGACGGCAGGTCGTCGGGGTCGGTTTCGACGTGTTCCATGCCCGCGTAGTCTTCCGGGGCGCGCCCGTCGGCGGCGAACCATTCGTGGAAGGCGTCGGCGAACACGTCGTCACCCGCGAGTTCCCGCCCGCCTTCCTCGCGGAACCAGTAGAGGAAGTCGGGTTCGTGCTGCGGGCACAGGAGGACTTCCTCGCCCGGTTCGCCGTAGACGATGGCCGCCTGTCGGCACTTGTGAATCTCCTCGTCACCGTGAATCAGATAGCAGGCGTCGCACGGTTCTTCGACGAGACTCACGAGTCGAACGAGTCGGTTGCGAGCGTCTTCGGGAATCTCGTCGAGCGGTTTGAACTCACCCTCTTCGGAGAATATCTCGGACTCCTCGAATCGCCATCCACGGAGTCCGACGCTGACCTTCGCCATACGTCTGGCTTACCGAGCAACCGATAAAAAGAGCGTGATGCCGGTCACGCGTTCGAGACGTCTTTCAGTCGGCCGAACTCGTCGGACATCGAGAGCGAACTGCCGTCGCGCGATGCTTCGAGGACGGCCTTCTTTCGGGCGAGTCTGAAGAACTCTCGGACCTGTTCGTCGTCGGACCGTTGGGCGAGAAGCGTCCGGAGCGTCGACGTGAGGTCCGTTCTATCGACCGGTTTCACGAGATAATCGTCGATGGGCATCTGGACGATATCCACGTCGGGGTCGACGCCGGTCACCATCACGACCGGGAAGTCGTGGCCGCGGTCACGGAGTTCGTGGAGCACATCAACACCGCTTCGTCCGGGCATCTCTCGGTCGAGCATGACGATGTCGATATCGTGGGTTTCGACGATGCGGAGCGCTTCTTCGCCGTCGGTTGCGGTACACACGTCGTACTCGGCTCGTAACCACGCCTCGTAGAGCGTGGTCAAAGCGGGTTCGTCGTCGACGGCAAGCACCGTCTGGTGTCCATCGCCAGTCATGGGCATTCGAGGCGTCCAACGGGAGACGCCGTGTGGCTGGATACAACGTAGGTGTCAACTAATCGGTTGCTATGAAGGCTCAATAGGCCTCAGGTGGAATGCAGAGACGATGGTACGTTGGCATCGTACACGGGTTCACAACCGTTCAATCGTCAGACAATCGTCCGACGCTGACCGTTCGACTAAGAGAAAACTTATACCATCCGACTCTAAAACGGTCCTGTGGACGCCGGAAGGGCACGCGGGTAGGGGTACACGAGTGCCATTCCGGCCCATACAGTTACACTCCTGAGCGACAGCCATGGACTTCACAACGTGGAATCCCGTCTACCAGTTGATTCTGGACGACTTCGGTTTCGACCGCGGCGCGGACGAGCGTGCACGCGACGTACTCGCGTCGCTCGCGACCCAGTTCGACCGCGACCGACTGGACTGGGACGGGAAGACCGTCGCCATCTGCGGTGCGGCCCCCACACTCGCCGACGACCTCGACCGTCTCGACGACGCGGACAGTATCGTGGCCGCTTCGACTGCGGCCGACGTGGTGCGCGAAGCGGGGTACGACCTCGATTTGATGGTGACTGACGTGGACAAAAACCCCGACACCGCGGCAACGTTGACGGCGTCCGGGACGCCCGTTGCCGTCGCTGCACACGGCGACAACATTCCTGTCATTCGCGAGTGGGTGCCCAAATTCGACGCCGACAACGTCCTCGCAACGACGCAGGCGGCACCAGTTGGCCCCGTCGTCAACTGGGGCGGATTCACGGATGGTGACCGTGCCGCCTTCATCGCCGACGAACTCGGTGCCGACGAACTGATGTTTGCCGGGTGGAACTTCGACGACCCGACGGTCGGCCCGGCGAAAGCGCGAAAGTTAGCGTGGGCTGAACGGTTGTTGTACTGGCTCGAACAGCGACGTGACGAGCCGTTTTCGATACTCGACGGACGGCGAGACGAAATCGACCCGCTGCCGTAAGTCCTCGGCGTCTCCCCCAGTAGAGGCAGGTTCGTGGCCCGTTAGCTGGACTGATTCTGTGCCGTCCCTCTGGACGGTTCGGTCGCCGATTCGTCGTGCGTCGACCCAGACACCGTGGCGTCGAACAGTTCGGCATCACAGCCCCGACAGGCCGCAGTCACGCGGTACTTCTCGTCGTCCGTGCGCACCTTCTCGACTTCGACGCGGCCATCACACGTCGGACACGCTCGTAAACTGAGTCGGAGCGCCCCGAGGACGCGGTTTCGGTCCGACGTGGAGAGTCGCCACCACGCGGGGTACTGCCGACGGAACGTCGTCACAGCCGTCAGGTCAGCGACGAACGCCGCACGGGATACCCAGCGACCGATATCGCCGCCGTCGAGACGAGCGACCAATCCGTGTTCGTCCCAGTCGAGTTCGACGCGTGACGCGGAGACACCGAGAAGGTCCGCCAGCGCGTCCACGTCGTGGTCACGGGGACCCATCTCGACGATGTGTGTTCGCCACTCTGACCGAAACCGCTCTGACAACGACGCCGTCTCCGACGATTCGGCCGTGAACACTCCAGCGGCGCGGAGAGACGTGGTGAGGTCGACGCGGCCGTCAAGTGCGAGCGGCGGGGTTGGCTTCGGTTCGGGAAGCCCCGGCGGAACCGTCCGACGACTATCGTAGTAGGCGAATCCAAACACGACTGCAGGCGGAAGAATCCCGAGGAATACTCCAAGTGGTTCCCAAACGACCCACCCGAGAACGCCACAGAGGAATGCGAGCACGACGAGTGGAACAAGATCGACCGCTCGGAGCGGTGGCTGGAGTGCCACCAGTCCGACAGAATCCTGACGCCCGGACATGTCAGTCAAGAGGTTCTGAAACCGTATAGGTATGAACAGCGTATACCCGATATCTTGATTTTAAACGTCTGCTATTCCCGAAAATCGGAAGATAACATCATATTAGGTGCGAATGTAGATGTCCTGATATTATTGGACCAGATACCATATGAATACCAATACGCCACTCTCGATAACGCCGGGGCGTCCCCTGCCGGAGAGTCACGAGTAGGAGAGTATTTTTTCCGTTTGGAGACGTCTACTCTCACGGTCGCCGACACATTCACCTTTGGTCCGTCCTGAGGCGCGGACATGCAACTGTACTGGCACCGGCGCGACCTGCGGACCGCCGACAATCGTGGTCTTGCGACAGCAGTCGAGCAAGATGCCGTCGCCCCGCTTTTCGTGTTCGACGACGAAGTTCTCGAACACGCTGCCTCGCCCCGAGTTCGATACCTTCTCGACGCCCTTGCCGAACTCCGGGCGGCGTATCGCGACCGGGGGAGCGACCTCCTCGTTGGGCGGGGCAACCCTCGGTCGATTGTCCCCGAAGTCGCCGACGCGCTCGGTGTCGACCGAGTCGTCTGGAACGTCGATTACTCGGGACTCGCCCAGAAGCGCGACGAAGACGTGGAAGATGAACTCGACGAGGATAAAGTCGACTCCGAGACAGTACACGACGCTATCGTCTTCCCGCCGGGGAGTATCACGACGAACGCAGGCGACCCCTACTCGGTGTACACGTACTTCTGGAAGAAGTGGCGTGACCGCGACAAGCCGGAGCCAGTCCCCGACCCGGGTGCCGATGCCCTCGTCGACGCCGAGACACTCGAATCCGCCGCCGACTCGGTTCAGGGCGTTACCGTCGGGATGCTTCCGACGCTCTCGGACCTCGGGTTCGACGACCCTGACGCCGACGTGATTTCCGCGGGGACCGAAGCGGCCCGCAAGCGACTCACCGACTTCTGCGAGGACGACATCTACCGCTACGCCGACGACCGCGACTACCCGGCGCGAGAAGGGACGTCGCGTCTCTCGACTGACCTCAAGTTCGGGACGATTGGCATCCGCGAAGTCCTTGCGGAAACGGCAGCGGCCCGCGAGGGTGTCGGCGGCGAGCGAGACGAGTCCGTCGAAGAGTTCCAGTCACAACTCGCATGGCGCGAGTTCTATGCGCACGTCCTGTGGTTCAACCCGAACGTCGTCTCGCAGAACCACAAGGAGTTCGAAAACGACATCCAGTGGCGCGATGACCCCGACGAACTGGCGGCGTGGAAAAAAGGGCGAACCGGCTATCCCATCGTAGACGCCGGGATGCGTCAACTTCTGGTAGAAGCGTACATGCACAACCGCGTTCGGATGATTGTCGCGTCGTTCCTCACGAAGGACCTGCTGTGCGACTGGCGACACGGCTACGCACACTTCCGCGAGTACCTCTCGGACCACGACACCGCGAACGACAACGGCGGTTGGCAATGGACGGCCTCGACGGGGACCGACGCCCAACCATACTTCCGTATCTTCAACCCGATGACGCAGGGCGAGCGCTACGACCCGGATGCCGAGTACATCAAGGAGTACGTCCCCGAACTGCGCGAGGCGAGCGCGAACGCAATCCACGAGTGGCACGAACTGAGCGAGATGGAACGAAACCGGGTCGCACCCGACTATCCCGAACCAATCGTGGACCACTCCGACCGTCGGGAGAGGGCGCTGTCGATGTTCGAGGCGGCCAGAGGCGACGACTGAACGAAATCGTCGCCGCAGTACGAACGGCTATCTCGGTCCGGGTCGATTGCCGACGTATGCACGTCGCAATTCTCCTCTACGACGGCTTCGACGAACTCGACGCCGTAGCCCCATTCGAAGTGTTCCAAAACGCGGGCGCGTTCGGCGCGGACTGTGCGGCTGAGTTCGTCACGCTCGACGACCGGGAGACAGTGACCGCGAGTCACGGGATGCGAATCGGCGTCGACGGTGTTCTCGACCCGGCGACAGACCGCCCCGACCTCCTCGTCGTCCCCGGCGGTGGATGGAACTCCCGTGCGGAACAGAGCGCGTGGACCGAAGCCGAGAAGGGCGACATTCCGGACGCAATCGCGTCCCTTCACGACACGGGAACGGTTGTTGCAGGTGTCTGTACTGGCGGGATGCTCCTCTCTCGGGCCGGTATCCTCAGCGGTCGTCCGGCGGTAACGCACGGTGACGCGCTGGACGACCTGCGGGCCACCGACGCCGACGTGGTTTCCGCACGCGTCGTCGACGACGGCGACGTACTCACTGCTGGCGGTGTCACGTCCGGTCTCGACCTGTCGTTGCACGTCGTCGAACGCGAGTTCGGTGCCGACGTTGCCGACCGCGTCGCACGCGAAATCGAGTACGAGCGACGGACGACTCCCGTCGAGCACTGACGGGTGAGAAACCCCACAATATCACCCGGTGGCGAACGAGAAATCGACCGACGGCGGACGAACGATAATGCGTAATGCTAGCATGCCACTCCTCAAGTTTTAACAGGTTTCCGCCCGACCCCAAATACGGAGGTTACACATTATGAGCTACGAACTCGACCCGCTTCCGTACGAGTACGACGCGCTTGAACCACACATTTCCGAGCAGGTGCTGACGTGGCATCACGACACCCACCACCAGGGCTACGTCAACGGCTGGAATGCTGCCGAAGAGACGCTCGAAGCGAACCGCGAGGCTGGCGAGTTCGGTTCGTCCGCCGGCGCGATTCGCAACGTCACCCACAACGGCTGTGGCCACATCCTTCACGACCTGTTCTGGCAGAATATGGCACCGGAAGGCGGCGACGAGCCTGAGGGTGCGCTCGCAGACCGCATCGCGGAGGACTTCGGCTCCTACGAAGCCTGGAAGGGCGAATTCGAAGCCGCTGCCGGTGCCGCCGGTGGCTGGGCGCTGCTCGTCTACGACTCGTTCTCGAACCAGCTTCGGAACGTCGTCGTCGACAAGCACGACCAGGGCGCGCTCTGGGGCTCGCACCCGATTCTGGCACTCGACGTCTGGGAACACTCCTACTACCACGACTACGGTCCGGCCCGCGGTGACTTCGTCTCTGCATTCTTCGAAGTCGTCGACTGGGAAGAACCGTCCGCCCGCTACGAGCAGGCCGTCGAAAACTTCGAGTAAACCCCGACTAACCCCGACATTTCTTTCGACCGCTCGCAACGGAAGCGAAGCGCAGTCGTGTTCGTCGCCGTACAATCCGCTACGCCGCAGAGTCGTGACTTTGGACCTCAGTCGTCGAGAAATGCCTCGATATCGAATTCGTCGGCAATCTGCTGGATGCTGTCGTTCAGCGCCGCGAAGTTCCGCCCGGTGTCGTCTCTGTCGAATCCCGCGAAGACGCCGATTGGCTGGTCGCCGATGAACGTCCGGAACTGCTCGAACGTGTCGAACCCGCGGATGGTGTACCCGTAATCCGCATAGTAAAGTGCTTCGTAGGTATCTCGCGTGACGTATCCGAACCGTTCGTTGTCGACGAGGCGAGAGACATCGACATCCGTGATGGCCTGCTCGATATCGTCTCTAAGGTAGAGGGGTTGGTGCCCAGTCCGGTCGAAGACCCACACGTCCCGAAGTGCATCTCCGCCGAAGTCTCGAAATACGTCGACGAATCGGGAGGCCGCGTTGCTCATTACCACCGATTCTCTCGTATCGTGTGATAAATGTTGTCTTGTAAAGGATGTGATATCACATCGGAAGGACGGGTCGTCGGGGTTTTGCCGGTCGGCCGTGAAGCGACCAGTATGCCGAAGCCGAAAGACGAATTCGACACCCTGTACGGCTACCTTCTGTACGACCCCGTCGACGTTCTCGACGCCGATTACATGTACACCGTCCCCGAGATTGCCCGCATGCTGCAGGGACTCGACCCGACGACGGACCTCGACGACGAGACGGAAGACCGACTCGTCGAGTGGACGATTCCGTGGATTATCGCCAACGAGTCCGACTTCGTCATCAACGACCCGCAGGGCGACGAACCGGGATACTTCGGTCTTCACCCGGACGTTATCGCCGAAGCAGACGAAGAATAGCGGTTCTACACTGTTTCTTCTCGTTCTCGCGGGGTGGGAGTCGCACAAACGATTATGCGCCAGTCGATTGTGTACACTAGGTGACATGGTTCAGTTCGAAAACGAGGTGGCAGTGGTGACCGGTGGGGGTTCGGGAATCGGACGAGCGACCGCAGAAGCATTCGCACGCGAGGGAGCGCGTGTCGTCGTCTCTGACGTGGACGTCGAAGGTGGTGAAGAAACCGTCTCGCGTATCGAGGAAAACGGGGGCGTAGCGATATTCGTCGAAGCGGACGTGACGGACGAGGACGCGGTCGCCGCGATGGTCGAAACGGCCGTCTCGGAGTACGGACGACTCGACTTCGCGTGTAACAACGCAGGCATCGGCGGCGCACAGAAACCGACCGCCGACCTCTCGTTCGACGAATGGGAGCGCACCATCGACGTGAATCTCCACGGTGTCTGGCGCTCGATGCGGTACGAGATTCCGGCGATGCTCGACGGTGACGGCGGCGTCATCGTCAACATGTCGTCGATTCTCGGACGCGTCGGCTTCGAGAACGCCAGTGCCTACGTCACCGCCAAGCACGGACTGCTCGGACTCACCAAGACCGCGGCCATCGAGTACGCTCAGAAGGGGATTCGCGTCAACGCGGTCTGTCCGGGGTTCATCGACACGCCGCTCCTCTCGGAAGGCGGTCTCGACGAACCGGAGGCGCGCACGGGCATCGAATCCCTGCACCCGATGAACCGTCTCGGGTCGGTCGACGAGGTTGCCTCGGCGGTCGTGTGGCTCTGTTCCGACGGCGCGTCGTTCACGACGGGCGAGGCGTTGACCGTCGACGGTGGGTACACGAGTCGGTAAGGTGACGCCCGCGAGAACCGGACAGGCTGCTCACTAACCCATCCGTGCCGCCTTCGCCGCGAGTTCGAGGTCGTCTTTCGGGCGCGTGACGATGCTTGGGCCGTGGCCGACGTGTATCTCGGACACGTCGTCGCCGACAACCTCGCGGAGTTTGTCGATGCTCTCGATGATGACTTCGCGGTCGCCTTCCGGGAGGTCGGTGCGACCGAACCCGCCGTTAGCGAACACGAGGTCGCCGGCGAAGCAGATGCCCGACGATTTCGCGAAGAAACAGAGGTGGTCGTTCTTGTGTCCCGGCGTGTGGACCGCCTCGTACACGTCGTCGCCGATTTGGACGCGCTCGCCGTCTTCGAGTCGGTTGTCGACCGCGTTGTAGCCGGTGTCGTAGCCCCACGTCTCCACGTCGAACGCCTCTCGGATGGCGTCCACGTTGCCGATGTGGTCCGGGTGGGTGTGGGTGAGGTAGATTGCATCGACCGAGTCTGTGACCTCCTGTATCTTCGGCAGGATGTCGAAGTTGGCACCGGCATCGACCAGCGCCGTCGTCTCGCCCTCGACGAGGAAGACGTTGCTAGTGAACGCGCGCACTCCTTGCGCGAGGTTTCGAATCATGGACAATGCTACGGGGAGCGGGGTCTTTCCTGTTGTGGGGGACGAAGGCGCGTTCCTGTCAGTGGTGAAAAGTGGGACACTCAAGAAGACACACCTACAATTTCATATACTGTGAGGCGACCACATCAGTAACAACGACGCTCGCTCAGGGCACCTCTCACACCCACCAATGCGCCAATACCTCGACCTCGTGACGGACGTTCTCGGCACCGGCCAGTACAAGCCCAATCGGACGGGCGTAGACACCATCTCCGGGTTTTCGAAGCACTACGAGGTGGACCTCCAGAAGGGCTTTCCGCTCCTCACCACGAAGGACCTCTCTGGGTTCCGCTGGAACTCGCTCATCCACGAACTCCTGTGGTATCTCTCCGGCGAGGAGCACATCCGGAACCTCCGCGAGGAGACGGGCATCTGGGACGCATGGGCCGACGACGAAGGACATCTGGACACGGCCTACGGGCGCTTCTGGCGGCGCTATCCCGTTCCGGAAGACGGCGTGCCGGGTGAAGCGTGGCCCGACGAGGAACACCGCTGGATGAACGACGAGGGAACCTTCGACCAACTCGCGTACGTCCTCGACACGCTCGAAGAAAGTCCCACCTCGCGCCGGATGGTCATCAACGCGTGGCACCCCGCGAACGCCGCCGTCTCGACGCTCCCGCCGTGTCACTACACCTTCGTCTTCAACGTGCAGGGCGACCGTCTCAACGTCCACCTGACCCAGCGCTCCGGTGACATCGCGCTCGGAATCCCGTTCAACATCGCGGCGTACGCCATTCTCGCACAAATCGTCGCCCAGCGCAAAGGGCTCGAACTCGGGAAGTTCGCCCACACCATCGTCGACGCCCACGTCTACTGCGGGACCGGCGAGCGCGGCGCGTGGTACGGTGACCACCTCGACGAACTCCAGACTCGACTCGGCGATGTGACGGAGCCGGAGGGCTACCTCGACGTGCGCGACTGGCTTCTCGACGCCGCGCCGGAGGAAGCCGACGGCGAAGAACACTACGACCACGTCCCCGGCCTCCTCCTGCAAGCGTCGCGCGAACCCCGCGAGCGCCCGACGCTGGAAGTCGCTGACGTGCCGCTGTCGGACCTGACGTTCGACGACATCGTCCTCCGCGACTACGACCCTGCGGAGGGGATTCGCTTCGCGGTGGCTGAATGAGCGACGACGCACCCCGCCGCCCGGCAGACGAGGCGAACGTCCAGTTCGTCCTCGTCGCCGCCGTCGCCGACAACGGCGTCATCGGCCGCGACGACGACATGCCGTGGCACCTCCCCGAGGACCTGAAGCACTTCAAGCAGACGACGATGGGTCATCCGGTCGTTATGGGTCGGACGACCTACGAGAGTATCGCCCGGCAGATAGACGGCCCACTCCCCGGCCGCCACAGCATCGTCCTGACGAGTCGAGACATCGACCTTCCAGACGGCGCACAGACGGTTTCGTCGGTCGACGAGGCGGTGGGCGCAGCAGAGAACGCTGCGACAAAGATGGCCGTCGAGACGGTGTACGTCGTCGGTGGAGCGACGGTGTACGAGCAGTTCTTCGACCGGGCGTCGAAACTCGTGCTCACGGAACTCGATACCGCCTACGAGGGTGACACGCACTTTCCTGAGTGGGACGCGGACGAATGGGTCGAGGCCGAGCGCGACGAGCGCGACGGGTTCGCGTTCGTGGTGTACGAACGCCGAAGCGGGGAAAAAGACGAACGATGACGGACGCCATCGAGACCAAGTGGGAGTACAAAATCGTCCGAACCAGCGACGGCGGTCTGTTCAGCGGCGACACCGCTCCGATGGAGAGCGCGATGAACTCACTCGGCGGCGACGGGTGGGAACTCGTCGATACCATCTCTGACTCGCGCGGTGGCGGTGCCGGAAGCGGGCAGACGGCGCTCGTGTTCAAGCGGCCGCGAGGGTAGTCGGCAACGACCCGGGGCGCACGACCACACTCAGCCTTCGAGCGTTCTGAAAAGTGGATTTGACCCGTCGTTCTCGATAGTCACCATCTCCTCGCCGTCGAACGTCACCGTGAACGACTCGTAGTCACTCGGAATCGACGCGACCGCATCCATCTTCGTTCGCGGGATGCAGTCGTCGCTGGGTGTCTTCTCGCTGCCTTCGTCCGGACTGGTCGTCAGTCGGTAGACGTAGACACCGTCTGCCTGTTCTTCGACTGTCCCGTCGATTCGAATGCTCGGCGAATCGTGGGTGAACGTTCGATTGAACAGGAACGTCGTCCGGTCCCCTGCCGGTGCACGGCCGACCCACGAGGTCGGTGTCGTCTCATTCGGCCCGAGACACCCCGTCGCGGCCGAGAGAGACGAGGTGGCAGAGATAGGCTGGACTGTCGGTGTTGCGAACGCGACCGCCCCAGCGCCGACGACGAGACCGACGAAAAGGGCGGCAAGTACCGCGGTGGCCGGGTACGAGGAGGCGGGCATATTCGAAGAAACGTTCCGAGACCCGATAAGAGAGGGGTTGTTCCGCGCTGTCGAGTGACTATCCGAGGCTCCCCTCCATCTCGAGTTCGACCAGTCGGTTGAGTTCGACTGCGTACTCGATGGGGAGTTCTTCCGTGATGGGTTCGATGAAGCCAGACACAATCATCTGCTTTGCGTCGTCGTCGTCGAGACCGCGCGACTGGAGGTAGAACACGTCCTCGTCGCCGATCTTCCCGACGGTCGCCTCGTGGGCAACGTCGACGTGGCTCTCGTGCACCTCGACGTGCGGCATCGTATCCGACAGCGAGTCGTTGTCGAACATCAGCGCGTCACACTCGACGGAACACGACGAGTCGGTCGCACCGCGAGCGATGCGGACGAGGCCACGGTAGTTGGTGCGACCACCGTCTTTCGAGATGGACTTCGACTCGATGGTCGACTTCGTCTCGGGGGCGTTGTGATACACTTTCGCGCCGGTGTCGATGTTCTGGCCCTCGCCCGCGAAGGCGATGGTGATGTGGTTGTCGGAGGCACCACGGCCCTTGAGAATCGTCGAGGGGTAGAGCATCGTCACCTTCGAGCCCATCGACCCTGAAATCCACTCCATACGGCCGTCTGTGTCGACGAGCGCGCGCTTGGTGTTGAGGTTGTAGGTGCTCTTCGACCAGTTTTGGACGGTCGAGTACTGCACGTGCGCACCCTCCTTCACGAACACCTCGACGCACCCGGAGTGGAGGTTGAACACGGTGTACTTGGGCGCGGAACAGCCCTCGATATAGTGGACTTCCGAGTCCTTCTCGGCGACGATGAGCGTGTGTTCGAACTGGCCCATCCCCGCGGAGTTCATGCGGAAGTACGCCTGCACCGGCATATCCACCGTGACTCCTTCCGGAACGTAGACGAACGACCCGCCGGACCAGATAGCCCCGTGGAGTGCGGCGAACTTGTTGTCACTCGGCGGGACGCACTTCGTCATGAAGTACTCCTCGACGATGTCGGGGTGTTCGCGGACGGCCTTGTCCATATCCATGAAGATGACGCCCTTTTCTTCCCACTGCTTGCGCATGTTCTGGTAGACGATTTCGGACTCGTACTGCGCGCCGACGCCAGAGAGCGCGTTCTTCTCTGCTTCCGGGATGCCGAGTTTGTCGAAGGTGTCTTTGATGTCGTCCGGCAGGTCGCGCCAGTCGTCGACGCCACCGCGAATCTCCACGTCGGGGCGGATGTACGGGATAATGGCGTTTACGTCGACCTCAGAGAGGTCGGGCTGGCCGGGCCAGCCGGTCGGCATCGGCATCTTCTGGAACTGTTCGAGCGCGCGAAGACGCCGTTCGAGCATCCACTCCGGCTCGTCTTTGTCCGCTGAGATGACTCTAACCGTCTCTTCTGTGAGACCCTTTTCGGCCGCGAAGGCCGCCTTTTGTTCCTTCTTGAAGCCGAACCGGGTCTGTACGTCCGCTTCTTCGAAGTGCCTCTCCTCTCGGGTACTCATACCATTTGACAATCGGCACTCGAACGGTAAGAGGGTATCCGCTGTACAGGTCGTCAGAACCCTGAATACAAGACAGTCTGTCGAGCAGGGATGAATTGGCGAACCGCCACCGCCGGTGTCGTCTTCGACTCGTCGCAGATTATTAGACAGCCAAACAACATATGTGGGGCGGCGTCGTACGGGGCGGCATGGGAGCGGAATTCCAACTCTTCACCGACGCGGGAGGGAAGTATCGCTGGCGACTCGTCCACGACAACGGAAATATCATCGCCGACTCCGGTGAGGGCTACGCCTCGAAACAGAAGGCTGAACAGGGGATAGAGAGCGTGAAGGCCAACGCACCGGACGCGCCGGTCGTCGAGGAGTAATCTTTCGGGGCCCCAGTCTCGCTGGGTGAACCCCACGACCCTGCCGGGGGTGGAGGCTTTTTCCGCCTCGGGAACACACCACCGAGTAATGACGCACGTTGCCCTCGCGCGAGTGGTGGTCTCCCGATGAACCGAAACGACAAGCAGGCGTACGACCGCGGCACGTCGCTTTTCTCTCCCGACGGTCGTATCTATCAGGTCGAATACGCCCGTGAGGCCGTCAAGCGCGGCGCACCCGTCGTCGGCGTCCGGACGCAAGACGGCGTCGTACTCGCAGCGCGTCGGTCGGCCCCGTCGCCGCTCATGGAAACGACGAGCATCGAAAAACTCCACAAACTCGGCGAGACGCTCGGTGCCGCCAGCGCGGGTCACGTCGCTGACGCCCGCAAACTCGTCGACTTCGCTCGGGAGACGGCGCAGCGCGAACGCCTCCGCTACGGCGAACCAATCGATGTCGAGACGCTCGCCAAAGCCATCACCGACAACATTCAGGAAAGCACGCAGTACGGCGGGACACGCCCGTACGGAGCATCGCTCCTCGTCGGTGGCTTCGGCGAGCGCCCGCAACTGTTCGCTACCGACCCCTCGGGGACGCCCCACGAGTGGCGTGCAGTCGCCATCGGCGGCCACCGAGAGGACGTACAGGCCGTGCTCGAAGACGGGTACTCGGACGAACTGTCACTCGAAGACGGCCTCGTTCTCGCGGTGAAGGCGCTCGCCGCGTCCGACGACGAACTGACCGCAGAAGACCTGGACGTTGTGATGGTGTCCGCAGACGGCTACGAAGCAGTCTCCGAAGCGGATGTCGCAGAAGCGTTCGCCGAGGGTGTGGACGAGCGCCCCGACGAGGAGTAAATGACGGCCGAAGCGCGGACAGTCACCCTGGACCGAATCGCCGTCTACCCGGTGAAATCGCTCGACCCCGAGTTCGTCAGCGTTGCCGACGTTGTCGAAAACGGTGGTCTCAGCGGCGACCGTGAGTACGCCATCTTCGACAGCGATGGCAACTACGTCAACGGAAAGCGAGAGCGCGAAATCCATCGAATCCGGAGTTCCGTCGACCTCGACGACCGGACGGTTCACCTCACGGCACCCGACCAAGACGACTACCGCGGCCCCATCGACGACGCCGACGATTGGCTCTCGTCTTACTTCGGGTATCCCGTCGAACTCCGCCGCGATACGGCCGGTGGCTTCCCCGATGACACCACCGCGAGCGGCCCGACAGTCATCTCCACTTCGACCCTCGAAACGGTCGCCTCGTGGTTCGATGGCGTCGATACCGACGAGATGCGGCGGCGTCTCCGCCCGAACCTCGAACTCGACGCGCCCGACGCGTTCTGGGAGGACCACCTGTTCGACACGCGTGAGACGACCGTCCAGTTCGACATCGGCGACGTGTCGTTCCGCGGCGTCAACCCCTGCCAGCGGTGCGTCGTTCCGACACGCGACCCGGACACGGGCGAGGCGACGCCGGGGTTCCGAAAGACGTTCATGACGCGCCGCCGCGAGACGCTCCCCGAATGGTCCGGCGGCGACTGGTTCAACCACGACTTCCGCCTCATGGTCAACACGATGGTTCCGGACTCGTCGTGGGGCGAGACGCTCGCTGTCGGTGACGAGGTTGTCGTCGGCGACGTGCTCCCCGCCTGAGCCACCCGGCACGCGGTCACTTTTCTTCGGTTCCAGCCTCACTTCTCGCTTCTCGATTCCAGCCTCGCTTCTGGGACGCTCGTCTCACCTCGCCGACACCCTCGACTTTACAACGTCGCCACGGATGGTGAGGTGTATGTTCACACTCACCGGCACGACCGTCGTAGACGTGGATGGACCACGAACGGCGAACGTCGTCGTCGACGACTCCACCGGGCGAATCGACTCGGTCGGCGACCGAGTCGAAGGCGACGAACGAGACGTTTCGGGTTCAGTCGTCGCCCCCGGGCTCGTGGACACACACGTCCACCTGATGATGGACGGGCGGCCGGACGTTGCGGGCTATCAGCACGAACCGCGAGAGCGCGCCTGTTACCGCGCGGCCGCCACCCTTCAGCAGACGCTCGACGCGGGCGTGACGACGGTCCGCGACCTCGGGTCGCCGGGGAACGTCGCAACGAGCGCGAAAGCCGCTGTCGCCGCGGGCGAACTCGACGGCCCGCGCATCCACGCCGCAGGGGAGAACATCGTCATGACCGGCGGCCACGGCCACTGGTTCGGCCGTGAGGCAGACGGCCCCGACGAGGTCCGAAAAGCGGCCCGTGAGCAACTCAAACGCGGTGCTGACGTGGTGAAGTGCATGGCTACCGGCGGCGTTCTCACGGAGGGTGCAATCACCGGCGCGCCCGAACTCACTGAAGCCGAGATGCGCGCCCTCGTCGAGGCAGCAAGTGCGAAAGGAATCCCGACCGCCGCGCACGCCCACGGCGAGAACGGCATCAAGAACGCTGTTCGCGCTGGTATCACCAGCGTCGAACACGGGATGTTCATGGATGAGGAGGCTGCAAACTTGCTCGTCGAAAACGGGACCTACTGGGTGCCGACGGCGTCGGCCGTCCGCGAAATCGTCGAAGCGGGCACCGAAGCCGGAATCCCCGAAGCGGCCGTCGCTAAGGCCGAAGACGCCGCCGAGCGATTCGAAGTCGCGTGGGAGCACGCGCTCGACGCAGGCGTGACCATCGTGATGGGTACTGACGCGGGGACGCCCTTCAACGACCACGGACAGAACGCGCTCCGCGAGATGGAATTGATGGTCGAGTATGGACTCTCGCCCGCCGAGGCGCTGGAAGCCGCGACGGTCAACGGTGCTGCGTTGCTTGGACTCGACGACGTGGGGAAGGTCGCCGAGGGATACGTGGCAGATTTGGTCGTCCTCGACTCCGACCCGAGCGAGGACGCAAGTGCGTGGCGGACCGTCGAACAGGTGTATCGAGCGGGGTCGCAGGTCGCCTAATCGCAACACGGCAGGGGGTGACACGGCCGATTTGAAGCGACAACCTTTTACGAAACCACGCGGTAACAGAGAATGTACCAACGTGCTCTGTTGGTGTAGTCCGGCCAATCATATCACCCTCTCACGGTGATGACCAGGGTTCGAATCCCTGACGGAGCACTTTTCCAAATCCTGACCCGCGAGCGGCAGCGAGCGGTGTCAGATTCCAAAATTTCGGAGGAAGGGATTGGAGCAGCGAACACCCCGAAGGGTTGTGAGTGAGTTCGAATCCCTGACGAAGCCGATGCCCCAACTATTTCCCCGTTGCTCTACTACCCGAACGAGGATGTTACTCGCGGGAACGGTCGTTGCAGACGCGACCACTATCATCGAAGACGGGGCGCTCGTCACCGAGGGCGACCGTATCGTTGCAGTCGGCGAGCGAGCGACACTCGTCGAGACGTATCCGGACCACGAACGACGGAAGTTCGACATCGTCGCCCCGGGCCTTGTCGGTGCCCACGTCCATTCGGTTCAGTCGCTGGGGCGCGGTATCGCAGACGACACGTCACTTCTCGATTGGCTCTTCGACCACGTCCTCCCGATGGAAGCAGGTCTCGACGCCGACGGGATGCGTGTCGCGGCGGAACTCGGCTATCTCGAATGCATCGAGTCGGGGACGACCGGCGTCGTCGACCACCTCTCGGTTCGTCACGCCGACGAAGCCTTCGAAGCGGCCGGTGAGATGGGAATCCGTGGCCGACTTGGAAAGGTCCTCATGGACTCGAATTCGCCCGACGGACTCCAAGAAAACACCGACGACGCGCTCGCCGAAACGGAGCGACTCATCCAGCGCCACCACGACACCTTCGACGGCCGCATCCAGTATGCGGTGACGCCGCGATTCGCCGTCACCTGCTCGGAAGCGTGCCTCCGCGGTGCGCGTGAACTCACCGACACCTACGACGGCGTCCGAATCCACACCCACGCGAGCGAGAACCAAGACGAGATTGCCACCGTCGAAGACGAGACAGGGATGCGAAATATCCACTGGCTGGACGAGGTTGGACTTACCGGCGACGACGTGGTACTCGCCCACTGCGTCCACACCGACGACTCCGAGCGCGAGGTACTCGCCGAGACGGGCACGCACGTCACGTACTGCCCGTCGTCGAATATGAAACTCGCCTCTGGCATCGCGCCCATCCGAGACTATCTCGAACGCGGCATCAATGTTGCACTCGGAAACGACGGCCCGCCGTGTAACAACACACTCGACCCATTCACTGAGATGCGGCAGGCGAGCCTCCTCCAGAAAGTCGAGTCGTTCGACCCCACAAGTACGCCTGCAGCAACCGTCTTCGAGATGGCGACCAGAAACGGCGCTAAGGCCGCCGGATTCGACCGCGTCGGTGCCCTGCGTGAAGGTTGGAAAGCCGACGTTGTCGGCCTGACGACCGACCTAACGCGTGCGACCCCCCTCCACGACGTGCTGTCGCATCTCGTCTTTTCCGCCCACGGCGACGATGTCGTGTTCACCATGGTCGACGGCGAGGTGCTCTACGACCACGGTGAGCACGTCCGCGCCGACGCAGACCAAATCCGGCGACGTGCCCGCGAGTACGCCGCGGAAATCGGCGACGACTGACCGCTCGGAGTCTGGTTCCACCACCAAACCGGCCGCTACCACCGCCAAACCAGCCGCCACCACCGCCAAACCGGCCGCCACCGTCGCTTCTTTCTCTCCGGCCACTGCACCTGTACTATGGCTGTTCGCCTCCGCGCCGTCACGGAGTCTGACCTTCCCGCGATTCGAGCTATCTACGCCCCATTTGTCGAGGAGACGGCGATTACCTTCGCCTACGACCCGCCGAGCATCGACGACCTGCGGACGAAACTCCAAACGAAGACACACCACCCGTGGCTCGTCTGTGAACTCGACGGCGATATCGCTGGGTACGCCTACGCCGGCCCCGTCCGGGAGCGTGACGCCTACCAGTGGGCGGTCGAAGTCTCCGTCTACGTTGACCCCGACTTTCAGCGCCGCGGCGTCGCCCGCGGTCTGTACACGGCGCTCTTCGAGATTCTCGAACAGCAGGGATACGTCACCGCCTACGCCGTCATCACGACGCCGAACCCGGCCAGCATCGCGTTCCACGAGTCGATGGGATTCGAGCGCGTCGGTGGCTTCGACGCAGTTGGCTACAAACACGGAACGTGGCACGACGTGGAGTGGTGGGCGTTCGACCTGCGCACCCGTCCTGAAGACCCAGAACCGCCGCTTTCGGTGTCGGATGCACAGACTCGCGCGTGGTGGGACGCCGCACTCGAAGCGGGAACGTTAGTCATCGAGAACGCGTCCTGACACGACTCGTCGGGCCTTCGTGGGCGTCGTACGCGAAAATCGAGTGTCTAGAAGACGCGAGAACTAGCTTCTCGAACTCCGTCAGACGCTCATCGGAGGCGACTGCTCTTCTTCGGTCGAGTCGCCTTCTCCGTCCGCCTTGTCGTTCGCGTCGACGGCTGAACCGTCTGCCTTGTCGTTCGCATCGGCGGCCGACTCGGCCGAGTCGGTTTCGGTGTCTGCGGCGGCGTCAGTGTCGCCGTTTCGGGCGCTGACGTAGTGTTCCACACCGGCCGAGAGCATCGCCTCCCAGTCGTCGAACGTCGAATGCGTCTCGACGTGTCGGTTCCACTCGTGGTCCGGAATCGACTCGAACGACTCCTGGTCCGTCACGTCGAATCCGCTTTCGGCGACGAACTCGTCTATCGACGCCACGTCGCAGTGCTCATCGACCCACGACGGCGGAAACAGGTCCGCGAGCGTTACTTCACCACCAAGCCCACCGATTTCAACATCGAGCGATGCTGGTCGGTCCTCGGCCTCACCCATACCGCCCCGTTTGTCTGGCCGTATAACCGTGTTGCGATTGCCGCCGATATTCACGAAATCTTAATTGGTCGAGACGATTTCGACCACGTCGCGGTGGTCGAGTTCGTGGTCGGACCCGATTTGCCGCTTGGAGTGACAGTCGATACCGTGGAGAAGTCCGTCGCCGATGTCGGAGTGGAGGTGGTACGCGAAGTCTTCGGTCGTCGAGCCTTCGGGGAGGATAAAGCAGTCGCGGAAGACACCCTGCGTGTCGGACTTGCCGTTCGCGCTTCCCGGGAAGATTGCAATCGCGCCCATCACGTCGAACAGCGCCGTTTCGAGGGACTGCTGGACACCCGTGCCGTCGTACTCGGTGACGAACTCGCGAATCTGTTCGAGGCCCGCCTCCTGCTCTTCGCTCACGTCGCCGACGATTTCGAAGTCGTCGTCGCCGGGTCGGTAGTCGACGATACCGCCCTCTTCGGCCTTCTTCAGCGCCTTCTCTGCGTGGGCGCTCGTCGGGACGAACGTCAGGTGGTCGTAGTCAGGGTCCGAGGTAATCTCCTCGTAGTTCTCCTGAGAGACGGGCTTGTCCATCTTGTTCGCCGCGATGATGATTGGCTTCGTGCGCTTTCGAATCTCGCGGGCGAGGGCCTCCTTGTCGCCGTCGTCCCACTCGTCGGGGTCGAGTTCGAGACCGAGTGCGAGGATAATCTGTTTAATCTCGTCTTTGTTCGTCTTGAACGCCGACATCTGCTCTGCAAGGTCGACTTCGATATCCTTCTCCTCGCCGTGGTAGCCAGAGCGGTAGCGGTCGATACCCTTCTCCAGAATGCCGAGATACCACATATCGAGTTCGTTTTCGAGGAAGTCGATGTCCTTGCGGGGGTCGTGGCCCTCCGTGGCCTCGCCTTCGATGTCCGTCTCGCCGGAGAAGTCGACGACGTGGACCAGTACGTCCGCTTCGTTGAGGTCGGTCAGGAACTGGTTTCCGAGACCCTTGCCCTCGTGGGCACCGGGGATGAGACCCGCAACGTCCACGAGTTTGACGGGGACAAAGCGCATGCCGTGGTTACAGTAGCCGACAGAAGGCGTACACGATTCGTCGAACTCGGGGGCCGCACACTCGACGCGCACGTACGCCTCGCCGATGGAGGGGTCGATAGTCGTGAACGGGTACGCCCCCTCCGGAACGTCGTTCATCGTCGCCGCATTGAAGAAACTTGACTTCCCGACGGATGGTTTTCCGACGAGACCAATCTTGTAGCTCATTCGTTGGTCGGACTGGTATCTCGAACGCTAATAACGGTTCGACGTTGGACGCGCTTTGCGTGGTATTGACACCCTTAGACGCCGCTGGAGACAGGTTTCGCGGACGCGACCCCGGGGCATCGACCCTGGAGGATACCGGTCCGGATTGCGACCGACTCCATTCACCTCACGTCCGGTGGCTCTTTGTCCTCACGTCACCGACACCCGACAATGACTGACCGGGACGAGACGACGGAGCCCACATCCGATGCCGACGAGCCCCCTCGCGGAGATACCTTCGGCGTCGGCGTCCACGTTACGGAGACCGAACTCCGATTCGTGGTGAACGTTCCGTCCGATATCGACTCCGGGTGGACCGACCCCGACGAGTTCCAGCGCCTCGTCGAGCGCGCCACCTGGGACCGCCTCGACCAAGAGCGTGTCCTCCGAGCCATCGCGACGCACAACCCCGTCGACGAAACGGTGTTTCTCGGCCGTATCACACTCACTCCCGACGGGACCGTCGTCGGTTACGACCTCCGCGAACCGTCGTTCGACGACGCATAACCACCGATACCGCTTTTCTTCTACTCCCTACCCGTGACGACCACCGATATCGACACCGCGGCGGCGCTCCGCGAGATACAAGACGCGGCCATCGCCCGCGCACTGACTGACGACGCGGACGCCCGACGGTCGCTCGCGCTCGCCGGAGCGTTAGAAACTGCACGATGTGAAGCGGGAACCGCCGATTTCGACGCCGACGGCGTCACCCTCGCTGCATCGCTCGCGTTCGTCTCGACGCTCGTCGCACACCGACGCCTCCGTGACTCACTTCGGGGCGTCGTGTCCGCCACCGACGACTCCGCGTGGTATCCGAGCGGGACACCCGCTCGCGTCGACGACGAACTCGTCGTCCAAGGGGCGCGACTGGCGGTCGAACGGTTCGACGTTTCGGCGTCGCGACTCGGTTCCCTCAGTGATGTGAACGTACGCGAACTTCGAACAGAAGGAGAAAATGGAACCGGCGGCTGAAGGACGGCTCGGGAGCGGTACGGTAGCCGTCTCCGTGTGGGGTGCCTCTGACTAGGTGGCGTGTTGCATCCGTCGTGCCGTGAGCGGCCGTCCCTCAGCCGTCGTCTTTACGCCCGATTACTTGTCGTTGTTCGCGTGGTCCGGCGGCCCGTTGGACGTGTCGTCGTCGGTCTCGCCGTCTTCGGTCTCTTCTTCGGAGTCGTCTTCGGTCGTTTCCTCAGATTCCTCCTCGGCGTCGTCGTCCGCTTTGTCCGCGCCGTTCTTGGCGTGTTCCGGCGGGCCGCGCTCCGTGTCCGAGGCGTTCTTCGACTTGCCCGGTGCCTTGTCGCTCTTGCCAGCGTGGTCGGGGCGCTTTTCGTCAGCTTTCCCCGGGTTGTTCTCAGTCACGAAGTCCGAGACGGCCTGTCCCATCGGTCCGTCGACGCCCGCCTGCTTGAGGCGCTCGACGAAGTTACTGACCAACGAACCGAAGGGGTCGTCTTCGGAGACTTCACCTTGCAGCGTGACCGTCGTCTCGGCGGTCAGACCGTCGTGTTCGGCGGTCACGTTCACCGTGACGTTCTGGAGGGGTGCCGAAAGTTCGACGGTACCGTTCTCGTCCGTCTGGTACTCACCGGCGTCGGTGTAGTTTCCGGTGACAGTGACCGTCGCGTTCTCGACGGCCTCACCGTCTTCGGTCACGCTGATGGTGACCGTCGCGTTTTCGTCCTGCGACACACCGATAGAGAGGTTGTCACCGCCAGCGGTGAGGGTCGTCTCCGCGGACAGGTTGTCGCTCGTGGCGACGATGGTGAGGGTGGTTTCGTTCGCCGGTTCGTCGAACGAGACGGTGCCGTTTGCGTCCGTCTCGTACGTGGCGTTGTCGAAGTCGGTGCCGTTGACCTGCACCGTCGCGTTCTCGACTGCCTCGCCGTACTGCGTGACGGTCGCCGTCACCGTGTCGTTGGCGTCGTCAGCCTCGGCCGACACGTCCAGCGACTCGTTCAGGGGGACGAGCGTCGCGGATTCGGTCGTGCTGTTGTTGTCGACGGTCGCGGTGATGGAGACGTTTACCTGCTCTTGCGGGTTCGGGAGTTCGACCGTCCCGTTCGCGTCCGTCTCGTACGTGCCGTTGCCGCTGTAACTCTCGTTCGATTCGACGACGACCGTCGCATTCTCGACGGCCGACTGGTTCTGTACGACGGTCACCGTGGCGTTGCCGGTCTCGGCGTCCTGTGTGACCCCGATGTCGACTGTTGCCTCGGCGCTCGCCGCACCGACAGTCGCGGGGACCATCGCGACGGTCAACATCGCGACGACCATGACTGCCGTGGTGAGTTTGCTGGCGTTCATTGCATCCCCTCCTCCGAACCCCACTACAGTAAAAGGGGTCAACGCTAACTCCGGTTTTCGCTGAATTTCACGTCATTTAACGGGATTTGAATCGGGCTTTCGTCTGTCGATTTCGCTCCTTTTCCGTTCGGATTCGATATCGAATTGCCTCAACCACCGTCTCGGGCGGTCGCCGTCGGTCACCGCCCCCTCGGGCGGTGTCCGACAGCGCGGCCGTTCGAGTCAGTGTTATGTATTTAGGAAAACGCACCCGGGTGCCGCAGCTCACGGCGGCGTATTGTGTGCCCGTTCGCGTACTGGTGGGGTTTGACGAATCACCGAGCGCTATCGCTCACGAGCGGATGACGGGCGTGTGGACACACACCCTATAAATGAAGAAAGCCCACCGGACAGCGTCCGGTGGGCTTGAAGTATGAATGGTGGCGGCGAACTGGATTTCCCAGAGGATCGCTCACTCCAGTACTGACCAGAACGCAGGTGAGCTTAACTTCCGTGTTCGGGATGGGTACGGGTGGAACCTCACCGCTCTGGCCGCCGTAAGGCCGATTGACGGAATCGAACCGTCACCATACCAATATCGGTCTGGCGTCTGACTAATGTACGTGCAATCCAGTTTGCGCCTGGACCCGTTCCCGAGTCTCAGTGCGTATGAATGTGGCTTGGTCTGTTAGTGCTCGCGGGCTTAACAACTCGTTGCCTCGTTGCGTACACCCCGAGTCTATCGAACTCGTCTTCTACGAGTGACCTCAGTGGAACTTCTTTTCCGTGTAGGTTTCGAGCTTAGATGCTTTCAGCTCTTACCCTGCGGTGCGTAGCTGCCCGGCATCTGCCCTCTCGGACAACCGGTACACCAGTGGCACCCATTCGTAGTTCCTCTCGTACTATACGAACGTTCACGTCAAGTTCCTTCACACCCCCAATAGATAGCAGCCGACCTGTCTCACGACGGTCTAAACCCAGCTCACGACCTCCTTTAATAGGCGAACAACCTCACCCTTGCCCGCTTCTGCACGGGCAGGATGGAGGGAACCGACATCGAGGTAGCAAGCCACCGGGTCGATATGTGCTCTTGCCGGTGACGACTCTGTTATCCCTAAGGTAGCTTTTCTGTCATCTACGGGTCCCATGAATGAACCTCGTAGGTTCGCTAGACCACGCTTTCGCGTCAGCGACACTCGTTGGGAATGTCACTGTCAGACTTCCGTTTGCTCTTGCGCTCTTCCACGAGTTTCCGACTCGCGTGAGGAAATCTTTGGGCGCGCTCGATATCTTTTCGAGCGCGTACCGCCCCAGTCAAACTGCCCGGCTACCGGTGTCCTCCGCCAGGAGTGAGAGTCGCAGTCACTAACGGGTAGTATTTCAATGTTGCCTCGGTGGCCCGCTGGCGCGGGTACCTGTGTAGTGGCTCCTACCTATGCTGCACATTAGCGACCACGTCTCAGCGACAGCCTGCAGTAAAGCTCTATAGGGTCTTCGCTTCCCCTTGGGGGTCTCCAGACTCCGCACTGGAACGTACTGTTCACCGGGCCCAACGTTGGGACAGTGACGCTCTCGTTGATCCATTCATGCAAGCCGCTACTGAAGCGGCAAGGTACTACGCTACCTTAAGAGGGTCATAGTTACCCCCGCCGTTGACAGGTCCTTCGTCCTATTGTACTAGGTGTTCAGATACCCGCACTGGGCAGGATTCAGTGACCGTACGAGTCCTTGCGGATTTGCGGTCACCTATGTTGTTACTAGACAGTCGGAGCGTCCGAGTCACTGCGACCTGCTCGGTCAAGAGCAGGCATCCCTTATCGCGAACTTACGGGACTAACTTGCCGAATTCCCTAACGTCGGTTGATCCCGACAGGCCTTGGCTTGCTCTGCCAGCGCACCTGTGTCGGATCTCGGTACGAGCTTCTTGCTTGTCTTTTCACGGGCTCTAGGTACCGCCGAGTTTCCCTATCTCACCATTCGTCCGCTTCGTGCCATTACGGCTTCCACGGAATTCGGTGATTCGACGGGGCGAAGGCCCCGCTCGGTGTTTCCTAAAGCGTCGACTTTCACTGCAAGAAGGTACTGGAATATTAACCAGTTTCCCTTTCATCTAATTCGAATTACGGTTAGACTTAGGATCGACTAACCCTCGGCTGATTGACAGTGCCGAGGAACCCTTGCGCGTAAGGCCGTCGGGGTTCACACCCGACTCTCGCTGCTACTGAGACCATGATTTTCGTTGCTGCTCGGTCCACACGAGTTCTCACCCGTGCTTCCACCCAAACAGTATGCCAACCTACGAGATCGCCCTTGCGGGCGCTGCCAGGTCTCGGAGGTGGATTTGAGCCCCGATCATTTTAGACGCCTCGAACCTCGGCCGGTAAGCTGTTACGCTTTTCTTAGAGGGTAGCTGCTTCTAAGCTCACCTCCCGGCTGTTTAGGGCTCGAGACAATCTTCAATCGCACTTAATCCACACTTTGGGTCCTTAACCTAGCTCTGGGTTGTCTCCCTCACGGTGCACAAGCTTACCCCGCACACCGGACTCCCTGAATCGACGACGTTCGTAAGTTCGGAGTTTGACAGGGAGGCGAACTCCTCTCGGAGTCCGGACTCCCAATCGGTCGCTCTACCTCACGAACTATCTCATCAGAGGTCATGCTTCGACATGTTTCGGTTGGAACCAGCTGTTGCCAAGTTCGATGGGCCTTTCACCCCTACACCAGAGTCACGAGAGGGTATTGTAGGACACCAACTCTAACGGGCCTCCACGCAGCTTTCGCCACGCTTCACCCTGCTCCGGCGTAGATCACTTGGTTTCGGGTCGCATCCGGTTGGCTCCCCGCCCTTGAAGACGGTGGCCCTGGTCAAAGACTGCGGCCGTATCGGTTTCCCTATGCCTCCGGAGGTTCACTCCTTAGACTCGCCAGTCAGATGCACTCCATGGTTCGTTTTTCAAAACGTACGACGTAACATCGGCTTCGATTGAGTCTTACTACGGGATCGCTCCCAGTTCATTCGTCAATCGACCTTGTATGCTACGTCGCTCTATCGCCAACTGATTTCAAGCCCTATTGCACCGCCCTTTTCGGGGTGCTTTTCAGCGTTCGCTCACGCTACTTGTTCGCTATCGGTCTCGAGGAGTGTTTAGTCTTCGCAGTTGATGCCTGCGTAATTCACGAGGGATATCCAACCCCCGCTATTCTGGAACAACCCCGGGACCTTTCGCTTACGTTACGGGGTTTTCACCCTGTATCACGCTCCATTCCAGAAGACTTCACGTAAGGTCCAGGTCCGTGTTGGGTAGTCCGTACACCACATTGCCCGAAGGCTTCGGTTTGGACTGTATCGCGTTTACTCGCCGTTACTAACGACATCGCGGATTGCTTTCTTTTCCTGTTCCTACTAAGATGTTTCAATTCGGAACGTTCCCCATTGCGCAAGGCAATTGCGTGGGGATTCCCATTCGGAGATCCTCAGTTCTTTCCCTCCATGCGGGTCCCTGAGGCTTATCGCAGCTTGGCACGTCCGTCATCGGCTCTCGAGCCGAGCTATCCACCAGCTGGCACAGTAGCCAGTTGATATAGTCACTGTGACCCGGAGAACGGGTCCAGTGGACGCCTGGATTGCACGTACACACGGTTTCATCATACACCCTCGGTGATCTCCGAGGCGTGTATTCGACCCTTCCCAACCGCGCTTGCGCGGGTTGGTGCATCAGTCGTCAATGTCCATCACATCGTATCGTCGTCCCACACTTAAGGGGAGCGATTCAACGTGTGTTGAACATCGCTTACCATGGACCCACAGGGATTCGAACCCTGGGCATCCTCCTTGCAAAGGAGGCACTCTACCACTGAGCTATGGGCCCGTGTCAGCCCTAGTAGTTCTAAGGTGTCCGAACGGGTGTCGTGTAAACTCGGAAATCAGCGTTGAGCCACCCCGTCGGGGTGGTCTCGGTCGTTAGGAGGTGATCCAGCCGCAGATTCCCCTACGGCTACCTTGTTACGACTTAAGCCCCCTTGCGAAGCCCAGATTCGACCACCGTGTGGTGGCCTCATCCGGACCTCACTCGGGTGCTTTGACGGGCGGTGTGTGCAAGGAGCAGGGACGTATTCACCGCACTCTTCTGAAATGCGATTACTACCGAATCCAGCTTCATGAGGGCGAGTTTCAGCCCTCAATCCGAACTACGACCGAGTTTAGGAGATTAGCGTTCTCTTTCGAGATAGCAACCCATTGTCTCGGCCATTGTAGCCCGCGTGTAGCCCAGCTCATTCGGGGCATACTGACCTACCGTTGCCCGTTCCTTCCTCCGCTTTAGCAGCGGCAGTCCTTCTAATGTACCCAACCAGTCGAAACTGTTGCTGGCAATTAGAAGTGCGGGTCTCGCTCGTTGCCTGACTTAACAGGACGCCTCACGGTACGAGCTGACGGCGGCCATGCACCTCCTCTCTATAGCGTCGTGGCAAGGTCATCAACCTGACCGTCATTACTATAGTCGGAGCTGGTGAGATGTCCGGCGTTGAGTCCAATTAAACCGCAGGCTCCTCCGGTTGTAGTGCTCCCCCGCCAATTCCTTTAAGTTTCATCCTTGCGGACGTACTTCCCAGGCGGCTCGCTTCTCGGCTTCCCTACGGCACAGCACAGGCTCGTAGCCTGTGCCACACCTAGCGAGCATCGTTTACAGCTAGGACTACCCGGGTATCTAATCCGGTTCGAGACCCTAGCTTTCGTCCCTCACCGTCGGATCCGTCTTCTCGAGGTGCTTTCGCCATCGGTGGTCCGTCCAGGATTACAGGATTTCACTCCTACCCCGGACGTACCCCTCGAGCCTTCCGGTCCCAAGCCACGTGGTTTTCACCGGACGCCCGCCAGTTAAGCTGGCGGATTTCCCGATGAACCTTCGTGGCCGGCTACGGACGCTTTAGGCCCAATAATATCGGTCATCACTTGGGCTGCCGGTATTACCGCGGCGGCTGGCACCGGTCTTGCCCAGCCCTTATTCGCCGACCACCTTACGGTCGGAAAAAGCGAGGACTATATGCCCTCGCACTTGGGGTCCCCTTATCGCACTTGCGTGCAGTGTAAAGGTTTCGCGCCTGCTGCGCCCCGTAGGGCCCGGAATCTTGTCTCAGATTCCGTCTCCGGGCTCTTGCTCTCACAACCCGTACCGATTATCGGCACGGTGGGCCGTTACCCCACCGTCTACCTAATCGGCCGCAGCCACATCCTACGACGCCTGAGCGTTTGGGAGAGTCGGCATTCCAGCGTGACTCTCCTATGACCTATTAGCCTCAGTTTCCCGAGGTTATGGGTCTTCGTAGGGTAGTTTGACCACGTGTTACTGAGCTTTTCGCCACGAGTCTAAACTCGTGCAACTAGCATGGCTAAATCGGACCCCAATAGCAATGACCTCCGGCAGGATCAACCGGAATGGGTCGCGACCATTTAAACCTGGTCGCGGGGTTTTGGCGGGTGAATGGCAGCGATATGCTGTCAAATCACCGTTCAAAGGTCCGAGTTCGTGCGACATCCGTTCGGATGTCACCGAACTACTAGGGCTAACATCAGATACCGTCTTGCGGCGTACCGCAGGGGCGGAATCCTCATTTCCTTCGGATTTGAACCAACGATGTTCGGGGGTATAAACCCGTCGAACCTCGGTCGGTCAAAGCCGGTGAGGCAGGACGCGTTGAATCGCCCTGCAATCGCGGTGTGTCGTTCGCATTCTTCCGAAATGCCTTGGACCACTTAAGGCCATCGTATCGTTGGCAGCCCGGGAGTGTGTGTCACCCGGTATGTGCCTGACGGCCTTTGGGTCGTGGGCGTTCGAAAGTGAAGCCGTCGGGGGGCGTGCCCCCGTGCGCTTCTTCGCATTAGTCCGAATGGCACGGTTACATTTAACCCCGTTGATTTAGTGGCTCTGTGAGAAAAATAGACACGAGGAGTGCCATAACTTCACGCGCGGTACGGCGTGACATCAGATTCGAAACGGCTGAAACAAAGTATTAGTTTCGCGCGCGTGCGAAAGGGGGACCGCAACGACCCCATTGAAAGCGGTTTATAACGGGTCGCTTTATAAGGACGGAGGTATGATTGAAAAGCGAGCAATGAGTGGGCCGGCAGACTCCATCGAGATTCAGAACGTAGTCGCATCGACCGGAATCGGTCAGGAGCTCGACCTCGAAGCCCTCGCCGACGACCTTCCCGGCGCCGATTTCAATCCAGACAACTTCCCCGGTCTCGTCTATCGTACACAGGACCCGAAGGCTGCGGCACTTATCTTCCGTTCCGGGAAGATCGTGTGCACGGGTGCAAAGAGCATCGACGACGTACACGAAGCACTCGGCATCATCTTCGATAAGCTTCGTGAACTGAAAATTCCCGTCGACGACGAACCCGAGATTACGGTTCAGAACATCGTCTCGAGTGCGGACCTGGGTCACAACCTGAACCTGAACGCCCTCGCAATCGGTCTCGGCCTCGAAGATGTCGAGTACGAACCCGAGCAGTTCCCCGGCCTCGTCTACCGAATGGACGAACCAAAGGTCGTTATCCTGCTTTTCGGCTCTGGGAAAATCGTCATCACCGGCGGTAAGCGCACCGACGACGCAGAGACGGCAGTCGAAGAGATTGTCGAGCGCATCGACGCACTCGGTCTCCTCGGATAGTCGCACTCGACCACACTTTTATCAGCGGATAGTCGGCTAGCGATGCGTCCAAAAGTGTAATCAATCGGACAGCCGAATTCGTACGATATGAGTGCGCGGTCGGACATCTCGTTTTTGGTGGGGTCGGAGAGTAGAACGGCGATAATGGACGCGCTCGCCACCGAACCACGACGGCCGACGGAACTCGCAGCAGTTTGCGGTTGCGCCCGAGAGACCGCCCAGCGAACACTCGCGGGGTTCTGCAACAGAGGCTGGGTCGAGAAAGCAGACGGCCGGTACCAACTCACCCCCGGCGGGGAGATGGTCTACGACCAGTACCGAGAACTAGTTGCGTCCGTCGAGCGCGCAGACCGGTTGCGAGAGTTCCTGACGAATGCCGGAGAGAACGTAGCGAACGTCGGAAACGACGTACTCGACAAGCTAACGGTCACGACCGCCGCCGATGGCGACCCGCACGCACCAATCGACCGCTATCTCACCATTCTCGGGGACGAACCGGTGGCGGACTTCCGTGGTATCGCACCCATCGTCAGTCGCCTGTTCAACGAGTCGGCAGAGGACGTCCTCGGACCCGACACCGAGATGGAACTCATCATCGACGAGAACGTGTTGGAGCGGTCGAAGTCTGAGTACGCTTCCTCGCTCGAACACGCCCACGAGTTAGAGCAATTCTCGCTGCGAATCTCCGAAAACGAACTGGACTTCGGATTACTGCTTGTCGACGGCCACGGTGTCGTCGCATCGTACGACGACCACGACAACATGGTTGCCCTCGTAGACGGTGACGACGAAGTGGTCGTTGATTGGGTGGAGTCACTCTACGAGACGGTTCGAGAGTACACAGTCCCAATCGAGCAAAAACTTCAGGTCGAATAAACTGCTTCGGCACAGAGCAACGGTTCGTGGGAGTGTGAGACGTAGAGGGTCGGTTGGTGCTAGTTGGAGGAGATTGGTTGTGAGATATGGAAAACAGCATGTAGGAAGTGGGACAGCGGGTGTGACCGGTCCAGTCACACGTGATTATTTCAATCACATATATCGGCGATAAAATATAAGTTATGTCTCGTCATAAGCTGATTCGCAGCGGTGTAGATCCGTGCCCCGCTTTCAATTCGGTCCTCCAAAGCAGTTGGGCGTGGTGTGTTCCCTTCAGATATCTACGTCTTCTGTGAGGACATCCTTCACCACGTCCGGATCCTCGAGTAGTTGGTGTTTCGTGTAGCTACCTTCCGCACTGCCACCGCTGTGTTTCGACTGCTCGATGATGTCGAGGAAGGCGTGTTCTTTCAACAGGTCACGGACCCGGCGGAGTGAGAGGCTATCGGAGCCTTGCTGCCGACAGATGTTCTCGTAGACTTCGTAGACGCGACTCGTTCGGAATCCGTCTTTCTTCTGATTCGACAGCGAGAGAATCGCCAGCGCCTGGAGAACGTACCGCGAGTGAGGCGTGGACCCGCGGATGAGTTCGCGGAAGCGGTCAGTCTCCGCGCGCTGGCGCGCCTGCGTGACGAACTCCTCTTTGACCGTACTCGCACCGGTCGACTGTGCTATCTCACCAGCGTACCGGAGGATGTCGATTGCCTTCCGTGCATCACCGTGTTCGCGGGCGGCGAGTGCGGCAGCCCGCGGGATGGTCGATGGGTCGAGAACGTCGTCGCGGAAGGCGTCACTCCGGGCGTCCATGATGTCGCGGAGTTGGTTCGCATCGTACGGCGGGAAGACGAACTCGCGCTCGCAAAGGCTCGACTTGACGCGCTCGTCCATCCGGTCTTTGTACTGAATCTTGTTGCTGATGCCGATGACGCCGAGTTTGCACCCGGCGATTTTTCCAGCCTCGCCCGCCCGGGAGAGTTGCATCAGGATGTCGTCGTCGCTTAGTTTGTCGATTTCGTCGAGGATGATGAGAACGACATCGTAGAGAGAGTCGAGAATACGCCAGAGACGCTTGTAGTACGTCGAGGTAGACAGCCCTTTGTCCGGAACCTTGATACTCGTGAATGCGGGGTCGTTGACGCTGTCGGCGATAGTCTGGACGGCCTGCGTTTCGGTCGTGTCCTGCGCGCAATCGACGTATGCAAACGTCGCTTTCACGCCTTCTTCCTCCGCTGTGTCGACCAATCGCTGTGAGACGTACTTCGCACAGAGTGACTTTCCGGTCCCGGTTTTTCCGTAGATGAGCACGTTACTCGGGCTCTGTCCGAAGATAGCGGGATTAACGGCCGTCGCAAGGTCCGAAATTTCATCGTCGCGACCGACGATACGACCCTCTCCCGGGAGATGATTGATTTCTAACAACTCCTTGTTAGCGAAGATAGGGTCCTCCCGAGTAAAGAGGTCGTCACTGGCGTTAGGCATGTTCGCAACACACCACGTTTCCGGTGAAAGGGCTTACCATTCGCCGAGGACACACACACCGGATTTCCGATGAACACCCACGAACCCCCGTTTCCCGTCCACACGAAACGGGGGTTTTGGTTCACCGGAAACGAGGTGTGGGGGTAGGGGAGCAAGTGCATCCAACGGGTGGTAGACCCACCCGAGTCGGCAGAATAGTCAAGAAAAAACGAAGGTCAACTGGTTGGTGACGAACACTAATTCTCGTCGGCTTGCACGGTGCTTGACCAGAAACGGAGGTACTGACGCGAGGGGCAGACGCGCTTCTATAGGATGGAAGCAACCGAGACGAAGCAAACCACAAAAAGCTCGAAAACACCACAGCTAGTCCCCGTGTAACTGCAGCTTCAGTATGCCATCTTCGAGTCGAGCACTACTCGAGTGTCGAGTAGTTCTCTGTCTGCGAGTGTATCAATGGTCGGTAACACAGATAAACTATTTAATAGTTCCTATACTTGGTGTAGTACTCTCTTCCGGGTTAATAAATTGGAGTTCAATAGAACCCGCTCGAATGCGGGTGGCCTCCCGAGAAATGCTTCACTCAACCGTGGGAGAGAGGACTACTACCACAACCGACTCTTCCCACCGGAAACGCCGTGTCCCACGGATTGCACTCATAATTCGTGGCCTCTTGGAAACGGCCTTCTCATGCTCTATAACGGGGTGTTTCACCGGAAACAAGGTGTGTGGGTTATAAGTGGAGCGATTCGTTCCGGCCCCCACTTCAGTCGGTTACTCGTTGGGTCGCCCAGACGGTACGTTCAGTCGTCTCTGCCCCCGTGGACACTAAACTCTCGTTCACCGGAAACCCGGTGTGTCTGTGACCGTCCCTTCTTTGCTCCATCGCCGGGTGGACCACACCGTCTTCCTCTTTCACCGGAAACGTGGTGTCTGTCAGTGTTATAACGTTCCTCGATGCAACGGTTCGTCCACGCAGGGTTCGATTTGGGCAGGTGCGGGTTCAAACACGGCCGTCGATTCGAGTATTTGTGAGTTCGAGCATTCGCTGCCAGTTCACCGGAACTACGGTGTCACTGTGGTGATTCAGGGTGGCACTGTGGTGATTCAGGGTGGCACTGTGGTGATTCAGAGTGGCACTGTGGTGATTCAGAGCGCCACCGCTGTGATTCAGAAACGGTTCGAACCGCGTGACCAGCAGTTAGAACCGCGTACGGCTGCTCTCGATATTCACCGGAAGTGAGGTGTGGGTTCCCCCATCACGACGCGCATCGACATCCAATCGTCTCCCTCATTCTGTTCTCTCTGCCGGCCATTCTTCTCTCACCACACTCTCTCTCCCAGCCATCCGTTCCCGATTCTCGCTTTCCAGTCACCGACTCACTCTCCTGAGCAACCCACGTCGTAATTCACCGGAAACGTGGTGTGCAACCGTCTGACGCGCTCCCAATCTCAGTCTTTGTTGACCAGCACCCACCAGTCACCCCTCAACCTGTGGGTCGTTATGTCCATCATCTCGGCTACTGTTGTGACCAAAGACGTTCCTTGGCATCTGACTATCCGATGTTCGTGCCGTCAATGCAATTAACCCGGAACACGAACCTCTTTGTATGCATCTGTTCGGTCGCGTGTGGGAGCGCGTCCGTCGAATGACTCCTGGGTTGAGCGGGCACGATAGGGGGACCAAGTGGTCGCTTGAGCGGTCACGCCAGACTGAAACGCGATGGGTTCGCGGAGACGAGACCATCGACTGTTTCCGATTCGACGACGGGTACGTCACCACAGTTCACGACAAACGCCGCGACGTGACGTGGCAACTCACGCCGGGGCAGGTACCGCTAGCGAGTGCGTTGGCGACGGCGCAACTCTATCTGGAACACCGACTGACGAGTCAAACCGACCGCGAGGGGCGGCCCTTCATCGGACTCACAGACAATGGACCTGTGCAAGTGTTCGAAGAAATACCGCCGGAGCCAGTCGAATTCGTCTACCTCGATGAAATTCGGACACTCGAAGAGTTTCCCGACTTCATCACTGTCGACGAGACCCTCAGAAACGTGTTCGACCGGATGGCTCCCCCTCGGTCCAGTTCCAGAACGTCCAACTGAGACGCGACACACCGTTGTCTCAGAGACAACCACTCATTCTCTCGATTCTTTGCCGTTGGTGTCGCAAGCCGTTTCCCCCTCGCGTCCCAACGACGGGCGATGACCGCCGAGGACGACGAGCACTCGACGCCGCCTGATGAGTCCCGCCCGCCAGACGATGGTGATGGCGTCCTCGACCGACTCTCCGAGGCTGCTGAGACGACCGGACCGGACGCTGACTCTCGGGTCCCGCCCACCGAGGTAGCCGACCCGGATACCGAGACTCCACAGTCGGACGACGAAGATGCGGACGATGGCGTCTCACTCGAATTGTTCTACGACGCGCTCGAAGCCGAGGGACGACCCGTGGTGACGGCGCAGCAAGTCGCCCGCCGCCTCGGCGTAACGCAGGCCGAAGCAGTCGAGGACCTCGATGAACTCGCCGACGCCGGACGACTCCAGAAAGTGGACGTCCAGACCGACCCGGTCGTCTGGTACCCGACCGAGTGGGGCCAACTCGCCTCTCGCGAGCGCGTCGTGTTGTTCCCCAAGCGCCGCGAAATCGTCGTCGACAACCCGACACAGTACACCCGCGCTCGACTCTCACAGTTCGCCCACCTCGTCGATACGACCGGAGACCGGGAGGGTCGCGGACGGGGATACCTATACAGAATCCGTCAGGAGGACGTGTGGCAGGCTCCCTTCGACGATGTTTCGGACCTGCTCGCCATGCTCCGTTCGGTGCTCCCCGAGCGGTCGCCACACCTCGAAGAGTGGGTCGAAGACCAGTGGAAGCGCGCCCACCGGTTCCGTCTCTACACGCACGAAGAGGGGTATACCGTCCTCGAATCCGCCACCGAGAGCCTCATGGGGAACGTCGCCATGCAGAAACTCGACGAGAATCACGTCTACGCTCCAATCTCCGACACCGAGACGTGGGTGAGAGACGAGAGCGTTGCCGCCGTCAAGCGCATCCTCTACGATGCAGGGTACCCCGTCGAGGACGACCGCGACCTCGAAGAAGGAGAACACCTCGATGTCTCACTCGGCGTCGAACTGCGGGACTACCAGCAAGACTGGGTCGACAGATTCCTCGAGCAGCGCGCTGGCGTCCTCGTCGGACCGCCGGGGTCCGGGAAGACCATCGCCGGAATCGGTGCCCTCGCCGCAGTCGGCGGAGAGACGCTCGTTCTCGTCCCGAGTCGGGAACTCGCTCGCCAGTGGCGCGCGGAACTGCTCGCAAACACCGACCTCTCGCCGGACCAAATTGGCGAGTATCACGGCGGCGTCAAGGAAATTCGCCCGGTCACCATCGCGACATACCAGACCGCGGGGATGGACCGACACCGGTCGCTGTTCGATTCGCGGCGGTGGGGCCTCATCATCTACGACGAGGCGCATCACATTCCCAGTCGAGTCTTCCAGCGGAGCGCCGACCTCCAGTCTAAACATCGACTCGGTCTGTCGGCGACGCCCATCCGCGAGGACGACAAAGAAGCAGAGATATTCACGCTTGTCGGGCCGCCCATCGGAACCGACTGGGGCAAACTGTTCGAGGCGGGCCACGTGCAGGAACCGGAAGTCGAGATTCGGTACGTCGGATGGGCCGACGACATGGCGCGCAACGAGTGGGCGTCGAGCGACGGGCGCGAGCGCCACATGCTCGCGGCGATGAACCCCGCGAAGGTCTTCGAGGCCCGTCGCCTCCGGGCCCGCCATCCCGACGCGAAAACGCTCATCTTCGTCGACTATCTCGACCAGGGCGAGCAAATCGCCGAGGCGCTCGACGTACCGTTCGTCAGCGGTGAGACGCGCCACCACCACCGCGAGGCGTACTTCCGGTCGTTCCGCGATGGCAACCTCGACACGCTCGTCATCTCACGCATCGGCGACGAGGGAATCGACCTTCCGAACGCTGAACTCGCAATCGTCGCCTCCGGACTCGGCGGGTCGCGCAGACAGGGGTCTCAGCGCGCCGGTCGGACCATGCGTCCCGCCGGAAGCGCACTCGTCTACGTCCTCGCGACCCGCGGCACGAGCGAGGAGGACTTCGCACAGCGCCAGATGCAGCACCTTGCCGGAAAGGGAATCCGCGTCCGTGAGACGAGCCACGACGACTATCCGAGGGACGACACGTCTGCCACCGAGCAGACGGAGTGACACCCAATTCGGTGGGTACATCGGACACCAATCGACCCAAAAATGCGGTACGCTATCGGCTCTCAGTCCCCCGATTACGGCGATGAATGAGAATCCTTAAGTCTCGGCGTTGATTCAGAATCTCTTGACCGCTCTTAGCTCAGCCTGGCAGAGCAGCCGACTGTAGATCGGCTTGTCCCCCGTTCAAATCGGGGAGAGCGGACTTTTCCTGCGAACAACGTGAGCAGTGAAACGTCCGTCTCGACCCGATTTGAGCAGCGAGCAACGCGAAGCGTTGCGAGTGAGTTCAAATCGGGGAGGCTTCGCTCCACTCGCGACGGGCCTTCACTCGCTCTGCCCGCGAAGACGGAGAGAGCACAAATAACTCCAAAAAAGAAGAGGCCGTCAGACAGCAGAGAGCTGCTTCTGTTCGACCAGGTCGAGGTACGTCAGTTCGATGTCGGCCACATCTGGTTCGGTCAGCTCCTCTTCGTCTTCGAGGTACGCAGACCACTCGCGCGCGTTCTCCTCCGAATCGAATTCGATGACGACCACAATTTCGTTCGGATTGTCGGTCGCCTGGTACAGTTGGTAGCTCTTTCCCCCGAACTCGGCCCGCTTCGAATGATACTCCTCGAACGACGATTTCCAGTCGTCGTAGTCGTCAACGGTTGCTTTCACGTGTAAGTATGCCATTTCCCCACCGAACGACTGTATGTTGTGTGACAGCATATAGATATACTACTTCGACGCGGTCCCGTTCACGACGGCTACCCACCGCTATTGACGGTCTATACCAAAACATACCAAAAATATAACTGCTTAAGCTGGGACGGCCCGTAGACACTGCGTATGCCCGCGCAGTCTTCTCGTCCGGAACTCGTCAGCGTCCGAATCCCGATGAACGACCACGGTTCGATGGTCGTCGAAGTCACCGAACGCAACGAGACGCGACACCTCGTTGACTACGCCTCCGACGAGATTCGTGAGACGCTCGCGCGACTCCCCGCGGACACGCGCGTTCCGGTCGAGATGTCGAGGGCAGGAACCCGGTCGAACGTCTGGAAGGTGGTCGCGCTTTACGGGGGGCGACCCGCTGAGGCAACCGCACCCGTCTCGACGGCCAATTGACCCGGCACTCCGACCGGGAAAATTACCACACGTCGGGACGCGAGCGACGAACCGCCGGGGCTATATTCTCCGCCCGTGTCGCGCCGTCCAATGAGCTTCGTCGCCGAAGTACCAGTCAGGTTCCGCGACTTCGATTCGTTCGGGCACGTCAACAACGCCGTCTATGCGACCTACTGTGAGCAGGCGCGCGTCCAGTACTTTGAGGAGGTTATCGGCCTGCCGCTTTCGGACCCGCACATCGTGGTCGCCCACCTCGAACTCGACTACCGTGCACCCATCGAGCGCGTCGGAACCGTCGACGTTGCCATCGAGGCAGGAGAACCCGGTGGGAAGAGCTTCCCGCTCTACTACGAACTCTCGTTCGACGGCGAAGTCGTTGCGACCGGTGAAACTGTTCAGGTTGCGATGGACGACGCGGGCCGCCCAACGACTGTCCCCGAGTCGTGGCGCGACGCCATTGCGACCCAGCCGTAAGCTGGTAGACCATTCGCTGCGACGCGCAATCGCTTTTTTTTTCGAATCCGCCCGTTGGAGTGTTCTGAACGCACCACGTATTCGTTCTACTGTCGTCCATTGTGTCCAATCCGCACGACAGTACTAATGTAGGCGGAATTAAGTAGTAACCGGATAATCTCAGAGTATGACTCAGGGAACACCCGGCGCGCCGAATCGGGCGGCTGGTGAAACAGCCACGACTGTGGCGCAGGCGGGAGAGCGAGTCCTCCACATCGGCCGCGACCGGCCAATACGCATCAGTGCGGGGCACCGACTGCTCCACCACGATGGCCGGTGCAGTCGCCCCCACGGGCATAACTACGAGATTTCCGTCCGTGTCGTCGGCGAACTCACCGAGGAAGGGTGGGTCGTCGACAAAGGTGTCGTGACTGATGTCATCGACGAGTGGGACCACCGCTTCCTCGTCGAATCCGGCGACCCGCTCGTCGACGCGTTCGAGGCCTCCGGCGACGACGACGGGATGGTCGTTCTCGACGCCCCGCCGACGGCCGAAGTCATGGCCGTCCTCCTCGAACAGAAGTTGCTGGACCGACTCCCCGAGAACGTCTCCGACGTCTCGGTCGAAGTGCGAGAGACGGGCGAACTCTGCGCCGGGTACTGATGCCGGTTTCCGACTCGGTCTCCCGTCCCGACACCGACGCCAACAGCGAGCGCCTTCCAATCAACGAACTGTTCGCGTCGCTTCAGGGTGAAGGGAAACTCGCGGGTGTTCCAAGCACGTTCGTCAGGACCAGCGGGTGTAACCTCCGCTGTTGGTTCTGCGATTCGTACCACACCTCGTGGGAACCGACGCACGCCTGGATGGGCGTCGACGAAATCGTCGCCGAGGTGCGCGAACTCGCTCCCGACCACGTGGTCGTCACCGGCGGCGAACCGCTCATCCACGACGAAGTGTCCGTGCTTCTCGACCGACTCGCGGACGACTACCACACCACCGTGGAGACGAACGGCACGCTCGAAACCGACGCACCGGTCGACCTCGCGAGCATCAGCCCGAAACTCGCGTCGTCGACCCCGACGCCCGAGAACGCTCCCGAAGACGCCGACCCCGGTGGCTGGACGGAGAAACACGAGTCGCGGCGAATCGACCTCGAATCGCTCGCCTCGCTTGCGGACCACGCTACCGACGTACAACTGAAGTTCGTCGTTACGGGCCGCGACGACCTCTCCGAAATCGAATCGCTCGTGGCCGACGTGCGGGGAGTCACCCAACGCGAGATTCGCGACAGTGATGTCCTCCTCATGCCCGAAGGGCAGACCCGCGAGGAACTCGCCCGAACCCGGACGGAAGTCGCCGACCTCGCGGCGGAGTTCGGCTACCGCTACACGCCCCGTCTGCACGTCGACCTCTGGAACGACGCTCCCGAAACGTAACCACGCAGTGTTCTCTTCCGATTTTCAGCCATGACCGACGACATACACACAGACGACACACACGCCGACGAGAAACGCGCCGTCGTCCTCCTCTCCGGCGGCATGGACAGTGCGACGACCGCCTACGAAGCAAAGGCTCGCGGCTACGACCTCTACGCGTTGCACACCTCCTACGGCCAGAAGACCGAGTCCACGGAGTACGAGTGCGCCCGCGCGCTCGCAGACGAACTCGACGCGAAGGATTTCCTTCACATCGAGACGAGCCATCTGAAGCAAATCGGCGCGTCTTCGCTCACGGACGACTCGATGGCCGTCGCGGACGCGGAGATGGACTCCGACGAGATTCCGACTTCCTACGTCCCGTTCCGGAACGCCAACCTGCTGTCGATGGCCGTCTCCTACGCCGAGGCCAACGAGTGCGACGCCGTCTTCGTCGGCGCGCACTCCGAGGACTACTCGGGCTACCCCGACTGCCGCCCCGAGTTCTTCGACGCGTTCGAAACCATGGTCGATGTCGGAACCAAGCCCGAGACGACCATCTCACTCGAAGTGCCGTTCGTCCACGATTCGAAGACCGATATCGCCCGCCGTGGCATCGAACTCGACGTGCCGTTCGAACACACGTGGTCGTGTTACCGCGCCGAGGAACCGGCCTGCGGCACCTGCGACTCGTGTGCCTTCCGTCTCCAGGCGTTCCAGAACCTCGGCGAGCGCGACCCGATTCCGTACGCGGAGCGCCCCGACTACGTCGACGCAGCATAGCGGCGGAGCGAAAACGGCCTCACATCGCAGACGGGCACTCACAGGTGAGACCGCACAGCCGCATCTGTCACCACACGTTCCTTTTTGCTCGCACTGCGCGAACCGCCATCCATGAGCGACAAGAAGCGCGAGACGGCGACACACTTCGGCCACGCGGCCGAGTCGTACTTCGAGAGCGAGGTCCACCGCCGCGGTGAGGACCGAAAGACGCTGGCCGAGTGGTGTCAGGGTGCGACCCGCGCGCTCGATGTCGCCACCGGGGCCGGTCACACGGCAGGCGCGATTGCCGAGGCGGGCGTCCCGGACGTCGTCGCCAGCGACGCGTCCCCCGAGATGGTCGCCACTGCAATCCGTGAGTATCCAGTCTCCGGTATCGTCGCGGACGCTGAACGCCTGCCCTTCTCCGATGCCGCGTTCGATGCCGTCGCCTGCCGGGTCGCCGCCCACCACTTCCCGGACCCTGAGGCGTTCGTCGCTGAGGGTGCCCGCGTTCTCGAATCGGGCGGTGTCCTCGCGTTCGAAGACAACGTCGCCCCCGAGGATGCCGCGCTCGCCGACTTCCTCAACGGGGTCGAACGTCTCCGCGACCCGACGCACGTCGAACTGTACACCGTCTCGCAGTGGCGCGACTGGTTCGAGAGCGTGGGCCTCACAATCGAAGCGGTCGAGACGGCGAAACTCACGCTCGAATTCGACGCATGGACCGAACGAACCGGCGTGAGTCCAGACGACCGAGCGGAACTCGAACATCGCTTTCGCGACGCCTCCGACGAGGCGAAGGACCTGTTCGAAGTCGAGTTCGACGAGGGTTCTCACGAACGCCAGCGAGTTGGAAGTCGGCGGGGAAGTGAGCGAAGCGAGCGGACCCGGCGGGAGTCGGTCGTCTCATTCGCAAATCCGAAGGCACTGATTCGGGCGCGGAAGTCATAGTCGACGGCGGCGTCACGGAGATGAAAGCCTGACTCCGGGGTTTGGTAGCCCGCGTGCCGACGGCCCAAATTCTCATCTGCCTCTAAGACGTCATGCTATGACATGGCACAAGTAGTCGTCGTCGGTGGTGGTCCCGCAGGACTCTCCGCCGCCCTGTTCACCGCGAAAAACGGCCTCGAAGTCGACGTGTTCGACACCGACGAGACGTGGTTACACCACGCGTACCTGTTCAACTACCTCGGCATCGAGGAGAAAGACGGAGACGAGTTCCTCGAAACCGCGCGCGAGCAGGTCTCAGGATTCGGTGCGACGCTTCACGAAGCCGAAGTGACCGCAGTCGAGCAGTCGGGAGACGGATTCGTCGTCACCGCCGCCGACGACCACGAGGCGGACTACGTCGTCCTCGCAACGGGTTCGACCCGTGACCTCGCCGAGGAACTCGGGTGCGCGTTCACGGATGAGGACGTTGTCGACGTGGACGTGACGATGGAGACCAGTATAGAAGACGTGTACGCGACAGGGGCGATGGTCCGAACCGAGGAGTGGCAGGCCATCATCTCGGCCGGTGACGGTGCCGCCGCCGCGCTCAACATCCTCTCGAAGGAGAAAGGCGAACACTTCCACGACTTCAACACGCCCGAAGACGCGGCGTAATCTCGTCACGATCTGACGAAAACTGCGTTCGTCACATAGATGCAAGGAGGGAGCCCACCCCTTTAGGGGTGGGAGGAATCCGACCACGTCCGTCACGATTCGACGAGTACGACACCTGAGACGACCAACGCCCCGCCGAATACCGTCACGAGCGTCACCGGTTCGCCAAGCACGACAGCACCCAGAAAGAGCGTCGCGGCCGGTTCGACTGTACTCACTATACTGGCCCGGCTCGCACCGATGCGGGACATCCCAGCGAAGAACGTGAAGATGGGCATGGCTGTCGCGATGACGGCGATGGCGACGACGACGACCCACGACCACAGCGTGGTCGGAATCGAGAGTTGGCCAGTTGTGCTGCCCACGACGATGAAGGAGACGGCGGCCGCCGGGAGGACGTGAGCCGTGAGCGTCCGGGAATCGACCGTCGTCAGCAGTCGGCGACTCACGACGATGTACGTCGCATAGATGAGTGCACCGAGAAGGACGATGAGTACGCCACGGATGTCGACGTTGGCCGGTTCAGCTCCGGCGATGAGGACGACACCGGTGAGTGCGACGACGAGGGCAACGACCGTCCGGCGCGTGACCGGTTCGTTGAGTAGCGTCGCGGCGAGCACGACGACGATAACCGGATAGGTGAACAGCACGATACCGGTGAGGCCAGCCGTCAGGTACTCCAGCCCGATAAAATAGAACGCGCTCACCACCGCATAGCCGAAGCTCCCGAGACCGAGTCCGATGACGAGGTCACGCCCAGACAAGCGTCTCAGGTCGCCAGCGACGCCCAGCCACCCCCAGACGAGAACTGTTGCAAGGAGGAACCGAAAGGTGAGAACCGTCGGGATAGAGAGCCCTTCCGCCGCGGCGAGTTTTCCGAAGATACCGAGCGTCCCGAACCCAATGGCCGAGAGGAGTACGAACCCGGTGCCGAGACGGTCGCCCATGAATCCAGTCGGAGGCCCCGATAGCTAAAACGATTCGCAAGCGGTAAGCCACCGCTCTACATCGCGCGGTATGTGAACACACCGATTCTCGGGGCGGCGACCGACGATACACCAATCTCCCCGCTCGCCGCGCTCGGTATCGCGGTGTTAGCGGTGAGTACGAGCGCAATCCTTGTTCGGTGGAGTACCGCGCCCAGTCTCGTCAAGGCGTTCTACCGCGTCGCGTTCACCGTCGGCCTCCTCGCACCGGTGGCGCTCGTCCGCTACCGCGACACGCTCTCGACGTTTTCCACACGCGACCTCGTCGCTGCCACGGGGGCCGGTGTCGCGCTCGCGGCGCACTTCGCGTCGTGGTTCGAGAGTCTTAACCACACGACGGTCGCAGCGAGCGTCACACTCGTCCAATCGCAACCGCTATTCGTCGCCGTCGGCGCGTGGGCGCTCTTAGACGAGCGCGTCGGCCGTCGAACCGCCGCCGGAATCGCCGTCGCGCTCGTCGGCATGGTCGTGATGTCGGTGTCTGACCTGCTAGCACCGACGAGTGCACCTCAGCCGCTTCTCGGAAACGCGCTGGCCGTCGTGGGTGCTGTAACTGCCGCCGCGTACGTACTCACCGGCCGGAGCGTCCGAAGTCGGGTCGCGCTCGTCCCGTACGTCGTCGTGGTCTACAGCGTCTGTGCCGCCACGCTACTCGCTGTCGCCGTCGGCAACGGTGACTCGCTGACCGGCTACCCGCTTCGTGAATGGGTCTTGTTTCTCGCGATGGCAGTCGGACCGGGCATCTTCGGCCACACGGTCATCAACTGGGCACTCGCTCATCTCGAATCGAGTGTTGTCTCTGTCTCCTTGCTCGGCGAACCACTCGGAAGTACCATCCTCGCTCTCTTTCTCTTTGGTGAGATTCCCAGCCCCCCACTCGTGGTCGGTGGTGCTATCGTCCTCACTGGCATTTATGTCACCGCCAAATAATCTATCGCGGCTGATTTTTGGCGAACGAGTGCTGTTCGGTACTTCCTGTCTCTCTTTTTTTGAGGGGATTTGACAAAGTGTGTATCATGATTGATAACTACAACACAACGCTCATTACTGTGACTCCACGCATATGTGTATGGACGACGGGTCTGGTATCGACGTTCGTGTTCTCCACGTCGATGACGAACCAAGTCTCACAGACCTCGTATCTGTCTACCTCGAACGGGAGTCGGGAGACGTTGACCTCTCGGTAACGACTTCCAGTTCCGGAGCGGACGCGCTCGACCGCTTGCGCGAAGAGCAGGTCGACTGTGTCGTCTCCGACTACGACATGCCGGACATCGATGGATTGGAATTTCTCCGTGCAGTTCGCTCCGAGCATCCCGACCTCCCGTTTATCCTCTTTACCGGGAAGGGGTCCGAGGAGGTCGCACGCGATGCGTTTCGCGTCGGTGCCACAGATTACATGCAGAAGAACACGGGGACAGACCAGTACACCGTTCTCGCAAACCGCGTTCTCAACGCCGTCTCGCAGTACCGTGCGAAAGAGGCGTCAGAGCGATACGGTGCTGCCATCGAGGCCCTCGATAGCGGCGTCTACTCGCTCGACGAAGACGGCCATTTCACCGCGGTGGACAGCGTCTTTTGCGACCTGACGGGGTACGAACGCGGCAACATCCTCGGGCAGCGGTTCACCGATATCGCCACCGACGGGAGCAACGACCTCTCAGACGCGTTCGAGACGGTCACGTCCCGCGGTGGCACCGACACCGAGCGATTCGAAACTATCCTCGCACCGGGACCGAACGCCGACCACGACGAGATACTGTGCGAAGGACACCTCGCGGCCCGTCAGGAAGGCGACGAGGAACCCGGTGTCATCGGCACGCTACAGGACGTGACAGAGCGCAGTCGCCACCGCGAGCGACTCCACTACGAGACGCGACTGAAAGACGCCGTGTTGGACACGTCCACGTCGCTGATGAGCGCCGAGGCGGACGAAATCGGTACGAAAATCGAGTGGACGCTCCAGACCGTCGGCGAAGTCTCCGACCTCGCACGCTGTTCTGTGTATCTCTACGACGACGAGACGAACGTCGCCGTGCAGATGCACAATTGGCAGAAAGACTCCTGTCATATCGACCATCCCCGGCGCGTCGCACTCGACGACGCCGACTGGTTGGTCGAGCGCCTCAACCGCTTCGAGAACATTCGACTTCACAACACGTCCGACCTCCCGCCGGAGGCGTCGAACACCAAGCGAATCCTCGAAGCGGCCGACACAGGTGGGTTCGTCTCGGTACCGGTGGTCTCGAAGTGGACGCTCATCGGGTTCATCGTCTTCGACGTGACCGACGTAGGCCGGTCGTGGACAGACACCGAGGTCGACTTGCTTCGGTCCGTCGGCGACAACGTCGCGCACACGCTCGCCCGGCAGCGCCGCGAACACGAACTCCAGCGACAGAACGAGCGACTCGAAGAGTTTGCGTCGGTCGTCTCACACGACCTTCGGAATCCGCTCAACGTCGCCAAGGGGTTCGTCGAACTCGCCAGCGAGGAGGGAGACGTATCGTATCTCGACCGAGCAATCGACGGTCTCACTCGGATGGACACGCTTCTCAACGACGTTCTCACACTCGCCAGACAGGGCCGAAAAGTCGGCGACACGGAGCCGGTTTCAATCGAGCAGGTGGCCGAACGGGCGTGGAAAGCGGTCGAGACAGGCGACGCGGAACTCGTCGTCGAAGACGGTCTCGGGTCGGCGCAGGCCGACCAGGGCCGACTCCAGCAGGCGTTCGAGAACTTGTTCCGAAATGCGGTCGAGCACGGGTCGGTGGAATCCAGCGAGGAATCTGTCACCGCGCTCACGAACGGTTCTTCGGACAGGGCTGTCGAAATCGGTTCTTCCGGCGAGGCTGTCGAAAGTGGTTCTGCAGGGACGAACGCGGAGGCGAATCGTGCGGCCGAACACGCCACGGACACGTCGCCTCCCGATAACGCTGTTTCCGATTCGTCGGAGCGAAAGACGGTCGTTCGCGTCGGCCCGACAGGGACGGGCTTCTACGTCGCCGACAATGGCCCAGGAATCCCCGAAGACGACCGCGATACCGTGTTTGAACACGGCCACACAACCTCCGAGTCCGGGTCCGGATTTGGTCTCTCAATCGTCGAGAGCATCGTCGAGGCACACGGCTGGGAGATTACCGCGACTGCTCCCGAACCCGACCTCGGCGGCGCACGATTCGAGTTCGACGTGGGCGGCGTTCGGTCAGAAGTCGAACCTCGGTTCTCGCTGAGCGACGACTGACTGCCGGGCGACTGACTGCCGCCGATCAGTACGCCAGTCGGTGCTTTTTCTCACTCTAGCAATCGCTTCGTTCGCCGGTGTCGGTCGCGGAACATCGGTTCGAGGCCGAAGTCACCGAAGACGCCAGCGGCGCGTCCGAGCGGACCGAACGGAAGTTGATACTCGACTCGGTCTTCGACAATCGTCCTGTCTCCATCGGCGGCGAACCGATGGGTGTGAACCCAACGAGCGAACGGGCCGCCGGTCATGTCGTCGCGGAACCACGCAGTCGTCTCGTTCGCGCCGCGGTCGAGAATTCTCGATGTCCACCGCTGTCGCGGGCCGATGCCGAACGGCCGCATGGACATCTCGATTTCGGTCCCGGAGACGAGTTCTTCGGGCGTCTCGTTTCCGTCTGGACCGCGAACCGCTTCGACTTCCAGATTCATCCACCGGGGAGTGAGCGCTTCGAGACCGGAGATATCGGAGTGGAATTCCCAGACGGATTCGAGTGGCGCGTCGACGTGGGTTCGGCGCTTGTAAACCGGCATACCTGTCTTTCGGAGTGAACGTGGAAAAGCGATGCTGCCGGACCGACAGCGGTGCAACTGCTCGGCAGACGTGGAATTCGCCCGCGCGAATGACTCACGCAGTGGGGGCGCGCGGGCGTGGGCAAGGGCAAACACCAGCCGCGATGGATTCGGGCTCACTGAAGGGCGGAGACTCGGGGCTGGCGTTTCACCGCGACGTGTGCCGCGGTGTAGACACCCATCACGCGGAACCTATTAACCATTTATCATCTTTTCCCGACTTTCGTCCGTTGCACAACGTCCGGCACCGCTCGGTGGCGGGCTTCAGGTGTATCTAGACTTCCGTGTCGGGTTTCAGGGCTCCCAGACATCCGTATCGTGATTCAGGGTCCCGAACTTCCGTATCGTGATTCAGGGTTCCCAGACCTCCGTGTCGGGGTTGAATGCTAACCACGCGAACCACAGCATCGGTGCGTATTCGTTCGCTCGCCGGAGTTGGATTCCCTCGTACGGCCCGTCTTCGGCGACGCCCGTCTGGAGGTTCCAACGGGACCCGCCTGCGACAAGGGAACCCCCTTCGCGCTCGAACTGGAATGTCATCCCCCCGACTCGGCGGTCGTAGGCGACGAGCGTGTATCCGGGGATGGACGCAACGACGACGGGTACGTCGCCGACGACATCCTCGACGAGTTTCACCCACCCGACCTGCGTCTCTGGGTACGCACGGGAAACGTCCCCATCACGAATGCCGAGTACCAACTCACGGGCGCGGAGGCGGGTGTCACCGCCCGTGTCGCCCGGTGCGGTGTCGGGGTAGGCATCCCAAACTTTGGCCCATTGGTCGTAGAGGTCGAAGCCGTAGTTGAACCGAACCTCGCCGACGACAGTGTCAGAACGTGGCGGTGGAAGCAGCACCGTCGTCTCGGGGACGGCATCTCGCCACTCGCCCCACGTCGTCACCGTCGAGGGGAGCAGTTCCAACTGCGTTTCCGTCTCGGGACCGCGAATCGCGGTCGCGAGCAACTGACTCCAGAGGCTCTCGGTGGCGTTGTCGTACATGACGAGGTTTTCGTGCCAGAGGTATCCGGACACCCCAAACGTGGCCGCTTCGCCATCCACGACCCGCTTTGCAACCATCCCGCTTTGACAGAGCGGACAGTAGGTGACGAGAACCGGCAGGTCGCCGAAGCGGTCGTTCACCACTTCGTGCCAACTCAGCACCCGAAGCGGGTACGCTCGCGCTTCGCCATCTAACTCGACGCCGACAACGAGGTCGTCTACGCCGAGTTGCGGGCGATACGTCCCGCCGTCGAGTTCGATTTCCACGTCGTCCCAGTCGGGGGCAAACACGGGGTCGGTGATGGCCGGAATCGCGTCTCTCGCAACCGACTTTCGGAGGTCAGACTTGGGCACGGGAAGGGACACGGTTCGCGGAATCGGCCGCGACTCTTCCCCACCCACCGCGGCGTCGCCACTCGCGCCTGTTGGGTCACCTGTCGGGCCGACGCCATTCGCCGACGCGGTGGCTCGGATATCGCCGACGGCGCTGATTCCGCACCCTGCGAGCGACACGCCGCCGGTCGCTGCCAGCGCGAGAAACGCTCGCCTGTCCATGCAGTGTGTTGCCGCCCCACGGGAAAAACAGCCGAGCGGTCGGGTGAGAGAATTGCACGGCCGCTCGGGAGGTAGTCCACCGGAGTCAAAAGCGGCTCCGTCGCGGGGCCGCGCCCGCTCAGAGCGTAAAGCGCGAGACGGTCGTTCCGGCGGTCGTCAGGTCCTCGTCGGTGGCGGCGGCGACAGTCACCTGATTTTCGCCGTACTCGATGGCGACTTCGACTTCGAAGGTCTCTTTTTTCGGTTCCACAAGTGTCGTCTCGCCGGGCGTCTTCACCGCGACGACGGCGGCGTCGGTCTGGCCGGAGACGACGAGTTTGTCGCCTTTGAACCGCGTGCTCACGCGGAGACTCGGCCCCGACGGCCGGTCCTGTTCGACGTAGCGGTTCTGGACGAATTCGGGCATCTCGACGGGTTCACCGATGTCGATGCTGTGTGCGAGGCGCACGAACTGCGCCATCGACCACGCAAGCGGCGTCGCGCTGCCGGTCCCCTCGCCGAACTCCCAGTTGTAGGCGGTCGCGTGCTCGCGGTCCCAGACCTGCTCTGCGAGCATACGCCCGGAGTTGGCGAACGCCGCCATCGTCCGGAGCATGTTCTCCGGTGCGAGTTCACCGGAGTCGGTTCCGGCGAGCAGTTCGTACTCGGCGCGCTCGCCCGTAAAGATGGGCCAGAGGCGACCTTTCCCCTTGGCGTCGATGGACCACGGCGCACCCTCTTCGTCGCGTTCGAGTTCGCCGTAGCCGTCGCCGTTGTAGCGGTAGAACGCCGGTCCGTGTGGCGTATCGACGCGAATCGTGTCGTCGACTTCCTTCAACGAGTTGCGGATAATCTCGTCGTCGGGCGACTTGATGCCGAGACGCGTCAGTTCGAGGAATCCGGCGTCGATGATTTCCCGCTCGTCGAGCGTCGGTCCGTTGTTTGCGAGCGTTCGGAGATGGCCCGCGTCGGGTTCGCCGTCGCGGGTGACGCGGACGTAATAGGGCGTGTTGTCGTGGCGGTCGGTGCCCGTTCGGGTCGCAGCCCAGTCTTCGACGCGCTCGGTCCAGTCGTCGGCGAGCGCCAACCAGACGAGTGCGTCGGCCTCCTCGCCTTCGTCGAGGGCGATTGCCCCCGCGGACGCGAGGCCAGCGATTTCGGCCGCGATGGACGACGGCGAGTAGCCCGCTTCCTCTTCCCACCGCTCCTGTGCGGTCGGCGGGCCGTTTCGAGCCACGTAGTCAGCAGAGCGCTTGACGTTGGCGTACTCGTACCCTACGTCGGCGAAGTCGATGCCGCGTTCTTTCAGCATGTAGGCCATCACCTGCGGGAAGGAGATGTTGTCCATCTGCTCGCCGCCCCAGCGGGTCCGCCCGTTGAGGTAGGTGTTCTGCGGGATGAACCCACGGTTGTCCTGCTGGTAGGTGTAGATGTACTCCAGCGCCTCGACGGCCGTCTCGATGTCGCCGACCGCTTCGAAGACGGTAAAGACCTGATAGAGGTCGCGAGACCAGACGAAATTGTAGCCGTACCCCTTCGACTCTTCGGCGGGGACCGCCTCACCCCACGGCACCGACGGCGAGGCGATTCCCGCCCCGAGGTACGTCTTGTCTTCGACCGCACGAAGACTCATGAGACACGTCTTGTACTGCGCGGCGAGTTCCGGGTCGTTGGCGACCGACTCCGGAACCTCCTTGTCCACGAGGAAGTCCGCCCACGAGTCGGTGTACGCGGCGCGGGCTGTCTCGTACCCTCGGGTCAGCGCACCCGCCGCTTCACCGAGTGCGGCCGCCGTGTCGGCGTGTTCGGCGAGGCCGAGCGCCAGCGTCTCCGAGAGGTCGTTGCCGGTTCCGATGCGACCGACGAGGACGACGTTCTCGTCGTCGATGCGCTCTTGGGGCGCGGGCAGTTCACCCTTCGAGAAGAATTCTGCGAGGTATTTCGACCCTGCGACACCCACGGTTGCCCAGTCGAACCGACCGGCGGTCGTGAGTGCGACTGCGACGCTGTACTCCTCGCCGCTCTCGTCGATGAGGAGCGGTTCGCGGGCGTCACCGGCGTCGAACGGCCCAGCGTCACGAGCAACGAGATGGTAGCTCCCGAGTTGACCGAGGCGGATGCCGCGGTCCATCGCACCGGTGTTGGCGAGTGCCGTGTCTGCGACCGTGTACAGTTCGTACTTGCAGTCGTCGAGCGCCTCGAACTGCACGTCCGCGAGGAGCGCGTCGTGTTCGGGGTCGATGGCGTACTCGACGACGAGTTCCCACTCGTGACCCCGGCCGTCGCCGGTTTCGGTGATGACGTGACGGAAGACGAGCGCGTCTTCCTCGACGATTTCGGCCCGCCGTTCGACCGTGTCGGCGTGGTCGTCCCGGCGCGTCTCGTTGTGCGTCCGCGCCGTGTAGTCGCTCTTAGGGTCGGCGTCGACGACGAGGAAATCGAGCGTCCGGAGGTTCATCAGGTCAACGCGCGGGAAGCGAACCTCCGTGAGCGCGCCTTCGGTCAGCGTGAACCAGATACGTGAGGGGTCCTCGGCTTCGTGGTCGGCGACGGTGGCGATGCCGTACTTCTCGCCGGTCGTCCACCGCGGGCGGTTCTCCGGCCCGGTCGGTGCTGGCTTCGGTGCCGGAAGCGCGTCGAGTTCGGAGAGAATCGCCGTCGTCTCGGTACGGAGGGCGTGTGGCCATCCGAGGGGCGTCGCACTGTCGAAACTCCCGTCGTCGAACACCTGTTCGGCGAGGTAGCCCGCGTCAGTCGAGAGCGGGCCATCGGGTTGAAGGAGTTCGTAGAGGTTGGTCGCCCGCTCGGTGAACCGGCGACCATCGACGCCGAGGCGCTCGCAGAGTCGGCCGAACTTCGCGGCGGCGTTCGCACCCCACGCCGTCGAGACCGACCAGACCTTTTCGCCCTCTTGGCCGTCGGACCGCCAGTAGTCGTCTTCGAACCGGACCAGTCCGGCCACTTCGCTCCGGGGATTTCGATACAGGCCCTTGAGCGTCGCGGCCATGTGCTTGACGAGGCGCGTTGCCGTCTCGCTGTCGATTGCTTCGATGTCGGCGTAGGCGTCTATCGCATCGACGATGGCGAACGTCGCCGAGTCGAGTCGGTCGTCGAGGGTGCCGTTCCGGTCGATGCGGAGGGCGTACACCTCTCGTTCTTCCGACCAGAGTTCGTCGAGACCGTCGTAGACGGTTGTCGCCTGCTCGCTGGCGTGTTCGCGCAGGTCGTCGCTGAGCGGAGCGGTCGCGACAGTCGAGTACGCTTGGAGGAACGTCGCCGCAGTGTGCGTAAACCGCCCAGCCATGTTCTCCCACGCGTTCTGGCAGACGGCGGGAAGGCCGTCGTCTTCCAGACTGGAGTCGAGACCGTCGATACCGGCGGCGATGGTCGAACGAATGCGCCCGACCAGTTCGTCGTCGAGTTCGTCGCGGCGCTCCGAGAGCAGCGTCGCGAGATAGGTTATGACGCTCGCCGTCTGGTCGGCCTGATACTCTTCGTCGCCAGCGCCCTCGACGCGGCCGTGTGCCCACCCGGGTGCGACCGACCCATCGACGGCCCAGACGCGGTGGGGCCACGTACCGTCGGCGAGCTGGGTGTCGCAGTAGAACGCCGCGCTCGTGGCGAGTCGGTCGCTGAGGCCGAGGCTGAATGTTTCGTCCGCGTGCAAGAGCGCGCGCGAAACCTCCGAGTCGTCGCGGAACCACGTGTAGCCGTAGCCACCGGTGTGGGCGTAGAAGGGGTCGAATTCGGGGCCGGCAATACGAGCGCCGCTCGGAGCGGTCAGAAGCGACAGTGCCCGGAGGTCAGACCGGACGATGCGCTCGCGCGGCGTGTCGTCGGGGACGGTCACTTCGACCTGTTCGCGGGCGGCGGCCCGAAGCGCGTCGGCGGTCGCGTGCTGGACCGAACAGTGCTGGAGGTCCGCGAGCGCGTCGTCGCGGTCCATCTCGGAGTGGTCCGACAACTGCGTGACGAGCGTCGTTCTGGCGGCGCGACCCTTCTGTTCGAGGGGAGCGCTGACGACGACATCGCCAGAGAGGTGGGTGTCCTCGTAGCGTTCGAGGACGGCATCTCGCGGGAAGTCGAAGGTGCCCTCGGAGAGTATCTCGTCGAACCGCTCGGGAATCTGGCCCCGTACGTCGTCGAGACCAGTCGAAGCGGTGACGTAGTCGTGTTCCTCTCTGTGGAACACTTCGACGGCCTGTGTTCCGTTGGGGCCGCCTTCTTCGTGGATAAGTCGGCCGACGCGTGTCTCTCGGCCTTCGGGCGCAAACGTGAGGAAGGCAGTGAGGTGGGCGTCCGTTGGAATCGCGCCGCGAAGTTCGACGTGCGTCACGTGGGCGCGCCCGAGCGTCAGGTCGTACTGGTGGACGGTGTACTCGCCAGCGTCGTACTCTGTCTCGACGAGCGTCGTCTCTCGGTAGTAGTGCTGGCGAACGGGTTCGAGTTCGTCGAACCAGCGCGTCTCGCCGTCCGTCTCGATGCCGAACCGAGACCGGTCGATTCCATAGAGGCCCGACAGCGAAGACGAGTAGTCCCGCAGAGACCCGTCGGGGCCGACGTAGACAAGCCGGTCCCCGTGGCCCGAGAACGCGCCTGCCGAGGTGGGACACTCTTCCGGGAAGCGCCCACCGCGGCCGCGCTTGTATTCATTCAACGCGGTCCGGAGTCGCATAGGAGGTAGACGATGGCCTCGAACCATAAGTATTGGCCGTCACCCGGCCCAGTTTACCTCTACTTGTCGAAAGATTCGACAGACGGCGTCGTAACAGGTAGAGACCGTCTCGCTTCCAATCAAGTATTCTCACGGGAGTAAATTCAAAGTCTCCCGGCACGTTCACTACGTGTATGCATCATCCAGGACCGCCGCAGTTCATGGCTGTTGGTGAGTCGGTCCAACTCGCACCGCGTGACCCCGACCCCGACGCGACGTACACGTGGCGCGTACAACGCGCGCCGACCAAAAGCAGCCTCGAACTCCCCGAAGAAACCGCAGTTGTTCAGTTCGACCCCGATGCGCCGGGACGGTACGTCCTCGAACTCGACGCTCCCGACGGCACCCACACGCTCACTATCCGCGCGTTCCCCGGGTCGTACCTTCCCACAGGGTCTATCCGGAGCGGCGAGAGTGGCATGAGCGGGATGAGCGGCTTCAGCGGCCAGAGTGGCTCTGCACGCCCGATGGGGATTAGCGGCGGTGCGTCAGGCTCCGGAAGCGGTGCCGGAGAGGCGCGGCGCGGCGAGGGAGGTCGGCCGCGTATCCGCCTCGACGCCAGCGTCGAAGACGACACTATCGTCGTCCGCGCCGACCCGCAACCCAACCCGAACAGCGACACCGACCGCGACGACTTGGTTGTCGAGTTCGTCGTGGACGACCGCGACGACGTGGACGAGTCCGCGGTGGAAACCGATGGGTGGGTGCTTCGCGTCCCGGTTTCGGCCGTCGGCGACAAAATCGGCGTCCACGCCGTCGCAATCGACGAGACCTACAGCGTCCCCGACTCGGTCGTCGTTAAGCGCGACGCGCTCCCCGACGGCGGCGTTGCGGAGACCGAATCCGATACCGAGAGTCAGTCGGGTGGGACGGGAAACGCTGACACCGGCGGACAGCACCTCTCTGTCGCACGCCCGAACGACCCGCCCGAGTGGGCGCAGGAAGTAACTCTCTACGAGATTTACGTCCGCGGCTACGCCTCGGACATCGACGAGGCCGACAACACGTTCGAAGCACTCGAAACGCGTCTCGACTATCTCGAATCGCTCGGCGTCGACTGCCTGTGGCTCACGCCCGTCCTCCAGAACGACCACGCGCCCCACGGCTACAACATCGTGGATTTCTACTCCATCGCCGAGGACCTCGGGTCGCGCGAGGACTACGAGCAGTTCGTCGAGGCCGCCCACGACCACGGGATGAAGGTCCTCTTCGACCTCGTTCTCAACCACTCCGCCCGCGAACATCCGTTTTTCAAGGACGCGTACAAGAATCCCGACTCGGACTACTACGACTGGTACGAGTGGCAGGACAACGGCGAACCGGGCACGTACTTCGACTGGGAGTACATCGCCAATTTCGACCACCGGAATCTCGACGTTCGGCGCTACCTCCTCGACGCGGTGGACATGTGGGCCGACGTGGTCGATGGGTTCCGCTGCGATATGGCGTGGGCCGTCCCCGACACCTTCTGGCAAGAGGTCCACGACCGCGTCAAGTCGAAGGACCCCGAATTTCTGCTCCTCGACGAGACCATCCCGTACATCGCCGACTTCCACGACGGCATGTTCGACATGCACTTCGATACGACGCTGTACTTCACGCTCCGGCAGGTCGGCCGCGGCGACGAACCCGCCGAACGCATGCTCGACGCCATCGACCAGCGCACCGAAGTCGGCTTCCCCGACCACGCGGCGTTCATGCTTTACATCGAGAACCACGACGAGACGCGCTACATCGTCGAGTGCGGGGAGTCGGCGGCGATGGCCGCCGCGGGTGCGCTCTTTACGCTCCCCGGCGTGCCGATGGTCTACGGCGGCCAAGAAATCGGCCAGCGCGGCCGCCGCGACGCCCTCGCGTGGAAGCACGCCCGCGAGGATATCCGCGAGCACTACGAGCGACTCATCGAAGTCCGCGACAAGACGCCTGCGCTCGGGTCCGAAGGCGCGTTCCGTCGCATCGACTTCGAGGCCGACACCGACCACGCCGTCGCGTTCGTCCGCGACCACGACGACGGATCGTATCTGTGTCTGCTGAACTTCGGCGACGAACCAGCGACTGTCGCTGTTGGCGACCTCGCCGTGGATGCGACCGATATCGTCTCCGGCGACTCCGTCGCGGCCGAAGGCGGTCTCCACGTCGACGACGTGGCAATCTGTCCGCTCGCGTAGACACCGTCTCCGACCGCCCACCACACCGCCAGCCGTTCGACCCTCTCCAATTCCCATTCGATCACCTGATACACGATGGGCACAGAATACGGCACTCCGACTCGACTGGAGGACAGCACCAACGACCTCGTCTCGTGGCACGAGTCGGTCGTCGAGAACCACGACGACCCCTTCGAGGCCGCGAAGAAACTCACGACGCGACTGGGCGCGCACGTGACCGACCGACGAGACTCGGACGGCCGACGAGACACAGACGGCCCGACCGTCGAATTCGGCTTCTGGACGCCCGAACTCGCAGACGACGGTTCCCCCGAATCGGCGGTCGAACTGGAGATTCTCACCCCGTCAGCAGACCTCGACCCCGGAGACACCACACGCCGCGAGGTCACCTTCCAGCGTGACCGCGTTCCGATGCGTCGGTCCGGTGAGTACCACTGGGCGGTCGTCGAAGGCGTCCGCGCCGGGACGCGCGAGACGCTCGGGTCGCTCTACCAACTCGTCTACGAGGACGAAGACGGCGAGGGACATACCATTCAGGACCCGGTGTCGTATTCTGTCCCCTTCGGCGCGTTCGCCCCCGCGGAGGTCTACGACCTCGGCCGACTCGACGAGACGCGCGCCGACCGCGAGTACTTCGAAGCACTCGGCACCGACGACGAGCACGTCTCGACCACTGAAGACGACGGCGTGCCGCGTATCGACCCCGCGACGAGCATGCTGGAAATCCATCCCGGAACTGCCACGGAACGCGGGTCGCTCGCGGGTCTCGCCGACGTGTACGAAGGTATCGCGGAGAAACAGCGCGCTGGTGAGTCGCTCGACCCGTGGGAGCGCGCCTTCGCTGGCTACGATGGCATTCAGGTGATGCCCGTCGAACCGCTGACTGAGAACGAAGCGGAACACGATTTCTGGTCCGTTGTGTCCGACGGGGTCTCCGTGAGTGAAGCGAGCGGAGGCTCGTCCGACGAGCGGGGCGAGTCCGACGGTGAACTCACCGTCGAAGTCGCCCGCCCCGAGATGATTAACTGGGGCTACGACATCGTCGTCAGCGCCTTCTCCGCGCCGAACCCGGCCATCCTCGAAAGCGGTCGCCCGGACGAACTCGTCGACTTCATCGCCGCCTGCCACGACCTGCCGCGTCCAATCAAGGTGGTCTTCGACGTAGCGCTCGGCCACGCCGACAACCGCGGCGCGGAACTCCTGTCCGACCGCTACATCCTCGGGCCGGGGATGTACGGCAAACACCTCGACTACACCGAACCGACCGCGCGCGCCGTCTTCCTCGAAATGCAGCGGCGTAAGATGGACTTCGGTGCCGACGGTATCCGCGTCGACGGCGCGCAGGACTTCACCTCCTACGACCCCGAGTCGGGCGAGATGTACCACGACGACGACTTCCTCGCGGAGATGGACCGCGTGACGCAGGACGTCGCTGGCACCGAGTACCGGCCGTGGATGATTTACGAAGACGGCCGCCCGTGGCCGCGCGAGGACTGGGAACTCGCCTCCTCCTACCGCGCACTCATCGAACAGCACCCCCACTCGTTCCAGTGGTCGCCAATCACGTTCGCGCACAACACGCCTGCGCTTCTCACCTTCTGGGCGACGAAGTGGTGGCGCGTCCGCGAAGTCGCCGAGTTCGGCGGCAACTGGTTGACGGGCGTCGCCAACCACGACACCGTCCGCCGCGGGACGCAAATCGACCCGACTGTCGAGTTCAACCAGTCGCCGGTCAACCCCTATCTCGGCGACGACTACCCCGAGACACTTGACGAAGCGTACGACAACGCCGCGTCGTCCATGCTCTTTCATTGCTTCCTGCCGGGCGTTCCGATGGACTTCGTCCACGCCAACATGCGCGCGCCGTGGGGCTTTATCCGCGACACCGACCCGACGTGGAACGTCAAAGTCGTCTCCGACGAATCGAAGTTCCTGTACTGGCAGGTGCGCGACGAAGACTTCGAAGACGACCGCTTTTTCCACCGCGTGAAAGACCTCGGCTTCGAGTCGCGTGAGGAACTGTTGACGTGGATGAACGCGCTCTCGTCGGCCGTCGATGCGACCGACTACGACCTCGACGTGATGGCCGACATGCTCTCGGCGATGAACCACCCGCTCGGCAACGACCTGTCGGCCACGGACCTCGAAGCCTACGGCTACGCGTGGATGCGCGACGTCCACGACTTCGCCACTCTGAGCCACTGGCACGACGCGCAGGACGCCGACCGAAGCGCCTTCCGTCTCCAGACCCGTGAGTTCCGCCACGACCGCCCGTGGTTGCTCGCCGACCTCGACGCGGGCGACGACTACTTCACCTATCGCCATCCGACCGACGGGACGGTGCTCTACTACGGGTTCCGCACGTCCCCGGACGGAACGGAGCAACTCCTGTTCGCCGCCAACATGGAGGGCGTCCCAGTCAAGGTGTCGCCCGAGTACCTTGCCGAAGACGCCGCCGAGGACGCAAATGCGCCCGCTATCCCGAGAGATGGCTGGCAACCAGCTCTCGTCGCACCGGGCGTCGAAGTATCGGTCTCCGACGCTGATTCGCTTGCGGTCGAACTCGACAACGGCGACGCCATCGTCTGGCGTCGTGAACCGTAGTTCTCTCGCGTTCGCACGGAACGCTGTGGTCCCGCCTTCGCACAAAAAAGTTCGGCCGCGTTAGGGCAGCAACACGCCGTCGATGACGTGGACGACGCCATTCGACGCCGTGATGTCGGTGGCGACGATGTCGGCTTGGCCGTCGTTCAGGGTAGCCCCGTCGACGCCGATGTGCGCACCGTTGAGCGTCGGGAGGTCAGACACGGGGAGTACGGACTGCGCTTTCCGACGCCCGGGAACGACGTGGTAGGTCAGAATCTCCGCGAGGGATGCGCCGACGGCCGCCTCGAAGTCGATGTTTCCGACGTTATCTTTTGTCACACCTAACGCGGCGAACGCCTCGTCAGTCGGTGCGAACACGGTCAGTTGACGGTTTCCGCTGAGCGCATCGACGAGACCTGCCTCGACGACTGCGGCGACCAACGTCTCGAACCCGGGGGTGTTCACCGCGATATCGACTATCGTCTTTCCGTCACGAGGCGGTGTCGCGCTCGCCGTACCAACGCCACCAGCCGCGAGGAACAGTCCCGCACCGCCAATCGTCTTCAAGGCCTGCCGCCGCTTTGGATCGAATTTCATATCCACCTCTCTATACGGCAGTCCTCGGAATGAGGACGATACCTAACTAGTTATATTAATTAAACTAGGAATTGAAAATATTCTCGAATATCTGAATGTCAGCGTTTCTGGTGTGTTTGGAGTCCCCCACCGAGGTCGGTTCAGCTACCGACTATCGGCCGTCGCGTTCGTCTCTACCGACACGCCCGGCAGGTACTCCCCGTCGGGGCCGACCCACAGGTCTTCCGACCCGCATTCGAGGGTCAACCGGCAGACGTGCGTCTCGGGCGGCCAGATGACGCGCACCTCGCCACCGGAGCGCTCGACAGACGCGGTCTGTCGGTAGGTCACTGTCTCGCCGAAGTCGCCGACGTACGTCACCACGAGGTCGACTTCGCTCGCTCCACGGGGAATCGGAACCCGCTCTGCTCCGGCGGCGCGGGGATAGTTCGTTACCCGGACGCCTGCGGGCGTGATATCCCACTCGACGGTGTGGCTCTCGGCCATCGGCACGTCGTATCGGGCGTACTCACCATCGGATTCGACCCGTACGGAGACGGTTCTGGTCCCTTCCGGCGCACCGAGCGTGGTCCTTGCCGCGACGCGCTCTCCAGAGACGACGTGAAGGTGGGTGAGTTCGGGCGTCACCGAGTCCTCAGCGCCGGTCCACGACCCTCGATAGGCGAATCGATAGGGTGTGCGGTTCGTTGCGTCGAGGACGGTGAAGTCCTGTTCCGCCCCGCCGTCGATGGCGTAGACGACCGGCCCGTCAAATCCGGGGTCGTTACGGAGCGTCTGGAATGGATGGGCCGACCAGTCGCCGTAGGGGTCGGGGTGGAAGACGAGCGCCTTCGGCGCTTCCGCTCCATCCCCGCCGAGACCCTGACCCACGCCGACCCCCGAACCCAACGGTGTCAGCGGCGGCGACTCGAACCCCGCCTCGACGAGTGGTTCGTACGTCGCTTCGAGGTTCTCGGTTCGAAGGTGATTCTCCTCGTACGGCCCATCGACCGCCCCGAGCGTCACGCCTCCGGCGACGAGAGCGAACACGAGGACGACAGAGAAGACGACGCCGCGGGCTTCCGACGCGGAGAACCGTTGATGGGCGCGCCGCCGGACGAATCGGACGCCCCCGACGACGCCCGCTGCGGCGAAGACGACGAGCGGGACGAGCGCGTCAAAGTGGTAGAACGGGCCGAGGAGGTCGATGAGACCGTTTCGAAGGCCGTTGTGCGTCCCCCAGAAGAAGCCGTTGCCGACGAACACCGAGACGAAAATTCCGAGGATGATGGCCGCGAGCGCGTCGTCGGAGAGTTCGGTGAAGGCCCGGTCACGGCCGCCTAATCCGTGTGCCCGGCGTCGCTCGCTTCCGCGGAGATTCAACCCGGTTCGGTGTCCCCACCAGCGGCGGGCAGTGAGGCCGAGGCCAAAGAGCGCGGCGACGGTTCCGAGCCACCCCATCGGTCCCCAGCGGGTGACGAGCATTTCGAGCGCTTCCAGTCCCGTCTCGAGGCCCAGTTCGGGTGTGTACACGAGGTCGTAGTTGAGTATCTCGCGGTGGCCGAAGCCGACGCCGTCGAGCGGCGCGAACGCCATGTACGGGAACACCAGCGGGTCGCCGGTCACGACGGCATTGTACGCGAGCGTGAGCCCCACGAAGGTGAGACCGGGAAGCCCGATTGCGAGGTAGCGACGGAAGACGACCCAACCGGTTCCGGTACGCCACGCGGTCCCGAGTGCCCACAGCGAGTGTGCGATGAACGGAAGCGCGAACAGCACGGCAGTGTAGGGGCGGGCGAAGAACGCGAGGCCGACCAGACTCCCCGCGACGACGGCATAGCCCGAGGAGTCGCGGCGGGCGGCCCGGACGTAGCACGCGGCGAACGCGAGGTTCAGCATGGTCGTCGGGGCGTACGCGAGGAACGTCGCGGAGTTGATGACGAAAAGCGGCGAGAGGCCGAGCAGTCCGGCGGCGACGATGCCCGTCCGCCGGTCGAACACGTCTGCGCCGAGGAGGTACACGAAGGCCGCGTTGGCGGCGGCGACGACTCCAAGGACGAGGTTCGGAAGCCCCACAGCGAGACCGAGCGCGAACATCGCCGGAATCACTGGCGAGTACTTCGAGTACATCTGGACCCCACCGGGGGCGCTCGCCGTCTCCTCGACGATGAAGAACCACGGTCTGACGGCCTCAGCCAGTGCTCCGGGGTACAGAAACAGTTTCCCTTCCAGCAGCATCGCCGCCTGCATCAGGTAGACGCCTTCGTCGTCGTTGACGGTGTGATACGGAAAGAGGTCGACGGCGAGCCACGTCACGAGCAGGCCGACGGCGAGCGAGACGACGGCGGCCGCCAGCCACAACTGCGTCTGTTCGGTTTCGATGTCGAAATCGACCGATGCGTCGTCGAAGATGTCGGAGAGCCGGGACCCGGAACGACCCATCCTAGTCGGAGTAGAGTCCGGTTTCGGGGCGCTGTTCGCGCGGGAACCACGCGAGTTCGTGACCGGCGTCGAGCGTCACCTCAACGTGGCCGTCGGTCGGAACAGTCTCGTCGTGGTTGTGCATGCAAAGCAGGTTGTCCCCGCCGTCGAGTTCGACTTCGTAGAGAATGGTCGGCCCGAGGTAGCGCTTGCCGACGACTTCACCGTGGCCCGACCCCTCGCAGGCGTGGGCCGACACGTCGTCGGGGCGGACGAGGATATCGATGTCCGTCTCGTCGTATTCGGGGGCGAGGCCGTGAATCTGGCCGCGAGGGACCGACCCGAGTTCCGTCTCGACCATGTCGCCGGTGACGCGGCCCGGCAGGAACCCGGCGTAGCCGAGGAAGCCAGCGACGAAGCGCGATTCGGGGTGTTGGAAGACCTGCTCGGGGTCGCCGATTTGTTCGAGTTCCCCACAGTTCATCACCGCGACGCGGTCCGAGATGGACAAGGCTTCTTCCTGGTCGTGGGTGACTGAGACAGCCGTCACGCCCGCTTCCTTGAGGATGCGACGGACTTCCTCGCGCATCTTGACGCGCAGGTCCACGTCGAGGTTGGAAAACGGTTCGTCGAGGAGGAGAATCGCTGGCTCGGGCGCGAGCGAGCGTGCGAGCGCGACACGCTGTTGCTGCCCGCCGGAGAGTTCGTCCGGGTAGCTCTCGCCTTGCGTTTCGAGGCCGACGAGGTCGAGCAGTTCTTCGACACGCGCTTCGCGTTCGGCCTTCGAGAGGTCCTTCAGGCCGAAGGCGATGTTCTCGGCGGCGGTGAGGTGCGGGAACAGCGCGAACTCCTGGAAGACCACGCCGACACCGCGCTCCTCGGGCGCGACGAAGGTGCCGCTTCCGGAGACGACATCGCCGTTGAGGCGGACCTCGCCGCCGTTCGGTTGGGCGAGTCCAGCAATGAGTCGGAGCGTCGTGGTCTTGCCGCACCCGGAGGGGCCGAGAAGTGTGAGAATCTCGCCTTCACGAACTGACAGCGAGAGGTCCTCGACGACGCATTCGGGTCCGTAGGACTTCGAGACACTGTCGAGTTCGAGGACAGCGTCGTTCTTGGCGTTGCTGTCGGTGTCGTTCTTGGTGTTGCTGTCGGTGTCTCTGTTGGGGCGAGACTGTTGGTCGGCAGTAGTGAATGTGCTATTTGACATCGTATCCCTCTTGAGTGATTATGACGAGCATCGACAGCCCGGAGACGAAAAGCAAGATGAGTGCGGGGACCGCGGCCTGTCCGAAGTACCCCGACTCGTGGGCCGTCCAGATGTGCGTCACGAGCGTGTCGAATCCCGAGGGACGCAGGAGAAGCGTCGCCGGGAGTTCCTTCATCGTGGTCAGGAAGACCAGCGCCGCGCCGCCGAAGAGGCCGGGCGCGACGAGGGGGAGCGTCACGTGGCGGAACGCGCCCGTAGGCGTCTCCCCGAGCGTCCGTGCCGCTTCCGGAAGTGCCGGGTTGACTCTGAGGAACGACGCGCGGAGCGACCCGACCGCCTGCGGCAGGAAACGGATGACGTAGGCGAAGACGAGGAGATAGAGCGTCTGATAGATGGGTGTCGCGTAGGAACTACCGAAGAAGACGAGCGCGAGGCCGAGCACGACGCCGGGAACCGCGTAGCCGACGTACGTTGCGCGCTCGAACAGCGAACTCACCCGGGAGGCGTGTCTCGCGGCGAGGTATGCCACGGGAAGGGCGGCGACAGTTGCGGCGAGCGCCGCCGCGGCCGCGACGAGGACGGAGTTGAGCGCGTACTCGGGTTGGAACGCGAGCGACTTGCTCGTCTCGGCGACACCCTGTGCGAACCACGTGAGCAGGATGCCCAGCGGGACGACGAGTGCGACGGCCGCGACGAGCGCGGCGAACCCGACTGCCGGGTACTTCCAGTGGCCGAGTTGCATCAGGTTGCCCGAGCGCCCGCCGGTCGTGGTGCGCTCGTCGCCGCGAACCGTCGATTCGAGGGTGAGAATGAGGAGCGTCACGGCGACCAACTGCAGCGACAAGAGCGTCGCGGTGTCGCGGCCGAACGCGCCGAACTCGACGTAGATGACGCGAGTGAAGGCGTCGAACCGCATGATTGCGGGCGTCCCGAAGTCCGAGAGCGTATAGAGCGCCGCGAGCAGCGCCCCGGCGGCGACTGCCGGGCGAATCTGTGGAATAGTCACCCGCTTGAATGCCTCCCAACGGGTGTGGTTCAGGGTCCGCGCGGCGTCGATGAGCGTGGTGTCCATCGACTTCAGCGCGGCCCGTGTGGTGATGAACACGTACGGATACGTGTAGAGCGTCAGCACCAAAACTGCACCGGGCAAGCCGTATATTTCTGGGAGCGTCTCCACGCCAATCGGCGCGAGGAGGCGCTGAAACACGCCGCGCGGTCCGAACGCGGACACGAACGCGAACGCGCCGATGTAACTCGGGATGACGAGCGGCAGCGAGACGACGATGGTCCAAAAGCGTCTGAACGGAAGGTCGGTTCTGACCGTGAGGTACGCGAGCGGGACGCCGAGACCGACGCACGCGGCCGTCACGAGGACGACGAGGACGGTGCTGTTGACGAGCACTTCCACCGTCGTCGGGCGCGTCACGAGCGCGAGCGCCTCGGCGAATCCAACGTCGAGGGCGGTTTTGACGAGCCACAACAGCGGGACGACGACGGCAGCGGCGACGGCCCCGCTGGCGATAGTCAATCCGAGCGGTTGCTCGTCGTCGCCCCCGCCAGTCGTCGTCTGCTGCTCGGTCGCCATCTATGGGTTCACCTCAGAGCACGCCCACCTCACGCAAGAGTCGTACGGTTCCTTCCAGGTCAGACAGTTGCGTCAGGTCGAGCCCTTCCGGCGGGTTGAGTTCGTCGATACTGGGGAGTTCGCCGATTGGGTCTACACCCGAGACGAGCGGGTACTCGAACGTCGTGCGGGCGAAGTAGTCCTGCGCTTCGGCCGACAGCAGGTGGCGCACGAAGTTGGCCGCCAGTTCCGAATCGTCGGCGGTGTCGAGGACGAGCGCGCCCGCGACGTTGAAGATAGACCCGGCATCGCCGGAGGTGAACGCGGTTTTGAGCGGCGCGTTCGGCCGCCCCGCGAGGATGCGCTGAATGTAGTAGTGGTTGGCGAAGCCAGCAGTGATTTCGCCGTCGGCGACGGCCTGCGAGACGAGGAACTCGTCTTTGAACTCGGTGACACCGAGGTCCTGCATCCCCTGCAGCCATTCCTTTGTCGCCTCGTCGCCTTCGAGGACGCGCATCGCGGTGATGAACGCCTGGAACGACGAGTAGGTCGGTGCCCAGCCGATGTTGTCGCGGAAGGCCTCCGTTTTCGGGAACTCCATGATGTCGTCCGGAATGTCGGACTCGGAGAACTCGTCGGTGTTGAACGGAACGGTCCGCGCGCGACCCGAGGTGCCGGTCCACTGCCCGTCTGGGTCGTGGAACTCGTCGCGGACGAGGTCCAGCACTTCGGTCGGGAGGTCTTGTGTCCGACCGGCGTCCTTCAGCGCACCGAGGGACCCCGCGTTGACAGAGAAGAACACGTCTGCGGGGCTGTTTTGTCCCTCGGTCTGAATCTGGTTGACGAGTTCCGCCGCCGAGTTGTAGCGCGGGCGGATAGTGAAGTCCTCGTAGTAATCTTCGAGGAAAGAGACGAGTTCGTTGACGAGGGCTTTCCCGCGACCCGAGTAGAGCGTGAGTTCGCCAGAGAGGTCCGGCATCTCGGTGATAGAGACGCCACCGGCAATCGTCCGGTCACCAAAGGGCGACCGACCGGACCCGATTTGCTCGACTGTGCCACCGTCGTCAGTGTCCTCGGTGGTTGTCGTCGTCGTTTCGTCGTCACCACCGCCGGTACAGCCAGCAAGTGTGCCGAGACCTAACGCCGCCGTGGTCGCGAGAAACCGTCGACGACCGTGGACGCGAGGCTCTCGGTCGTAATCGTCCATACATTGATTTAGGTAGGCCTAAATCATTTATACCTACCGGTTCAACGGACGAATTCGGCCAAAAAACCGGCCAATGAGCTGTCAGTCGTCTGCTGTGACGGCAGCGCGTGGTGCGGCCAGCGCGTCGAGACACGCCACCCAGTCCTGCATGTAGCGCCCGACGTAGTTGAAGAAGTCGCCGTTTCGGTAGTCGGACCAGTCGCCGTCGGCGAGTTCGTCCGCCATTGCTTCGAACACTTCGGCGTAGGAGTCGGCGTCGTCACCGACTACGTCGACGATTTCCCAGAGGTGTTCGTTGAGTTCGAGACCCGGCACTTCGTTGTTCAGGTCGTCGAACGTCGGGCGGGCGGCCTTGTTGTGCTCACAGAGCGGGTAGCCAGTGAGGATATCCTTTTCGAGCACGTCCGCGGCGCGCTTGAGGAAGACGCCCGACCAGATGTCGTCGAAGCGGCCGACCTCCCACTCGTTGTCGTCCATCGGAAGTTGGTAGAACGCGGGGATGACCTCGCGCTCGAAGGCGAGATTCATCGAGCAGACGGTGAGGTACTGGCCCGGTTCGGCCACGAAGTCGCCGTCGAAGTCGTCGAAGTCGGTTCGGGTCTGGGCCTGTCCCTGCAGGTCGCCGTCCATCAGAATGCGCACGGCGTCGAGGTCGGGGACGTTCGTCCACAGTCCCTGCGAGGCGACCACGTCGCGAAGTTCTCTGGTTCCCGTTTCGACCGTCTCACCCATCGCCGAATAGGGGTACCCGCGGGGGTACAGACCGTGTTCGTCGGCGTTCTGGTAGAGAACGTTCACCCACTGTTCGTCGCTTGCGACCGACTCCACTTCGTCGGTGCGGTGGAGGTTCTCCATGTGCCGCCCGAAGAAGTCCCACTCGTCGTGGGGGAGCGTGTCGTCGTCGATGAAAAAGCCGTAGTCGAACTCGGGGTGCGCCCACATGTACATGAGGCCGAAGCTCGTCTGGGCGTGACTCGCTGCCGGAACGAGATGCGAGTACTCAGAAATCCCCTGTTCGTCGTACCATTCCTCGCGGGCCGACTCGTCGTAGACTGCCCCCGAAACCCCTTCGTCGTCGAGCATCGCCGCCATCGCCTCGGTGTCACAGAAGTCCTCCGTCACGAGAAGGACGAACAGACGGTCGAGGTCGAATCCGTGTGCGCGTGCGTTGTCGAAGTACGCCCGCATGCACTCGAACTCTCGGATGGTCGGAACGACGACACAGATGTCCGAATCCATTGCCAGTACGATTTTAGGCAGGCCAAAAATACCTGTTGGTCCGCGTTTCAACGTTTCAGACGGACAACAGTCCGTTTTTCGAGAGTTGCTCGAATACCCGACGGCCGCTCACCTATCCATGTCCGTCGGCGACCTCACTCACGCGTCCCCGTCGGCGACCTCACTCACGCATCCCCGTCAGCGACTCCAGCAACAGTACCGCCGTCTCTTTCGTCAGCGGGTCGTTCGCGTTCCCGCACTGGGGCGACTGCACGCACGACGGACACCCGTCCTCACAGTCGCAGTCGGCAATCAACTGCGCCGTCTGCCGCATCAATCGTTCGACGATATCGTAGCCAGCGCGGGTCAGGCCCACGCCGCCTGGATGGCCGTCGTAGATGAAGATAGTCGATTTGTCGGTGTGGCTGTGAGAGGGCGTCGAGAGACCGCCGATATCGCCGCGGTCACAGAGCAAGGTCAAGGGAAAGAGCGAAATCATCCCGTGTTCGGCCGCGTGAATGCCGCCGTTGAAGGCGTCGTCGCTGCCAACCCCCCGACCGCTTCCCTTCTCGTGTGTGCCACCCAACTCGCGCATCTCTGACTCCACGTCGCCGGGGACGGTGAAATAGAGAGCTTTCGTCCGCAGACTCGTCTCCGGCAGGTCGAGGAGTTGCTGGCCGATGGTCGTTCCACGCTTCGGGTCGCGACGTTCGAACCCGGTTATCTGCTTTCGCATCGTCACCTCGGCGAATCGAACTTCTACGTCCGAGCGCGCAGACAGCGGTTTCGACAGGATGTCGCGCTCGACGGTGATGTTCTTGTCGTGGAGGACGCGGGTGTAGTAGTCCGCCCACGTGGGTTGCAGGCGGGCCACATCGCGGTCCAAATCGAGGTCGGCGACTTCGTACGTCTGGCCCTGGTGGTGGTAGACTGCGCCGGGGTGCGCGTCGCGCAGGGCATCGTCGAACGCGAGTTTTGCGATGGTCTCGTTGTTCCGCGAATCCATCAGGCGAATCTCTCGGTCCGTGATGGTCCGAAGACTCATCGCGTGTTGTGGGCTTCCTCCGCCGTCGTGGATCCATCTGATACCATCGTCCGTGTCCCGCCGCGCCAGTGTCCCCTCGACTTCGAGGTCCGAGACGACAGTCGGGAACGTTGGGCCGAAGTACTCCTCGTCCGCGGTCGAGAGCCAATTTTCGGCGGCCGCACAGGCGACGTGACTCGGAAGCAGATGGTCGTTTTCGGGGTCCGACACCGCCCGTTCTGGGTCTCCCTCGAAGAACTCGCCGGGGTGCTTCATGAGGTACTGGTCCAACTGGTCTTCGCTGCCCACGAGGACCACTAGCGCGGGTCTGTCGCCGCGACCGGCCCGCCCTGCTTGCTGCCACGCCGACATTCGCGTACCGGGGTAGCCGTCGATGAGTACCACGTCGAGGCCGCCAACGTCAACCCCGAGTTCGAGCGCGTTGGTGCTCCAGACTCCGGTGATATTGCCATCGTGGAGTCCGGCCTCTATCTCCCGGCGTCGGTCGTGGGTAAGTGCCGCCTGATACGCGGCAATTTCACCGGCAAGGCCGTGTTCGCCGCGGCTCCGGAGGTCGCTCGCACTCTCCGAGGCGTACCGCTCGGCGGCCTGTCTGGCCCGAGTGAACGCGAGCGTCTGGTGGCCGCGCGAGACTAAGTCGACAAAGAGGTTCTTGGTCTCGACGTGGGCCGAGCGTCGCCGCCCCGACCCCCCAGCGTCGGGATTTTCGTACTCCGGGGGATTCCACAGAAGCCAGTGCGTCTCGCCAGTACCACTCGTATCGCCATCGACGAGCGTGTACGACGACTCATCCTCGCCGGTGATTCGCGCGGCGTGTTCGACCGGGTTTCCGATGGTAGCCGAACAGCAGACGAACTGCGGGTCCGACCCGAAGCGTTCGCAGACGCGTTTGAGTCGCCGAAGTAACAGCGCGACGTGGCTCCCGAAGACGCCGCGGTAGCCGTGTACCTCGTCGATGACGACGGTTTCCAAAGCGGAGAAGAACCACTCCCAGAGGCGGTGGGCGTGCGGCAGGAGAGCATAGTGAACCATGTCGGGGTTCGAAAGCAGGACGGTCGGGCGTCGCTTCCGAACCTCACGTTTTTCAGTCTTCGACAGGCGGCCGGTGTACTGGTCGACCGAGACGCGACTCCCGAACCCAAGGCCGTGTGCGAGGTCCGATAGCGTCTCCAGTTGGTCGGCGACGAGGGCGTTCTGCGGGCCGAGATATAGGGTTCGCCCGCCGTGGTCCATCGCCCGCTCGAACGCCGGGACGGTGTACGCGAGGCTCTTTCCGCTCGCAGTTCTGGTCGCAAGGACGACGTTGTTTCCCTCGCGGATGGCTTCGACTGCCTCGGCCTGATGGCGGTACAGGCGGTCGATACCACGGTCGTCGAGGGCCGACGCCAACCGTGGTTCGAGGTCGATATCGGCGAAGTCGGGGTCGCGCGCGTCGAACTGTCGATGGGCGTGAATCTGCCCCTCGTAGTACGGACGCGCTCGAAGCCACTCGATGATGTCGTCCACGGTTTTTCCTCGAACTTCGTTGCCCTAACGCTGTCGAACCATTGCAACTGGTTCACACAGTTTTTCGAACTGCCGCGCTGCTTTTGTCCCTCGGGTCCTGACGAGGGCGTATGAACGCGGATGCCGTCCTCATCTACGATGGGGAGTGCCCCTACTGTTCCGTGGCCGCGACGGCCCTCAAGCGCCTCGACGATGTGACGGCAATCTCGTGGTACGACGACGCCGCACAGGCGTTCCTCGCGGCGCAGTTCGACGAGGTTCCCTTCGCGATGGTCCTCGTCGACGAGGACGAAAAGCGGGTGTACGCGGGCGGCACTGCTGCGAAAGAACTCGCCGACAGAGCGGGGACACCCGGCATCGTCGGAAGTCTGGTCCGCGACAACTACGACACCATCGCCAAAGCCGTCGGCGTCGCGAGTGGCCGCGGGCGCGACCCGGACGACTTCCACAGCGTCTATCCCCTCCGCGAGGCGGCCGCAGACCTGTTCGACACGCTCGCGGCGAACGCCGAGCGCCACCCCGCCGAACTTTCGTAATCTCGATTTCAACACCCGCCCGTGACTGTCCACTCGCTCGCACCCGAAGTCCTCGGTACTGACGACGACCCCCTCGAACTGGATGCGCTCGCACCGACGGGAACCTATGCGCTCGTCTTCGACGTCCCCGAATGCACCGTCGAAGTCGGAGCACTCGGAAAACGGCGGCTTTCCGCTGGCGGCTACGTCTATGTCGGAAGCGCCTTCGGGGCGGGCGGTCTGCGGCGGGTACTTCGACACCGGCGTGTCGCGGCGGGTGACCACGACGCCCGGCACTGGCACGTGGACTACCTCAGCGGACATCCGGATGTGTCCCTCGCTCGCGTCGTCTGCGTCGCCGACAGCGATATCGAGTGCGAAGCGGCCGCTGCGCTCGCTGACGGACCGATTGCTGGCTTTGGGTCGTCTGATTGTGACTGCGAGTCGCATCTCGCACGGTACGGGGGCATCGACGAGGCGACCGCTGCGTCGAGTGCTGTCTTCCGCGAGAAAGGGTGAGGGAATTCCCTCTGTCGTCCTCTCCGGACCGGGCACCCCGGAGAGGACGACGCTGCCGGTTGTCAGAGGCACCCCGGCGACGCTACCTACAACCTCGATTGGCTTTACCTCACCTCTCGGCGATTCATCTCACGAGATGAGTACTAGTATATGAATCTACTGGCCATTTATATGTGATCGGCCGATTCATACCGATTTTATATAGGACTCCGGTTCCCCGCCCGGTGTGACTCCTCTGTGACGTCGCTCGTGACGTGTGCGTTCCCCCAGACCCCAATGACTTACGCCGGGGCGGTCGAACAAGCGCCAATGACGACGACGTTTCCTTCGATTCCCTACCTCGATTGGATTATCGGGCGTGCCGACGAGGTGACACACGACCTCGCGACCAGCGATTTGCGACCCTCGTCGACGTTCGACGGAATCGTCCCGCCGTCACTCGCCGGGCTTCCGGACCCGACCGATACGAGCCTTCCCGCCCAACTTGCCACCCGATACGACGTGCCCGAGTCGTGTGTCCTCGTCACTCCGGGCGCGACGCAGGCGAACCTTCTCGCTGCGTGTGCGCTTTTGGACCGAGTCGAGCACCGAAGCGCCGAAGCTGACGACGCCGACGCTCGAAGACCGCAGGTTCTCGTCGAAAAACCGGGCTATCAACCGCTCTGTAAGACGCCCGCGGCGCTTGGTGCCCGCGTGGACCGCTTCCTTCGCCCGCCCGAGTTCAACCACGCCCTCGAACCCCACCGTATCGAGAGTGCGGCCACCGAGTCGTTCGCCTACGCGACTGTCTCGAACCGACACAACCCATCGGGCCGACTCGCCACCCGCGTCGAACTCGCGGAGATGGCACGCCACGCGGCCGATGCGGGCGGGTTCCTCCTCGTCGACGAGGTGTACGCGCCGTACGTCGACCCCGCCGACGACGGTCCGTTCGGCGGGGTCAGCGCCGCCGGGTTGCCGAACGTCGTCGTCACCGGGTCGCTGACGAAATTTTACGGACTCGGCGGGCTCCGCGTCGGTTGGCTCGTCGGGCCGAAGGAAATCGTCGACCGAGCGCGCGACGCGTCGATGCACCTCCCCGGTGTCGCGGAACCGAGCAGGAAACTCGCGCGGCGCGCGCTCCACAATAACGAGCGATTGGAGTCTGCGGCGCGGGCACACCTCTCGGCGAATCACGAGTTGCTGGCGGCGTTCGTCGCCGAGCGCCCGAATCTCGACGGACGCATCCACGCCGGTGGAACGTTCGCCCTGCTGGAACACGAGACTCACGACGGCGACGATATCGTCGATGCCGCGCTGGACGCGGACGTGCTGGTCGTCCCCGGCCGCTTTTTCGAGCGTCCAGACGCGTTCCGCGTCTCGCTCGGCGGCGACCCAGAGGCGATGGCCGCGGCACTCGACGCCTTCGGCGCGGTCCTCGACGAGTTGTAAGAAGGGAGTTCCCGACTGTGTGAAGAGCGCCGACCGGACCAGCCCGGTCCGTGTCGGCAGGTTCCAACCGCGTTCGTTCCAGTCGAACCAGCCCAGTTCGCTTGGATATCGAAGTCGGATTCGCGTGGGTCGTTCACCGGTCCCGTGCCAGTGGGGTGTGCCTCTGTTTACCGAGCCCCGTGCCAGTGGGGGTGCTTCTGATTTGCTGTTGAGAGGGTCGTTACGCCGTAATCGCGCGGTCGAGCATCTCGACCGGATGCGGCGGTTCGTCGTCGACGCCCATGTCTTCGAGTTGCGACCGACAGGATGCCCCCGGTGCGACGACAACGTCGCCCGGACTGTCGGCCACCTGGTCGGAGAGGATGTTCCCGATAGCCATCGACATGGAGTAGTGTTCGGCCTCGTAGCCGAAGGAGCCAGACATCCCACAGCACGTCGAGTCCAGTGGGTCCACGTCGTAGCCAGCGCGACGAAGGACGCCCACCGCGTGGTGGTCCTTCTTCGTAGACTTCTGGTGACAGTGGCCGTGGTACGTCAGGGAGTCGTCCTGCGGGAGGAACGAGAGTTCCTCATCCAGACGGAACGTGTCGAAGTACTCCATGATGCCGTAGGAGTTGGCTGCGACGGCCTCTACGTCGGCACCCGAGAGTAAGTCGAGATAGTCCGACTGGAACATCACCGCGTCCGAGGGTTCACAGAGAATGATGTCCCACCCTTCCTCGACGAAGGGGGCGAGGACGTCGACGTTCTGCTTCGCGGTGGCGCGGGCTTTGTCGAGGAAGCCCTTCGAGTGCGGCGGCCGACCCGACCCGGCCACGCCATCGGGAATGCGAACGTGGACGTTCGCGGCTTCGAGCGCCCGCACAGCGGCCTTGCCGACTTCCGGGTGGTTGTAGTTCGTGTAGGTGTCCGGGAACAACAACACCGTGCGGTCGGCCTGCGCTTCGGCGATGCCCGCCGCGCCGCGTGATTCGAACCACTCGACGAAGCTCGTCGAGTGGAACTCCGGTAATTTCCGCTCCTTTGCGATGCCGACGGTCATCTCCATCAGCGTCCGTGCGCCGGGAATCTTCGTTGCGCTGTTTGTGAGGGGGGCGAACTTCGACCCGAGTTTCGACAGTGTGTCGATGTTGGCGAACACCTTGTCGCGGACGCTCGACCCGTGGCGCTGGTGGTGCTCGTGTTTTATCTCGGCTTTCATCTTCGCCATGTCGACCCCGCTCGGACAGTCTTTCGAACAGCCCTTACAGCCGACACAGAGGTCCAGCACCTCGTGGACGAACTCGTCCGTAAACATCTCGTCTTCGGGGAGCCCGCCGCTCATCGCCTGCCGGAGCATGTTCGCCCGGCCGCGCGTGGACTGAATTTCCTCTTCGGCGGCCCGATAGGTCGGACACATGACGCCGCCGACGGTCGATTGCCGCCCGCGACAGCCTGCACAGCCGTGACAGAGTTCGACCATGCCCTCGAAGCCGTTGTCGTTGTCCCAGTTGAGCGCGGGGTCGAACCCGGATTCGAAGTCGTAGTCGGGCGAGAACCGGAGGTTCTCGGTCATGTCGTAGTCGCCGCAGATGTTCCCCGGATTGAGGAGCCAATCGGGGTCGAACGCGGTCTTCAGGTCGCGGAAGACGGTCCAGAGGTGGTCGCCGTACAGCTTACGGTTCCACTGCGTGCGCGCCCGGCCGTCGCCGTGTTCGCCCGACACCGACCCGCCGTACTTCACGACGAGGTCGGTCACTTCGTCGGCGATGGCCTCGAACGTCTCGACGCCCTCGACCGTCTTCGTGTTCACGAGCGGGCGAATGTGCAGGACGCCCGGCCCGGCGTGCGCGTAGTACGAGGCGAAGGTGTCGTGTTCGTCGAGGATGTCCTGAAAGTCAGAGACGTAGGCGGGGAGGTTCTCCGCCGGAATCGCCGTGTCTTCGATGTAGGCGATGTGCTTCTCGTCCGAGGTCCGCGAGAGGAGAATCGGAAGCCCCGACTTGCGCATCTTCCAGAACTTCGCGCGCGTGTCGGCGTCGTGGGCCTCCATGAAGTCGGTGGCGCGAGGCTCGTTCTCGGTCACCGACTCAGCCCCGTCCGACGGGTCGAACTCGGGTGCGTCAGCGTCAGGGACGCGGTCCGCGACGAGGTCGGCGACCTGCTGTTTGCCGTCCTCGTCGGAGTCGGCGTAGAACTCGACTAAGAGCGTCGAGTCGGTGCCTTCGGGGAGCATCCCGACAACGTCCGCGAACTCGGCCGTGTCGCGGGCCAAGTCGAGGAGTACGTCGTCCATGACCTCGACCGCGGCGGGTTCGTGTTCGAGGATGGGTGCCACGTCGTGCATCGCGTCGATGACGTTGTCGTAGGTCAAGAGCGCGACAGAGGCCGTGTTGGGAATCTCCTCGAGGGAGACGGTGGCCTTCGTGACGATGGCGAGCGTGCCTTCGGACCCGGCGAGGAGACGGCCGAGGTTGATGCGCCCTTCTTCCCAGTCGTCGTCGATACCGGTGTCGTCGGGGGTCCGACGCGCACCGCGCATCTCGTCGACGAGCATGTCGAGGTTGTACCCCGAGACGTTGCGTTTGAGGTCGGGATAGCGCTCGGAAATCTCGTCGGCTTCCTCGTCGAGAACCCGGGCGACTTTCGCGTAGATACGCTCTTCGAGAGTGCCCTTAGGGTCGCCCTGTTCGAGGAGTTCGTCGACGGTCATCTCGCCGAATGTCGTCACCGTGCCGTCGGCGAGGACGACTTCGACTTCTTCGATGTAGTAGTCAGTCTTCCCGTACTTCAGCGAATGTGCGCCCGTGGAGTTGTTCCCGATAGCCCCGCCGAGCGCGGAGCGGTCGCCCCACGCCGGGTCGGGTGCGAACTTCAGGCCGTGCGGGGCCAACTGCTCGTTCAGGTCACCGAGTCGAACCCCGGCCTGTGCCGTGGCCGTCCGTGCCTCAGGGTCGACATCGGTGACGTCGCTCATGTACCGGACGAGGTCGAGGACGACAGCCTCGTTGACCGTCTGTCCGGCGAGGCTCGTCCCGCCGCCCCGCGGGAGAACGGGAATCTCGCGCTCGGCGCAGTACTCCATCACCGCCGCCACGTCGTCCGTCGAGGTCGGCATGACGACGCCGATGGGCATCTTCTCGTACGCGGACGCGTCCGTCGCGTACATCGTTCTCGTGTAGGTGTCGAATCGCACGTCGCCCTCGACGATAGATTCGAGGTCTTCGACCAGCCCTGGCCGTTCTACGTCGTCGTTGACGTAGTCGTAGTTCCCCTCTGTCGAGGGGTCGGTGGCCGATTCGTGCGTGTTTGAAGCCATTGTCAGTTGCTCGCTAGTAGTCGGTTTGTGTACCGCAATAAAGACACCCGGGTGCGGGTGAATTTACTCGAAATTCGTGGTCGATACGCTGTTTCGCCGCCACCGTTCAGAACACGCCTGGGAACAGCACGTAGCTGAACAGGAGCGTGAGGATGCCGGTGGCCGTCCCGTAGTAGACGAGCGGGATGAGTTCGAGGCGGATGACCCGGCCCTCCTCGCCGACGAGACCGACGACAGCGAGTGCGGCGACGACGTTGTGGACCGCGATGAGGTTCCCGATGGCACCACCGACCGCCTGTGCCCCGAGCATAACGGTCTTGGGCGTGCCAATCTGGTCTGCGACACCGTACTGGAAGGTGCCGAAGAGGATGTCAGAGACGGTGTTCGACCCCGCGAGGAACGCGCCGAACGCGCCCACGTACGCGGCGAAGAACGGGTAGACACTGCCAGCGATGCCGGCCATGCCCTCGGAGAGGACGATGAGCATGCTGTCGGTGCCCGTCGCGTTACCGGACTGCAGCATAATTTGAACCGTCGCAACCGCGAACAGCAGCGCGACGACGGCGGGCGTGACCTTCTCGATGGTCTCCGTCCACGTGTTCTTGACCTGCCGGCCGTCCATGCCGTGGAGGCCGATGGTGACGAGGTGAACCGCGAGGAACACCGCGCCGGGCAGGTAGAGGAACGCGAAACTACCGCTGAGTCCCGTTCCGAGCAGGTCGCCAGACTTGAGGACGAGATTCGCCTTCAGGAACGCCGTGAGCGGGTCGACGACGCGGGTCAAGACGAGGAGCGCCGCGACGAGGATGTACGGCGTCCACGCCTTCCAGAGAGGCATCTGTTGGACGACTCCTCCGTCAGCGGCGACTGCGCCACTGCGCTGACTCGTTTCACCGGGCTGGATGTCACCAACCCAGTGGTCTGGCCACGCCGACTGCGGGCCGAAGTCCCACTCTTCGTCGGGGTGGAAGAAGCCAGCCTTGAGCGCGGAGACGGTCACGAGGAGGCCGACCATCGCGCCCACGAGTCCGGGGAAGACCGGACCGAGGAAGTACGCCGTCAGGAAGTACGGGACCGAGAACGACGCCCACGCGAACAGCGTGAGGGGAAGGACTTCGAGCGCCGGCTTGATGGAGCGCTCTTCGCCGAAGAAACGCGTCATCATCGCGACGCCGATGAAGGGCAGGAGGATGCCGACGACGACGTGGTTCATCGCCGCGAAGACGGCAATCTCGCCGACCCACTGCTCGACGCCCGTGCCCTGTGCTTCGAGCGCGTTCGTGATGACCGGAACGTCGTCGAAGATGTCTATCATCCCGATGATGAGCGGCGTGCCGACCGCACCGAAGGTAATTGCCATCAGGTTACCCGTGAGGGCGACCACGACGGCGGCCAGCGGCGGGAAGCCGAGGCCGACGAGAAGCGGACCAACGATGGCTGCGGGCGTCCCGAAGCCGGCGGCCGCCTCGATGAACGACCCCATGAGGAACACGAGCAGAACGACCTGCACGCGACGGTCCTCGCTGATGTCCGCGAAGCCGCTGTTGATTGCGTCGAACGCGCCCGTCTGCTTGAGCGTGTACAGGAGTAAGATTGCCCCGAAGACGATGTACAGGATATTCGCTGCCGTGATGAATCCGTTAATCGTCGCGGCGGCAATCCACTTCCCCGACATGCCCCAGCCGACGACGCCCGCCCCGACGGCGACAACCCATGCGACGGGCATCGCCCGCGTCGCGGGCCAGTAGCGCCCGACCATGAGATACGCGATGGTGATGAGTGGGAGCAGCGCGATGAGTGCGTTCGCCGCACTAACCATGCTGTACACCCCCATAGTTGATTCCAGCCGATGCCATTCCAGCTCCGTGCCTGATTCCGTGCATCGTGGTATCTCGTACCCATCTTTTGTGATATATATCTATCGTTCGTCCCGATTTGTGACGCGACTTTGCTTATTCTCTCCTCACCGTCATTGGGTCCAGTACACACGTGTGTAGGTTCGGAAATAAGCGATTAATCGCCGTATTTCGAGGGTCTTGGGAGTCCTCTCTAACATATATTTTTCCTGATTGGTGCCGGATTGAGCCGCTTCGAACTCCCAATACAGACGTGTGAATTGGCCACTTCATAGGTGTGAATTGGATATGCACTTGTGTGCAAAGGCTTTTACCCACGTGTGTAGAGGGAAAACCATGGAGGACGAGGCTGGCGCGCGCCCCCGTAACGAGCACGGACAGTACGTCGGCCGCATCTCTCTCGACGCGGTACTGGCGGTCTTCGACGACCGCGAGGACGCCGCTCGGCCACTGACCGCGGCGGACGTGATGGAGGCGTTGGACTGCTCCCGCCGAACGGCGCACAACAAACTCAACGAACTCGAAGAGCGCGGTGACCTTGCGACCAGGAAAGTCGGCGCGCGGAGTCGCGTCTGGTGGGTTCCGATACCCACCTCGCCCGAGGAGGCAGCGTCGTCGGGACACGCCGCAGGCCAGCACAATTCGCCGGAGACCCCCGAGTCAGGGGTGGCCACTCCCGGGGGAACGAGCGACTACCCGCCCGCCGTCTCGAACGCCATCGAAGCCGCCGACCTCCCCGGAAGCGGACCGATGCTCGACTCCCGGCGAGAGGCCCTCTCTGCCGCGTACGACTACCTCACCGACCACCCGGAAGCGAAGAAGGCGGACTTCCTCCGCGACGTGTACCACGATTATCCCGCGGGGTTCGAGTCCGCCGAAGGCTGGTGGAACGCAATCCAACCCGCGCTGAAACAACTTCCCGGTGTGGACCCACCGGAAGAACGGGGTCACATCTGGCACTTCCTCGGCGGGTAAGTCGCTACAATCAACCACGTCCGCGCGTCGGTTCGGAATCTCGACTACCTTTGCGGGTGGCTCGCTACCATCGACCAGTTGACAAGCTTTCGCACTCCACACCCCACGATTTTATACCATGAGAGGCCACATTCACGGCAGACGCACCGATGTCCCACGATTCACCGGGTATAGCCTCTCTCGAGGGGGATGTCGATGACCGACGATAACTCTTCCTCTGGTGGGGGTCGACCGACAGCCGACTTGGTCGATACCGACGAGTGGGATGACGCGAATCGGTCGCTGAATGACCACCCCACGGGCGGCGACGACGTGTACGCCTCCGAAATCGAGGGCAAACAGTACCGCGGAACGTGGTATCTGCCGCTTCGATACGATGACCTCGACGAGGCACCTGAGAGCGAGGAGTATCCAGAACAGGGAACCGGCGGGTCGTTCCGAATCGCCGACCTGCCTCGCGTCCCCCGAGTCGGGCACGTCGTCGGACCGTCGGCGATTATGCTCGGTGCTTCGCTGGGAAGCGGTGAGACGCTTTTTTGGCCGGTGTTGACATCGCAGTTCGGCTGGACCGTCTTCTGGGCGTTTATCGTCGGCATCTTCACGCAGTTCGTCATCAACACGGAACTCCAGCGGTGGACGCTTGCGACCGGCGAGAGCATCTTCCGTGCCTTCGCACGCGTGAGTACGTACTGGCCGTGGCTCTTCCTCTTCGGTGGCCTCATCAGCCTTGGGTGGCCCGGGTGGGCCGCCGGTGCCGCACAGGTCGCCGCCGTCGCACTCGGGTTCAGTGGGACTGTCCAAGTCCTCGGCTTCTCTATCGCCTCGTGGAAACTCGTCGCTGCGGCGTTGATGGGCGTCATCTGGCTCTCGTACCAGATGTCGTCGGTCATGTACAACGCCGTCGAGGTGTTCCAGATTGGACTCCTGTTCGTCGCCATCGGCGCGACACTGATGCTCGTCGGCGTCACTGGGTCGTGGGTCGAGTTCGGTTCTCTCCCTGACGCCGCGGGGTCGGTCGGCACACTCCCCGAGGGAATCGATATCGCAGTGTTCCTCGGCGGTCTCGCGTTCGCCGGGGCCGGTGGGTATCTCAATCTCTCGCAGAGTCTCTGGATGCGCGAGAAGGGCTACGGCATGGGAAACTACCAGGGGCGAGTAAAGAACCCGCTTCGCGGTGACGACCCAGAGCCTATCGAGCGCGACGGGTTCACGTTCCGGCCCACGGTGACGAACCTTCGTCGGTGGCGTGGATGGTGGAAGGTCGTCCAGCTTGAACACTTCCTGACGTTCGTCGTCGGACTCCTGCTCGTCGCACCGGCGCTGATGAGCGTCGCCATCCAGTACTCTCCCGGGGTGACGACCGACGCGATTCAGATGTGGCTCGAAGGTATCGCCCCGATGGTCGGCCCCGTCGGGACGTTCCTCGTCTTCGCCATCCTCTTTGTCGCCCTCTTTACGACCGAATACGCCATCGTCGAGTCGTTCGTCCGAAACAGTGCGGACGCGCTCTACGAATCCTACGGACGCGAGGCCGGGTGGGACCTCCCGAAACTCTTCTGGCGACTGCTCTCGGCGTTTTGTCTCTGGGGACTCATCATCATCTTCGCCTTTACCTCTCCGTTCGAGGGTCGCGAACCGTTCTTCTTCCTCGTCGTCGGTGCTGCGATGTCCGGCGTCATGATGTGGCCCTACACGGCACTCGTCCTCGTGATGAACACGACTCGCCTCCCTGAACACATCCAACCCGGATGGGGCCGCGTCGTAGCGATGTGGTGGGCGTCCGGCTTTTACGGTTATTTCAGTATCCTCCTCGTGGGGACGACGCTTGCCGAACTCGGTCTCTCCGCGTTCCAGACTGCCCCGACTGTCGTCGGAAGTGGTCTCGGAGGGTACGTCCTCTGGGCGGGATTCCTCCTCATCCAGGGGTATGTAGTCGCCCGCTCGACCACTGGAAAACGTCAGGCGTCCGATACTGTTGTGGCTTCGGACGAGGCGAAAGGCCGGTTTTCCTGAATACTCGAAACCTTCACGATTAACCGATACAGGACTGTTCGAACCCGAAGAACGATTATGTAGAACATGTAATGCGAACACATGTCAACCGGCACGGTTGCAACGTTCGAGGACTCTCTCGAACGACTCGAAGTAGGCTGGACACACGTATCATCGGACGAGTTGGGCACCGTCCTCCGCAAGGTCTGTGATGACCCGGCGGTGGGTGTTCCACTCCCGTACGACGGCGTCCCACTCCCTGAGTGGGTGAACACGAACCCGACTCCGGCAGACCTCCGTGAGGCGAAGGCTGGCGTCACGGCCGCGGGAATCGGAATCGCGGACTACGGAAGCGTCGTCGTGCAGGGCACGCCCGACGGCACCGAACCCGTGAGTCTCTTTTGCGACCGCCACGTCGCCGTCCTCCGGCAGTCGGACATCGTTCCCGGCATGCCCGAGGCGTTCGAATGGCTCGGTGAGGAGTTCCGCACGGGACACTCCTCAGCTATCATCGCGACGGGGCCAAGCGCCACCGCCGACATGGGCGCACTGGTCAAGGGAGCGCACGGACCCAAGGACGTTCACGTGGTGATTCTCGATGAGTAAGGCGCGCGAGGCCAAGGCGGCCAAGATTCGGCAGTTAATGGAGACGGAAGGCGACGCCGTCAACACCGGTACCAGCGGATTCAATCAGGGTCGATACGAGTCCGTTCAGACCCTCGACGACTACGAGGGTCTGAAATCCGAGGCGCGAGCCATCAAGGAAGACGCCATCGAGCGACTGCCCGACCTCATCGACGAACTCCGCGAAACAGTCGAGGAAAACGGCGGGACGCTCTACATCGCCGACGACGCCGAAGACGCGAACCGTTACATCCGCGAGGTCTGCGAGGAGAAAGACGCCGAGCGAGTCGTCAAGTCGAAATCGATGACCTCCGAGGAAATCGAGGTCAACGAGGCGCTCGAACACGCCGGGACGGAAGTCATCGAGACGGACCTCGGCGAGTGGGTGTTGCAGGTCGCCGACGAGGCACCGTCCCACATCGTCGCGCCCGCCATCCACAAGTCGCGCGACGCCATCGCCGACCTGTTCAACGAGACGTTCGAACCCGACGAACCGCTGGAGACGGCCGAGGAACTCACCATGTTCGCTCGCGAGCAACTCGGCGAACTCATCGAAGACGCCGACGTGGGCATGACTGGTGCCAACTTCATCACCACCGACACGGGAACGATTGCCCTCGTCACCTCCGAGGGGAACGCCCGAAAGACGGCCGTCGTGCCCGACACACACATCGCCGTCGCGGGCGTGGAGAAAATCGTCCCGACTGTCGAAGACCTCCACCCCTTCGTCGAACTCATCGGGAAGTCGGGAACCGGACAGGACATCACCTCCTACATCTCACTTCTGACCCCGCCCGTCGAGTCGCCGACGGTGGACTTCGACGACCCTGAAACGCCGATTACAGACGATGAGACGGACCGCGAGTACCACCTCGTCCTCATCGACAACGGTCGCATGGCCATGCGCGACGACGACCAGTTGCGCGAGACGCTCTACTGCATCCGGTGTTCAGCGTGTTCCAACGTCTGTGCCAACTTCCAGCACGTCGGCGGACACGCCTTCGGCGGCGAGACGTACTCCGGCGGCATCGGAACTGGGTGGGAAGCGGGCGTCGAAGGGCTCGACTCCGCGGCCGAGTTCAACGACCTGTGTACTGGCTGTAGCCGGTGTACCACTGCTTGCCCCGTCGAAATCGACATCCCGTGGATAAACACGGTCGTCCGCGACCGGGTGAACCGCGGCGAGGTATCCGAAGTCGATTGGCTGGTCGAGGGCCTCACCCCCGACGAGGAACCCGGCGGTGTCAGCCTCCAGAAGCGGTTCTTCGGCAACTTCGAGACGGCCGCCAAGATGGGGAGCTTCTTCGCGCCCATCTCCAACTGGGTCGCCCAATCATCAGTCTCTCGAAACCTCATGGAGCGGTTCCTCGGAATCGACGCGCGCCGCGAACTCCCGGCGTTCCAGCGCGAGACGCTCGCCGAGTGGTTCGAAGCCCGTGGGTCGCGCGTCCAGAATCCGACGCGAACCGCCGTGCTCTACCCTGACATGTACACCAACCACGTGCAGGTCGAACGCGGGAAGGCCGCCGTCCGTGCGCTCGAAGCCCTCGACGTGGAAGTCGTCGTCCCCGACGTTCGGTCGTCGGGTCGCGCACCGCTCTCGCAGGGGATGATTGCGACCGCCGAGGACCACGCTCACGACGTGTACGCTGGTCTCGCCGAGTACATCGATGCGGGCCGCGACATCGTGGTTATTGAGCCTTCGGACCTCGCAATGTTCAGAAACGAGTACGGGAAGTTCCTCCCCGAGCAGTCCTTCCGGCGCATCGCCGACAACAGCTACGAGGTCATGGAGTACATCTTCGGTCTGCTCGAAAACGGGGCGGATGCCGACGCGCTCTCGGCCGTCGACGGCGACGAAGTGGCGTACCACAGCCACTGCCAGCAACGAACCCTCGGTCTCGAAGGCCACACGGAAGCCGTCCTCGCGGACCTCGGCTACGACGTGGCGACCTCCGACGTGGAGTGCTGCGGGATGGCTGGCTCCTTCGGCTACAAGACCGAATACTACGAACTGAGCATGGACGTTGGCTCCGAACTCAAATCACAGTTCCAGACCGACGAGACGCGCGACCGGACCGTGGTCGCCAGTGGCACGTCGTGTCTCGAACAACTCGACTCGCTGCTCCGGCGGCCCACCAAGCACCCGGTGCAACTCGTCGCGCCGCGCCGGTAGGCTGACTGTTCGGACCACCTGTCTCTCTCATCTTTCGCACCGTCTGACGCCTGTCAGCCACACGTCTGCGACGAATCCGGGGGGCTACGAACAATTAAGGCCCGGCATCTCATGATGGCGGATATGGACGGGACGCCCGAAGAGATTACGACGCTCGTAGGCCGCGAGGTCTACTCGAACAACGGCATGTTCGTCGGCGAAGTCGAAGACGTTCGCCTCGACTTGGACCACGAGGCAGTCACGGGAATGGCACTCGCCGAATTAAACGATGAACTGTTTCGCGGACAGATTGAACCCGGAAAGGGTGTTCTCATCCCGTATCGCTGGGTTCGCGCCGTCGGTGACGTTATCCTCATCAACGACGTTATCGAGCGCCTGAAGACGCCCGACGAAGACGAAGAGTCGCTGGTCGCCTGATTAGCTACCGTTCCCGCTTTCTCCACCTTCAACGCCCACCGCACGGAAGAGCTTGCGCTTTACCGCTTCTTCGGTGAGTTGCAAGAGCGTGTCGCGGTTGTCGTCGTTGGATTCGATGCCGGTGAAGATGCCGAGCGGAATCTCGACAGAGCCTTGCGTCGAGTGGCCGCCAGCCTCGCCGATTCCCGTGAAGGCGTCCGAGAGAACCTTCCCGATGTTCATCCGGATGTCCTTCGACCGCGCTGCGAGGTAGATGGTGTCGTCGGCGATGCCGAAGACGGCCGACGTGGTGATGCCCTCCAGATTCAGGAGGTGTTGGGCGGCCTGCGAGAGGGCGTCGCGGTCGCGGATGAATCCCGCGTTCGAGACGAGGTGCGACCCCTGTACGTCTCGATTCTGAATCGCCTCGGCGAGTACGTCGAGCGTCTCCGGCGACATCGACGGCGACTCGACCTTTTCGAGGATGTCGTGGTCGGCGAAGGGGTGGAGATACGCCGCGGCGGTCAGGTCTGCCGGGGTCGTATCGCGCTTGAAGTCGAGCGTTTCGGCGCGGATACCGTACAGGAGCGCCGTGGCGACTGCCTTCGAGGGGCTGAGGTCGAACTCTTGGATGTACTTCGTGAGGATGGTCGATGTCGACGAGACGTTCGGTCGAACGTCGGTAAAGCGGGCGTCGATACCCTCGTCGGGTTCGAAGTGGTCAATGAAGACCGTAATCTCCGTCTCGCCGATGTCCGGAAGCCCGGACTTCATGTGGTCGACGAGAGCCAAGGCACCGTACTCGTCGAGCGGTTTTGCGTCCCCACGAGGCATGAGTTCGATGCCGAGAATGTTCACGAACGCGCGGTTCTCCTGGTGGCCCATGTCGCCCGAATAGAGGATGTCGGCTTCAACGTCGTACTCGCTGGCGATAGCCTGCAGCGCCACTGCGGAGGCGAGCGAATCGGGGTCTGGGTTGTCGTGGGTGAGGATGGCCATCCCGCGGTCGGTATCGCGGAGCAGGTCGGCCAACTGCCGGGCCTTGTATTCGAGTTCGCCGGACTCGACGCTTCGAAGCGCGGAGTCGGCGATGACCTCCGAGGGGTTGATGACGACGTCGGCACCCAGTTTCGTGAGTTCGTCCTCGGAGACGGGGTCGGACGCGCGGACGACGACGAACTGGTCGCCGTTGCGGTCACGGATGGCGGAGACTGCGGCTTTGTTCGCTTCGACATCCGACGCGAGGATGAGAATAACGTCTCGCCCGGCGACCGCATCGGCGACTTCCGGTTCGCTGATATCAGTCGTCTGCGCGTTCAGGTCCTGGTCGCGCAGGGCTTCGACGCGGCTTTCGTCCTTATCGAGGATGAGGACATCTTTTCCTTCGTCTGTCAGTTCCTCTGCCACCGCATGCCCGACGCTCCCGCAACCGAGAATCGCGTAGGTGGACATCGAGGAGACTGTGACCCCTGCACTCATCGTTGGCGGCTACTCCGGTGGGGCGACACTTAACACCCACCGTTCTCCCCGCTGGCTGGGTTTCGTCCCTCACTTTCGAGGTGTGCGTATCCCTGCCGCCGCCGTACAAAAAGGAAAGTCATTTTACCAACCGGGGGTTACGAGGAATCGCAAGGGCCGGTAGCTCAGTTAGGCAGAGCGTCTGACTCTTAATCAGACGGTCGCGTGTTCAAATCGCGTCCGGCCCACTTCCTTCCCGAAACTACTCTTGAATAGCGGTGCGTTTCTGTCGAACGACCACTGGGCGATTTGGACGGGGGAGTGAGTGATAGACTCAGGGGATTGGTTTCAGATTCCCCAAAAGTACTATCGTTCTCTAATGTAGAATATTTAACATATGAAGTTCATCTACATCGCTATCGCTGGCGTGATTCTTTTACCAATCTCACTCCCACTCGGTCTGATGCTACTCATCGTTGGCGTGTCGTTGCATTTCTTCCAGAAGCACCACACTCGTCGTCTTGATGAGGTGAGCGAACGCAGGTAAATGGAGTCAACAACGCGAGTTCGGGAGAGAATGGCTCTGTTAAAATCTTCAGTCACTGACAGTTCGTTGCGGTCGTACTGAATACAGCGCGCGAGTCTCGCACGGCAGCACATATGTCAAGTGAGCTGTTCTTCACAATCGGGTCACTTGCCAGCTTACTCGTCCGATTGTGGGAAAATACGTGTGGCCAGTCTCCCAAGAACCCCAATCATCGGAGAATGTTCGTCACACCGGTTACGTCACTTATTACCTTCCCGGACGTATTTGGCAGTATGGCTCGTAAAATCAAGTTCAGTGACATTTCGACCTTGCTTGATGAAATTGAGTATCCCATCGGGCGGACTACAGCATCGGAAGAACTCTCCGACGTTAGGTTGGTATTGGCCGACGGTGAGACAAATCTAGGCAAATTGGTTTCCAAGACCTCCCGTGAGTCGTTCGAATCGGCTGCCGATATTGAGTCCGAACTCCACAACGTACTTCCACGGGAGGCGGTCGGGGAACCATATCAATCTGAGGGTGACGCGTAACGACTCAGATTCCGGGACCATAGGAAGACGGATTTGCCTCGGCACCGCGACTGTCGGCACTGCCGGTGCAAAGAGGCGCGACGGAGCGGAGATTGTCGGAGAGCATCACTTCATCCGAGCGGCGGGTGACACCGAACCATCACCGATACCGGACCCACAGGACCCAATCGTCGAACGCCGACACGGGAATCCAGTGGACAACGGGACGAAACCCACGATGCTCGACGGGAGTCATCACGTGCGGTGGGGTGAATTCCGCGCAGTCAACGGACGGGTGACGATGGACAGTAGCGGTTCGGGAACCGATGTCAGCCTGAAGGCCACTGGCCTGCTTCCGGGTGTCCCCTACACCGCATGGATTATCGTATTCGAAGAGCCGGGCTTCGACTTCAGCAATCGGACGATTATGCCGTTCGGAGCGCCCGGGACTGCGGCAGAGAACGTCATCGGTGCGGGCGCTCTCGGCCATCTTAGCGGTGATTCGAGTATCGACGACAACAACCTCGACGTTCGTGGCGGACGCGGCACACTGTCGGTGACGCAACCGGCCGGTGATTTGACCATCTTCGGAAGCGTTCCCGACGACCTATCGGACGTGTACGAAGTGCACATCGTGGGCGACGCCCACCTCGACGGGCAACCCCACGGTGCCGTGCCCGGGCCAACCGGGGCCCACGTCGAGCACTTCGGGGCCGCATTCATCGGAGGCGACCCGCTCTAGACGATAATGTCGAACGCGACGTGACACCGTACAGGTCGCATCCGCTCTCAAATTTGCTTTTTCACCGTTATTCAGGGAGAGAGTCGCTTCTCTCTAGTCTGCGTCATCTCAGTACACTTTCCCGATAACTTATACGAGGTGACGGTGTGGATGGTGTCATGCCTCAGAGCGACCGAACCGGGCTGATTCTCGTCTTTATGACGCTCCTCGTCGCCGTCGTCTTCGGGTTAGCAGTCGGGGCACCCGACCACTTCAGGGCCGACCGGTTCCTCGTGTCGCTCACGCCCGACTTCGCCGTCTTGTTCGGTAACGATGTCCTCGCCGGGACGATTCTGTTCTTGCTGTTCGCTGTACTCGTCGGCGGCGCAAAATTACTGCTCGAACCTTAGTCCCCGAGCACAACCCACGAATTACCTCGCCCCGGTGTTGGCGCGAGCACAAGTGTCACCGTCTCTCCCTTCGACGCGCGCTCGAGTACTCGGCGAACCGCCGTCGATTTGTAGCCCACCAACGTCCGGTACTCTCCAGTATCGACCACCCGGACAGTCGTCGCCTGGTGGTCGTTCATCTCCCGTTCGATTCTCACACGCCGTGTTTCGGCACGCTCGTCCGGCCTATACCCTCCTGTTTGTTCCATGTTAACATGCATGTACTGTGGTCGAATAAAATGGCTGGCCCCGATACAGGGTAATTTCATATAGCAACATGTGATTCAATTGTTCGATATCGAACGGGTTCCGTTCCACATCGCATCGCCACTCAAAACAGTCGCAAACTACCCGAAAGCGGGTTTTGGGTGGTCTCTGTTCGATTTCCGGACCCCGGCATCTACTCTACCGGAGCCCTTCTTAGCGGCGGGTCGCCAGCAACTTGTCGAAGTAGGGTTTCCCGTTTCCGCGGTGTACCCGGGAGTAATCGAACGTGAACACCTCGTGAGTACAGGTACCGGTCCAGTCAGTTTCGACGAGGGCGGCCGCGAGCGGTTCGAAATCGACCCGCCCGAGACCCACGGGTAGATGTTCGTCGTCCGATTCGACTCTGGTATCGTTCAGGTGGATGTGTGAGATTCGGTCGCCGTACTCCCGTAGCAGGGCTCCCTGTTCCTCCCCGGACATGCCTGTGACGAATGCGTGGCCGGTATCGAGACACATCTTGGCTTCCGGGTGGGCGTCGGCGAGAAGGGCGGGGAGTTCAGCGGCATCGACGAGCCCTTTCAGGTTCTCGGTGACGACTTCGAACCCCCGTTCGGACCCGTAGTCCGTGATTCGGCGGACTGTGCTTCGAATCCCCTTGCGAATCGGTTCTTCGCCAACCCGTCCGGGTCGAGCAAGGGAGTCGGCGTGGATGACTCCCTTCTCCGCGTCCATCTCGATGGCGGTGTCTATCGCCGCTTCCAACTCTCGACACGCCCCCTTTCGGACGTATTCGTGCGGGGAGCACATATCGAACCGGTACGGGAGATGGACGGTGATGTCTAGCCCCTGCGCTGTCGCGGCATCTTGAACCGATGTCGGTTCGATTTGTGTTCGATGAAACGCGCCCTCCATATTGAGTTCCACGTAGTCGAATCCCGCGTCAGCGGCATCTGCGAACACTTTGCGGTATTTACTCGGTGAGTCGGCCCACGAGACGAGAAACCCCTGCCTGAGAGACATGGCCGCCACGTACTGCCACACGAGTTATAAAACCAACACGTTCGACATCCCATTGCAAACTCACGTCTCCCCGTGATTCGCGGGGAATTCTCATAGCTAAAATGCAGCCCAACGAGGATTCGTCGCGCTGGTGGCTATCGCCCCGACAAGTCATCCAGAAATCAATTTTGATAATCAAATAGAAAACATTATGTTTTTCAGCTGTATTGTAGGCCTCACCGTTCTTCCAGACTGACAAGAAGGAGGCGGACACCGAACTGGAGATACACAACGCATGTTCGAACGATATCGCAACGACGACCGCGGCCAAGTCGGCATCGGCACACTCATTGTCTTCATCGCGATGGTTCTCGTCGCCGCAATCGCGGCGGGTGTTCTCGTGAACACGGCCGGGTTCTTGCAGGCGACCGCGGAAGACGCCGCACAGGAAAGCATGAACAAGGTCACAAACCGCGTCGAAGTGCTGAACGCGCACGGCGTGGTCGGTACCGACGGCAACATCAAAGACATCAACCTGACCGTTCGGCTCGCCGCGGGGTCCGGAAGCGTCGACCTGAACACGACGACTGTCAAGTATCTGAGCCCGACGACCGCCCAAACGCTGACCAATCAGACGACGGCCGGCGGTGACGACGGGACTCCCAACACGGCTGACGCGGACGAGTTCGGAATAAAGCAAGTGGCTGGTAACGACGACACGTTCGGCGTCCTAGAGTCGATGGACGACCGCTACGAACTCAGACTCGCTCCCTCCGACATCGAAAGTGACACCAACGGCGCAGGAGACGACAAAGGTCTCTCGACGGGTGACCAGGTCACACTCGAAATCACGAGCAGAAACGGCGGAACGACGACGGTTATCTTCTCTGTTCCCCAGCAACTGGCTGGCAAGGACGACGGAGACCCGGTCAAGCTCTAAGCTCGATACTCTCTCCCGACGCCTTCTCTTCTACCCACCTTGACGCTCTCCGGTTGCTCCAGTGAGAGCGTACAGGGAACGGTTCCGATGTTACGCTTTTTCGACGCTGTAGCCGCGCTCACGAAGGAGTTCTCGAACTCGTTTTTCGTGGTTGCCCTGAATCTCGATACGGTCGTCTTTGACCGTCCCTCCGGTCCCGAGTGCCGACTTGAGGTCGCTCGCGAGGTCATCGATGTCGGCGTCGGTCTGGAACCCCTCGATGATGACCATCTGTTTTCCGTACCGCCGCTTTTCGGTCCGTACCGTGAGTTCCTGTGTCGCGCGGTCGAGGTCGGAAAGCGGGTCGTCTGGGATGTCGAGGTCGTCGAACGGGTCGTCTTCGCTCATCGTCTTGGGTATAATTCGCCGCCCAACCAGAATTCAGTTGCGGACGTGGAGACCGTGCTCGACTTTCATACACCGGTCTTGGACGACATCGACCCCGGCAGACTCCGCCTTTCGAGCCGCCTCGTCGTTTCGAATTCCGGGTTGCAACCATATCGCCTTCACGTCGTCACGGGCGAGCGTTTGGGCGACGATTTCGGGAACCTCCTCGCTTGGCCGGAACACCTCGACAACGTCAACGGTGTCCGTCACGTCGGCCAGCGAATCGTACGCTTGCTCGCCGAGAATCTCGTCGGCGTTCGGGTTAACCGGCCGGATTTTGTACCCGTGACGCTGGAGATACGCCGGGACGATATGCGACGCTTTCTCGTAGACGGTCGATGCCCCGACGACAGCGACACGGTCGTATTCGAGAATCCGACGGAGCTTCCCGGCGTCTTCGGATGGCATACTCGTGATTGCAGTAGGCGGGAAATCAGTTTACCGCCGACGGTATCGACTCAGCCGAGTTGCTCGATGAACGAATTAATCATCTGGACCTCGTCGTCGTTTATCGCGTGACCCAGTTCGTCGTAGAGTCTGCTGTCTACGTCACCGCCGAGTCGTTCGAACACGCGCGCCGAATCGTGGATGCGCTCAGAATCGACGTAGGGGTCTTCCGAACTGCATCCGAGGAACACCGGCGTTCCGTCGATGGAGCCATCGCGGTCCTGTCCCGTCTCGGGTCCGGGGAGACTCCCTGACAACACGACGAGTCCGCCGTAGCGTCGCGGATTGCGTGCGACGAACTCACTCGCGAGACACCCGCCTTGGGAGAACCCGAGGATAAGCGTCCGTTCCGGTGGAACACCGGCGTCAGCAGCCACCTGAAGGGCCTCCGACACGCGGTCGAGTGCGGACGAAAACCACGGCTCGTTGTCCTCGAACGGTGCGTACGCAGCGCGGGGATACCACGTCTTGCCAGCCGCTTGCGGTGCGAGGTACATCACACCGTGGTGCAGAAACTCGTCGATTAGCGTGAGGATATTTCCCGCGGTCGACCCCCGGCCGTGAAGCAGCACGACGGCCGCTTCGGCCGCTTGTGGTGGTGCGCCCGCCGTCTCGATAGGTTGGCCGTGGTGTGGGTCTGCACTCGACCCGGTCGAGTCTGTGTTCTGTTTCATCAGTTCGTCTCTGGCTCCGAGAGGTCCAGCGGCGGGAGCTGACCTTCAATCATCTCGCGGTCTTCTTCGAGCCATGGTGGGAGAAACAGCGACTCTCCGAGCGCGTCGCTGTCGACCCCCGCCGCGACCCCCGGCTGTTCTGTTGCGAGTTCGAACAAGATGCCGCCCGGCTCGCGGACGTACAGCGAGTAGAAGAAATGCCGGTCCTTCACGCGCGAAACGTCGTAGCCGCGCTCCCGAAAGAGGTCGTGCCACTCGTAGAGTTGCTCCTCGTCGGGGACGCGAACAGCGACATGATGGAGCGACCCCGCACCCTCGCGGCCGAACGAAGCGTCCCGGTCGAGGAGGTCGACGACGGTCGCACGGTCACCCGGTGCCTGATATCGGACTCGGTCGCCCTCCTGTGCGACGAGGTCGAACCCGAGCGTATCGAGGACGCTCGCAGTAACGAAGACACTCGTCGAGAGCAGTGTCACGCCGTGGATGCCGCGAATCGCGTGGCGAGTGGGGACCGACCCGTCTGCCCACGGCTCGACGGGTGACTCGCCGGTGACGAGTTCGAGGTCCGTGCCGTCCGGGTCGGAGAACCGAAGCACAGTTTCGTCGAACCGTTCGGACGGCCCCTCAACTGAAACGTCGTGTTCGGTGAGGCGGTCTTGCCAGTAGGATACCGACCCCGGCGGAATCACCAGTGATGCGGTACTAATCTGCGGCTTTCCTGGCCGCCCGTCGTCCTCGGCAGGATACGGAAAGAACGTCAAGGCGGTGCCGGGTGACCCGGTCTCGTCACCGTAAAAGAGGTGACGTGTGAACTGTTCGTTGAAGTTCACCGTCTGCTTGACGAGGCGAAGCCCAAGAACGTCTCTGTAGAAGGTGACGTTCTTCTGGGCGTTGCGAACGATTCCTGTGAGATGGTGGATTCCTAGTGTATCTGTGAGCACGTCTGGGTAAGTTGTGAGTTCGGGTGGTATCGCGTGAGATGGTGCGGTGTCGTGTCGCTTTTCGGTGTTGTGTCGCTTCGTGCGGCGTCGTGTATATCGTCACTTCGCTCGGGGCGGAGTTAGTCGAGTCCGCCAGCTCCAGTCTGCGCGTCGGGGAGCGACTTTCTCTCGACCGGGAGGCCGAGTTCTTCGAGCGCGGCTTCGAGGTGTTCACCCTTAGCGAACGCTGCACCGGCCTGAAGGCGTTTCTGTTGCGCCAGTGCAAGTACCTCGCCGCGTCGGTCGTCGGGAATCTCGTATTTGTCCGTCGCGAGTTCGATGACGAGTCCGTTGTGGTCGGTCGTGTACAGCGAGTGGAAGATTCCGCGGTCGAACTCGTTGTAGTTGTGGCCGTGTGCTTCGAGCCCGGCGCGAATCTCTTCGAGGCGTTCGGGGTCGAACCGGAACGCGATGTGGTGGACGCCTCCAATCGGCGTTCGCAAACGCCCTGTATTCGATTCGCGGCCCTCTTTCACGAAGAACGTGAGCATGCGCCCGTCACCCGGGTCGAAAAACAGGTGCGTGATGTTTGGCGCGTCGAGGTTCGGTTGTTTGAGGACGAGCGGCATCCCGAGCACGTCGCGGTAGAACGCAATCGTGTCCTCGACGTTGCTCCCGATAATCGAGACGTGGTCCATTCCGGTCACGTGGAATGCACTAGCCGGGAGGTCTGCGGTCACGAGCGGGTCGGAGGGTTGAGCTTGTTCGTCTGTCATGGTTTCCTTATGTTACCTGATTCGGTTTCGAACCGATATAACTGCTCGCGGACACCAACAACACCAGGTGACACCGATGCCAGTACGGAATTTCCCACTCACATACCGAGTTCGTGCAGTGGAATCTGGTTCACTGGGTGTATACAGACACTCCCCTCTCTAATTCGGGCCTAGGGTCAATATCGCGTCACACGTAGCACAGACTATGGACCACCTCGAAACGCCGGCAGTGCATCGACTGCTCACCTCGCCCGCCGGTCGCCTCCTCACGTCTCGGCCCTTCGAGGCGTTCAAGACGCGAATGCTTCCGCGCGAATTCGGTGTCGTTCGCGCTCGGGCCGCCGCGGACGTAGCACTCGGGGCGGGACCGGAAGCGTTCCTCCGAGAAGTCGACGCACCGCCCGCACCGCACTTACACGACCGAATCGAACGCGCGCTGGCCGAGTACGCCCGCATTCGCGACGCGTACGACGAGACGATGGCCCGCTGGAACAGCGTCTTCTGGGGCGACTACGAATCGCTCCCCGACGAGCGCGTCGCCATCGAACGCCAGCGGCGCGAAATCTCTCAGCAGCGCGCCAAACCGAGTTCCGTGTTCGGATTCCTCACTCGCGACCACTACGTTCCGTCCGTCAAGTTCGAGATTCCCGACCCGGACGACGCGCTGGTTCGGTGGCACCACGAACTCGCCGAACCCGAACGACTCTACGGCTTTTCGGAAACGCGGGCCAGTGAGGAGTTCCCCCGAATCGAGCGCTCTGCGACCGTTCGCGGACCCGGAACGGTCGAGTATCTCCTCCGGTTCACGTCGCCGTCGCCGCATTTCAGTGACGACGCGACTGCCCGAGTGTACGAACCGGCGGATGCGACCGACAACCTGCCGACGCTCATCTTCTACTCTGGGTGGGGGATGTTCGACGACCAACTCGTCTACTGGCCCGAAGAGGAGTACGTCGCGCGGAGACTCGCGCCGGAAGGTTATCGTGTCATCCTCCCGGACGCGCCGTGGCACGGGTGGCGCGAACCGCCGGGATACTACAGCGGCGAACCGTATATTGCCAAAGCACCTGTCGGCCTATTCACGCTCTATGCCGCCGCCGCGCTCGAAACTGGGGTGCTCGTCGATTGGGCACGGACTGAAGGCGCGCCCGTCGTCGGTGTCGGTGGCGTCAGTCTCGGCGGCATCATCGCACTCCATGTCGGCGGCTGGTGTGACGAGTGGCCGGAGTCGATGCGACCCGATGTGTTGTTCCCGGTCGGGATGCCCGGTGCTGTCGACCAGACACTCCTGTCGGGCGAACTGACGAGGCTTCTCGACATCGACAGCGCCCTCGACGCCGCCGGATGGACTGGCGACGCACTCCACGAGTTCGCACCGCTTCTCAACCCGCCGAAGACCCCGGATATTGACCCCGAACGCGTCTTCTCGTTTATTGGGTCGCAAGACGAGATGGCCCCGACGCGGACGGCGCGCGTCCTGCTCGACGAGTGGGGTGTCCCCGACTGGAATCGTCGGGAGTGGGACTGCGGACACTTCGGCGTCCTTTCGAACCTCATTCGCGGCGACGAGTTCCAACAGACCGTCAGACGCGAACTCGGGGCGGAGATGCGAGACGAACAAAAACGAGTGACCGCCTGAGTTCCGAAACGCGGGCGACTGCGCTTACTCCTCGTCTGCGAGGAAGTCGGGTTCGGCGCGCTTTTCGGCCGCTTCGGCCTGGAGGTGGTCGCGGAACTCCTCGACCGTCACGTCCTGTGCTTCGCGCTCCTTGCGGTCACGCACGGAGATGGTGCCGGCTTCTTCCTCGTTGCCGCCGACGATAATCATGTACGGGACGCGGTCGGTCTGCGCCTCGCGAATCTTCCGCCCGAGCGTCCACGAGCGGTCTTCGATGGTCACACGGAAGTCGCCGAGTTCGTACTGGAGCTTCTTCGCGTAGCCAATCTGGTCGTCCGAAATGGGCAGGATGCGGACCTGCTCGGGGGCGAGCCAGAAGGGGAATTTGCCGTTGTAGTGCTCGATGAGCACCATGAAGAACCGCTCGAAGGAGCCGTAGAGGGCGCGGTGAATCATCACCGGGCGGTGGTCTTCGTTGTCCTCGCCCGTGTACGAGAGTTCGAACCGCTCGGGCATGTTGAAGTCGAGTTGGACCGTCGGGCCGTCCCACTTGCGGCCGAGCGCGTCTTCGAACGCGAAGTCGATTTTCGGGCCGTAGAAGGCACCGTCACCGGCTTCGACGACGTAGTCCATCTTGGAGCTGTCGAGGACCGACTTGAGTTGGGACTCCGCTTGCTCCCAGATTTCGTCGGACCCGACGGACTTCTCGGGGCGCGTCGCGAGCGCGACTTCGTAGTCGAGGTCGAACGTCTCCAGCACTTCGAGGATGATGTCCATGATGTCCTCGACTTCCTGTTCGATCTGGTCGGGGCGGACGAACAGGTGGCCGTCGTCGATGGTAAACGCCCAGACGCGCGAGAGACCGGAAAGTTCGCCGCGCTGTTCCTTGCGGTAGACCTTCCCGTTTTCGGCGTAGCGAACCGGCAGGTCGCGATAGCTCCAACTGCCCTGCTTGAAGATGGTCGCGTGACCCGGGCAGTTCATCGGCTTCAGGCCGTACTCCTCGTCGTTCACGTCGAGGAGGAACATGTCGTCCTGATAGTTGTCGTAGTGGCCCGACTGCTTCCACAGTTCCGTCCGGAAGAGGTGCGGCGTCTCGACGTAGTCGTAGCCGTAGTCCTCGTTCAGGTCGCGGCCGTAGGTCTCCAGCGCCTGCAGAACCTTCTTTCCGTTGGGGTGGTACAGCGGCAGGCCCGGCCCCGTGACGCTCGGAATCGAGAACAGGTCGAGTTCCTGTCCGAGTTTGCGGTGGTCGCGCTCTTCGGCCTCGGCACGCATTTCGAGGAAGTCTTCGAGGTCGGATTCGGACTCGAAGGCCGTCCCGTAGACGCGCGTCAGCGTGTCGTTTTCCTCGTCGCCGCGCCAGTAGGCCGCAGAGATGTTGAGAAGCTTGACTGCGCCGATTTCGCCCGTCGATTCGACGTGCGGACCCTTACACAGGTCTTCGAACTCGCCCTGCTCGTAGAACGAGAGTTCGTCGTCGCCTGCGGCCTCGGTTTCGAGGATGTCGCGCTTGTAGGGGTTGTCGGCGTACTTTTCGAGCGCTTCCTCGCGGCCGATGAGGGTGCGCTCGATGTCGAGGTCTTCCTCGATGATGTTCCGCATCTCGTCTTCGATGGCTTCGAGGTTCTCCTGTTCGAGGTCGACGTTCGTCACGTCGTAGTAGAAGCCGTCGTCCGTCCACGGGCCGATGGTCAGTTTCGCCTCGGAGTGGAGTCGTTGGAGCGCCTGTGCGAAGACGTGGGCCGCCGAGTGGCGGAGTACGTCGAGATATTCGTCGGACTGGTCGGTGACGATGACGAGATTCGCGCCGTCGTGGAGCGGCGTCTCTTTGTCCACGAGTTCGCCATCGACGACGCCAGCAACGGTGTCCTTGCCGAGGCCGGGGCCGATTGCGAACGCGGCGTCTCGCACCGTTGCACCCTCCTCGACGGAGAGTTCCGTTCCGTCCGGGAGGATGACAGCGATATCACTCATACGCGCACGAAACCGACGGGGGAGAATAAGTGTTGTTGAGACGGGCGCGCGAGACGCGCTGACGGCCGCGAAATCGTGACATGTGATATCGTGGGACGGAACATGTGTGTGACCTGTCCCGACCCAAAGGACCAACTGGGTTGCACACCGAAGCAATTGGTATGCGATTCACCCGACAGAGCGGCGTCTTCATGCACGTCACCTCGCTTCCCGGCGTGCACGGCATCGGTGACCTCGGGGACGGTGCCCGCGCATTCATCGACTTCCTCGCGGATGCCGAGCAGTCGATGTGGCAGTTCTGCCCGCTCGGGCCAACCTCGCCCGCGCACGCGAACTCACCGTACCAGTCGTCGTCCTCGTTCGCCGGCAACCCACTTCTCGTAGACCTCACGGACCTCGAATCCCGCGGGTGGCTGACCGACGACGACCTCGAACCCGTGCCGGAGTTCGACGACCACGCCGTCGAGTACGAGCGTGTGGGCACTTACAAGCGCTCTCGGCTTCGAACCGCCTTCGACCGATTCGAAGCGGAGGCCCCCGAAGACGACCACGCCGCGTTCGAGGACTTCTGCGAGCGTGAAGCGGGGTGGCTCGACGACTACGCCCTGTTCGCGTCGCTGAAAGACGAGTTCGAAGGCGCGTGGATAGACTGGCCCGAGGAGTTGAAGACCCGCGACCCTGACGCGCTTGAACACGCCCGCGACGAACACGAACCCGAAATTCGCTACCGTAAGTTCGTCCAGTTCTGCTTCGACGAACAGTGGCGTGACCTCGCCGCCTACGCCGACGAGAAAGGCGTCACGCTCGTCGGTGACCTGCCCATCTACGTCGCCCTCGACAGCGCGGACGTGTGGGCCGCTCCTGAGGCGTTCGACCTGAACGACGACCACGAACCGGCAGTCGTCGCGGGTGTGCCGCCGAATCCAAACGACTCGGGACAGCGCTGGGGCAACCCTCTGTACGACTGGGACCACCTCCGAGAGAACGACTACGGCTGGTGGCTCGACCGCCTTCGCCGCCTGTTCGACCTCGTCGACGTGACCCGCATCGACCACTTCAAAGGCTTCGACGAGTACTGGGCCATCGACGCCTCCTCCGACGACCCCGCAAACGGCGAGTGGCGCGACGCGCCCGGTCACCACTTCTTCGAGGTAGTCGAGCGCGAACTCGGCGAACTCCCGTTCGTCGTCGAAGACCTCGGCTTCCTCGACCCGTCGCTCGTGGACCTCCGCGACCGCTTTGCCTTCCCCGGCATGCGCGTCCCGCAGTACGCCGACTGGTGCCGCGAGGGTGATATGTACCAACCGATGCACTACCCGGAGAACTCCGTCGCCTACACTTCGACTCACGACACCGACACCTTCATCGGCTACTACCAGTCGCTCGACGACCACACCCGTGACTGCCTGCACTACAACATCGGTGCCGACGGGTCCGAGATTCACTGGTCCATCATCGACGCCGTCTGGAACTCGGCGTCCGTCCTCGCGTTCACGACGATGCAGGACCTTCTCGGCCTCGACTCGCACGCCCGGTTCAACACGCCCGGCACGCAGGACGGAAACTGGGAATGGCGCGTCACCCGCGAAGGCCTCGAAGACGACGTTGCGGCCCGTCTCGCCGACCTCACGGACCTCCACATCCGGAACTGAGACTCGGGTCGGTTGCTTCGAGAGCGCACGGTATCTGACACTCTCGTTGTTCGTTTCACTAGAGTGAAGGACTTCACAGGAGTCAACTCAGGTATTCACAATGCCGTGTTTGTCAACGCCACTTACAGACGCACTCGAACTCGACGTACCGCTCGTCCAAGCGCCGATTGGGAGTGCGTCCTGTCCCGAACTAGCGGCCGCAGTCGCGGATGCTGGCGCGCTCGGTATGTTGGCTATCACGTGGCGAGACGAGGCGGAGACTCGTGCGGCCGTCTCCGAGACGGAGCACCGAACCGACGGCGTGTTTGGCGTCAACGTTGTCGCGGATCCGGACGCGAAAGACGTCCCAACGGAAGCGCACGTCGATATCTGTCTCAACGAGGGTGTTGACGTATTTTCGTTCTCGTTCGGCGACGCTGCCCCGTACGTCGAGCGGATTCACGACCACGGCGGCATCGTCATCCAGACGGTCGGGAGTACTGCGGAGGCGTCGGCCGCCGTCGATGTTGGCGTGGACATCCTCGTCGCACAGGGTTGGGAGGCGGGCGGCCACGTCCAAAGCGAGGTTGCGACCCTTCCGTTAGTGCCGCAAGTCGTCGACGCCGTTCCCGACACACCAGTTATCGCTGCTGGTGGTATCGCAGACGGGCGCGGAATCGCCGCTGTACTCTCCCTCGGGGCCGCGGGTGCGTGGCTCGGCACGCGATTTCTCGCAACTGAGGAGGCCAACGTCCACCGACTGTATCGACAGCGCGTTCTCGAAGCCGAGGAGACCGAGACAGTGTACGCTACGCTCTTCGACGAGGGGTGGCCTGGAGTTCCGCATCGGGTACTCGAAAATACGACCGTCTTGGAGTGGGACGCGGCGGGTCGCCCCGACAGCCAGCGTCCCGGTGAGGGAGAAGTCGTCGCGGAGACCAAAGACGGAACTCCCATTCACCGGTACGAAGATTCGCTTGCAGTTCCGGGAATGAAAGGCGATGTGGAGGAGGTGCCGCTGTACGCGGGCCAGAGTGCGGGATTGACCTACGAAACGCAAGCGGCCGATGAACTCGTAGAGAGACTCGCTGATGAAACAATTGAAGCGATAGTGCGGGTCTCACAGTAGTACGTCACGCCCCGATTTGGCTCTCCACCCGCTCTGCGGGCCGAGTGTGTAGGATTCGAAAACCCTGAATTTCCCGGTTTATGAGCACTCACAACGGTGATTATCTCGCTCCCTGACCTACATTCTCGTATGGCTTCCGAAGATGAGATTTCGAGCACGGTCGACGTCCCGCCGACTGAGACCGGGGCTCACGAGATAGACATCGAGACGACCGACCGGGAACTCCTCTCGTCGCTCGAATCAATCACCCAGACAGACGCCCGAACCGTCTACGGCGACCCCGTGACCGTCGGCGAGAAGACGGTCATCCCCGTCGCGCGCGTCGCGTTCGGAATGGGGATGGGCGGCGGGTCGGGAACCGACGAATCCGGCGCGGATGGCGGCGAAGGATTCGGTGGCGGTGGCGGTGCACAGGCCACCCCACTCGGTGTGGTCGAAGTGACCCCAGACGAGACGACTTTCATCAGATTCGCCGACCGCGGTCGACTCGCCAGAATCCTCGCGGTCGGAATCGCTATCGGACTGCTCGTCGGTCGGTTCCTCCGGCGGTAGTGCGAAAACGCGACTCTTGGGCCGCAGTCCGGCCACATCTTTTTCAGGCATCCGCCCGACGGCGACGGTATGTCTCGTCGTCTGGGTCTCGGTGCGTTCGTCACTGGTCTTCTCGCCGCCGTCCTCGCCGGGGTGATTCGGGCGACGACGCCGCTTTCGGACTTCGCGGTCCCGAACGCGGACGTTCTCCTCTCGAAGGGGCTCTCGGCGCTCGCCGTCGCGCTCGTCACCTACGGCATCTACCGTCTCGTGATGGCGGTGTTCGTTGTCCGTCTCCGGGACAGACGCCGCGCCTACGACGCCCGGAACGTCATCAGATTGGTTTTGGGACTCGTCGCGCTCGTCGGCGTCCTCGGCGCGTTCACAGAGCAGTGGCTCGGCGTCCTCGTCTCGTTCGGCGTCATCGGATTCGCCGTCACGTTCGCGCTTCAGCAACCGATTCTCTCGCTCATCGGGTGGGTCTACATCGTCATCAAGCGCCCGTACGCCGTCGGCGACCGGGTCACGGTTGCGGGCGTCTCCGGCGACGTTGCGGAAGTCGACTTCCTCGTGACGACGCTCTGGGAGGCCGGTGGTCCGCTCGCGTCGAACCAACCGACCGGCCGGACGGTCACGGTGCCGAACTCGCTCGTCCTCTCGTCGGAAGTTGTCAACCACGGTGACCTGTTCAATCGCGTCTGGGCTGAAGTCCCCGTACAGGTCGCCTACGAGACGGACCTCGGGTTCGTCCGTGAGGTGATGCTGGAGGTGGCCGAATCGGAGCTCGGAGACGACATGCGGGCCGCCCTGCGCCGGTATCGACGCCACCTCGACAACTCGCCCCTGGAGTTGGACGTGGCGGACGGTCCAACAGTCAACCTCTCACAGGAGGAGTCGTGGGTCGTTCTCAGGCTTCGCGTCCTCGTCCCGCCGACCCGAGGCCAGCGCATCCGAAACCGTCTGTACGAGCGTATCCTCACAAAGCTAACCGAACATCCGGAGCGCGTGCAGTTCCCCGCGGGTCGCAACCGCTGAGACTCGGTCGCAGACACATCTGCCGGTCATCGTGCTCGCATCGAAACCCGCAAATCCCCCGCGCCCAAGGTGGAAGCGATGGAAACGGGTGTCATCGACCTCGCAGACCTCGACGGCGCGTTCGACCTCCAATCGACGCTGGAGAGCGGCCAGTCGTACCTCTGGGACCGGCCTGACGGCCGGATGTACGAGCGAGACGCGGCCTACGGCGGCGACGCGTGGTACCAGACAATCGTTCCGCCGCTCGACGGCGTCTCAGAAGAGTCGGCCGTTGTCAGAGTTCGCCAGCGAAACGGGACGTTGGAGTGGGAATCGACGACCGACGCAGTTCCGATTCTGACGCACTTGCTTCGCCTCGACGACGACCTCGATGCGATTTACGACGCGATGCCGGACGACCCGCTCGTCCAGTGCGCCTTCGACGCCTATGCGGGCATGCGGCTCGTCCGTGACCCACCGTTCGGGTGTCTTATCTCCTTTATCTGCTCGGCACAGATGCGTGTCTCGCGTATCTTCGGGATGCAAGAGCGCCTCCGCGAGACCTACGGCGAGGCAGTCGAGTTCGACGGCGACACCTACTATGCGTATCCGACCGCGGAACGACTCGCTGAGACCTCCGAGGACGAACTTCGCGATCTCAGCCTCGGCTATCGCGCGCCCTACGTCCAGCGGACAGCAGAGATGGTTGCGACGGGCGAGGCCGCACCGGCAGACGCGCGCGGGCGCGACTACGAAGACGCGCGAGACTACCTCACCACTTTCGTCGGTGTCGGAGACAAGGTCGCCGACTGCGTGCTTTTGTTTTCGCTCGACTACCTCGAAGCGGTACCGCTCGACACGTGGATTCGTTCGGCCATCGCCGACCACTATCCCGACTGCGACTGCGGGAACTACGTGGACACGTCGCGGGCGATTCGCGAGCGTCTCGGCGGTCCGTACGCAGGCTACACCCAGACCTACGTCTTTCACTACCTCCGGTCTGGCGGCGAGTAAGCGCTCGTCGAACTACTCACTGGGCAAGAAGGTTGATGCTCTTTGCGCCACAATCTCATACCAATCATGGACTGCAGAGTCGTCGTCGAAGCCGCGGTCCCGGTGTACGACGTTGAGAACGAAGACGAGGCGATTCGCATCGCCATCGCCAAGACGGGTGAGATGCTCAACCCGGACCTCAACTACGTCGAAATCAACATGAGGACGTGGGTCACTCCCGGCGGAGAAGAACTCCCTCCGGCGTTTATCGCCGCGGATGAGGCTCTCGTCGCCCTCGAACTGGAGATGACCGTGTTCAACGTCGAGCAGGAAGAACACGCGTCTCGAATCGCCCGAAAGGAAATCGGGCAACGACTCGAAAACGTCCCGCTGAAAGTGCTCTCCGTCGAGGTTCTCGAAGAGGAAGAAGAAGAGGAAGAAACGCAACCCGATGGAAGCGGTGGCGGTGACACCATCCCCGACTTCGACGACCTCGTCAAAGACGACTGACCCACCTGCGTCCGTCGCCAAGACTCGTCGGCCCACATCCAAGTCTTTCGTATTGGTTCTCGGCTTAGCAGTGTACTAATCCACAGAGAGAGCAATCGCTCGTCGGTCGTAGCTTCGGGAGGAGAACGCGTAGTCTCTGTCTTCGGTTCAGTCGGCTTGTGGGGCGACGGGCTCCGGTTCAGCCTCTTGCATCGCTCCAGTGATTCCTTTTGCTATCTTAAACACGGCTGCTTTGTGGTCGGTCTTGGATTTGTGGATAGATGTCGGTCGGACACCGAGAGAATTGTATTCGACGAGTTCAATCTCTTCATCTTCCCATGCTTCCATCTGCGTGTGTACCTCGGCGAGCAGGCCGTGCAGGTGGATGAGTTCCTGCTTCTTCATGAGCAACGCTGGCTTGAAACCGGAGGGATATAGTATTATCTTGAGTCACGTTAGCATGCAACTTTCTTAAACGCCCGATTATCGGGGTTTCAGGCGAAATTAAGTGTTAGTTCATTTTCAATTAGTTTCATGTTTCATGTTGCAGTTCGAAAATTTAGTCGAATTCTCCGGAGGCCTTTATACCGATATGTACCGCGCGCTCTCCCGCGCATCTGGCGTGAACGTTTTAGGCGGCGGTACGAGTATGTCGGATATGGGCTACGAAGACCACCTCGACCGCGCGCTCTCGGAGACGCCGGACACGGCCGACCGGGGTGACCGCTTCTCCGTTCCGGACCCGGTCGTCCGCCAAGAAGGGAACGTCACGGTCTACGAGAACTTCGCGGACACACACGACACGCTGGCACGGGAGGCTAATCACGTGCTAACGTTCCTCCAGTCCGAACTGGGGACGAGTGCCCAGATAGACGCGAAAGGTCGCGCACGCTTTACCGGGTCGTTCAAACAGCGCCGCGTCGCCAACGCTATCGACGAGTACGTCGAGTCGTTCGTCCGCTGTACCGAGTGCGGGTCGCCGGACACGCGCCTCGTCACCGAACAGGGTGCGAAAGTCATGAAGTGCGACGCGTGTGGCGCGCTTTCGGCGATTCCTGACCTGTAAAAAGCCGTACCGACTCGTTTTACTATTCGAATTGCTTGAGCGTCTGGAGGTCACGCTCCGTCCGCATGAACTCGGCAGTGCGCCGAGTCGTTCCGCATTCCTGACACGAGAAATTGTCGCGATGGGGAGGAAGGTCAGTCGGAGTAGTCTCCCAGTCCTTTCCACATTCGGGGCACAAGAGTCGGACGAATGCTTCGACCATACCCCGATATGCTCTGGGAGTGCGGATAAATCTTGTTACGGGCTCGCATAATAAAGAAAAATTCCCATCCACCGGGTCCACCACGAACGCTTACGCCAGTGCGTTTCCGTCTTGCACTTCGAGCAGTTCTTTGTAGCGGTTGCGGATGGTCACCTCGGAGATATCCGCCACCTCCGAGACCTGGCTCTGCGTCACCTTCTCGTTGGTGAGAAGGGCGGCCGCGTAGACCGCTGCCGCGGCGAGGCCGACCGGCGATTTACCGGAGTGGACGCCCGTGTCTTTCGCGCCGCGGAGCAGCTGTCGTGCCTGTCGCTCGGCCTCGTCGGAGAGACCGAGTTCGCTGGCAAACCGCGGGACGTACTGTTCGGGGTCAGCGGGCTTGATTTCGAGCTTTAGTTCGCGGACGATGTAGCGGTACGTCCGGGTGAGCTCCATCTTGTCGACGCGGGAGACCTTCTCAAGTTCGTCGAGCGACCGGGGAGTCCCGACCATGCGTGCGGACGCGTAGAGTGCCGCCGTGGCGACACCCTCGATGGAGCGACCGGGGAGCAAGTCGTCGTTGAGGGCGCGGCGGTAGATGACCGAGGCGGTCTCGCGGACGTTCTCCGGGAGACCGAGGGCCGAGGCCATGCGGTCGATTTCGCCGAGTGCCTGCTTCAGGTTGCGCTCTTTGGAGTCGCGGGTGCGGAAGCGTTCGTTCCATGTGCGGAGGCGCTGCATCTGCTCGCGCTGCCGCGGCGACAGGGACTTGCCGTATGCGTCTTTGTTCTGCCAACCGATGTTGGTCGAAAGCCCCTTGTCGTGCATCATTTTGGTCGTCGGCGCGCCGACGCGGGACTTGCTGTCGCGCTCGGCGGCGTCGAATGCACGCCACTCAGGGCCGCGGTCGACGACGGTGTCTTCGACGACGAGGCCACACTCTCGGCAGACGGTCTCACCGTGTTCGTCGTCTTGGACGAGGTCGCCGCCACACTCGGGGCAGACCTGTTCTTCTTCGTCTGCCCGCTGCGATTCGTCTCGCTCGGACTCAGATACGTCTTGAGCCGTTGCGTCTTTGCTGTACGTTCGGGTGGTGGTGGTGTCAGTCATTATGATCGGGGGGCGCGGACACGTCTCGGCCGGTAGAAATGAAAAAGACGAAAGGGTAATCCGGCTAGGAGTGTCCTTACCAGTAGTAAGTTTGGGAAGTATTTAAGCCTTTCTCCGTTGTGCGAGCGAAAATCGAACGAAGAAAGCGTTGTGTCGGAACAAATCGGACGAGAAACGGTGTCACACTCCGATTCATAACGTATTTTTAATTCTTTCGTTCAGGGGGGTTACAGCCACCGCTCGCGTCGGAAGTAGGCGAGGAGAATCCCCGAGACGGCAGCTATGCCGAGCATGGTTGCGACGTATCCGTATTTCCAGCCGAGTTCCGGCATATTGAACGGAGAGGCTGCGGGGTCGAAGTTCATACCGTAGACGCCCACGACGAGCGTGAGCGGGAGGATGATGGTCGCGACGACAGTTAGCGTCTTCATCACCTCGTTCGTCGATTGCGAGAGCGAGTTGAGGTACATCTCGCGGGTCCCGCGGGCGAGGTCACGGTAGGTCTCGGTGAGGTCGACCAGTTCGACGAGGTGGTCGTACACGTCGCGGTAGTACTTCTCAGTCGGTTGCCTGACGTACTCCGTGTCGCCGCGAGCGAGTACCGCCGCCGCTTCGCGGGTTGGCCAGACCGTCTTCCGAAACGAGAGGAGGTCGCGACGAACCGCGTTCAATTCCTCCAGAACCGATTGGTCGGCCCCTTCGAAGACGATGTCTTCGATAGTCTCTATTTCTTCGCCCACGCTGTCCAGCAAGTCGAAGTAGCCATCGACGATTCGGTCGACGACGCGGGAGGCCACGAAGTCCGGCCCGAACCGGAGCAACCGCTGTTCTTCGCTTTCGATGGCGTCCCACACGCGGTCAACTGGCGGGAGCTCACGTCGCGTGAGCGTGACCAGCCAGTCGTCGCCGAAGCAGAGCCCGACGGGTTGTGTTCGAACCTCTTCTTCGAACGGTTGGTCGCCCTTCCGCAATGCCGCGATTCGAACGAGGACGAAGGTGTATTCGAGGTACTCTTCGGTTTTGGGCCGGACATCGTTTCGAACGTCTTCGACGGTGAGGGGGTGGATACCGAACGCCTCGGCGACGCGAGCGAAGTCGGACTCCGATGTGGCACGAACCCACGTGGTCCCGTCGGCGTCGCGGGCCGTGCCCAACTCCGCTGCGGGATAGGTGGTCACACCACCGTCGTCGTAGACGAGTGCGGATATCACGTGTTACCTCCGACGGCCCAGAGGGTGATACCGACCATGAGCGCGGTCACGGAGAATGCACGTCCCGGATACGCGACGAAGATGCCGCCCGCGTAGCCGACTATCCCAAGACCAGTCACGGCTATCCCAGCGGTTCGTATGCGACTCATAGACACACCGACCAGCGGCGACGAGAAAAAGTCTCGCTCGCTGTTGCTTTCGAAGGACTACGCTTCCGCCGGGTGTTCGACCGAGCGCATCAGTTCGAGGACGTTCGCTTCCTCGTCGTCGAGTTGCTGCGGGTAGAGGCCGAGCGCGACGATGAAGTCCTCGTTGTGGCGGACCTTCGTCACGTGGACGTAGACATCGAGTTCTTGGCCCTTGATTCGGGCGGTCGCGCTGTACTTCGTCACGTTCGCGGTCGTTCCGAGCATCTGGACGTTCCGGGTACTCACCTGCTCGACGTTGCTGAGGCCCTGATAGCGACTCTGGATGAGGCCGACCAACTGGTCGTTCGAGTAGTCACCGATAGGGTTCAGCGTCTTGCCCGCGACTTCCGCGGCAGGCGTCGAGATGACGCTGAACACGCCGAGTTTAACGTCGCCGAACAACCCGAGGTCCATCGACTTCTCGTACGTGGTGACGTGGTTGCTCGCGACGACTTTCCGCTCCTGTCCGGCGACGGAGAACGACCGGTTGACTTCGAGCGTCTGCGTCCCGTTCGTCTTGTATCCCGCATCGGACGCGACAGTAGCGTCAGCGGCGGCGGGTTCGGACGAGAGTTTGAGCGGTTCGTCTCCGGTCAGCACGCCGAGACACCCGCTCGTGACGACGAGCAGCGCGAGTGCGGCGACAGTTACGAAACGTCTAGTAGTCATTACCGGTCGTTCCGCGCCGTCGGCTATAAGTTCCGGGGCTTGACTGTCCCAAACTCCGGGTCGTCAGTCTACAACCCCTCGAGACTGGTTCTCTCGGTGGATGACGCGGCGACTGTAGAGATAATATGCCGGAGCGACGAACGGAAGCGTCAGGGCGGCACCGAACCAGGCGTGACGCGAAAAGCCCCAGTCGATGTCTTGCTTCCGGAGTGATTTGATGTCGCCCCGGATGAGGCCAGCGTAGAACAGGTGGGTGACGAGGTAGACCGCGAACGCTGACTCGGGGCCGATAAACAGCGAGGCGCCGAGGAAGATGATGAGACCGATACCGTAGATGACGGGAATAACGCCACGGTAGCGCCCGCTGACCGCCCGGTTTCTCTTCTTGCGCTCGCGTTCGACCGCCCGCCCACGGCGGTACTCGTCGGTACTCATGCCCGAATCGACGTACTGGTGCCGAAAAAGTGATTCGCTCGTGAGTACTCTCCCGCCGGTCGTCCACCTCCGACGGTAGCAGAGACGCTCGACCGTCCAGACATTAGCCCAGATACTTCACGTCGACTTCGTGCGGTCCGTCGTCCGTTGAAATCGAGACTCGCTCGCGGAGGTGGTTGCGAACCGCTTTTCGCCACTGGGAGACCGCCTCGGTGTGGCGCTCGTGGTGGTCGTCGATGTCGTACGGGTCGGGACGCGTCTCGTGCGTCTCTGGATACGACGGGACCGTCTCGTCGAGAAACAACTCCGGCGAGAGATGCAGTGGCGACGGCTCTCCGTAGTCGGTCGCTTCCCCACCAGCGAGATGAATCCGCGCCCGCATTCGCCCGTAAAACGGCGGCGTCACACGGAGGACAGCCTCACGGCCGCTCCGACGATTCGTTTCGAGAGCAGCAACGAGGTCTTCGGTCGTCACTGCAAGCGAACGAATGTCAGTCGGGTCCGACGAGGTTCGCGGCCCGCTCACCCACCGGCCAGGTGGCGATTCGTCGCCGACCCGGGTCGCAGTTCTCCTTCACAATTTGGACAGGTCGCTCGGTACGACGACGCACTCACCGTTGTCCGACAGTCGCGGCAGACGTACGATGTCCGTTCCATCGAATACCCGTTGGAACTAGAATGTGTTAAACGTTACCACAACACTGTGTGACGGTCGTCGGTCCGAGTCCTTTTACGTGGACGGGGCACAACCCGCCATCATGACAGACGCATGGTTCGCCGGTGTGGACCCAGACGACTCCGTTGCAGGAGTGGCACGGGTCCGTGAGGGGCGTGCGGACGCTCCCGCGGACTGGCCTGCGGAGGCCGTCGAACACGGGTTCGCGGCCGACGAATCGGAGTACTACGCGACGCTCCGCGAGGCGACCATCGAAGCCGCACGTGCGGCGGTCGCCGAGCGAGAGGGCGCAGACGACGTACAACTCACGCACGCGGTTCGCGCCATGGACGACGCCGAACGAACCGCCAACGAACTCGCCGAGCGAGTCGTCGAGTGGGCGGGAACGCTCTACGACGACGTTCCTCGGGGCCTCGATGGCGTCCGCGACATCGCCGACCGCAACCCGACGACGCCCGCGGAAGAACGGGTCGTCTCGTACGCGACGCGAGCGGTCGACCTGCTCGACGAGCGCGACGAACTCCGGGCGTTCATCGAGGAGCGCGCCCCCTCGGCCGCGCCGAACCTCGCCGAGATGGCCGGTCCCGTCCTCGCGGCCCGGCTTATCTCGCTCGCTGGCGGTCTCGATAAACTCGCCAAGTCCCCAAGTGGGACCGTGCAGGTCCTCGGGGCCGAAGACGCGCTGTTCGCCCACCTGAGCGGCCGGGCGTCGTCACCGAAACACGGCGTCATCTTCACCCACGAGTACGTCCACGGGACGCGACCGGAAGACCGCGGGTCGGCCGCGCGCGCCTTCGCCGGAAAGCTCTCTATCGCCGCCCGAATCGACCACTATTCCGGCGACTACCGGCCGGAGATTCACGCGGAACTCGCCGACCGCATCGAAACGATTCGCGCCCGCGCCGAGGAGGAAGACCAATGAGCGACGACCTTCCCACCGGCGTCGAGCGTCGGACCTACGACGGCCGCGAGCGACTCGCCACGAAGGGCGCGCGGGTGTACGGCGAACCAATCGATTCTGACGGGTGGCGCGCGTGGGACGCTGGCCGGTCGAAACTCGGTGCGATGCTCGAACTCGGCATGGACACCGGCCTCGAAGGCGGCGAGACGGTACTGTATCTCGGTGCCGCGTCGGGCACGACTGTCTCGCACGTCGCCGACTTCGCCGGGCCGACCTACGCCGTCGAGTTCGCGCCCCGGCCGGTTCGTGACCTCGTCGGCGTCGCAGAGGACCGCGACAACCTCTTTCCGCTCCTGAAGGACGCCCGCGACCCCTCGTCGTACGCCCACGTCGTCGAATCTGACGTGGACTGTCTCGTGATGGACGTTGCGACCCGCGGGCAGGCGACAGTCGCCGTCCGAAACAAGCAGTTCTTGGCCGACGATGGACGGCTTCTAATGGCCGTCAAGGCCCGCAGCGAGGACGTGACCGCCGACCCGGACGACGTGTTCGACGATGTGGTTTCCGACCTTGAACCCGAGTACGAGATTCTGGAGACTGCACGACTCGACCGGTTCCACGCGGACCACCTCGGCATCGTTGCCCGTCCAAAATAGCCGTAGATGGCCTCAAGTGCCAGATTAGAGGAGGTACTCCGGTGATTCCGGTTTGGCGAACGGATCGCCGGGGTCCACGACGTTTTTAATTCGGCGACTCTAACCGCGTTTCGATGGAACTTGGGTCGGCGGACGCCTTCGAACGGATGGGTACACTCGGTGTCGAAGAAGAGTTCTACATCGTCGATGCCGACGGCCGGCCGGTGTCAGGCACCGACGACCTCGTCTACGGTCCGACGCCGCCGGAACCGCTCGACGGTCGCATCGACCACGAGTTGTTCCAGTTCACAATCGAGACACAGACGCCCCTCATCGAGGACCCTGCGAACGCCGCCGACGCCATAACCACGGTTCGGGACGCGCTCGTCGAACACGCGTCGAATCAGGGCTACCGAATCGCCGCTGCCGGTCTCCACCCAGCGGCGAAGTGGCGGGAACTCGACCACGCGACGAAACCGCGATATCGGGCGCAACTCGACCGCATTCAGTATCCACAGCACCGAAACACGACCGCCGGACTCCACGTCCACGTCGGCGTCGACGACGCTGACAAGGCCATCTGGATTGCCAACGAACTCCGCTGGTATCTCGCGCCGCTGTTGGCGCTCTCTGCGAACTCTCCGTTCTGGAATGGATTCGACACCGGACTTGCATCCGCGCGGGCCAAGATTTTCGAGAACCTGCCCAACACGGGGATGCCGACCGCGTTCGACGACTTCGAGGACTTCCAGACGTTCGAGCGCCGGATGGTCGAACACGGGTCTATCGACGACAGGGGCGAACTCTGGTTCGACGTTCGGCCGCACACCGGTCACGGGTCAGTCGAGATTCGAACGCCCGATGCACAGACCGACCCCGAGAGAGTGGCCCACTTCGTCGAGTACGTCCACGCGCTCGTGTTGGACCTCGCAGACCGATACGAGTCGGGCGAGGACAGACACAACATCCGCCGCGAACTCCTCGACGAGAACAAGTGGCGAGCGACGCGATACGGCCGAGATGCCAGCTTTATCGCGCCCGACGGCGACGGCGTCGTCTCTCTCGAATCGTTCGTCGAGTCCGAATCGGACCGTCTCGGCGTCTCCGGCCTGCGAACCCTCTTCGATTCCGAGTCTGGGGCCGACATTCAGCGCCGCATCCACGCGGAGTCCGGTCTCGACGCACTGTGTGAGTACCTCACTCTCGAATAACCCAAATTCTGCGGGTGTGAGGTTCACACTGCGGGTCTGACGAGAAACATTTTTTACCGCCTGTGTTTTGTCCTTTCCCGTAGCACAAATGCCTGCGAATCAGACCAGCGGGGAGCACGCAGAGTCGGCGGACGAGAAACACGACGATGGCGCGACGGACCGCGCCGTCTCCGAGTTCGACGACGGGTTGGTGGACCTACTCGCGTGGATTCTCGACACCGAGACGCGGGCGCGCATCTACGTGTACCTCCGGAAGAACCCCCACTCGACGAGCGAAGAAGTCGCGGAAGGAACCGGTCTCTACCCGAGCACCGTCCGCGAGGCGCTGGCTGAACTCGCCGACGACGAGACGGTCGACCGACGCAAGCGAAAGAGTTCCGGCGCGGGGAACAACCCCTACGAGTACGTCGCGATTCCGCCGAGCGACCTGGTCAAGGACGCCGTCGGACAGGTCCAAGAGCAACTGAACGCCGTGTTCAATCTCGACCGCCGTCTCGGCACCGACTGCTCCGATGAGACCGAACCCGTCTCGATTACCGTCCGCGAAGAGTAATCTTCGGGCTGGTTCGACTCTACGTAAACTCCAGCAAATTTCCTTCCAGTAACCCGACCCGCTTAAGTTGTGGGGCCACCACCCCGAGTGTATGCACGTCGCGCTGGGCGGGACGTTCGACCCTGTCCACGATGGACATCTCGCGCTCTTCGAGCGCGCTTTCGAGTTGGGCGACGTTACGGTCGGACTCACGAGTGACGAACTCGCACCGAAGACGCGCCACGTCGACCGCTACGTCCGCCCGTTCGAAGACCGGAAGGCCGACCTCGAAGCCGAACTGGAACCGCTGGCCGACGAGTACGGCCGCGACTTCGAGGTTCGGAAACTCGAAGCCCCGACCGGCATCGCAACCGAACCGGGATTCGACGCGCTCATCGTCTCTCCGGAGACACGCGAGGGCGGCGAGAAGGTCAACGAGATTCGTCGAGAACGCGGCCTCAAACCCCTCCAAATCGAGGTCGTCGACCACCTCCCCGCCGAAGACGGAAAGCGAATCTCCTCGACGCGAATCGTAATGGGCGAAATCGACCGCCACGGAAACCTCACGCCCGAACGAGATGGTCGCGGCCGAACCCCTCCCAGCGCCGACGAATAGTTTTCCTACGTTGTCGCTGTAGTGTCAGTCATGCGCCACCCGTTGTTCGCGAGCTTCGCCGTCGGACTCGTCACGGCCTTCGTCGTCGGTATCGGCGTCACAGAAGTCGCATCGCGCTGGATTGCCTTCTCGCTCTTCGTCGGTATCCCCGCCGAATTCGTCGCTGGACTCCTCGCTCTCGCTGTGACATACGCCGTCCTCACGCGAAAGGTGGCACCGGTTCCAGAGACGACCGAGTAGTGTCGCTCCGTCAGTTCGCGGCGTCCGCGGCGTTGTCTCCTCACCAACTCGGAGGACGGAACCCGGCCTCGCGGAGCAGGTCTTTCCACCGCTGTTGGATGCTGAGTCGGGACACGTCCATCGCGTCGGCGACGGCGCTCTGTGAGCGTTCGTCGCCCGCGATGAGGGCACCGGCGTAGAGGCTCGCTGCGGCGACGGCGTTCTTCGAGCGGTCTTCATCCGGGAGTTGCGAGAGAAACAGGTCCGAGGCGAACGACCGGGCCTCGCTGCCGAGTTCGAGACTGTCGGCCGCGGCGTCGATGTTGGCCAACCACTCTTCGTTGTCTCGTTGGTCTCGGGCGCTGTACATAGTCGGCGTTGCGGCCGGTCGTACATAACAACGACGGCGGACGAACGTTGATTTGTCAGCGGGGTGAATACACGACAATGGTCTCCCGACGCGCATTCCTCGCCACGCTCCTCAGCGGGACGGCGGGATGTACGGGCCTTGTTCCTTCCAGTTCGACGACGACCGACGAACCGCCCACGACTCGTCGGACTCAGTCGCCGACAGAGACCACAAAATCCACGGAGACGACAACAACCCCAGAAGATACAACAGGCACTCCAGAAGACGCGGCAGCAACCCAGTGCGGCGCTCAGTGGGACCCCACCGTCGAGTGGTCGGTCAACACGAAGTTACGAGTATTTCAGCCCGCGGTCGCAGACGGCGTCGTCTACGCGGGGAGTCACAACCAGCTACTGTACGCCGTCGACGCAGCCACTGGCACAGTCCTGTGGAAGACCCACGCAAACGTGGCCTTCGGGGCTTCACCAACGGTTTCGGGGCAGACGCTCACCTTTGGCGGCTACAGCCGAATCGCCAGGTACGACACGACGACCGGCGACCGGGTCTGGTCGTTCACTCCGCCGGGCGACCGTGCCTCGCTCTCCGAACAACACGCGACCGACGGCGAGACCGTCTACGTCGGTGCCTCACAGCGCCCGACGCCGCAGACCGATCCGGAGCCGACGTACGACCGCGTGTATGCACTTGACCTGACCGAGGGAACGACGCTGTGGCAGACCTCGATTGGCGGTGACGACCGAGACGCGTGGGCGGTCCCGGAGGCGGTTACGGCAGCATTGGGCCGCGTGTACGTCGCCACCGAACAAGGTGAACTCGTGGTTCTCGACGCGGCGGACGGGTCGATTCGCTGGCGACGGCGGTTCGGTGAGAGCCGAGACAGAGCTGACCGACCTGTCGTCTTCGATGGGATACTCTACCAGTCGGTCGGTGACATGACCTACGCCCTCGACGCCACGACTGGCGAGAGTTTGTGGTACGACAGCGGGGACTACCCGCCTGCTGTCACGGAGGGCGCTACCTACTTTGCTCACGACTCGACAGTCGAGGCTCACTCCCCCGCCGACGGGTCGGTCTGGTGGTGTGCTCGGTTCCCCTGTGATGGAGTTGGCGGGACACCCGCTGTCAGCGACGGCGTCGTCTACGTCCCGGTTGGCTGCCACGAGTCGAACGCCGCCGTCTACGCCCTCGATGCGACTGATGGGTGTCGTCTCGGGTCGTTCGAGGTCGAATCCGACGACGTGACGACGCCGGTCGTCGGTGACGAGTCGGTGTACGTGGGCGGCCTTTCCGGGTCGGCAAAGCTGTGGTCCCTCTCCGCTGCCGCCGTTCGCGACTCCTCGTGACGTTTATATGGTGGTACGGGAAACGTGGCGGTGGAGGGCGAAACCGCCCTATTGCGCGCGGGTAGCCAAGTGGCCAAAGGCGCAGCGCTTAGGACGCTGTGGTGTAGACCTTCGCAGGTTCGAATCCTGTCCCGTGCATACGACGGCTCCGCCGTCGTTCGATTTTCGCTTCGGCAGGAAACCAACATGGAAGACCTGCCAATCATGCTCTCGCGCTGTAGCGTATTCACCAACGGGGAGTTAGACACAGAACGCCCCATACCTGTGGTGCCAAAATCGCACGACGGCGTACTGAACGAGAAACAACTCGTAGACTACAAAGATAGGAGAGTTCGATTCCTGTCATGGCTGTTGAAGGTTGGAAAGTACCCAGACAAGGCCGAAGGGTACTCGCCATACACCGTTTACTCGACGGCGTACCGAACCGCGCGCTTCGACCTGTGGCTCTGGGAGCAGAAGAACGAGTACACGTACCCGCCTCAGTCCGATGACGCCACCGCCTACATGGACTGGTTGGCGCTCTCTGATAAGAGCCAAGTGACGAAGGGGAAGGCACAGGAAGGCCTCCAGCACCTTTCGAAGTGGCTCCACCACGAGTACGGTTACGACGAGTGGGAGTTCGAGTACTCTTTCGACGGCTCTGGCGGCAATCACCAGCCGCAGGACTTCCTCACGCGTGAAGAACGCCGCGCCATCCGACAGGCGGCACTCAACGAGGGAAACATCCCTGCCTACGGCTCTCTCACCGCAGAGGAGCGGAACGGATGGAAACTCTACATCTCGAACGCCCTCGGGAAGGCGTACGAGGATGTCATGCGCGAGGACTGGGACGAAGTGAACGGGTGGGAAGTCACTTCGCTCGTTTGGACCAGTCTCGACGCCGGTCTTCGCCCCAACGAGGTCCGAAACGCCCGGACAGAGTGGGTGGACACGAGGAACGGCATCCTCCGAATCCCGAAAGACGAGTCCTCGAAGAACGAGGGTAACTGGACCGTCAGTCTGACGGAGCGAACCGCAACGGCGCTGTCTCGCTGGCTGGAGGAACGGGAGCAGTATGAGAGGTACGAGGGAACTGACGCACTCTGGCTGACGAGTCACGGGAACCCTCACGGTTCAGGTAGCCTTCGGAGGTTACTGCACCGACTCTGCGACCAAGCCGGTATCGAGACGGCGAACCGGAAGATGTCGTGGTACACAATTCGGCACTCTGTGGGGACGTACATGACCAAGGAGCGGGACCTCGCCGCGGCGAAGGCCCAACTTCGCCACAAGAACCCCATGACGACGATGAAGTACGACCAAGTACCCGTAGAAGACCGTCGGGATGCTCTCGACAGGATGGGGTAACATCCGATGACGTCGCCGACGAAGCCCCACCGGAACGCGGAGCGAGTCGTCAAGTGTCCCGTGGACGGTTGCGAGGCCGAGAAGTTGAGTCGCGGGATGCATCTCCACGTTCTCCGGAGTGTTGGAGACGGGCACGGACCACAGGGAGAAATCCCCGAGCATCTCAACTTCGAAAATCTGGAGGAGGTCGGAACGCGAGAGGTCGAAGTTAACTACCCAGAGGAGCGGAAGACCGAGTCGGTCGCCCGGCTCTGTCCGTACTGTGGGAAACCGTTCAAAGGGAAACACGGGGTGTTAATCCATCTCGGACAGATTGAGGGTCGGAAGAATCACCCCGCCAACGCCTCCGAGGTCCACGAGCCGGACGACTTCCCCGTGGTTGAACTCGATGAGGCCGAGAACGTCGTCGCCGTTGTTGAGGGTCGGATGCCGTCTTCGGCGGGGAACTGGCCCTACGAGGAGAGCATCCCAGTCGAACGGGTGTACCGCCTCATCGCGGAGTTGCTGGCGGAGGGGAACCCCGAGATGGCGGCGAGAGCGCGAACTCAACTGCTCGCCATTGACTGACTGAGAACTCGTTCTGAAACGACGGACAGGAGCATGGATTTCCACGCTCCAGTCCTCCGTTCGCCCTACCGGAACGGCGGGACACAACCGAGGGTCAAACAGCCCCCAGCTTAGATGTCTCGTCGGTCTCGATAAATTCAAGCAACAATTCTTTGCCTACCTCTCTTCACTCGATTATGACTGACTCGCGCAACATCTCTCAAAGCCTTGTCATTTTCACAGTTAGCACGTGGTCGTGCTTACTATCATGCACGAGTTCGGGCTTTCGTTGGTGTAGCAACCAAGTGCAGAAACGCGACCGATGAACTGAGGTCCTGAAGCGGCGAACCGTGACATAAATCTCAATTGCGGATATTTAATATACTATGATATTGTTTGGCCATTTGTAATATTCTACTTCATCTATGGCTTTCGCAATCACCCGCTTGTCTTGACGAACACTCGACGCTCTGTGCGGTTGCGAGAGCAATTCTTTCTCAAAATATGATGGGAACCATTCAATGTTTGTAAAAACCGATTCTGGAGTCCGTCAGGGGCCATAAAATAGATTCTGGTTGTATGGGGCCCTCACTATTTGTGCTATCTCAATCGGTCACCTCGGATTGAGAGCCATACTCGTTGTAGAAACACGCTCCAAAGACGTTCATGGAAGACGGCGTCATCGGATAGAAACACAGCAGGAAGAACAGAATATTGGTGGGTAGCCACTCGTTCATCGGATGATTACTCAAGGGGAGACTACAGAGGGGTTTACTACTAACGGGGTTCAAACCGTTCCTACCCGATGAGGCCGCTATTAGAGTACGTTAGTGTAAACACGTCCTCTAAACACGTCCTCTAAACACGTCCTCTAAACACGTCCTCTAAACACGTCCTCTAAACACGTCCTCTAAACACGTCCTCTAAACACGTCCTCTAAACACGAGGGGGTCAAGCAACAGTGGGGATACCCTACGTAGTACTACTGAGGGGATGTGTGTGACATACTTGACACACCATTTGTGGTACAAAACTCTCCAAATTGAATTGGCGATTTGTCTTGTGTTTGTGGGATTTAGGCCATGGTTGTAAATTTCTCATTTTAGGAACGTACATCGCATTTCGTGAGATTTAGCTGCGATTATCGTGCTACCTTCCATGGAGAGGGGAATTCCGTTCTGAAAAAGAGACAAATTTGTGTTAGCCAACTTCCCTGTTCTGGTCCACTCTCCCGAACGCAGTAGCCTCTATGGGAGTCTTGCACCGCCCTCATCGGATAACAGCAAGAGGCTAAACGAGAGATACAACAGTAGGGTAGCCCGAAATCAGGGCCAGTCAAGAGATTTTTCGAGTATATTTCCGTCATCTCGACTACTTTTATGATGGCCTACTGAGTTGAGGCCGATAATGGCAGACGCTTCGGTTCTTCACGACTCTCTCCAAGCCATCGCCGGTCAAGCCGATGGCGACATGAGCGAGCGTGATGTTGAAAACCTCTTTCTGGAACACGGGTTCTACGATGCACTCGACTACGAGGGCACGGGAACGGACATCCGTAGCGAGTTCACGCTTCCCGATGACCGGCGACCCGACTACATCACACTCGACTCCAACGAAGCGGTCACGGCAGTCTACGAGTTCAAGACGACCGGTCGTGACCTCCCGCCTCACGAATCGCAACTATTCCACTACATGGACTACCTCCGCTCGGAGTTCGGAGTGCTGACCAACGGGGAACAACTGCGTCTCTACCGTCGGGGACAGGATTCCCCAATTCTGATTGTCTCTCTCGACTCGGCGACAGAAAGTGACGCCCGAGACCTCGTTAGTTCGCTCCAGAAACGAGAGTTCGACCTCACGAACCCGGACCACGTCAATCGGTTTCTGTCCAAACTTGACCCGATTCCGCTCAACGAGGAGACCGAACTCGGACAGGCTCACTTCTTCGACACCTTCCGGCTCGAAGATGGAAGCCCCTTCGCCGACCTCGTCACGGGCATGATGGACCTGCTCCACGAACTCCGCGACGAAGAGGAGGCCAAGTTCGTCAAAGGAGCGTATGACTTCTGGGAAGCGACCTATGCGAGCGAGCCGGACGAGGTCCCCGCCTCTTGGGACCCGTTCATCGACGGGAAGCAGTCCCTACGTGACTTCATGTTTTGCTTGGAAAGCGGTCACGCCGTCCTCGCACGGTTGCTTTTGGCGAAAGCGACCGAGGACCACCAGTTTTTCGCGGGTACGGGTTACGACGGGATGGAGGACTACTTCCGTGGACTACAGGGATTCAGCGACTCAATCAACCTCGACGCGTTCCCGGTCGCCGCGGACAACCTCATTGACGACATGCAGGAGCAGTTGGTCGAAGGACTATTCCAAGACGACATCTTCGTGTGGTGGACCGACGGCTACGCGGAACAACTCTCCCGGTTGCACGAGTCAGGGGCGAATCAATTCAAGGCCGTGGCCGAGGGGACGGGGTCGGTCGAACGAATTAGCGCGGCCACTCGGGACCGATTCAGTCGGGCGGTCGCCGAAGTGTTCCTCAACATCCTTCGGTTCGATTTCTCTCACGTCGAAGGCGACCTGCTCGGCGACCTCTACCAGCGGTACTTCGACCCGGAGACGCGGAAGGCACTCGGGGAATTCTACACGCCGCAACCGGTCGTTGACTACATCATGGACGGCGTCGGCTACGACCACGGCGTCTCGAACAGACGACTCATCGACCCTTCCTGTGGGTCCGGGACGTTCCTCGTTGAAGCCGTCGAGCGGTACATCGCCGACGTTGAACGCTACGAGGACGACCCCGACTGGCAGGACAAACTTCGCGACCTCTGTACCCGTCCGCGCATTGTCGGTCTCGACATCCACCCGTTCGCCGTGCTGATGGCACAGATTCGGTTCGTCGTCGCCATCCTCCCCGCCTATCGAAAAGCGAAGCAGGCGAACCCCAACTTCACTATCCGAAGGCTTCCGATTTACCGGACAGATTCCCTTCGGAACGAGCGCAAACTCTCTGGGGTGGATTTAGGGACCGTCGATGCGGAGACGTGGCAGTCGCCCCTCGATGCGTGGGACGAGGACGAGAAGGAGGTCAAAGTCCCGGTCCCGCTCCCGGTCGAAGTGGACGAGGAAGACGGGGTCGAAACCGAGGACGGCTTCCTCGTTCGCCGCGTCCGTATGCCGCTCTACACGACGATTCGAGCGGAGACGAGCGTCAAGAACTTCGGGGAGTATTTCGCCGCCCTGCAAGGGGTGCTGGACACCGTCAAAGACCACATGGCCCAGTTCGGTGATACCTCCGACTGGGATTGGACCTACGGCGGCGGCCTCGAAACTCGAATCAACCGGTACACGTCACAAGAGTACGACGGCTTGGAGGAGTTCTTCGAGGAGTACGTCAACGACATGCTGGAGAACGTCCGCTACCTAAAAGAGGAACACAACGACGGACGGCTGTTCAAGATGTTCGAGGACACCGTATTGGCTCTTGTCGTCAAGAACTACATGGAGTACGACTACGTCGTTGGCAATCCTCCGTACGTCCGTATCCAGAACCTCCCGGACAAACAGAAGGCCATGATGAGCCGTCTGTACGACGCGACGACCGGGAACTACGACATCTACTGTCCCTTCTACGAGCGTGGTCTCGACTGGCTGAGAGACGACACAGGGAAACTCGGCTTCATCACTCCGAATCAGTTCATGGTCACGGACTACGGGGAAGGGCTACGGAAGGTGATACTCAAAGACAGCCGCATCAAGGAGGTGTACGATTTCCGTGACTCCGGCGTCTTCGAGGACGCGACCAACTACCCCGCCATCGTGATTCTTGAGGACGAATCCGATGAGGCCGCCCGTGAGGAGAACCAGATTCGGTGTGTTCGGGTGAAGGCGAATACGGACGATGGTGACGACCGCCAACTGGACGAGGCCATCATCGAGTCGGTACGCGACCACCGCGGCGAGCCGGGCCACTCTGACGAGTTCATCGACGTGTTCGACTTCCCGCAGGCAGAATTAAATGAAGGGTACTGGTCGTTGATGCCGCCCGAGGAATTACAGGTCACTAAGAAGTTAGAGTCAAACAGCACCGATAGTTTTGGAGCAATAACTGATGCTATCTTTGCTGGGACACAGACGAGCGCAAACAAGGTCTATTTAGTCAAACCAGTCAACGCGAACCGAATTGAGCCAGAGGACGGTGGAGATACTGTCAGAGTTGTTCCAACAGGGGAGAATCGAGAATACGAAATTGAGACAGACCTACTCTGTCCGTGGTTAAAAGGCAAGGACGTTGGGCGCTGGCGTGGGGAGTGGTCAGGCCTTCACGTTATTCTTCCCCACTATGTAGAAGGAGAGGGGGAAGACGCGACCACAAGGGCGTACGATGCCGAGTATTTACAAGAGGAACTTCCGCTGACGTGGGATTATTTCCAAGCACATCGGGAGAAGTTGGAAGGCCGTGAGAGTGGCCGTATGGAAGGTCGGGAAGACTGGTATGCCTTCATCTACCCAAAGAGTCACGAACGATTCGAGAAGCCGAAAATTATTGGCGCTCACATCTCGGAAAATGCTCGATTCATGATAGATAGCGAGGGGATGTGGTACTTCAAAACCGCCTATGGAATCGAGTTGGACGGCCCGTACCGTGACCTCACCGAGGAGATGGCCTGTCAACTCAACTCGAAAGCCCTCGACTTCTATTTCAAGCACATCACCACGGTCAAGATGGGTGGATTCTACGAGTACCGTTCGCAGTACGTCGAAAAACTACCCTGTGTGACCGACGACACCGCGGGCGTCTTCGGACTAATGCGCGAGACAGCCGGGGAGATTGTGGACACCATCGACCTCGACAGCAAGACCGACCGTTTTCCGGAGGCGTACCTCGGAGACTACGACGGCGAATTCAACTACATCACCTACGAGTGGCAGACTCGTCGCTACCCGGTGAGCGCCGACGTGCAGGGGGACGATGAAGGCGACTTCACGGTACAGGCCGGACGCTCCGACACCATCAACGACCCCGCGATGTACTCCGATGACTGCGAGGCACGAAAGATGCGCGCGCAGTACGTCCACGCCGCTGTGGACGGGCGAAACGTCAAGAGTGGAGAGGAGACCACTATCCCGATACCCCGGAGTGACGCGGGTGTGGGGACGCTCCTCGACCGGCTCGAAGCAGACCGCCAGCAGGTCGAGGAGACAGACATCGAGGTGCTGGAAGCCGACATCGACGACGCCGTGTACGACCTGTTCGACCTCGATGAAGACGAGTGCGAGGTCATCGAGGAGTATCTGGACGTGTTCTGAACGGCGGCCTCATCGGTTTACTACTGCAGTTACCCCGCAAACCCTGACAAAACCGACCCATAGTTGCGCGCCGATTTACCAATTAGCGCGCTCGCAATCCCGACTCGTGTGCTAACCCCTCCCCCATCTCAGCGTCCTTCCTCTCTGCTGGCGTCTCGACTCACAGCCTCAGCGGGTTTCATCTCTGAAGCGTCGGCCAATCCGCGCGCCAATTAACGCCCATGAATTTCCAACGGTGGGAACCGGTTCCCCGTAAGGTAACTACTCAGAGGGTGTCCCCTCGGGGGGAGGTAACTCGTTCTAAACCATAGAGCAGGAACCCGATGACCCCGTTGTTTGTAGGAACGCATTACTGTGTTCTTCGTTTGAACTGTATCACGGGAAGGGTACAGAGACGCTTTGCAGAGGTCGTTCCCAAAGAATTGAAGTCCAGCATCAAGTCCTCCGACAATGAACTGAGAGCATGAAACTCACCCCGAGGGAAGTCGCGTTCCTACTGGACGAAATGCGAAACATCGAGGACGACGAAACCCGCTACTCTTCGGTCCGGAGCGAAGCCCAGCGTATTCGGAAGAAGGCCGCCGCTGTCCTTGCTGAGACTGAGGCTGACGTCGAAGCATCGTTCAAAGAGAGCGTCATTGAATTTCCCCTGCCCTCATCGGACTGAAACCGCATCAACTTCCGATGAATTTGCGTGGTTCTTCTGTGTAGAGGTAAGTAGCAAATGAGTGAGTGACGTCTGAAAACAAACCAAATTTCAATCAGTTATCGCTTCGTTGCGCAATTATATTTTTTCGAGCAACTCTTTCTTCTTTTCTTCAAAGTCTTCTTCAGTAATCACTCCCTTTATTTTCAAATCATTGAGCCGTTCGAGTGTTTCTGTGGGGTGTTCTTTTGATGGTTGGTCCTCTGTTTCTTCCGATGATTTTTGCTCCTCGGCTGGAACCTCTTTTGCAACGCCTTTGGCAGCCTTGTAATTGTCAGACACTCCTTTTGCTCCTAACACCCATCCAATCGGGGAGAGACTTGTTACCGCCGTTGTGCCCCACCATAGGCCTCCTCGCTTCTTTGGTTTCCACCCACAATTCGGGCACCGCTTAACGTCTGGTGAGACTTCTTCATGGCACTCTCGACAAACTGACTTCATAGAACTTTTGGGCGTGTTTTGTTCCTGAGCCGATTCTTGGAGTCTTTTGCTAAACCTCATGACTCCTCGTTCTGACACTCTGAAAACCATTGAAAATGCAGAGAGCATCCCAAAAACGAACACTAAAGCAAATACCCCGAATGACGGGTAAAAAAATAACGTAACGATACTCATCAAGGTGAGGGTGACACCGGCAACGACGAGAAATGAACCAATGGGCTCCGCTTTCTCCATTTTGACACCAAATGCGTTTTTAGAGTCCGAAAACTCCTCTAACGAGCCTATTTGATACTCATCATCCATGTGTACTGACACCAAAACAGTATGGTAACTTAAACTTCAGTCACGAAATCTACGACCTTTTCCGTCGTTCAATCTACTCGTTCTCTACCAACTTGTCGTGATGTCAAATCCATTGAGTGATGCCTATGTGATTGGTGAGAAGTGAAACTGCTACTGGCGCTGTCACGGAGTAGGACATTTATACATTGTCGTTTAATCATGTACTGTCGAAGTGAAAATTGGCGGGTACACGAGGGTTGGCCGTTCACGGTCGCGCCTCGCTTAGGACGCTGTGGTGTAGACCTTCGCAGGTTCGAACCCTGTCCCGCGCATTTTCTGTCCGAGCACCCGCGAACGGCGAAGCCGTGAGCGACAGTAAGGACGAAAATCGTGACAAAGGGTTCTGAACCCTCCGAGTCGCAGCGGCCGAACGAAGTGAGGCCGACCGTCTCGGTCCGGTTCGAACCCTGTCCCGCGCATACCGTCTCGAACATCGCGAGAGACGTGTCTGCGCGCCAAAGGGTTCGAATCAGGGAGCAACGCGACGCGTTGCGACCGTGGTTCGAACCCTGTCCCACGCACTCAGATCCGTTCGCTGTCTCGTGGTTTGCTTGTCGAAGCAACCATGACTGCCAATCGAAACGAACGCTGCGACATTGAGACAGTTCATTTGGTCGGCAAGGCTATCTCCTCAGATGACGTACAGGTAGTGAGTGTAGCGAAAGGCACACAGTTGACTCCAGCCAACGTGGCCTATCTCAACGGGAGTCTCTCCTTCGCTCGCAAGGAGAGAACAGTGACAGCAACACAACCGACCCAGACGCCGTTTCGAGTCCTCGTCCCACTCAGTGAGAACGAGGAAAGCGCCCGAGCCCAGGCCCGATTCATCAGCTCGCTCCCAGATGCCCCGCAGAACGTCGAAGCGACACTGACCCACGTCTTTCACGGAGAAGAACTTGGGTTGTCCAGACAACTTCGACAGACACAACGGATCGGAACCGTCTCCCACGTCAAGAAAGACCTGCTCACGAAGGGGATTTCCGTCCAAGTGATGGATTCGAGCGACCCGTACCCACCAACCAAGAGTATCTTGACCCTCGCAGATACCATCGATGCCGATCTCATCGTACTGGGTGGGGGTATGCATGGATTGCTCGATGACCTACTGACTGGCAACGTCGCAAAATCCGTCGGCAGACGGACGAACCGACCCATCGCAGTTGTCCCAGCGACCGTCACGTAGACGCGTCATTCGGCAGTCGGTCGCGGAGCGGGCAGCCGGGAATGCCAGCCCCATCTGCCAACAGCATTTTTAGCTCCCCGGACCGCCGTGGTTGTGAAGCGGGAGTGCTTCGACATAGGGACGATAGCTTCCCGCTTCGTTCCTCGTTATCACGACCGAAGTCGACGACACCCGGCGACCGACTGGAGCCAAAACACATTCGTCTGTGGCCCACCGACTGAAACGAACGATGGGTCGGACGTTCGAGATTTCGGGTACCTCGCTTAGTCTTGTGCTGTACGCGTTCCAACTGGTCGCGATTCTACTGGCTCTCGTCTTCGTCGCGTTCCCGTTCGATAATTCAGCCAACGTCGTGTTAGGACTCCTATTCGGAGTGGTCGCCCTCGCGATGGTGCTCGGAGTGTGGCGGCGGGCGACCGGACGCGATGGAGGGAGCCACCTCGGTACTGCAGCGGACATCACGTACGACCCGTTTGCGGACCCCGGGCAGGCAGCCAAAGACAGATGGGAGAAGGCAGTCCGCCGACTCCCCGGTGGTGACGACGACCGGGACTGAGCACTGCCGCCTTCTCACTCGACGTCACTGCCACTTTCTTCTCACTCGACGCCACCGCTACACAGCGTCCGGAACTCACAGCCAAACAAGTGGTATGGTAACAACCCTCGTTTAAAAACCCTGCCACGTTATTACTTAAAAGACCCCCGAATTTGTTCGGGGTCAAACTTACCGACAATATAGCCAACTCGCGAATGGATGCAACAGCAGTCCCTCTACAGTGAAATCGGCGGCCGTGAGGCTGTCGACGCAGTCGTATCGGACTTCTACGACCGAGTCCTCGCCGACGAGTCGGTTGCCCACTACTTCGAGGACACGGACATGGCGAAGCAACACGCCCATCAGGTGCAGTTTATCAGTTCTGTCGCCGGTGGTCCTGTCGAGTACGACGGCCAAGAGATGCGCGAGGCGCACACCCACCTCGACCTGACGGGCGACGACTTCGACGCCATCGCCGACCACCTCGACGCCGCACTCCGAGCCAACGATGTTTCGGAGGCAAACCGAGAGGCTATCCTCGGCGAAGTGGCCGCGCTTCGAGCGCCCATTCTCAATCAGTGAAATAGAGTCGGCAGAATCGCACGACGCGCGTCAGACACGACACAACCCTTTTTCTCACCGGGCGTGTGTCTCCACCAATGGCGGCGCTATCCGAAATATTGGACGACCTCGTGTCGGATGTCGACGGCCTGTTTCTCTTCACGCCGAGCCACTCGCACTACGAGCGGTTCGCAGAGAGCGACATCCCGACGGTCGTTATCGCTCCGGAGAACACGGTGGAGGCCGAGACGTTCGTCGAACTTCCGCTCCAATTCCAAAATGTGAAAGACCGCATCCGGTTCGGGGTCGAGGGTGCGATGGAACAGAGTATCGTCGAGGCGGGCGACGACATCGCCTGCAACGTCGGCATCTTCGGCGGCGACCCGGACTCTGTCGTCCGCGTTCGCGTCGAAGAGAACATGCGCTCGGGCATCTACGACCTCTTTGCCAACTCCCGAGCGGACCCTGGGGTCATCCGCGACGTATTCGGAGTTGCCATCGAACTCGGGAAGAAGGGCCAGAAGGGCGAACCCGTGGGCGCGCTGTTTATCGTCGGCGACGCGGGGAACGTGATGAACAAGTCCCGCCCGCTTTCGTACAACCCCTTCGAGAAGTCCCACGTCTACGTCGGCGACCCCATCGTGAACGTCATGCTCAAGGAGTTCTCGCGACTCGACGGCGCGTTCGTCATCTCCGATTCGGGGAAAATCGTCTCCGCGTACCGGTACCTCGAACCCTCCGCCGAAGGCGTGGATATCCCGAAAGGCCTCGGCGCTCGCCACATGGCCGGTGGCGCAATCACCCGCGACACGAACGCAACCGCCATCGTCCTCTCGGAGTCCGACGGACTCGTGCGTGCGTTCAAGGGTGGGAAGATGATTCTCGAAATCGACCCGGAGGACTACTGAGATGACGGGGTTAGTCGCACCCCTGCCGCTACAGTCCCTCGACAGCATCGTCACACGAATCATCCAATTAGTCGGATTGCGGTTCGTTGGTGTGCTGGCGGTTCTGCTCGTCGGACTTATCCTCTCGTACGCTGCCGGGACGGCCGTCCAGCGACTCTTGATTAGCGTTGGGCTTCCCGACGCAATCGAGGGAACGGCGTTCGAACGGGCCGCTCGTGACTTCGAAACATCGACCGTCGAAATCCTCTCGTGGCTGACGCGGTATTTCCTCCTCGGCGTCACCATCTTCGCCGCTCTCTCGTTTGCGGGCGTCAACTACGCAGACAGGTTCTGGAACCTCGTCATCGCCATCCTCCCGCAACTGTTTATCGCCATCATCGTCCTCATCACGGGTATCGTCGTCGGTGACAAGGTCGAACTCCTCGTTGCCGAGCGGTTCCGCGCGGTAAAGCTTCCGCAGGTGAACATCCTGCCGTCGCTCGCGAAGTACACCATCTTCTTCCTCGCGGCACTGGTGGCACTCTCACAGGTCGGCGTCGCAACGCTCGCGCTCGTCGTCCTCCTCGGGGGGTACCTGCTGGCGATTATCGTCTTGAGCGCCGTCGCGTTCCGCGACCTGCTTCGGTCCGGTGCGGCAGGGACGTACCTGCTCTTTACGCAACCGTACGCAATCGGCGACGAAATCGTCGTTGGGGACGTTCGCGGCGTCGTCCAGGAGTTCGACGTGTTCGTCACACGCGTCGAATCCGACGGTGAGGAGTACATCGTCCCGAACGCCCGTGTCTTCGACACCGGCGTCGGCCGAATCAGGTGACGTAACACCCCCGTCGTTCTGTCCTTTCAACTCGCTACCACAATAGTTTAGAACTGCTCCACCGATTCAGTCGTATCGGAATTTCACGAATACGATGATGGACGAACTTCCTGCTCTCGACGTGTCGCCGCCCTCTGACCGTGCACTTGACGCTGCCGAGACGCTGTTGCGCGGGTTCTATCTGCAGGATATGCGTGAGATGCACCTTTCTAACTGCGCGTTCGATGCCGCGCGGGAGGCCGCCGCCGGGGCCGAAGAGCACATGGCGCGGGCGTTCCAAATCGAATTTCCGGACTGTCCGGCGTCTCACTCCTGCCGGGCGGGGAAGTTGTTTATGCGGGCGCTTTTTCTGCAGGACGAAATCGAGAATCGGGAGACGTTCCTCGACTGCTTCGCGCACGACGTTCCGGACGATATCTTCATTTCCGACGTCCGGGGGGCGCCAAACACCTCCATCAACGACGACACCCGGTGGGCGATGGTCGAGAATATCATGAAATCGTCGTGTAACGAAATCGACCTGGACCCCGAGTTCGCGACACTTCACGTCCGATTCTGGCGGATGCACGGACAGAAACGAGATGGATGGCGTTCTATTGCCCGCCGTGCTCATCGTATCAAAGTCGCACATATGGTCCCTACTGCCGACGCTCAGACCGTCGATGCGCTCGCCCGCTATTTCGTCGCCGGTGCAGAACGACACGACGAGTGGGACCGCGAGGACGTTCAACGAGAGGTCAATTCAGTTCTCACCATCGTTGGAACGTACTATCAGGCCATCTTCGACCTGAGAGACGAGTGAGACCCCTTCGGTCATATAAATGACCGCCGAGAATAAGTACTGGTGGTGTTATCGTATCGCAGGAACAGAATGGTGGACACCAGCCCGGGGTTGTATCACGAAGTGTTCCGCAGCACGGACGTTCCGATGCTGATAGCGGACACGAGTTTCAAATTTCGGGACATCAACGATGCTGGCCTCAACCTCCTCAGCTACGACTACGATGACATTGTTGGCGAGACGGTCGGTCTCATCGCTGGTGACGAAGAGACGTACCACCAAATCGTCGAGGTACTCGCCACCGGGGAGACGTGGTCCGGCGAGTTTTCGGTTCGCCCGCAGGACGGGCGCGTCGTCTACGGAAACGGGTTTGCAACCCCAATCGTCGTCGACGACGAGGTGAGAGGGTTTCTCGCACTCTTTCTCGACAACACGAAACAACGACAGTACGAAAACGCCTCGGAGGTTCTCAATCGTCTCCTTCGACACGACCTGCGGAACGAACTGAACGTCATCTACGGATACACCCAGCAGGTTGCTGACCGAGTCGACGACGAGAAAGCACTCGAAGAACTCCAACTGGTTCAAGACCGGGTGCTCGATATCGTCCACAAATCAGAACGCGCCCGCGACCTTCGTGACCTCCTCGAACGGTCGCACGACTCGTCGAATAGACCGGTTCGTCTCGACGTGGTGCTACACAAGAAACTCGTCGACGCGATGATTGAGTATCCCGACGCGGAGTTTGTATTCAGCACCCTTCCCACACTGTCTGTCGTCGGCGACGACCTGCTCGGCGAGGCGTTCGAGTGCCTTCTCGAAAACGCCGTCGAACACAACGACAAGGAGACGCCGACCGTCGAAGTCACGGCCGAACGCGCCGGGCCGGAAGTCGTGATTCGGGTCGCCGACAACGGGCCGGGGGTCCCGGAGGACCAACGTGACCTCATCTTCGGCCGCGAGGAGTACGACCAACTCCACCACGGAACGGGTATCAGCCTCTTTTTCGCCGACAGCGTCATCTCCTCGTACAACGGCGACCTCTGGGTCGAAGACAACGACGATGGCGGGTCTATCTTCTGTCTCCGTCTGGAAGTCGCGGACGACTCGGCAGCAGAATAAGTCCGCAACCGTCGCGTTCTCCCCGACTTATTCCTCGCTCGACATCCGACGCGCCGGAACGCCTGCGACCGTCGCCCCCGGTGGCACATCGCGCGTCACGAGGGAGTTCGCGGCGACCTGCGCCCCTTCACCGATTCGGACGCCCGGGAGAATTGTCACCTTCGCGCCGATCATCGCCCGCTCGCCGACGACGACTTCTCCGGTTCGGTACTCGTCTTGGAGGAATTCGTGACACAGGATGACCGAGTCGTAGCCGATTATCGCGTGGTCTTCGACCGTCACCAGTTCCGGCCAGAACACGTCCGGTGTCGCCTCTAGCCCCCACGAGACGCCTCGCCCGACCGTGACGCCAATTTTCCGGAGTGCCCAGTTTCGAATCCGAAGCGAGGGGGCGATACGGGCGACGAGGACGAACACATAATTGAGCATCACCCGCCAGACGGGCTTTGCATCGGTCCAGTACTGAAGCGAGTTTAGTGGCCCCGGCGTTGGGTGGTGTTCGATGCGGTCGTGTCGAGGGGTGGTGTCGTCGGTCACGCCAGTCGATTCGGAGGCAGTCCTAAAAGTGGCACCGTCGTGCGTCAGAAAAATCGCGGGCCTGCGACGGAGTTACTCGCCGCGGAGGTCGGCCATGTGGTCGATGCGCTGTTGGACGAGCGCTTCGGTACCGATGTCGTGGCGGATGTGGAACCCGTCGCCAGCGGCGGCGAGGGCGTCTTCGGCGAGTTGCTCGGCTTCGGAGATGCTGTCTGCGACCCCGACGACGGCGAAGGACCGAGAGGTGGTCGTGTACAGGCCGTCGTCGCGGGCATCGACGCTCGCGTAGAAGAGGAGCGCACCGGCGTCTTCGTCCACCTCGACTTCTATCTTCGCGCCCGCCTTGGGGTCGGTCGGGTAGCCCTCGGGGACGGCGTACTTGCAGACGGTCGACTGGTCGGCGAAGTCGAGTTCCGGAAGCGACTCACCCTCGCGGGCGGCGACGAGCACGTCGAGGAACGGGGTTTCGAGGACTGGCAGCGTGTTCATCGCCTCCGGGTCGCCGAAGCGGGCGTTGAACTCGATGACCTTCGGCCCCTCGGTGGTAAGCATGAACTGGCCGTAGAGGATGCCCTTGTAGTCAGGCATCGCGTCGACGACGGCTTCGATGACCTCGACGGCGGCCTCGTAGTCGCCATCCTCCATGAACGGCAGCGACGGCGTCACGTCGGTGTAGCTACCCATACCGCCCGTGTTCGGACCCTCGTCGCCCTCGTAGGCGCGCTTGTGGTCCTGCACGGCGGGCGTGACGCGGAACTCGCCGTTTGCGACGAACGCCTGAATGGTGAATTCCTCGCCGACGAGGCGCTCTTCGAGGACGACGCGGTCATAGTCGGAGTCGCGGAGGTACTCTTTGGCCTCCTCGGGCGTCACCTGGTCGCCGATGACCTTCACGCCCTTGCCGCCGGTCAGCCCGGCAGGCTTGACCGCGAGGTCGCCATCGTACTCGTCGATGTAGTCGCAGGCGGCCTCCATGTCGTCGAACGTGGCGAAGTCGGGGTTCCCCGGGATATCCTCGTCGTGCATGAACCGCCGCTGGAACGCCTTGTCCGTCTCGATGCGGGCCTCGGCCGCCTGTGGGCCGAAGGTGTAGATTCCCGCCTCATCGAGCGCGTCAGAGACGCCCACCGCGAGTCCCGCTTCCGGGCCGACGATTGCCAGCGTCGCATCCACGGACTCGGCGTAGGCGACGATGTCGTCAGCGGCCGTCTCGGAGATGGTCTCGAACTCCTCGGCCAACTCGGCGATGCCGGGGTTTCGGTTGCTCGCACAGGCGTACAGGTCGCAGTCGGGGGCCAGCGCGCGGGCAATCGCGTGCTCGCGGCCACCGCCACCGACCAGCAGGACGGTCTCGCTCATACTCGCATACCCTGCGCACGGGAGTGTAAAGATTGCTCTTCTCTCATGATGAAATGAGCACAGACATGTATATTGGATGTGGGTGTCTCACAACGCCTCGTCGAGGCGGTGGATAGCACGAGTGGCCGCTTCCGTGTCGCAATCGGCCGCCTCCACGCCGCTTTAGTTCACGGAGTGCCGAACTCGACGTATGACCGACCCGGTGGGACGCAACCGACTCGACGAGGAGCAAAGCCCGTACCTCCGCCAGCACGCGGACAACCCCGTCAACTGGCAACCGTGGGACGAGACGGCCCTCGACGCGGCGCGTGAACAGGACAAGCCCATCTTCCTGTCTATCGGCTACTCGGCCTGTCACTGGTGTCACGTCATGGCCGACGAGAGCTTCGCCGACCCCGAAACCGCCGAGGTTCTCAACGAGCACTTCGTCCCTATCAAAGTCGACCGCGAGGAGCGACCGGACCTCGACCGCATCTATCAGACTATCTGCCAACTCGTCACCGGCGGCGGCGGATGGCCGCTTTCGGTGTGGCTGACGCCGCAGGGCAAGCCCTTCTTCGTCGGGACGTACTTCCCGCCGGAACCGCGACGTGGCGCGCCCGGATTCCGCGACATCGTCGAGAGCTTCGCCGAATCGTGGCAGACAGACCGCGACGAGATAGAAAACCGCGCCCAGCAGTGGACGAGCGCCATCCACGACCAACTCGAAGACACGCCCGACACGCCGGGTGAGGCACCCGGCTCAGAGATTCTCGACCAGACAGTCCAAGCCTCGCTTCGCGCTGCGGACCGCGACGACGGCGGATTCGGCGGCGGGCCGAAGTTCCCGCAACCCGGCCGTATCGACGCACTTCTTCGCGGCTACGCAATCACTGGCCGCCGCGAGGCGCTCGACGTTGCGGTCGAAGCCCTCGACGCGATGGCCAACGGCGGCCTGCGCGACCACCTCGGCGGCGGCTTCCACCGCTACTGCGTGGACAAAGACTGGACCGTCCCGCACTTCGAGAAGATGCTGTACGACCAGGCGGGACTCGTCCCCCGCTATCTCGACACCTACCGTCTCACCGGAACCGAAGCATACGCCGATGTCGCGGCCGAGACGTTCGAATTCGTCCGCAGGGAACTCTCCCACGACGACGGCGGCTTCTTCGCCACACTCGACGCCCAATCCGGCGGCGAAGAAGGGACCTTCTACGTCTGGACGCCCGACGAGGTTCGCAGTCTCCTTCCCGAACTCGAAGCCGACCTCTTCTGCGACCGCTACGGCGTCACGCCCGGCGGCAACTTCGAGAACAAGACGACCGTGTTGAACGTCTCGGCGACCGTCTCCGACCTCGCGGAGGAGTACGACATCCCCGAAGACGAGGTCGAAGAGCATCTCGCGGAGGCCCGAACGGCCCTCTTCGCGGCCCGTTCGGGTCGAGAGCGCCCCGCCCGCGACGAGAAAATTATCGCCGGGTGGAACGGCCTGATGATTTCGGTGTTCGCGCAGGGCGCAGTCGCGCTCGAAGATGACTCTCTCGCCGACGATGCCTACCGCGCCCTCGACTTCGTGCGCGAGCACCTCTGGGACGCAGACGCCGGACACCTCTCGCGGCGCGTGATGAACGGCGAGGTCAAAGGCGACGGCTACCTCGAAGACTACGCCTTCCTCGCCCGCGGCGCGTTCGACCTGTATCAGGCCACCGGCGACGTCGAGCCACTCGCGTTCGCACTCGACCTTTCCCGGGCGATTCACCGCGAGTTCTACGACGACGCGGCCGGGACGCTCTACTTCACGCCCGAAAGCGGTGAAGCCCTCGTGACGCGCCCGCAGGAGGCGACCGACCAATCCACGCCGTCGAGTCTCGGCGTCGCCACCTCGCTGTTCCTCGACCTCGAACACTTCGCGCCCGATGCTGGCTTCGGCGAGGCCGCTGACGCCGTCCTCGAAACCCACGCGAATCGCATCCGCGGCAGTCCGCTCGAACACGTTTCGCTCGCGCTCGCCGCCGAGAAAGCCGCCAGCGGGGTCCCAGAACTGACCGTCGCGGCCGACGAGATGCCTGCCGAGTGGCGCGAGACGCTCGCCTCACGTTACCTTCCGGGCCTCGTCGTCGCGCCCCGACCGGCCACCGACGACGAACTGGACGCGTGGCTCGACGAACTCGAACTTGACGAGGCACCGCCTATCTGGGCCGCCCGCGAAGCGGACGGGGGCGAACCGACTGTCTACGCCTGCGAGAACTTCACCTGTTCCGCACCGACCCACGATATCGACGAAGCGTTGGCGTGGTTTACGGCGGGACAGGACGTCTGAGAAGAAGGGTCGCTTCCCTCCGAGTGAACGGAGTTCAGAGGTGGTGCCCGTCGTACCGCTCTCGCAACTCCCTGACTGCTTCAGCGACACGCTCGGCACGGTCCGGGTTCACGCACGGGACTGTCTTGTCTCCGTAAGGGGTTTCGAACACCAGCGTCGTCCCGTCCTGAATACGAAGGCGGTTGGTCGTGAGCGCGGAACAGAGCGTCCGACTCGTCTTCCCGTTGAGTGACGACTCTACGATGGCTACTGTGTCGAGTCGGTAGGCGTGTTCGTCGGTCCGCCACCGTTCCCGGACCCCACTCTCGACGAATATCGCGGTTCTGTCGACCAAGGCCGACTGGATTGATTCGACCGCCTCAGTGGGCAACGGCGGGGACCCACCCGAGACCGACGATTCGTGCGGAATCGTCTTGAGCAACTCCGCGTCTTCTTCGTCGAGTAATCTGAGTCGAAACACGAAGTGCTGTCCGGCAAACGTCCGTGCCACGTCGAGCAACGCAGACAGCACGTCTGTTCCCTCCTCGTCGAGGGCGAACTGATACGTTCGGTGGTCAGGTCGCTCCGGGTTGAGGGCGTTCAGCGACGAGAGAACCGCGGCACACTGTTCGCCGCCATCGTCCTCGTCGGTCCAGTATCGGTCGAGTTCAACGCGCACGGTGCGGGCGAGGGGCAGTACTTCCGAAAAAATCGTCTCCACGTCGCGGCCGTAGTCGTCGCTATCGAGGATGTAGCACGCCGAACTGCGCTCGTCGACGGTCTCGTCACCCATCATTCGACACCGACCAGCACGCCCTGTCCTTCCGCCCGGTACGACGACAGATACACCTGATTCTCACCGGCAACGGGCGCAAAGCCCATGTTGCCGTCGAGTTCAACCGACCATCGGGGTTCGCCAGTCGCAACGTCAAGTGCGTAGGTGACGGCGGCATCGCCGCTCTGAGGGTTATCTGTCGCGGCGACCACTGAGTTCGCAGTCACCATCGGATGCGAACGAAGGTGGGTGTCGGCCTCGTACCGCCAGCGAGGTTCGCCGTCGTCGCGACCGAATGCGACCGCCTGTCTGCCGCCGGTGGCGTACACGCGCTCGTCGTCGACCGCGAGGCGGCCGAAGCGACGGCCCCCGGTCGGCTGCTCCCAGACGCGACTCCCATCGGCCATATCGAGGGCGTGAATCGCGTTCGCACCGGAGAGGTAGAGTGTCCCGTCAGCGGCGGTAATCGGATTAAAGTTCTCGCCGCGGGCGGCTTCCCACACCACGTCACCCGTGTTGAGGTCGAGCGCGGCGACGACCGACGAGTGGTCGTCTGCCGATTCGTTGTTTCCACCGTCCGGGCTGAAGACTGAGCCGACGTAGACCGTCCCATCGACGATAGTTGGCGTCGTCAAGAAGACGTGCCCCGGCTTCGAGTATCGCCACAGCTCCTCGCCCATCGTGTCGAACGCGATGACGTGGTCCTGCTGTGCGAGACAGATGACGCCGTCAGCGGCAACAACCGGGCGATTCACCGACCCACCGAGTTGCGCGTGCCACCGAATCGCTCCGGTTCGGGCGCTCACCGCATAGAGGCTGTAGTGCCCCGCGTCGCCGACGTACACCGTCCCGCGGTAGACGACTGGCGGGCATCCGGCATAGGCCCCATAGAAGTCGCCGAAGATGGTTCGCCAGCGCTGCTCTCCCGTCTCTCGGTCGAAGGCGAAGAGCGCCCCTACGGGGAACTGGTCACTCTCGTCATTGTGCACACCGGCGGAGAGGTACACAGTGTCCCCGGAAACAGCCGGTGTCATCACTGGGCCGTCGGTCTCGATGCGCCACGTCTCGGTTGGGTCGCTTACTGAGATGGAGGGCGCGAGGCGCTGATTCGCGGGCGTGGGTCCCTGTTGGGGCCAGCCTGCGTCTTCGTTAGGGAGGGGCTCGGTGTCTCGTGGGCCGCAGAGATTCGGGGCGTTACACCCCGCGAGGGCGGCGGCACCGAGCGACGCGAGGACCTGTCGTCGTCTCATCTGGTCGGCGTACTCGGCCGTCTCGTATCAGTCCTCCGACACCGTGAAACAGAAACGAATCGACCGCGACTCAGTTCGACAGTTGTTCTGCGAGGTAGACCGCAATCGGGTCGGCTTCTTCCTCGACGAACCGCGCGACCTCCTCGCCGTCGAGTTCGACGACGACCGTCGGGATGTACTCGATGCCGTACTCCTCGACGCGGGGGCCAATCTTCGACCCGTCGTCGGCCTTCTCGACCGGGTAGTGTTCGATGTGGCTGGAGTCGACGCCAGCGGCGTCCAGCGCCGCGCCGAAGTTGGGCAGTTGGTCCTGGCAGTCGCCGCACCAGTCGCCGCCCCATACTTTGAACGTGTAGTCGTCGGCACCGAGCGTCGCAACGGCGTCTTCGTATCCGTCCGCGTCCCACTCGGGGTTCGGTTGCATCGTCTCTAGCGTCTCCGCCTTGGCCATGCGCGGGTCTAACGAACGCGCGGATTTAACGGGTGCGCTCGCGGCGGGGTTCGCCACGGTCGGTCGGCTCACACCTGTCAGCCGCCGAACAGTGGCCGATTCGTCCGGCTCCGCCAGTCGTTTAGGTACGCGTGGTAAACCGGAGAGCGATGGACGACAGTATCCTCGACGCTATCGGGTCCCCCTTGGTCCGCGTCGACTCGCCCGCCGGGTCGACCATCGCAGCGAAAATCGAGTCCAAGAACCCCGGCGGGTCGGCGAAAGACCGCCCCGCGCTGGCGATGGTCGAGGCGGCGGAAGCGGCAGGTGACATCGAACCCGGCGACGAACTCGTCGAACCGACGTCCGGGAACACAGGCATCGGGCTGGCGGTGGTCGCAGCGGCGAAGGGCTACGACCTCACTATCGTCATGTCCGAGTCGATGTCTCCCGAGCGGCGCGAAATCATGCGCGCCTACGGTGCGACTATCGAACTCGTCGAGGGCAACATCTCTGACGCCAAAGACCGCGCCGACGAACTCGAAGCGGAGGAAGGAATGTACCAACTCCGCCAGTTCGAGAACCCGGCGAACCCGAACGCCCACTACCGAACGACCGCAGAGGAGATTCTCGACCAAATCGACGGCCGTCAAATCGACGCCTTCGTCGCTGGAATCGGCACTGGCGGCACCATCTCGGGGAACGGCCGCCGCCTCAAAGAGGAGTTCCCGTCGATGACCGTCGTCGGCGTCGAACCCGAAGAAAGCGCCGTCCTCTCGGGCCACGAAGTCGGCGACAACGAGTTTCAGGGAATGGGCCCGGGATTCGTCAGTCCCAATCTCGATACGGACCTGCTCGACGACGTCGAGATTGTTGCGGTCGAAGACGCCGAAGCCGAGTGTCGAAGACTCACCCGCGAGGAAGGCATCCTCGTCGGCCAGTCCTCCGGCGCGTCGCTGCTCGCTGCCAAGCGCGTCGCCGAGCGCATCGCGGACCCCACCGCTCCCGAGGATGAGCAACCGCTCGTCGTCACAGTATTCTGGGACTCTGGCGAGCGCTACATGTCGACCGGAATGTTCGACTAACGTCTTCTACAGGCTATTCTCGGTCGACCTGTCGCTATCGGCCGAACTCGTTTTCGCCGACGCGGACGACCACCGTCTCGTCGACATCTCGAAGGTCGTAGGAGGGGACCGACCCGTCGACTCGCGTTACGTACATCGGTTCGACGAGGCGGCCCTCTTCGACGCCGTAGATTGCGAGGTGGTCGCCGGTTTCTTCCGGGGCGACAGCGCTGTCTCGGACGTCGCGGGCGAGGTCGCGGGAGAGCCATTCGTCGTCGGAGATAGACGGTTCGAGGACCAACGCGGCGTCGGCGAAGCGGACGAGATACCAGTTGAGGTCGTTGAGAAGTGAGACGGCCGCGCCGATGCTCACCGTCTCGACACACAGCGAGTTCTCGAACGGTTCGGTGATGTCGTACGTCGAGAGCGCCGCGCGGGCGGTTTCTCGCGACAGCAACTCGTACTGGAGGTGAACGTCTTCGGACCCGACGATACAGACCTGCGTCACGTCGGAGAGGACGGTATGGATGCGGTAAAGCGGTTCCGATACTCTGGCACCGCCGGAAGGTTCCGGCGGTCTAACACCACCAGAAGAAAGACCCCCAGTCTCAGCTCCGCGTCCGGTTGCGCGCCGCCTCGGCGGCGAGGTCGAAGAGGCCGTCAGGCTCTGCCTGTTCGACGGCGGCCAGCGAGGCGTTCGTCTCGGGGTACGACGGCGCGACGCGCTCACAACCAACCGGAAGGGTGGAGTCGTGGAAGGTGCCCAACGCACGCGCCTCGGCGACAATATCCGTCTTGTCGCGGGTCAAAAGCGGTCTGTGGACCGGATAGTCGGTCGCCGCTGCCGTGACCGCGAGGTTCTCGCCGGTCTGACTGGATTTCTGCGCCAGCGACTCCCCGGTCACGATTGAGTGGGCGTCCTCTTCGGCGGCGACTTCGGCCCCGATTGCGAGCATCACCCGCCGCAGCGAGAGCATCCGTGTGTCCTCGATGGTGTCCATTAGTCGCTCGACCACGTCACCGCCGGGGACGATGTGGACGCGCATATCGAAGTTCGGTGCGCGCCGGGCGATGGTTCGGACGGTCTGGACCGCCCGCGCTCGGTGGTCGGCACCGCCGAAGTCGCCAAGGTCCACGTAGACGGGGACGATTTCGCACCCGCGGCGCATCATCTCCCACATCGCCACGGGCGAGTCGATACCGCCGGAGATGAGCGCGACGGCCTTCCCTTGGGTCCCCAGCGGGATACCGCCGGGTCCGTCGAACCGACGAATCGAGACGTATGCGGTGTCCTCTCGGCACTCGATGCGATAGGTGTGGTCCGGGTTGTCGAGGTCGACCGGCGCGTTGGTGGCTTCGACGACGGCGCTCCCCGCGTCACGCTCGATGTCGCGGACGGAAAAGCCGTGATTCTCTTTGGGGCCGATTCGGTCGGCGTCGATGGCGAAACTCGCGCCCTCGGGATGTTCTGCGGCGAGGCCGCGGCACACCGTGACCATCGCGTCGAGGTCCGGTTCGCACGCGAGAGTCGGTCTGGTCCAGACGACGCCGGGAACCTCGGCGCACGCGGCGGCGACTGCTTCCGGGTCGTCGGCGTCGACGACACGGAGCCGAGACCACGTTCGCTCGACGCGGCCCGAGAGGTCTCTGTCGTCGATGACTGCCTGGAGGTTCTCCCGGAGGCGCGCCTCCATCTTCGCTCGGACGCTCGAACTCTTCGTTCCGACCTCGCCGTAGCCGACGAGGACGACGTGCGCCGTCTCGTTCACATGCGTGTTTCTCAGTCACGACGCTTCAGCATCTCGTTCTGCGTCGCACCGGTCGCGCCAGTCTCGCCCGAGCCGATTCGTGTCAATATATAAAATATACTTATATAGTACCACATACCGAAATTTACTGAACCGTACTCAATCGTGGAACCAATATAAATCGCTTAATACGTCTCTTTCCCTGTATTTCCCGTAGATTTGGCCGCTGCGGCCTGCTACCGGTCAGTTAGCACCCACTCGTCGCAGCGGACACCCGGATAGCGAAGAAGCCAGCCAGACGCTGCCGTAGTCAGCGAGATGCCCTGTCGCCACTTACGATGCCATGACCACTGAGTCGCCTGCCGATATCGACCTTTCAGACCCGAAGTACTATCTCAACCGCGAGTTGAGCGAACTCGAGTTCCAGTCGCGCGTCCTCAACGAGGTGCTCGACGACCAGAACCCGCTTCTCGAACGAGTTCGGTTTCTCGCCATCTTCACCAAGAACCTCGACGAGTTCTTCATGAAGCGTATCGGCGGATTGAAACAGCAGTTGGTCGCCGGGGTGACAGAACGCACCGCTGACGGGCGCACACCCCGCGAGCAGTGGGAAGAAGCCATCGACAAGGCCCGCCCGATGTTCGAACGGCAGGCGGCGTGTTATCGCGAGGAAATCCGTCCTGCGCTCGCCGCCGAAGGCATCCACATCTGTGAGTACGACGACCTGACGCCTGACGAACAATCACAGATGCGCGAGTACTTCGAGACGTCTGTCCTGCCGACGTTGACGCCCCTCTCGTTCGACCCCGCGCACCCGTTTCCGTTCATCTCGAACCTCTCGCTCTCGCTTGCGGTGCTCACGAAGAACGGCGACGACCCGACGTTCACCCGCGTGAAGATACCGCAGAACCGCCCGCGACTCGTCGAAGTCGACACCGACCACGACGAAGCGCGGTACGTCCTCCTCGAAGCGGTCATTCGCGCCAACCTCGACTTGCTGTTTCCGAACGTCGAGGTACTCGGCACCGCGGTGTTCAAACTGACGCGCAACGCCGAAGTGCGGCGGAACGAGGAGGTCGCAGAGGACCTCATCGACATGATAGAGGAGGTGCTCGAACAGCGTCGGTTCGCAACCGCCGTCCGCCTCGAAATCGAACAGGACGCACCCGGGTCGGTCAAGCGCCTGCTCGTCGAGCAGTTGGACCTCGACGAGCGGGAGGTCTTTTCGCTTCCCGGCCCACTTGACTACCGCGAGTTCATGGCGCTTACCGACCTCGACCGCCCGGACCTGAAACGCGACCCGTGGACACCGCGGCCGCACCCGCGACTGCACGGTCACAGTCTTGATGATGGCTACAGTCTCGACGAGGTCGGTGTCGACAGCGACGGCGACACCGTCTTCGACGAAATTCGCCGAAAAGACGTCCTGTTGCACCACCCGTATCACTCGTTCGACGACACGGTCCAGCGGTTTCTCGACGCCGCGGCGAACGACCCGAACGTCCTCGCCATCAAGGCTGCAATCTACCGCACCGCGTCGGACTCGAAGGTCATCCAGTCGCTCATCGACGCCGCGGACAACGGCAAGCAGGTGGCCGCCATGGTCGAACTCAAAGCCCGCTTTGACGAGCAGAACAACCTCGAATGGGTCCGCAGACTCGAAGAAGAAGGTATCCACGTCGCCTACGGAACCATCGGGTTGAAGACGCACACGAAGACGGTCCTCGTCGTCCGCGAGGAGGCCGACGGTGTCTGTCTCTACTCGCACGTCGCCACCGGCAACTACCACTCCGAGACCGCGAAGGGCTACGTCGACCTCGGCCTCCTCACCGCCGACCGCGACATCGGACAGGACCTCGTGAAGGTGTTCAACTTCTTTACCGGCCCCGCGCTCGACGAGGAGTTCCGCAAACTCCTCATCGCGCCGGTGACGATGCGCAACGAGTTCACGAAGTGTATCCGACGCGAGGCGGAACACGCCCGCGCGGGCCGCCCCGCCCGCATCGTCGCGAAGATGAACGCCCTCGAAGACCCCGGCATCGTCGAAGAACTCTACCGGGCGTCGATAGCGGGCGTCGATATCGACCTGCTCGTCCGCGACATCTGTCGGCTTCGTCCGGGCATCGAAGGCCTCTCTGAGACCGTGACAGTTCGGAGCGTCGTCGACCGATTCCTCGAACACTCTCGTATCTTCTACTTCGAGAACGCGGGCGACCCGGACTACTACATCGGGTCTGCGGACTGGATGACCCGCAATCTCGACAAGCGCGTCGAGGCGGTCGCCCCCGTCGAAGACCACGACATCCGCGAGCAACTCCGATTCATCCTCGAACTCGGCTTCGCCGACAACCGGAAGGCGTGGGAGATGAACGCAGATGGTTCGTACGACCAACTGACGCCCGGTGACGACCCCGAAATCAATATGCAGTCGATTCTGATGGGACAGGCCCTCGCGGCGGAGAACCGACCTGACCTCCGTATGGGAATGCCAGCGTCGCACCCGAACGTCCCCGAGACGCTCCTCGTCGAATCGAACCCGACGGTGATGTCGTCCCGCGACGAACCGCTGTCGCCGTCCCTCGACACCCACGAAGTAGTGGCCGAAACGAGTTTCACCACCCCGGTCCAGTCGGCGCAGGCCCAAAACGGGTCTGTCGAGGCGGTGGACTCGCTCCACGAAACCACCGCCCCACAGGCAATCCTCGACCGATTCCCCGAGAAATGGTACGTCCCGAAGAGTAACCACTACGAGTACGCGGTTCGGACGCCCGATGGTGGCCGGGAGTACAGAAAAACGGCCGAGGCGGCCGCGAAACTCGTCGCGGAATACTACGGTTCGACAGCCGAGAAATCCGACGGTTCGGACGCAGAATAGCGCCCTTCCAGCGGTTCGCTCGCCGACCCGTGCTTAGAACGTGCTGAGTTCGCCTTCGATAGTGCGGCGAGTGATGTCGGTGACGTTAGCGAGTTCGCGGTCGATGATGGCGACGACGTCGTCTTCGATGTCGGCGATGGTGACACCGTCGTGGGTGACGACCTTCGCGTCGGCGACGTGCGGTTCGTCGATGGGACGACCGATTTGCGAGAGCAGGCGGACCTGCAGGTCGCGGATGCCATCGACTTCGTCGACGACCGTTTCGGCGATGTGGGTCGAAAGCAGGTTGTAAATCTTCCCGATGTGGTTGACGGGGTTCTTGCCGGAGGTCGCTTCCATGCTCATCGGGCGGTTCGGCGTGATGAGACCGTTGGCGCGGTTCCCGCGGCCGACAGAGCCGTCGTCACCCTGTTCGGCCGAGGTGCCGGTCGTGGTCAGGTAGATAGAGCCTTCCTCGTAGTCGTCGGCGGTGTTGACCTCGACGTTGACTTCGCGGTCGGTGTACTCCGTGGCGAGGTCGGTGACGAACTCGCGTACGTCGTCGACGGCGGCGATGTAGTCGTCCATACCGTCGATGTAGGCGTCGACCATGGCGGCCGCGACGGTCACGTCGATAACGTCGCCCTCGCGCTTGCCCATGATTTTGATGTCCTGTCCGAGTTCGGGGTGGTCGTCGCCGTAGCGAGCGCCGTTGAGGGCGCGCTCCGCCTCGCGGACGATTTGCTCGGTTTCGGTGAGGGGGGCGTGACCGACACCGAAACTGGTGTCGTTCGCCATCGGAACTTCCTGTGTCTCCTCGCTGAACACGTCTTGGAGGTCGCCGGAGCCTTCGCCGAGTTTGACATCGACGATAACGTCGCTGCCAACGTCGAGTTCGGGAAGGTTCTCTTTCAGGTACTCGCGGGCAGCGCGGAGGGCAACAGCATCGACGGGGAGTTTCAGCGTCCGACCGTCTTGCTCGTACTCCTTGGTCGCACGGCCGACGATGAGCAGATAGATAGGCTCGATGACTTCACCGCCGCCGAAGGCCGGTGCGGCCGTTCCGGCGACAAGTTGCGTCTCGTCTGTGTTGTAGTGGAGGACTTTGCCGACACGGTCGAGGTAGAGGTTCGACAGTGCGCGAGAGACACTTTCGGCGATACCGTCACAGATAGAGTCCGGGTGTCCGATTCCCTTCCGTTCGACGATTTCGACCTTCTGGTCCTCGACCGCCCGCTTGTCGGCGGGTTCGAGGCGAATGTTTCGGTCGCTCATTGCCGGGAGTACCAAGCGGGCGGTTCTATAACTTGCGGAAACCTTGCCACAACCCTGTATTACTATGGGGAATCGGAACGGCAACGGTTGCCGATACTCCTGTCAGGCCGTTGTATTATCCTCTTGGATGGCTGTCTGTCACTCTTCGGGCGCGCCGAGTAGCATTCCGAGGTAGGAGGTTCGAATCTGGTCGTCAGGGTCGAGTTCGAGTTTCCGAAGCACCTCGAATGCACCGTCACGGGCGTCGTCGAGGTCGGATTCGACTTCGACTTCGACCTCCACGAACTCGCCGAGTCCGGAGACTGCATCGAGGGAGACGGTGTATCCGTCGAGGGCGAACCGTTCTCGTTCTTTCTCGACGGTCGCGGCAGCCTCGAACCCGACTGCGTCGCAGATAGCGTCCATCGTGCCGGCGTCGTCGACGCCCGTCTCGTACTCGCGGCGGGTCTTCGACGACTCGTCGACGAGAGGACCTTTGTAGGTGATGCGGGTCGTTTCGGAGACAACGTCGTCACCCTCGTACCGTTTCTCTCGACGGAGACGCAACGCCTCGTCGGTCTCGGCGAAGTCCCTGTGCGGTGCATCGTAGTATATGTCATTCTGAGTGACACGGTTGACCTGCTCGGCTCCGGTCGCGTTCAGGCGCTCTCTGACCGCCTCGTGGTCGGCGCGAACCTTGACCTCGACTTCGTACATTGACCGATAGGTCGGTGCGCACCCCAAAAACGTCGGTGACTCGCTGGCGCGGTAGTCCCGAACCATCCCGGCGACACCGTCCGAGATTCGGCCGAACCGAAACTGTACGTATTTCAAGTATGTCAATTGTTACCCTTTATCGTGAGGGGGATTGTAATACGAGGAGACGATGAGCCAAGAAACACCGAATCCGGCGGTGGGTGGGGTAGAACAACCAGCAGACGAGACGCTCGACCCGACGATAACGGGGCGCGTTATCCTCGCGGCGATGGGTGGCGGCCTCATCGGGACCGTGTTGATGCTTCCCGTGCTCGTCGGTATTCCGGGACTGCTCGGTCTCTTCATCACGGAGCCGATAACTCGGTTCGCCGGGTTTGCCATCTTCTTCGGGTTCGAACCGACGCTCGCGCTCGGCGTCGTGCTGTTCGGTATCGGCGGCGTCGTCGTCTTACCGCTGACCTTCGTAGTCGTCGGTGCATTCCTGCCGCCGGAGTCCCCCAAATACCTCCGGGGCGTCTCGTTCGCCACGCTGTACTGGCTCGGGTTCGTTCCGGCGTTCTGGCCGCCCGGAGATGCTGCCGTCGTGGCGACGTTCCTCGTGTTCTCGCTGGCCGCACACTGGATATACGGCCTGGCGTTCGGCTACACCCTCGACCGGGTGGCAGGGATCCCCCAGCACGACGTGTAAACACAGTCGCAACTCGCACTGTGACCACAATCGAAACGGGCGCGCGACGCTAGCCGTCCCGAACCAGAATCTTCCTGTTTTTGACACCTGTCGTCAGGTGGCCGCCGTTCGCCGAAACAGTGATTATCATGAACGTTAATTAACATGGGTGGGTGATGTTATCAATGGGCACAACTCTTGTCGGAAGTAGCCCGCTTATCCTCCAGTCGGGGCTCGTACCCCGGGGGACGCGCATCATCGTCTTCGAGAGTATCTTCGAGGTGTTCCTGCTCCTCGGGACGCTCGTCGGGGTGGTGGTTATCGGCTACATGCTGTACAACGCCTACAAGTATCGCTCCGGGTCTGGGAAGGGAGAGGGAGTGGAGGATCGGCCCGTGTTGGGCGAACTCCCGGCTGGTGGTGGAGGCGGGCGAAAGCTCGCTACGTCGTTTTTCATGAGTATGATTATCGTCGTCTCGCTGATTTCGTGGACGTACCTGACGCTTCTGTACGTCGAGGAGGGTCCGTCGGCGGACGACTCGCTGGACGTCGAAGTCGAAGGCTACCAGTTCGGGTGGCGATTTACGTACCCGAACGGCCACACGACCGACGGCGTCCTTCGCGTTCCTGCGGACCAGTCGGTCCGATTACGCGTGACCTCGGCCGACGTGTTCCACAACTTCGGCATCCCGGCTTTACGCGTCAAGACGGACGCGATTCCGGGACAGGAGACCGAGACGTGGTTCGTTGCCAACGAGACTGGAACCTACACCGCTCAGTGCTACGAACTGTGCGGTGCTGGCCACTCGTATATGTCCGCGGAGGTCATCGTGATGCCTCCTGACGAGTACGAGGAGTGGTACGAGAGCACCGGCAACGAGAGTAGCGAAAGCGTGAGCACCGAAAACGAGAGCGCATCCGTGGAGGCACCAGCAACATGAGCGACACGAATCCTGAACGGACAGACGGTGGCACAGAAGTCGGAAGCGAAGTCGTTCCCGGCAGCCACGCGGACGACCACGACCACGGCCACGACTTCCCGGGAACGGGGAGCATCAAGCGGTGGTTCGTCACGACGAATCACAAGGACGTGGGCGTCCTCTACATCGTCACGTCGCTTTTCTTCCTCGTCCTCGGCGGCGTCCTCGCGTGGTTGATGCGCATCCAACTGTGGGCACCGCGTGCACCGGCTGAGACGATTCTTTCCCCGATGGCGTACAATCAGGCCGTCTCAGCACACGGGTTGTTGATGGTGTTTTGGTTCCTCTCGCCGTTCGCGTTCGGCTTTGCGAACTACATCGTCCCGCTCCAACTGGGGGCGAAAGACCTCGCGTTCCCCCGCCTGAACGCACTGAGCTACTGGCTGTACCTCTTTTCCGGCATCCTCTTCGGCGTCTCGTTCTTCCAAGGTGGCACCTTCTCCGGCGGGTGGACGATGTACGCCCCGTTGAACGTTCCAACCTTCACACCGGACGTTGGGGCCTCGACGGCGGTGCTGGCGCTCATCCTGTTCGTCGCCTCCGTCACCGTCTCATCGGTTAACTTCTTGACGACGATGCATCGCATGCGGGCGGAGGGGTTGACGCTCCGGAACATGCCGCTGTTTAGCTGGACGATTCTCCTCACCGTCTGGATGATGCTCTTTGCCTTCGCGGCGCTCCTCGCCGCGCTGATGGTCCTCTCGGCGGACCGACTCCTCGGGACGACCTACTTCGCCATGGAGTCGCCCGCGGGAGCGATACTGTGGACACACCTCTTCTGGTTCTTCGGCCACCCGGAGGTGTACATCGTCTTCTTCCCGGCGCTCGGCGTCATGGCCGAGGTGTTCCAGACGTTCACCGGCCGCCGCATCGTCGGGCGGAAGTGGTTCATCATCGCGATGGTGCTCGTGGCGATTCAGAGCTTCGTCGTCTGGATGCACCACATGTTCCTGACGAGCATCAACCTCCAGGTGAAGACGCTCTTTATGATTACGACCATCGGCATCTCGTTGCCGTTCGACCTGATGGTGTTCGCGCTCATCTACACCATGTTGAAGGGCAAGATACGCTTTACGACGCCCTTCCTCTTCGTCTTCGGGGCGCTCTTGTTGTTCATCATCGGCGGTATCACTGGTGTCTTCCTCGGGGCCGTCGTCCTCGACTACGAGTTCCGCGGCACCTACTGGGTCGTCGCGCACTTCCACTACGTGATGGTCGGCGGCGTAACCGCGCTCGTCGGGGGTCTCTACTACTGGTTCCCGAAGATAACCGGCCGGATGTACGACGAATTCCTCGGGAAGGTCCACTTCGCCGCCTACTTCGTCGGCTTCAACCTGCTGTACTTCCCGCTTTTCATCGCGTGGGAGACGCCGCGCCGCGTCTTCGACTACGCACCCGAACTCGCGCCGTGGCATCAACTCGCCACTATCGGTGGCTTCATCCTCGGGTTGTCGTTCCTCGTCATGTTCTACAACCTGTTCAAGAGCGCCTTCGACGGCGACCCAGTCTCCGACAACCCGTGGGAGTACGCGACGACCGCCGAGTGGGCCGTCTCGTCGCCGCCACCCCTCGAAAACTTCGAGGGCACACCAACGTACCGCGACGGTCATCTCTCGTTCATCCTCGACAGGGATTCGGACGCCGCGGGCGGCGCAACAGCCGCTGACGGCAGCGGGGGAGCGACCGTAGACGGCGGCGTCGCAACCTCACCACACACCGCGGTCACGACGGAGTACGAACCGACAGTGGAGGCGACTGAAGTCGAAGGTCCGAGCCACGCGAGCATCTGGCCGTTCGTTCTCTCTGTCGGTGCGTTCCTCGTCCTGCTCGGCCTTTCACCGCTACAGGACGCCGCGTTCCCCGACGGGATGATGGGGGCCGCATACGCGACGACGACAGTCGCGGGCTTCGGCATCACGCTCGGGTCGCTCATCGCCATGGGCCTCGAACCCTTCCACGGCCCGGTCTTCGACGAGGGCGAGGCGTGGCCGTTCTCCGGCATCGACAACGGCAAGGTGGGGATGTGGATATTCCTCGCCTCCGACGTGGTGCTGTTCGGCGGCTTCCTCGGCGCGTACATCTTCACGCGGTTCGCCTTCGGGTGGACCGCGTGGGAGGTGGTCCCGCCGGACCCGATTCCCGGCCTCGTCAACACGTACATCCTGTTGACGAGCAGTTTCACCGTCGTCCTCGCGTTGGTCGCGGCCGAGAAGAAACACCGGTTGGGCCTCGTCACGAGTCTCGGTGCCACCTTCGTCCTCGGCATCGGCTTCCTCGTCAACAAGGCGCTGGAGTGGCAGCACCTCTTCCACGAGGGACTGTGGCTCTCGACGAACGTCCGAACCTCGACGTTCTTCCTCACGACGGGGTTGCACGCGGCCCACGTCATCGCGGGACTCATCGTCGCACTGTATCTGACCGCACGCGCATGGAGAGGCGCGTACCTCGAAGACAACCGGTCGGTGGAGTACTTCGGCCTCTACTGGCACTTCGTCGACATCGTCTGGTTGTTCCTCTTCCCGCTGTTCTACATCCTGTGAGGTGACAAAGATGGTATCAACAAAACTCTATACGGCGATTTACGTGGTATTGTTCGTCTCGGCGACGGTGCAGGTCCTCGTCGAGTTCGCGGGGTTAGCCTACTGGACCGCCTTCGGCATCATCATCGCTCTCTCGGCGGCGAAGGCGGTGTTGGTCGCAGCCTACTTCCAGCACCTCCGGTTCGAACCGCGCTCGCTGACGTACCTCATCAGCGTCGGTCTCGTGGCAGCGCTCGCACTCACGGTCGCAGCGTCGTACTCACTCCTGTGACCGTGACCGACTCTCCTTCCGACGAGTCTGTGGCTGGCTCTCCCCTCACAGATACCGACGCCCACTCGACTCGCACGGCCGTCGCCTACGCACTCCTCTTTTCGGTGCCAATCGCTGTCGGCGTGACTGTCATGATGACCCGCGTCGTCCCCGGCAGTCTCACGACGCCGCTCGTCGTTGGCCCCGGCCTGTTGCTTGGACTCGCTGTCTTCCTCTTGGTCGTCGTCGCGGCGAGGGGTGGTGAGAACGCGACGAGGTGAGGAACGCCGCCACGTCGCCTGCGCCCCGCGAACGGAATTCGGGCATACCTTCTTGACGACTGGCGTGTTACCACAGTGCATGAGTGAACACTCGGTCGCGCTCGGCGCAGCGTTCGTCAGCGTTGTCTTCGGACTCGCTTTCCTCCTCGTCGCGGAGGCAATCGGCGCGGGCGAACTGGTAATCACGGTGGGCGGCGTGGTCGCGCTCCTCGGCGTGGCTATCCTCACTGCTGTCGTGATGCGTCTCCCGGAACCGGAATCAGAAGGCGAACACGGCCACGAACACGCCTGACCTGCGTTTTTCTTAGAGGCTGAACCCGACCACTGCGAGCAGAAAGAGCACTGCGTAGGCAGCCCCGAGCGCCCCGGCGACCTTCAGGTGGTACTGAAACAGCTCTTCGGACTCGGCTTCGACCGCCACCTCGTACGCCTCTCGCTCCGATTCCGTCCGCTCCTCGTGCGCCGTGCCGACGTGGAGGTCGCAGAGTCGTTCTCGCCGGAACGGTCGGTCGCAGTACGGACACGTCGCGGCCGGTTCTTCACCCTCTGAAACGTCCGTTTCGGGGTCCGTTTTCGGCACGGCGTGTTCCGTGATGCGGGCCAGCTCTCTCGTGCGACTCATCCCGCAACACCTCCGACGGTCGGTTGGGCGACGACCCACAGACTCGACGCCGTGTAGCAAATCGTCACGACGACGAACGGGTACTGGCTCCGGAGGGGTTGCAGTCGCCCCGGAAACACGTCGAACGACCGCGTGTGCGCTATCCAGACCGCCAAGAGGTGCCCGAGGACGACGAACACCAGTTGGAGGCTGCCGACCCACTCCGGAAGGGCCAGTACCGGGATGTTCGCGGGCGGAGACAGCGGGTCGAATGCAACCGTCAGCAGCGCGGGTGCGAGGCCGAGGACGAAGCCGACAAAGTGTGCGAGGTGGTAGCCCGCGGCGATAGGAACCAACGCGGGTGCGAACCACCCGGCGATGAAGTCGCCTGTGACGTACGTCTCGGCTGTCTCCCGGGCAAACGCGGCCGCGCGGTGGTAGACGACGAAGAAGACGAGGAAGCCGACGACGACGCCGAGGAGGTTCACCATCCACGAGGGAACGGGCGTGAGAGTGTCGAGGAAGCCGTCCCACGCGACGGTCGAGACGAGCCCGTCGTAGGTCGTCACCCACAACAGCGCAACGACGAATGCAATGTCGTCGGTGTCCATCGCCGCCTCGACGCGCGCGAGCGCCGCACCGGGGAACGACACCGAGAATCCGTCGTCAGTTCGCTGAATCGGTGCGAGAAGTCCGTAGAGCCGGAACACCCGGGAGACTGGGTCCACGTGTTCGAACCACTCGTCACCGAAGACGAGTACTCCCGCGACAGTCACGACGGAGTAGCCAAGGACGACGATGGCCAACGCCCGCGGATTGGCCGAAAGCGGACTGACGACCTCTATCCAGACGAGGGCGAGCAGACCCACGACGCTCGGCCACGACCCCACGCGCTCCGGGATGGAGCGGCTCCGAGTATCGACGAGCGACCCGAGCACAGCGCCGAGCGTTCGCCACGGGTTCACGAGCGGCCACACGTCGACGACGAGGTACGTCAGCATCGTGAATCCGGCCCACCACCCGACCCAGACGATGAGGACGCCGAGATTCGCAATCGCCGTCGATGGGCCGAAGAGGCCGAGACCGATGACTGTGAACAGTCCCGCGACGCCGACGACGCGGAGGGCTAGCCCGACGAGTTTGACCGGGCGACCGAGAGCGATGCTTCGCCGGGCGAACGCGCCAAGGGTCTCGTCGTCGGTCACGAACGCCGAGACGAGGAAGGAGACGCCGACGACGCCACCACCGGAGACGACGACCAGCCAGAACGGGGCGGGAACTGAGCGGAGCGACCCACCGAGCGACCCGGCGTGGGCCGCTGCTGGCTGTGCTGCGGCGACGAGGCCGACGGCGAGGACTGCGAGTGCGGTCAGGATGCGGCGCAGCCCTCGAACGGTTCGCTGGGAACTCATTGTTTGGTCTTTCCGCGAGCGTTCGGTCGGAATACGAGCACTGCCACTGCGGCGACAAACACGACCGTCGAGAGGTCTACCGAGAGAGTCTGGAGCGCACTTGCGACACCGGTCCCGCCTGCGAGTCCGGCCGAGAGGCCGGTGACAATCGGGAACGTACACCCGACACACGAGACGAGTCCGAGCGTCCCCGAGAGGGCGGCCCGAGCAGTGTCGAGGACGGCCGCGTAGACGAGATACGAGAGTGCGAGGTAGCCGACGACTCGGTAGGGGATGAACGCCACCGAGAGGGCCCCACTGGAGTACCCGAACCGCGGCCCCCATCCCGGTGCCGCGAGCGAGAACTGCCAGCCCGTCGGGTGGCCACCGGCCGCGTGGGTGTGGCCGCCTGCTGCGTGAGCACCGCTCCCGAGTAGCGCCCCGAAGTCAACCGAGACCAATCCGGAGAGGGCTGCGAGCAGGAAGAAGTACGCGACGGCGACGACGCCAGCGACGAGTCGAAGCTGTCGATTTGTCTCCGGAAGCGTCGTCCAGAGGACTGCCGCGACACCGACGTTTATCCAGACGAACGGATAGACCACGTAGCGAACGTCGTCGACGTGAACCGGTGTGACGACGAGGTACGCTGCGACGGCCAGTGACTCGACCCAGAGGAGCACCAGCAGCCACCGGACGAGTGGAATCCGAAGCGGGGCGAAGGAAACGGCGTCCCGTGTGCTCATCTCAGAGGAGGCCGAGGAGTTTCAGCATGATGGTTACGATAAACAACAGACCGAGCACCCACGACCCGATGAGTACGGCCTGCGAGCGTTCGAGGCCCCGACTTCGGGCGGCGTGGTACGTTCCGTGAAAGAGGTACGCGACGACGACGAAGACCGTGGCGGCGACGAGGACCGCGCCCGCGGCGTTGGTCATCTCTTCGGACACGCCAGCCCCACCGACGAACAGGACTGCCACCGCGCCGAAGCCGAGTGCGAGGAGGAGGAACGCGAGCGAGAGCACCGTCGGGTCTTCCGACCACCCCGAGATGGGACTGCTCGTCTCACCGCCGCTCGACCCGCCACCGCCACCGACCGAGGCCATGGGAGTGTAGTGTCGCCACCCCCGTCCGATGTACGCGATGACGAGCGCCAGTAGTACCACCCCGAGGACGAAACCGATGAACAAACCTGTCTGGGCCATGTGAGCACACCTCTATTACTATAAATCGTGATAGTAACATAAACGATTCGACGGATACCGTCTGTCGTGGCCGAGTTTGGGGGGTACTGCCGGGCGAACACCTCGCACCAGCGAAACGTGATTCTTAAGGGTCGCACGAATCACGTAGCGTGTATGAGCGACGAACAGCAGGCGGAGGCCGAGCAGGTCGATGAAGAAGTCGAGTCCGGTATTCAGGACGGCGACTTCGTCCGCCTCGCGTATACGGTTCGCACGGTCGAGGACGGCGACGTTGTCGACACCACGAGTAAGGAAATAGCCGAAGAGGCCGAAATCGACGTTGAAGGGTACGAGTTCGAACCCCGCGTCATCATCGTCGGTGCCGGTCACGTCTTCCCCGCGGTCGACGACGCCCTCATCGGGTCCGAAGTCGGCGACGAGGGCGAAGTCGAGATTCCGGCCGCCGAAGCCTTCGGCGAGTACGACGAAGACGACGTGCGCACGGTCAGCGCTAACAAGATCGACGAGGACGACCGCTACCCCGGTGCGCAGATCACCATCGACGGCGATCAGGGTCGTCTCGAGACCATCATCGGTGGCCGCGCCCGCGTCAACTTCAACCACCCGCTGGCGGGCAAGGACCTCGAATACGAGTACGAGGTTCTCGATGTCGTCGACGACCGCGAGGAGCAGGCCTCCGGTCTCCTCGGCATGTACCTCCAGCAGGCCCCCGAGGTCTGGGTTGAGACGGACGAAGTCGAAGAAGAGCAGGTCGTCGAGTCCGACGACGACGAGGAAGACGAGGACGAAGAACCCGAGACGGAACTCGTCACCGTCGAAAAGGAGACCCTCTACATCGAGGCTACGCCGCAGATGACGATGAACCAGCAGTGGCTGTTCTCCAAGCAGCAGATTGCGCAGGACGTCATGCAGCGTCTCGACCTCGACCGCGTCATCGTTCAGGAGACCATCGAGGGCGGCATGGGCGGCATGGGCGGCCTCGGCGGCATGATGGGCGGCGCTGGCGGCGCTGACATCGAGGAAGCCATCGAGGACGTCGACATCGACGCCGACGAACTCGCTGCCGAACTCGACGCCGACGAAGACGAAGAATAAGCGAGCATTCCCGTCGGTTCTCTCGAATCGGCGGCTTCTTGACACTCGCCTTCCGACCGCCTCGTAGCGATGGCTTCGTCAGACGACACTCCGACGCTCGATTTGCGAGACGCGACCGACCTGTACGTCGCTCTCGTCGCCGGTGTCTGCACCGTGGGACTAACGCTCGCGCTCGAATTCGGCGTCGGCGTCGAAGTCCCGTTCGTCTACCGTCTCGCACCGCTCGTTCCCTACTTTGGCTACGTGTTCACCCGCGGCGCGGGTCTCAGCGCCCGCGCGTGGATGGCGCTTATCGGCGTCGTCACGCTCGGCGCGTTCGGTTTCTTCGCGCTCTAACTCTCGACTGGTTCCTTCTAGCCCGAACCTCGTCGCCTCAGGCGATATCTCGGCTGGTGTCGACCGAAACACGGTCGGCAAGCCGCAGTTTGATGGTTTCGTCGAGTGCCGTTCCACCGCGGAACTTCGGCACGGCGAGTCGATTTTCTATCTCCGACCCGTCTATCTTGGTTTCGAGGTCGAACACGATGTCGGCCATGTGCTCTGTCAGGTCGCGGTTCGAAGGGACTGACTCGCCTTTGAGACCGTGGAGGATCGTCAGTCCCCTGGTGTTGACCATGTGCGTCTGGAGGTCGTTGAGGAACTTCCGGAACCGCGGCGGTTCGGTGCGTTCGAGCATGTCCACCACGTCGATGACGAGGTTCGCACCCTCTGGAAGGTCGCGAACGAGTTTGTTCGCCATGTCGAGCGGTGCATCCCCGCCAACGTCCCGAACGGTGGGGTTGCCGGTTGGAATCGGACAGCGGTCGAGCGCGTCTCTGACGGCGACTTCCGAGCGAAGAGTCGTCAGCCACAGCGTCCCACGCGTGGTCGTGAGTTCGTACAGGAAAAGTTCCGACTGACTGGCTGGGTCTGCCGCGAGCAGAACCACGCTCCCCGCCGGGATGCCACCCCCGAGTTGCCGGTCGAGGATGTCGATGCCCGTTGCCAGCCGGTGCATACCACGTTCTACGACAGTCAGTCATAATAGACCTTCCCCCCGAATGACCCCTGCCAGACGCCGATACGCGGCTTTTACTGTCGGATTTGTAAGGACTGGCGAGGAGCCGTCGGGGACGGTCCCGAGGAGTGGCGCGTCGAGCAAGTCGCCGACTGCGTCCGGTGCAACTCGCGCGCGAGACACCACACCGCCAATCACAGGTGTCCCGAGCGCCCGCGCCATCGCGGCTGTCTTCGCGGCGTCGCGCAGCGCCGGCGTGCACAGTTGCGTGACGATAATGACGCCGTCTGCGACCCGAAGCGGGACTGCAGCGTCCGGTCCCGCTCCCGCCGGACAATCGACGAGTGCGAGTCTGTCGTCCGTTGCGAGCGACTGGAGCCATCGCTCGAAGACTTCGTCGTCCGTCCCACGCGGTGCGGGTGCGACCGAAACGGACGGGTCGCTTGGATGCGACTGCACCGGCGGCACACCGCCGGAGGGACGTTCGACGCCCGCCATCGCGTGGAGGTTCGGCATGTCTCGGTCGGCGTCGACGGCGAGGACCTCACCGTCGAGCGCCCGCGCTAACCCGAGTGTCGTGGTGGTCTTGCCGCTGCCGCCTTTACCGCCCGCGATTGCCAACATAGGCGGGGCTGGTCCCGTCTTGGTATTTGAACCTCTGGCTGCGAAAACGAGTGGCCCGTGACGCGCCTGCCGGTCACAGAGGTTCGTCCGTCAGTCCGATTCGACGCGCTCGTTAGTCGTTACAGCAACCGCCAGCCTCGCCACCGAAGTCGACTGCGAGCGGTTCGGAGATGGCGTCGTTTACTTTCTCCAGTTCGCCCACCATTTCGGCTTGCGCGAGCAGGAACTCCTCCATCACGGGAAGCGAGTGCAGTTCCTCCTGGGCGGCTTTGACCTTCTCGAGGTCTTCCTGTGTCGCCTCGCCCATCTGCCGGGCGACGTTGAACTCCTCGCGGAGTCGCTCGAACTCGGCGATTTTCTCCTGGGCTTCGTCGTCGGCCTCCACCGCCTCCTTTGCCTCCTCGTAGGCTTCGTATTTCGGGTGGTCGGCGATGGCCTCGCCGAGTTTGCGGCCGAGTTCTTCGAGCCGCGTCGTCTGCGTGCTCATGGCCGCGTGTTAGGAATCGAGCGGTTTCAACCTGCCGAACGGGGAATTCGGGCGGGTCGGTTCCGAACTCAGGCGTGTACTTCGACGAACGCCACGGTGTCTGCCAACTCCTCGGGGCCGACGCCATGCGGGACCTCGTACGTCCGGAACGTCACGTCCGCACCTAGTTCTTCGAGCCGATTCGCAGCGCGCTCGGCCCGCGACGCGGGGATGATTTGGTCCATCGACCCGGCACCGACGAAGACGGGTTTGCCAGCGATGCCGCCCGGTTGGTTGGTCGCGTGCGATTCGGCGAGGTAGCCGTGAAGCGCGACGACCCACGCGTAGTCGTCCGGGTCGTCGAGGAGGAGCGAGAGGCTGGTGATTGCACCCTGACTGAAGCCGAGGAGGCCGATTTGGTTGGGGTCGATGTCGTACGCCTCGACAGCGGCCTCGATAGACTCGCGGACGAGGGTTCGCGACCGCTCGAACTGCTCGGCGTGGGGTTGACTCTGGTGGAGACCGCCCGCCGAGAGGTCGAGGTCGTACCACGTGTAGCCGCTCTGCAAACGGTCGGGAGCGCGGAGGCTCACGACGTGCAGGTGTGGTGGGAACTCCTGTGCAATCTGCAGGAGGTCCTGTTCGTTCGACCCGCGGCCGTGGAGGAGGACGACGGCCGGGGCTGGTCCTTCTGTGGGGTCGGACGGCTCGACGTGGACGTGTTCGAGCGGCAAGTCGGACATACCCGCCGCTAGGCAATCACGCGGCATCAATCCCCGAGTGACAGGAAGGTAACCGGGTGACGGAAGTGGACCTCAGTCCCGCAGTCGGACACCGAGAGTCGCTCCGCACCCTTTGCACATCCAGAGGTCGTTCGGTTGTCGTCCCACCATGACGCTGCGTTTCCTGATGGACCGAATCTCCGGGACGGGGTCGCCTCGGACGATGTCGTCCGCACCTTGGATGGGTTCGCCGCAGGACGGGCACTCGGTTAACTTCTCTTCGCCAGCAGAGTCGTGGCCGTGATGTTCGTGTTCGTCGTGTTCGTCGTGGGGCTGATACGCGTGGTAGTCGTGCTGGTCGCTCCCGCTGTGTGTCTCGGTATCGTCGGCCATACCACTCGTACGGGTGCGCCTCGTGAAGGCCCTCGGTGACTGGGCACGGTCGGCGCACAAGAGACGCGGGGGCAGTGATTTGGTCGATTCGCCCGAGGGTCGAACGCAGAGAAATCGACGTGTGTGCGGGTGTGTGTCGCCCAATCGTGGGGAAGCGCCGTCGTTATACATCTCCATCGGTAACGGTTGTCCAATGAGTCAGGACGCCTCCTCGGAGGGAGACCTTCGGAACACCGGGATGTCGCTAAAACACGACCGGGAGTGGGACTACGAACTCGAACGAATCGTCGAAGCCGTCGAAGAACGCGACGCGAAGCGCGTCGGCCTGCAGTTCCCAGAAGGTCTCAAGCGCCGCGGCCCGGCCGTTGCCGACGACCTGCGGGCGCTCTGTGACGACGACGTGACGTTCATGCTCTCGGGACAGCCGTGTTACGGCGCGTGCGACCTCGACACCTATCTCATGCGCCGGACGGACGTGTTCGTCCACTTCGGCCACTCCCCGATGAAGGAGTCGGACAAAATCATCTACGTCCCGCTGTTCTCCAACGTCGACCCATTCCCCATCATGGAAGAGTCGCTCGACAAAATCGAGGGCGACGAGGTCGGACTTGTCACCACGGCGCAGCACATGAACCGCTTCGAGGACATGTGCGATTGGCTCGAAGAGCGCGGCTACACCGTCCAGACCCGCAAGGGCGACGACCGCCTCACCTTCGAAGGACAGGTCCTCGGATGCAACTACGCCTCCGCGGACATCCCGGCGGACAACGTCCTCTACGTCGGCGGCGGCAAGTTCCACCCGCTCGGCCTCGCGATGGAACACCCCGAAAAGAACGTCGTCATCGCCGACCCCGTCAACAACGTCGTCACGCTGGCCGACACGCGCAAGTTCATGAAACAGCGCTACGCGTCGGTCCACAAGGCGATGGACGCCGAGAAGTGGGGCGTCATCTTCTGTACCAAAATCGGGCAGGGTCGCATGGAAATCGCCGAGAAGATTCTCGAAGACAACGACAACGCCTACCTCATCACGATGGACGAGGTGACGCCGGACCGCCTCCGCAACTTCGACATGGACGCGTTCGTCAACACCGGGTGTCCGCGCATCACGACCGACGACGGTCCGCGATTCCACAAGCCGATGCTCACCCCGCAGGAGTACCGCATCGCCGTCGGCGACGAACCCCTCGACTCGCTTTCGTTCGACACCTTCCACGGAACCTGGTAACGCTCCTCCGTCTCACTCGAACTCGCACGACTGGCGTCCGCTCTCGTGTGTCGTTTTTGCGCAGTAACCACCGGTGTGCTGCCGTCACCGCACAAAGATGTTGTTCAGAAAACCTTTGTCGGCTGAGTGTTCACTCCGGGTATGGTCCCCACTCGAAAGTCCGCCTCGCTAGGGCTGACACTACTCGGCGTCCTCGCGCTCGCGGGCGTCGCCTCCGCACAGCAATTCGAATCGACGCCGCAGGTATCTCCGGTACTCCGCGCCAGCGGGTCGTTCCTCTTTGACCTCGTCGTCGGCGGACTCCTCGTCGCCGCGGCCCCGAAGTTCACGCGCGGCGTCGTGGACGAGATTCGTTCGGACCCCGGCGGGTCGTTCATCTGGGGTCTCGGCGTTGGTCTCGGCGGCTTCATCGCGCTTGTCGTCCTCGCCATCACCATCATCGGTCTGCTCGTCGCGATTCCCGGCTTTATTGCCTACCTCATCCTCGCCGTCGCTGGCGGCGCTGTCGCTCGTTCCCATCCTCGGTGGGCTGCTGTTGTTCGTCATCGACACGCTCGGACTGGGCGTCATCGGACGGACCCTCTATCGGTCGTGGGCCTGACGCTCGCCGCGACCGACTCACCATAACATTGACGGCATCTACCGAGAATCGGTGAGACAGATGCCGACGACCCACCTCCCCATCCTCGGACGCGATGTCCAGCGGGTCGTCACCCCGCTCGAAGACGGTGACTTCGACGCCGACCGGGTTCGTCTGGTCCGTGCCGAGTCTGACCCCGAGCAGGGTCGCGACCCGGATGACTGCGCGCCCGGCACACCACAGACCAACGCTCGCGTCGCCCGCACGGCGTCAGAAGCCCTCACCACCGCACTCGATGCATCGGTCGACGAGGTTCGACTCCCGTTTCACTCGTCGTTCGCCGAGTTGTACGCCGCGACCACCGACCTCTTGCGCGAGGCGGTGGCCGACGGCCACGTGGACGTGAATCTCTCGTCCGCTCCGCCGAACGTCGCGGCCGCGTTCTACGCGGCCCGCACCGCGCTCGTCGATTCCGGTGCCGCCGAAGCGGACGCCATCACGCTCTTTCACGTCCCGGTGACTGAATCGCTGGACCTCGAAGTCGTCTCCGACCTCCGGAACGTCGTTACCGATGTGGCGGCGACTCGCGCTGCGCTCGACGAGTTCGAGCGCATCGCGGCCGGACCCGGTGCGACAGCAGTCGTTGAACCGCTTCGTATCGCGCTCGAAGACCTCCGTATCGCACTCGCTGACGCGAGCGGCGATGCCTCGACTGCCCGCCAATTGCGGTCCGCGCGGCCGTCCTCACGACGGGGTGACACCGGTCTGAACGCCGTTCTCGGACGCGCCCGCGAGCAGCTCGCCGACCTCGTCGAGTCCGACCCACAGATTCCGGACCCGGCTGAGACGCGTGACCCGGGTGCCGTTCTCGACGCACTCGACGCGTGGGTCGACGGCGAAGTCGGCCTGCTCTCAGATGTCGAAAAAGACCCCCACGAGTTGGTCGACAGATTCCGCGAGAGTTGTGAGGCCCGGTTCGGGAAGTTCGAAGACGAAGCGACCGTCTCGCTGTTCGAGTCACTGGGGCGATTCGAACGCCACCTCGATGCCTACCTCGACGCGCGTGCCCACCTCGGGGCGGCGTACGAGTCGGTTTCGAAGCGCGCTTCAGACCTCGACGAACGCGCCGACGCGGCGTCGGCCCGACTCGCGGACCTCGACGGGACGGGTGCCGCACGCGGGTCGGATATCTACACCTTCGACCGACATACGCTCGCGCCACTTTCGGACCTCGAAGCCGTCGTCCTCAAGGTACTCTCGACCGGGCCGCCCCGGTCCCGCCCGCGGGCCAGACGCGCGATTGCGGCGGAACTCCGAGAGCGGGCCGAGCACCACGGCATCGTCGCCGGGGCGCGTGACGGCGGCCCGAAGTCGGCGTTCGAGGCATTCTGCGTCGGTGTCGCGCGCAACTCCTCTGAGGGCGAGAGCTTCGAAACGCGACTCGCAAACAACCTTCGTCCCCGTCTCGACGTGGCCATCGAGGCGCTGACCGCGAACGGTTACGTTCACCCGGTGGCGCGGGAAGTCGGCCGCGATGCCGTCGAACCCACCGACGCGGGCCGACTCTGGGCCCAGACGACCGACTGGGAGACGTTCCGCGAGGAAGTCGTCGACGACCTGCTCCGCGATTGCGTCGAGCGCGAACTCGACTGACGCCGCGGACCGTCAGACCTCTTGTTCGATGAACTCGACCGCTTCTTCGGGCGTCGAACAGGGCTGAAACCCACTGATTCCTTCGATGTCGTGTGTTTCGAGACCAGCGATTGGTCTGTCGAACACGTGACCGAAGCCGATTTCCGAGAGCGTGCCACCCGCACCGTCGATGGCGATGACGGCGTCGCCGTTCATCACGACGAGCGGGTTGCGCGCGTGACCGAGTCCGGTCGCGATAGGGACATCAACGTACTCGTTCGCGTCGCCGCGGTGTTCGGTCGGGAGGATGCCGATGGTCTGCCCATCGGCGTCCGACGCGCCCCGGCATACTGCTTCCATGACGCCGCCTAACCCGCCGCAGACGACCGTGTGTCCACGCTGTGCGAGCAGTCGCCCGACTTCCTCGGCCAACTCTTCGGAGCGTTCGGAGATGCTGCTGCCACCGATGACACTCACGCGCACGGGGGAACGCCTCCACTGCATCTCTGACCGGTGTTGTTGCAGTCGCTACCGACGGCGTGGTTGCAGTTGCTACTGCTTGTCATAGGCGTCTGCACCACGCGCGGGTGTATAAACTGGACGGAGGAGAACAAGAGACAGCGGAGATGCGAGAAAGCGGAAAGAAAACCGCAAGCGAAGACAGCAGCTAGATGCGGGGTCGTGAGAGAATCTGTGTCCTACTGCCAGTACTCGTCTCGTCCGAAACTGTCGTCTTCGAGCGGGGAGACCGGTTCCCACGTCCCGCACGCACGCATCGTCTGGGCCATCGACGAGAAATCCGCCGTTCGTTTGTCAGTACCTGACATTGTGAACTAAGTGACGTTGGTAGACGTTAAATATCTTGTCGAGGTAGCACCTTATATTGCAAATACTAGGGGATAGACTATTGTGATATAAAGTTTCACAGTAGGCACTCGCTGTTCTCGTCGGCGGTATCGAGTCGCAGCGGTCGGTAGCGGGATAGAGATGGCAGTCGGTTTTGGGTGTGGAGAACTACGGAAGAGTGTCGAGAACGCAACGCTTAGTCCCCCTGCACGAAGACTGGTGTCTATGACGGAAAGCGACTGGAGTGACTGGCTTCCGCGCGCGGTCGAGTCGGCAGACCCGGAGACGGTCGCAATCTGGTATCTCGGTTGTAACGGCTTCGTGCTCAAGGGAAGCGAGGGGACGACGGTATTTATCGACCCGTACGTCGGCCTCGGCGACCCGCCGCGGACGGTCCGCATGGTGCCGGTTCCGTTCGACCCCGAAGACGTGACCGAGGCCGACGCCGTCCTCGCGACCCACGAACACACCGACCACGTCCACGGCCCGAGTCAAGCCCCGATTCTGGAAAATACCGGCGCGACGTTCGTCGCGCCCGACGACTCGCTTTCGGTCGCCTACGACGACGAAACGTGGTTCGACGACTACGACCTCTCCGAAGACCAGTTCGAGGAGGTTTCCGAGGGTGACACCATCGAAATCGGTGAGTTCACCGTCCACGTCGAACCCGCTTACGACCCCGACGCGACCCACCCGGTGTCGTACGTCTTCGAACACGAGTCGGGCACGTTCTTCCACGGCGGCGACACCAAGCCCGCCGACGAGTTCACCGACATCGGCGAGCGCTACGATATCGACCTCGGCGTCCTCGCGTTCGGCACCGTCGGCAACATCGCCGACAAGGAGACCGGCGAACCCGTGCGGACGAAGTGGTACAACGACGAAAATCAGATTATCGAAGCCGCGAGCGACCTCGACCTCGACCGACTCCTCCCGTCGCACTGGGACATGTGGAAGGGCATGACCTCGGACCCGAAGGTGCTTCACCACCACGCCAAGAGCTTTGCGGCCCCGCGCTCGCTCGAACTCGTCGAAATCGGCGACCGAGTCGACCTCTAACCGCCACGGCTCGACCTCCGAATCGACACACAGCGTCGAAATGGGGGTGTTCTCCCCGGTTGTTTTATAATGTATGTTGCGGAAGTGGCGGCCATGAGCCGCGAGTCTGATGGGGGCGTCTCAGTCTCGGACGGCGAGGTAGCTGTCGAAAAGACCTTCGCCGCCGACGAGTTCCCTGTCCCAGCAATCAAGTTTGTTGTCTCTTCTTCCCTCGACGAACAGACTCGGATTCGGATTATCGACCGAATCCCGGAGTCGTTCCCGATGGAGAGCGTGGGCTTCCACCCCGAGTACGAAAGCGAGAATTGGACCGCCTACAAGGACAACCGCGTCGAGTACGAGCGAACGCTCGAACCGGACGAGGAAGTTGTGACGGTCTACGGTATCAGGCTCACAGACGGCCAGAGCCCCGAGGAGTTCCTCGAAGAACCGACGCTCGAACGCATCCCGGTCGACGGCGGCATCGACCCGGGTGACATCGACGACATCCTCGGTGAAGACCGAAGCCAACTCGTCCGCGACGTACTCGCCGGGAACCGCAGTCCGCGCGACGAGGAGGGTCCGTCCGTGGCTGTCGGTGACGATGCGGCAGATGCCGAGGACGCATCGGCAGGTGACGTGAGTGTGTCGGCCGACCCTGCCGGGGGCGTTCCGTCCGACGACGAGTTAGCGGCCGCGTTCGAAGACGACGATTCCGACGTGGACGACTCGGCAGCAGAAGACGCCGCAGCAGAGACTACCGAGGCGGACGCCGCGACAGAGTCCGTAGAGGCGGACGCCGCGGCCGAGACCGCAGGCGGAGGTATCGCGGCAGAACCCACGGACGCAGACGCCGACGCCGACGAGTCAGCAGTCGAAGCGTCCGCGGCCGAATCGGAAGGCCCGGTCCAAGCAGCGGCGGTCGAGGTTCCGGCACCCGACGCGGAAGTCCTCGACGACACAGACTCGGAGTCGAGCACGGACGCGGAGTCAGGCACAGACGCAGTGGACGAATCCACCGACGTGACCAAACACGTCGACGAACCCGGCGTGGGAACGCCCATCGAAGACGATGCGGCCGAGGCTGAATCTCCCGCCGCCGACAGTGATTCGGATGCTTCCGCGACCGACCCGTCCGCGGTAGCCGCGGCATCCGCGGGTGGTCTCGCGGCGGCCCTCGCCGACGAAATTCGCTCGGGGTCGGTCGACGATTCAGACCTCGACGTGCTGCGCGATGCGCTCGATATCGAGACCCGGCGGAGTACGGATGTTCGCATCCGCCGTCTCCAATCCCAGATGCAGGACCTCGCGGCGTACTCCGACGCGCTCGAAACCTTCATCAACGAGGAAGGAACCGGCGAGGAACTCATTTCGGAGTTCCGGTCCGAGATTGACGACTTCCGCAAGGATATCGAGGCGCTCGACACGATGGTCGACGACGCCGTCGAGACAGTCGACGACACCGCTTCGCGTCTCGACTCGGCCGAAGAGACGCTGGCGGCCGTCGACGACCGAAGCGACCGACTCGAACTCCGCGTCGACGACGTGGAGGCCCACGTGGACGACAACGCAGAACGACTCTCCGCGCAGTCCGACCGGGTCGAGGCCGTCGACGAACAACTCGAAGACTTCGATGGGAGACTCGAATCCGCGACGAACAACATCGACGCGGGTGCCGCGCGCCTCGACTCTCTCGAAGAGACCGTCTCGGAACACGACGAGTCGTTCGACGAAATCGACGCCCGTCTCGGCGAACTCACAGACCGCTTCGATGGGGTTGCCGACCGCATCGAGAGCGTCGAGTCCGATGCCGAGGCGGCGACCCAGACCGTATCGAGTCTCGACGACGAAATCGGCGAGATTCGAGAGGACATCGCCTCGCTCGACGGCGACGTGGTCGAAGTCCGCAACGCGGTGGAAGACCGTCTCGCCGACCTCGAAGCGAGCATCCAGGATGTCTCGGTGGAAGAGGAACTCGAACCGCTCCGTGACGAAATCGACGAGCTAAACGACACGGTCGCCGAACTGGAAACCTTCCGCGACCGCCTCGCGGGTGCCTTCGGAACTGGCATGGGCGGTGGAAACGGTGGCGGCGGTGGCGGCGACAACGGCGGCAACGGCGACAGCGAAGCATAATCGCCTGACGACGGCGACGTTTTTGCTTGGCCCCTACGTTTTCCCGAAGCGCAACCTGTTTAGCGGCCCGCCACAACCATCGGATGATGACAGAGACGGTGCGCGTCGCCGTTCCGCGGAAGGGACGCCCCCTCGAAGCGGTACTCGAACGATTCGCTACGGCCGCCGACTTCGCCGAGGTTGCCGACGAGATAACCTCGACCCTCAGGTTCGAGAAATCCGTTACGAAGGGGCATTCACATCCCGACCAGAACGTCTACGAGCGACTCGCCGCCTACAGTGACCTCGACGCGGCGACCGCACCGGAATACACGCTCCTCCGCGACGACCGCGAGGGGATGCCCCGTCGAATCGTCTTCGACAGCGTCACCCTCGAAACCGACGGCGTGGAGATTCACCTCGTCGGGCGCGAAGAACCCTTCCGGGCGCTTCGCACCCACGAATTCGCACTCGGCTTCGACAGTGCCGACCTCGTCCTCGAAGAGGTCGTCCAACTGCAACCCGACGGCCTCGGGAGCATCGAGGACGTAAACGCCCGTATTGACCCGATGGACACCGACGTTCGCGTCGTCTCGGGACTCGGCGATACAGTGTACCACACGCTCATGGCCGACCCCGAGATTCTCCCGCCGGGGGCCGACCTCGACCGGGATTTCGTCGCCGACTACGCGGGCGACCTGTGTATCTCGCCGCGCTACGAGCGACTGGTCGAAGCCGTCCTCGGGACGCGCTGTCTCGACGACGTGATGTTCGCGTACCCCAACGACGGCCCCGAAGAAGAGGCCGCAATCGCAGACACAGGTCTCGGCGTCTATCTCACGATGACCGGGTCGACCGCCCGCGAACACGGACTCGTCCTCGGCGAACACCTCTTCCCGAGCGAGACGGTGCTCATGGAGAACGTCGCCGAGACACCGCCGGGCGCGGACGTGGTGAAAAACACCATCGCGACGGCGGAGTTAGAGACCGAGCTTCGGGTCTGACGCCGATACTCGGTTTTTCGATACCGCACTCACTTCACTGACAGCGATGTTCTCACACAGCAGAATGTGTAGCTGTATTGATGGTTGCGGAGTGGTAACTAGGGACATATGGACTTCGACGAATTCACCGGTCAGGTGACGCACCGACTCGAACTTCCCGGAACCGGCCAGTCCGTGCGGGCGATTCGCGCGACGCTGATGACGCTCGGCCAGCGAATCCAGAAGGACGAGGCGAAGGACCTGGCGAGTTCGCTCCCGATGGAAGTCGACTGGTATCTGACGGGAGCAGTCGCTGAACACGGCGAGCGGTTCGACTGGCACGAGTTCATCACCCGCGTCAGTGAAATCGAGGGCGTCGACCTGCCGACGGCGGCGTACCACGCGCGGGTCATCGTGGACCTCGTCAATAGTCTCGTCCCCGAGTCAGAGATTCAGCAGGTTCGCAACCAACTTCCGGAAGACGAAGACGCGGAGAACTGGGGTCAACTCTTCACCCTCGTCGATTCCGGCGGCTGGGGTGACGCACAGGAATCCCAGACCGGCGGCGGCCCGCAACCGACCGATGAGGGCGACGCGAGCGCCTAACTCCTCGTCACTCCGAGTTCATACACGCCATCATCGTCGAAATCGTCGCCGATTTCACGCCGCCGGATTTCTCCAACGAGAACGTCGTCGTCGAGGCGTTGCAGTCGAACATCGACTCTTCGATGGCTGCGGTCTCTTTTTCCTCGGTGTCGAGGCGCTTCACGCGGGCGGAGAGCGCGCGCTGTTCTGTGACGACCACGTCGAATCGGGCGTCGGATTCGAGGCGGTAGTGCCCCGCATACGCGGTCCGCCCGTCGTCGGTCTCTAGTGCCAACTCGACGAGCGTCGTCTCGTCGGTCGGGTTGCTGACAGACACGGAGTGCGGGCGCATTTGCGACTCGTTCGAGAGCGACCCGTCGCCGACGGACACCGACGGCGCATCGTCTGCGCTGACTATCGGGTCGACACAGGCCATCCGGGTCGATGCACCGGACACGGCGATATCGTCGCCGTCGGGCGAGAACGCGGTCCACGACTGGTTACAGTCGAAGTCGTCCGGCGAGAGCGATTTCGTCGCGGTGGCATCGCTCTGGGTGTCGGTCACGGTTACGTCGTAGTCGGCCGGGAGGCGGAGGACGACGGTGACTTCGGCGTCCGGAGCCAGCTTGTACGTTCCGGCGTGGGGGTGGGCGAGGGTGGGCGTGACTTCGATTCGTGCGACCCACGGACTGTCGGTTGTGTTCGTGAGTCGAAGCCGGTGGGGCGTCACGCCGAGGCCATCGTCCGGTTTCGACCCGACAACGGCGGTCACTTGCTCGCCCGCATCGACTGCGACAGAGTCGTCCGGGGTGTCTGGTTCGTCTGTCGTAGGCGACGTGTCTGTCTGTTCGCCACCGGCGTCGTCGCCGCTGTCGGCGCTGGCCAGACAGCCCGTGAGCGTCGTCGTGAGTCCGATTCCGACCGTGGAGAGGAAGGCTCTTCGTTGCACAGTATCCCCGACGGACTACCGTACCATCTCCCTATGGCTGACTCAAACGCGCCTTTGAGTCCACATCACGGCGAGGCTCGTCGCGAGGACGAGCGCCGAGCCGACTGCGAGAACGAGGAGGCCCGGCCCATCGAGATACGCTGAGAGGAACGTGGGTTGGGTCGGAGTAACTTCGACGCGGACCGCCTGTACCGGCGGTTGTTGCGACATCCAGACCGCCTGCACGGCGAGACTTGCGACGGCCGTCACGCCGAGGCCGCCGACGAGTGTCCGAAGCCCTGTAGAAAGTCGGGGTTTCGTCTGCTCCGCACCAGCGAACAGGACGACTGCGGTGTTCGTTGGCCCGTAGACGGTCATTTCGCGCCCCTGTGCGGAGAGCCACGTCGTCACCGCCTCGACCAGGTCGGCATCTTCGAGACGGTCGAGGTGGTAGCTGATAGTCTGGAGGGTCGTGTCGAGTTCGGACGCCAACTCTGAGGCCGGTCGTGGCTCTTCGTAGATTGTTGCGAGGATACGCCTCGCCGTCGCGGACGAAAGCGCCGACAGGATGTCGTCGGCGGCGGGGTCGTCGAGCGCGACGAGAAGCGGGTCAATCTCCCGGTCGTGAACCGATTCGGCAGTGGGTTTGAGCGGCAATAGGGAACTCACGGTCTCGCGCCACCTTCTCGCTCGGCAAATAAAGGGGTACCCAAGAGTCAAATGGTCGTTGTAGTTCCCCGGGAAATACGCTGTGGCGTATCTCTTAGCCAGTTTCGGGCGTATTACTTTCATGAGCGTCGTTCCCGGCGAAGCCGCGACACAAACAGCTCTCGACGTGGCCACCACCCGAGAAGAGTTGGCCTCACGGCCGGGTTTGGGAGCGTGAGTCTCCGACTGTTCTTCGAGCAGAGTGGCTGAGTTGCTCGCCGCTGCAACGGATGCTCAGAGAGACTTAAAAAAGTGGATGCAGACGCTCACTCGACGATGAACTGGCTGGCTATCTCCAGAATCTCGTCCATCGACTTCGCCTCGTCGAAGGCAGCGGGGAACGGGTTGTCGCCGTTGAGGAGGTTGAGGTACGAGGCGTGGCGGGCCTCGACCGTAGCAACGGTCGCGCCTGCCGTCTGTAAGTCGGGACTCTCGATGAGGTCGAGTGCGCCGGTGTAGGCCATCACGCCCGTGTTTTCGAGCGCCTGCGCCGTGGCGAGGAATTTCGAGGGGTCACCGGAGACCATGGTGCCGAAGTCGTATTCAGCGGGGGAGACGGGGTCGCCACCCAGCGTCGTGATGACGGTTTCGAGCACGTCCACGTGCGTCGACTCGTGTTCACCGATGTCTGTGAGACGGTCGTAGGCCGTCTTTCGAATCTCGTCGCCGAAGGCCGACAGCGTGTCGCTGTTCTCGATGGTTTCTTCGCTGTAGAAGCCACCGAGGGATTCGAGGTTCTGCTTGTAGAACTGGTCTTCGAGGTGTTCGAGGGTGAGTGCGTAGTTCAGGATGTCCACGTCGGTTCCGGCAACGTCCTGAGTTCTGCCCTTGCCACCGTTCTTCGGACCGCCTCTTCCTTTGTGTTCGTCCGCCGCCGCCATCCCGGAGAGACCGAACGCGCCGAGGCCAGCGGCCGCGGTACTGGCGAGGAACGCCCGTCGGGGCGTAACCTGTGTTTGGAGGGTTTCCAGCGCCTGGTCGAATGCTGTTTTCTTGTCGTCGTTCATGCGGGGTCATGCGCCGAAGCGCAACTGGATGTGCGTCTGACTACAAAAAGAGAATTTCCCGAACTCTCACCCAAATCCGCCCTCAGTTCTACATCGTGACTGTGTGTGCGTGGATAATTTCACTCTGTCAATATCGTCTTCCTCTGGTTCGGACCCGTATTGGGCGGCGAGTCAGCTGCAACAGCTGAGCCCGCGCGTTTGAGCCGACGATACAGCTGGTTTGACGAAGTGTAAGGGGTACTCGACCCCCGGCCGTCTGTCGACGAACTTTCTGGACAGAGAGTGACGCGTCTAGCTCACGTCGAGTACTCTGATTCGCTGATAAACCGGCAGGTCGACGCTCTCGAACTCGTTCGCTTCGTTCGACGGGGATTCGCGATAGTAGAGCGTATCGTTGAAGACGCCAGTGCTACCTCCCGAATAAGACTGGGTGGTGCTGGTGGAACTGCTGCCGTCTGTTTGCTCCTTCGAGGTCGCCTTTGCTCCGTCGGTTCCGTTTCGGTCCTGTTCGCTTACCTTCGCAAGCGCTTCGCCGATTTCCTCGTCGGAAGAGGCATCTGAACTACCGCTTTCGGATGTGCTGAAGAAGCCGCCACCGCCTCGCCCGACAGGATTGTCACTACTGGCAAGGAAGAGGTTGTTACGTGTCGTCGACCCACCGAGGGCGAAGTGGCCGACTCGGTAGTCGGCGATGACAGAGTCCTCGAGGGTAGTGTGGCTCCACTCGGTCCAGACTGCTGAGTGGCCGTTGTTGTACGCCGTCAGTCCCTCGATACTGTGTTCGGGAGCAATCGGGAAATCGGGGGCTTGCTCGATACCGTCCGGGAATAACTGGAAGAACACGCCGAATCCGCGGGCAAGGTTCTTGTACCGGAGTGTTGAGTCCGTCGAGTACGTGTGGGCTGTGTTGTCTCGGAAGGTAATGTCGATGTCATCCACATTCACCTCGAAACCGCCGCGACCATCGTAGAAGAAGCCGTTGGCGAGGTATCCACCTGCGGCGTGGTTGCCCTCCAATACGTTGTTCGGGTTCGAAATCCAGAAGGCGGCCGGTCGGAAGTCATTTTGTTCGTTCGTACTCCCGTCGGCACTGGCTCTCCCACCGAAGGGCCGGTCTCCTCTGGGAACGCGCCGGTTGAAGACCACGAGGTTCTCCCGAAACAGGTTGTTCTGTTCGGCTTCGATACCTTCTTCGACGAGGAAGCAGTGGCCGTTGATGTCGTACCCAACGTTTCGTTCGTAGGTCACGTTCCCCGTACCGTGGCTGTTGAAGCCGCGTTGGTAGCTGTCGTGGACGCTGTTGTTCGAGATGTACGAGTCTGGCTGTTCGTGGGCGTGATGGAAGTGCAGCGGATAACGTGCCTTGCGGCCGGTCTGGCCAGCGTGGTAGATTTCCATCCCTTCGATTTGGACTTGTTTGGGGTCCTTGGCGAAGATGCCGTGTGCACCGAATCCGGTTTCGTATTCGAGGCTGGTGTCTCCTTTCGTCGGGTTGGTGTACGTCTCGTCACCACCGGGATTCGAAACCTCGTTGTCGCCTCGCATGACGATATTGCGAGTCAACAGGCCGACTTCGGCACGGATGTCGACGGTTCGTCCATCGACCTTCTGGGTCTCCCCGAAGTGGTCGTGGTCCAGCCCCGAGTTGAGTTCGACAGTGTCGCCATCGACTGATTCTATCGTGCGCCGTTCGGCTTCTGTGGGGTCGGTCCCACTCGGCGCGAGTACGATTTCGTCTCCTGCTTCCCAGTTGACTGTCTCTTCGAGTTGGATTCGACTGTCGCCTGCGTTGGCGGTGGCCCCGAGTTGTGTCCAATCGGTTTTCTCGCGAGATGCACCGTGAATGTCGATAATCCCGCCGTCGAAGGTACCGAGAAGCTTCGTACCGATGGCCATCACGCCACTGCCCCTGATACTCTCGTCCGTCTCCGTTCCAGTTAACGTGATGACGGCCTTGCTTTGGAAGGGGTCGCTCTCGGTTCCAATCCGAAGCATCCCATCGCCCTCGGCCAGAACGTAATCACTCGTGAGTTCTCTGTATGCTCCGTCCTTGAACTCCAGCACTCCTTGAACCGTGACGCCGCTCAGGTTCGGCGTGTTCTGGTCGAGGACCACGTGCTTGTCCGGGCCAATCGTCACTTCGTCCCCGGCACTTGGGGTCGAACCACCCCACGTCTCCGGCTCTGACCACATCTCGGGCGTCGGTCCGTCTGACGAGGCTGCCCCGCTTGTGCCCATGACCGTACTCGTTGCGAGTACAGCGGTCGTCCCCTGGAGGAAACGACGTCGGTTGAACTGTTTTCTTGCGTTGCTCGCTTTTTCTTGGTTAGAATCCTGTTGCACAACCTTCATATTTGGGGGGTTAAAATTAAGACTTTCTTATTAGATATTTAATATTTCTGGCGACACTATTGGATTCTCTGTCTTTTCGCTGGAGAATCTACTGACGGACAGAAGGAGGGGAAGAATGGAAAATGCGTGAAGTCAGCCCACAACCATTGTGTATAGCGACATACGATTCATGTGTCGCCCCCTAGACGAGGTATTCACTATTTATAGTAGTGAATATGTGTTCGATTCGTACGTTTCACGCACTCTATCGCCCCAATTGTGGGTGTACGTGTCGATGATGTCGCCGCCAACGTCGCCGCGGAGGTATTTGACGATACCTCGGTCACCGGTCCTGTCGCGGAGGTGTGTCGTGAAGAAGTGTCGGAAGTAGTGCGGCGTGACGTTCTCTTCTCGGTCACCGCCTTTGCGGTACCAGCCAGCGTCGGTGGCGTGCGAGGTAACGATATGATGGACTGCATCGGGTGCCAGTCTCTGTCCCCACCCGGAGGCGGTACCAAGGAACAGCGGTTCAGCAGACGAGGTCGTATCCGGACGAATCGCAAGCCAGCGCAACAACACCGTCTCTAACTCGTCGTCGACGGGAACGACAGTCGAACGCTTTCGTTTGTTCGAGGCGGTTCGAACCTCTCCGTTCGAGGTGGTTCCGACGCTCGGTTCCGCCGAGACGTATATCGACGGGCCGCGGCCATCGAGTGCTGCCCGGGTCGATACATCAGCGAGGGGTTCATCGACTGAAAGCGAGATGTCGCGTAAGTCGAGGTTGCAGAGTTCGCCGACACGCATCCCCGTCTTGAGGAGCGTCACTACCAGTGCGTGGTCGAGTGGATGCCGTATCTGGTGGACAAACCCCCGCATTTCGGGAACCGAAACCTCCCTTCGGGCGGGATTCGTGTCGATTCGCTCGTCCATCTCTTCGACGACGAGGCTCATCGGGTTCGAGTCGAAGATACCGATTTGGGCCATGTAGGCGTAGAATCGGTGGAGATAGGACGCGTACGTGGCGACTGTACTGGGCGCAACGTCCCGATTTCGAAGGGTGTGAACCCACGCCATACAGTCGCGGTGGCTTGCGTCTTCGACCGGCGTCGCACTTCCGGTTGGGTTCTGCGACGGATTCCCGAGGAACGATTCGAATTCGCGGAGGACTCGCTCGTAGGCGTCGCGGGTTCGGTCGGACTTCCCGTGGTAGGTCATATCTTGGAGGAAGTACCCGACAGCGTCCTCGACTTCAGCCGGTTGCTCAGCGGCCATCGTCCTCCGCGAGCGTGTACCCGCCATGGCGACCACTGTACACAACTCTCCCCGACGATTGGAGTTCCTGAAGGGTCGATTCGAGTCGGTCTTCGATGTTCTCTGTGAGCGTCGAGACCAGGTCGTCCCACGACTGGTACGACTCGGTCGCTAACGCATCGATGACGCGGTCCGAGAGGGCACCATTATTCCGACTTCCTTCCTCATGATTTGAATCGCCATTCTGGAGGGCAGTCTTCGCCCCGTCAACCCCGGGGGTTGTGCCCGCTTCATCGCCTCTCACGGGAACGTCGAAATTCGCCCGACCAGCCTGTACCATGGTTCTGACAAATTCACTCTGACTCATCCCGAGTTGGTCGGCGTGTTCCTTCCAGATGTCCTTCTGGTGTGACGGTACATAGGTTTGGACCGTCGCTCGGTCGCCCTCGTCGCTCATACTCGGGTCGACTCCGGGGGCGATATTCAATTTACCGGCACTATCACGAATAAGGGACTTTATCTGAATCTGTGCCAGTTAATTTGGCGTCGATAATTCGGAATATCCTGAATAGTGCTACTGCCAAAATCGGTATCTAATTGCACTATTCAGGATAATTGAATCTCTTCGAAACTGCTGATTTCGCGGGTTTCGAGGGGATTTGTGAATTTGGCTGGATAGTGTCGGAACCAAAAGGACAGAAGTGTGCAGATGGGCTCTCAGAAATGGAACACATATCTAATTTTAGATGGTAGTTCACCCGGCGTTTACCCTTGGGGTTGCTGTGGGAGAGTTGCTATACACGGGGTTCGTTATTCCATAATATCCAACTCTGAATTATTATATGTCTGGTCTGGCTACGCTACGTTTCTATCTTGTATCTGTTCAAAACCAGACTGAATAGAATTCTCTAACTTTCACATAACGTTATATTAATTTCTACATTCATATTATTGGATTCAAATGCCCGAAAAACACAGGAATTATTCATTCCTGACACAACATAATTCAACTAATTATTCTGAAGTTTTTAAATAAGGGAACCATCTCTCGGAGATGCTATTTATACTGGATAGCTAGAAGTGAAATAATGGTTGCCCTTCTTCGTTACTCTGCTACTGATGTTGTGTGATTGAAATACAGGATCGGGTAGAGTAATCTGCTTATTTATCCTCTATAAAGTTATTCTAATTTAATCTCAATTAACACAATATTTTCTGTGTTTGTGACGTCCATAGTGGCACGAATTTAGCCCCCGTGCTACATCGTCGAGGAGTGACCGGGGGCCGAACCATCAGTTTCGTCGTGGTCTTTCTGCCATCTCCACCCAAGAACGCCGGCGCTGACGAGAAGGAGCCCACCGGCGAGTAGCAAAAACGGCTCTGCACCGAGTACGACCTTGGTCACTCCACCATCGTGGGTCGGAACTTCGGTGTAGAGGCCCGGCCGTTCGGTCCAATGGAGCATCGCCCGAAGGGGGTAAAACAGGACGATGCCACCTGTGACCACGGGGAGCACGGCGAGATATCGTCGCCAGAGTGCGCCGACTGCACCGATAGCCCCGAGCGCGCTCACCTGTCTCAACAACCGTTCTTCGTGATTAAGCCGTTCTCCCCACCCTGTCGTTATCGACCCGTCGTACATCGGCGCGACGGTGAGGGCTTCTTGTGTGATTCCGAACGCGACGGCCCCGAAGCCAGCGAGGGCGAGGCCAACTACCGCGAGGTTCTGTCGCCGCATACACCATAATTATCTGACTATTTGGATAACTCTCATGGTAGATTCTTCTAGCACACCACCGGTACTCCGGTGAAAAGCCGTGCTGTCGCTTTGAAGTTGGGTGTCCACCCCCGGTTCGTGGTTCTCGTCCCACGAGCACGGCCTCGCTTTGTGCGTCGGTTTCTCGGGATGATAGCGTGCGCTCTCGGCCGCTAAACGGTACGCCCGAAGCCTTTCACTATCTCTCGATGAACTGTCTCTCAGGCGGCGTCTGCGACGCCTCTGGGTCGGTGTGGGACAACGGTTGGAAACTCCAGAAGCTCCGCTCGGCTAGTTGACGCATGTAACTGAGCAGCGAGACAGGACGGCTGCGTCGAAAACTCCTGAGTTGTATTCTAGAGCGCTGTCTATGAAGATTTTAGGCGATTTACGTTTTTGCTGTGGTATCTCTCGGTGTTCGTCGGCTGACTCGTAAACCCTATTCCGCTATATACAACCGCGTCCTGGGGAGCCATGACACCGACTACCATGCCAAAACGACGACCCGAGGTGAATCGAGAGACAGGTCTTTGCCCTCGAATCCACCGAACAGACGCACCTCGTCGAAACCAGCGCGCTCGCACATCTCTCGTAGTTCGACCGGGGCATAGATTCGAGGTTCGAACTCCAACGTATCGAGATACCTGTACTTGGACCCCTCGTCCGCAAACACGTCCACCGTGGTCTCGAACCGTCCCGTTCTCAGATTGAACTGCTTCCGCTCGGCGTGGAGTTTGTCGTCCACCTCTCGAACGCTTGATGAGCCGTAGTTCTGCACGACGAACTCCTTGTTGCTCATCTCGATTGCGACGGTCCCATTTTCGGAACAGAGGCGCTGCATCTCCGAGAGAATCTCTACGTCAGTCTCTTTGTCGTAGTATCCGAGCGAGTTCCAGAAGTTGGTGACGAGGTCGAACGACCCGTCGAAACTGGCCAAGTTCCGCATGTCGTGGACGTGGAACCCGACTCGGTCGGTAACCCCTGCTGCTCCGGCGTGTTCCCGCGCTCGCTCGACGAACTCCTCGGAGAAGTCCACCCCCAACGGCTTCACACCCCTCGTCGGCGAATGCCAGAACGTGCCTCCCGACGCCGCATGGAACGTCCAAGACACGGGCTGGAGTCCCCCCTCTGCGGTCTTCGACAAGCCGAAGTAGCTGTCCGGCCTCGTCTCTCGCTTCGTCGAATCGCCGCTCCAATTGCTCTGCGAACAGCTCCGCGGTTTCGAGATAGAGTTGCTCTGTCCAGTGTATCATCGAGTAACTATATCCACATTACTTGAGACTTGCATAAATGTGAGGTCGATGACTCGTTTCGGCACCCTCGGTACTGTGGCGTGTCTAATGAGTGGTGTGCTCACATTGAACATATTATGTGCACCACGACCGTTCATGCACGTATGAACGTTGAGCGGACACACCACTCTCGCCTTCGTCGCCGGTCCCAAAATGAGTGAAGCGACCGACGGCACGCCGTCAGAACCGTCACAGTTCGTCATTCCGCTGGGCGCGCCTGCTGCCAAGCAACTGTTTCTGACCGGGGGGAAGGGGGCCAACCTCGCCCGTCTCGTCGAAGCAGGGTTTCGAGTTCCAGCGGGGTTCTGTGTGACAACAGTTGCGTACGAGACGTTTGTCGACGACCCGGAGCTTCAGCAGGCGATACGAACACTCGACGAGTTGGACCCGGCTGAAGCCGACCGAATCGCAGCGACAAGTGAAACCGTGCGGTCGAAACTGCAAGCCCGTGCGCTTCCGGGCCCGGTCCGTGAGGCAATCGCGTCCGAACTCGAACGAGTCGGGGCCAATTCCTACGCCGTCCGGTCGAGCGCAACCGCCGAAGACCTGCCGACGGCGTCGTTCGCGGGGATGCACGACACGTTCCTCGGGGTGAGTGGACAGTCAGCCGTCCTCGACAGGGTCCGCGAGTGCGTGGCCAGTCTCTTTACCGAACGGGCTGTCTCGTATCGCCTCCGAAACAACGTTTCGAGCGCCGAAGTCGCGATGGCAGTCGTCGTACAGGAGATGGTTGACTCGGAAGCCGCTGGCGTGCTCTTTACTGCCGACCCGGTGTCCGGCAACCGCAACGTGGCGTCGGTCGACGCCAACTACGGACTCGGAGATACCGTCGTCGCTGGAGATGTGTCGCCCGACAGCGCGCGAATCGACCGCCGAACGGGGGAGGTCTTGGAATACGAAGTCGGCGACAAGACGCACGTCCTCCGCGAAGGGTCGCAAACGGCGGGGACGGAACTGGTCGGTCTCGACCCGGAGCAACGAACTGGTCGTGTGCTGTCGAATGCCGACCTGCGTGAACTGACCAGCCTCGGTGAAGCGGTCGAAGCGGTACTTGGTGTCCCACAGGATATCGAGTGGGCGCTCGTCGACGACGAGTTCGTCCTGCTCCAGTCGCGTCCTATCACGTCTCTGTTTCCGATTCCGACGCCGACACCGGACGACGACCTGTTGCACGTCTACTTCAGCGTCGGCCATCAACAGGCGATGCCCGAGGCGCTCCCACCGCTCGTCGTAGAGTGGTGGCGGGAGACGCTGGAGACGCTCACACGAGAGATTCGACTGACCGGAACGGCGGACCCGTTTGCGGTCGAAGCCGGACACCGCGTGTACACCGACCTGACGCCGATTCTCCGCATCACCCCGTTGCGAAGGATGGTACCCACCGGTCTCAGTGCCGTGAGCGAACCGGCGGCGGAATCACTCACAACCCTGCTCAAGCGGCGACAGGGATTGGTACCCGAACGACGTGGTCTCGATAGACTGCGGAGTATTGCGGGGGTCCCTCGCCGATTGTTTCCACTCCTCGCCTCCGCGGTGCCGAAAGCGGCAGCCACGCTTATTCGGACGTTCTTCGCTGGCCCTCCGACTCCCGAGTCCGTCCGCGACCGAATTGAAGCGAAAGGCGAGCAGATGGCTGCCCGCGTTCGACGACCCGAATCCACTCAAAAACGGGTCAGAGCCGCGTTCGACGGAACGATTATCGAATCGTTCTTCGGTGAAATCGTTCCGAAGGTAATGCCGCTTTTGTTCGCGGCCGTCATCTCGTCGAAGGCGCTCGAACGGCTGGTTCCGAACGCGACCGACGACATCGACGCGATTAGCAAGGGGTTCGACCACGAAGTGGTCACACAGATGAACCAGCGGTTGGGCGACCTCGCCGACGTTGCCCGGACCCACCCGGCGGTCAGCGAGGCGGTCCAAAATGAGGCGTCGCTATCGGAACTCGAACGGGTCGAATGCGGGGCCGCGTTCGGGGCCGAATTCGACGAGTTCCTCGACGAGTTTGGCCACCGCGCGACCAACGAAATCGACCTCAGCCGCCCGCGGTGGCGAGACGACCCCGAACCGCTACTGCGAACCGTCCGAAGTACCATCGCACAGCGCGAACCGGGGGCACACCGCGACCACCTCGAACGATTGAAGCGTGAAGCCGACGCAGCAGCGTCTCGCCTCGAAGCGCGCGCCGGGCGGGGCCGACTCGGACGCGTGAGGCGACCACTCGTCCGGCGACTCATCGAAGTCTACCGCGGTGGGATCCAACTCCGAGAGTACCCTAAACAGGGCGTTTCCCACTTCTTCGCGGCCGTCCACGACGTGATATCCGACGCGGGCGAATCACTCGCGGCTGATGGGCAGTTGGACGACTCCGGCGACGTGTGGTTCCTCCGGAAGAACGAGTTACTCGCCGCCATCGACGGCGAACCGCTCACAGACGTGGATATCGGTGCCCGTCGAAGAACCTTCGAGCGACACGCCGCGATGACCGCACCACCAGTCCTCACCAGCGAAGGGGAAACGCCGACGGGAGCGAGTGATACCACGCGGTCTCAGTACGTGCTTACGGGGACGCCAGTGTCGGCAGGCGTCGTCGAGGGGACGGTGCGCGTGATTCGCGACCCCACAGAAGAGTCGCTCGATGCGGGCGACATTCTCGTTGCACCCGCGACCGACCCGGGATGGACGCCGCTGTTTCTCAACGCGGGCGGACTCGTCATGGAAGTTGGCGGCCGAATGACACACGGCGCACTGGTCGCTCGCGAGTACGGAATCCCGGCCGTGGCCTCCGTCTCGAACGCGACAAACGAACTCCGCACGGGAGAACGGATTCGCCTCGACGGCGGACAGGGAACTGTCGAACGTCTTGATAGAGATGAGAAAGGTAGAAAAGAGTGATTCCACCCACCCGCTCGGCTACTCGCTCGCTTCCACACTGGATTGCGAGCTGTGGGCTGGCTCACCCGCGCTCGCCGGTTCGACCGGTCGGTCGGGCCGCTGCCGCTCGCGCAGGACATCGTTCAGTTCGTACTCGCTGAACGTAATTGCCCCACAGACGATGCATTCCTCCGGCGGCGTCGAGGATGCGGTCCCATGAACGACACCACAGTGCCGACAGATGTGCAGGTAATTTCTGTCACCCATCTCTTCGAGACAATTGTTACCAAGGGGCATGGTTATGAGTCGTGAAACCTGCTGAAAGCTCAGTTTAATCTGTCTTTCGCACACGCTCGTTCGTCACACTTCGACCGGTTCGATGAGTTCCCGTCCGTCGTTTGCCGGGCTATTAACCCGTGTCGAGACGGGGTAGACCGTTATATCGTCGTCGGGGTGGGTATCGAGGAGCGAAGCGACTTCGTTCGGTTCGCCGTGGAGCCACGTCGATTCTTCCTCGGGGGCGAGGACGACGGCCATCCGGTTGTGCAGGTCCGAGATGAGGTCGTTTGGTTCGGTCGTGACGACGGTGAACGTCTCCAGTGGCTCTTGCTCACGAGACGGCCCGCCCCCACCGAAATCACCGAGTCCGGTTTGTTTCGTCTTCGGCGCCCACCGTTCCCACAACCCCGCCATCGCAAACGGGCGGTCGTCCTCGAAGGCGACGCGATACGGTTGCTTGGCACCGCCGCGGTCGACCCATTCGTAGAAGCCATCGGCGGGGACGAGACAGCGTCTCGATTCGTACGCGTCGGCGAAACTCCGCTTTCGGGCGACCGTCTCGGCGCGGGCGTTGATTCGGTCGTTGCCGACGCTGGCGCTGTCGGCCCACGACGGCACGAGACCCCACTTCAGGAAGCGAAACTCGTCGGGAGCCTCGTTCGTGACCACGGGGAGTTCCTGACCGGGTGCGCAGTTGTACCGGGGTTCCATCGGTCGCGTCGGCGTCGCGCCGAATCGCTCGCGGAGGTCTTCGGGCGGGGTAAACAGCGTATACCGGCCACACATGCAACTGAATTGGCACTGTGCAGATAAAACGCCGACGGCAGTCGGCACCGCTGGCGTGTGCGGCGACCGGTGCTGGCCCACGACGACGGATTTAGGGTTGCCACCGCCTCCACCTCTGTATATGCGAATCGAGAACAGTTTCATTCCCGTCCGTGGTGTGGGTCCGCAGACGGAGCGAAACCTGTGGGCATCGGGAGTCACCCACTGGGACGCGTTCGACCCCTCGCTCGTCGGCGGGAAGACAGCCGACCGAATCGAGTCGTACGTCGCCGAGGCTGCCGAGCACCTCGACGACGGTAACTCGCACTTCTTCGACGACTCGTTTCCGTCGGGCGAGCGCTGGCGACTCTACGAGAACTTCCGCGACGAAACGTGCTTTTTCGACATCGAAACCACCGGGCTGTCGCCCGAGCGCGACGAGGTAACGACCGTTTCCTTCTATCAGGGCGGCGAGACGACGACGCTCGTCAGCGGCGACACCCTGACGGCCGACGCGCTCCGCGAGCAGTTCGTGGACGCGAAACTCATCGCGACGTTCAACGGAGCCAGATTCGACGTTCCGTTCCTCGAAACCTCGTTCGACCTCTCTGTGGACGTTCCGCACATCGACCTCATGTACCCGTGCAAGAAGCTCGATTTGACGGGCGGGTTGAAACAAATCGAGCAGGACGTGGGCATCGACCGGGACCGGCCGGACATCTCCGGCCGCGACGCGGTTCGCCTCTGGCGGGAGTACGAACGCGGCGACGACGACGCCCTCGACACGCTCGTCTCGTACAACCGCGAGGACACCGTGAATCTCGAACGGCTCATGGAGACGGTGACCGGCCGTCTGCACGAACGGGTCTGTGACGGTCTGGATACCGACTTCGCATAAGGCGGCACCCCAAACGACTCCTCGTGACTCGGCAACGGAACCACCCGCCTTTTTCATCCCCGGAAGCGACGCGCCGCACATGGCCGACGACTCCGAGGCCGACGCCGACGCGACGCTCGATGGAGAGATGGATAACCCGACAGACGACGAGTCGGACGATTCGACCGCCGAGGCCGAGAACCTCGAAAACGGCCAGCAGGTGGCCGTTGGGGACGAAGGCCAACACGCGCATGGTGACGAGACGGTTCCGCACGTGGAACTCGAACTGTACGAACTCTCTGTCCGCGTTAGCGGGCAGTCCACGGACGGTCTCGACGAGGTAGAAGAGTCGGCGACCCGCCTCATGGACGTTCTCATCGACCACGCCAGAAAGCTCGAAGACAAACCCGACACGCGCGGCCTGGGGTAAGATAGTTTGGCGAGTTGCCACGGTTTTGGCAAACCTAAACGCTCAAGAGCGGCGGTCGACAACCCCGCGCAATGAGTTCCTACACCTTCGACGACCTCGCGGTCGTGATGGGTACCTACAACGAGGAGCAGGCTATCGGGTCGGTCCTCGCGGATATCGACCGCATCACCGACGGACGGGCGGAAGTCGTCTGCGTCGATGGGTCCGACGACCGCACGCCGGAGATTGCCCGAAAGATGGGCGCACGGGTCATCGAACAGGAGCCGCAGGGCTACGGCGTCGCGGTCGAAGCGGCGGTCCTCGCCCCTGACCGACCGGTCGTCGTCACGACCGACTGCGACGACACGTATCCGATGGAGTACCTGCCGAAGTTTCTCGACCTCATCAACGACGGGTACGACGTCGTCTCCGGCGACCGAATCTCGAAGGGTGCCGAGACGATGCCGACGCTCAACCGCTTCGGGAACATGGCCTTCGCCCGTATCGCAAGTACCCTGATGGGTGCGACCGTCCACGACACGACCACGGGTATGCGGGCGTACCGGCGCGAACTCCTCCACGACATCGACTGGACGGAGAACACGGGGCTGTCGGCCGAACTCCTCATCCGCCCGACCATGCGGGGCTACGACATCGCCGAAGTCCCCATTCCGTACCGCGAACGCGCCGGGGAGACCAAACTCGACCCCTTCGCTGGCGGTGCAGCTATCGCAAAATCCATCGTGAAGGTTTGTCTGGAAGAGCGGATTCGCTGGTAGACGGGTGGAAACGGCGCTCTGTCGCCGCTTTGTCGGTCGTGCATCCAGTTACCTAACCGCATGGTGTTCATGCGTCGGTCGAACGAACGTCTCCTATGGACCGACGCCGCTTCATCGTCGCACTCGGAGGTGTAACTGCGCTTTCCGGCTGTCTGGAAGGGGGTCCACCGACCGCGGAGGGGAACCCAGACGACTCACCGGACAGTACCGAAGGGGCCGCCGACGGCGGCGCATCGACTCCCTCGCGGGCATCGACGTTCGACCTGCCGATTCCAAAAGACGAACTCCACCGAGGGGCACCGAAAGACGCCATTCCGGCTATCACCGCACCCGTCTTTTCTGACGACTGGTCTGGATTCGACGAGGTGAACGTTACGCTCGAAGACTCCTTCGAGGTGGTCGGCGTCGAAATCGACGGTATCGCGCGGGCCTACCCACTGGCCATCCTCAACTGGCACGAAATCGTCAACGATACCTTCGACGGGCGGCCGGTCGTGGTCACGTACTGCCCACTTTGCGGGAGCGCCGTCACGGCCGACAGACTCGTCGAGGGCGAACCCACGTACTTCGGCGTCTCGGGATATCTCTGGATGTCCGACCTCGTGATGTACGACGACCGGACGGAGTCGCTGTGGAGTCAGGTGCTCGCCACTGCCATCCGAGGTGAACAGACGGGGGAGACGCTTTCGCTCATCCCCTCGACTATCTCGACGTGGGGTGAGTGGAAGGCGTCGCATCCGGAGACGGAGGTGCTCGTCCCGCCGCCAGTTTCCGGGACGATTCGAGGGCGACAGACCCGAAGGTACGGCGTCAACCCCTACAGCGGCTACCAGCAGTCCGGCGCTATCGGCATCGGATTCAACGACGAAGTCGACGAGCGATTGCACCCCAAGACCTCCGTCATCGGGGTCACATCCGGCGGTATCGCGCGCGCCTACACGCTGTCTACCGTCAACGCTGCGGGCGTCGTCAACGACGAAGTCGGCGACCTTCCGGTCGTCGTCGCATCGTCGAAAGACGGGACGCTCGTTGCCTACGTCCGCCGGGTCGATGGCGAAGTCGTCGAGTTCGAGCGCGACGGCCGCGACCTCAAAGCGGCCGGGTCGCGCTGGGGCCTCCTCACCGGGCGCGCACTCGACGGCCCGCACGAGGGGACCGTACTCACGCGCGCGAACGACCGCTCACCGATGTTCTGGTTCGCGTGGGCCGACTTCAATCCGGAGACGGAGATTTACGGCCGATAGCACCCTCTGGGGGCCCGAATCCCCGGGGACACGAGGGCGTCCCCCGGGTGGCACCATTTGACAAGAGACTTATCCCCGCATCTGTCACCTGTGCGCTACAGTGTCTTCGCAATCACGTGCCCTCCTCGTGTTTCTCCTTCTGATTGGAACACTCGGAACCGTCGCCTCCTACGGATGGGCGTACGACTCGCACCTCGGCCAGCATACCGTTGCGGTCAAATTCGAACCGGCCGAGCCGACGCCCGAGTCCGGGGTCGGTACACTAGACGACCTCCCACCGGAAGCAGCTGAAGCGGTCCGAACCGGCGTCAAAGACGGCTCTGTCACCGTCTACAGGGACGACCGAGACGAGGTAGCTGATGCTCTCGAATCGCTCCCGGGATACGTCAGCGTCGATGGCGAGACCTACCAAGTCTTCCAAGTCGTCGACGAGAATATGACGCTCATCGGACCGCTCCCGCAACTCACAGCCTTGTTCCTCTCGCTTGGTGTCCTCGGCACCGCAGTCGCCGCCTTCCGAAACGGGGCGCTCAAACCGCTTTCAGCCACCGCCTCGATGACGATTCCGGGAGTGGCGCTCGCCATCGATGTCGCCGTCACGCTCGCCGATTCGATGTTGACGTTCTCCGGCGGTGCCGACCTTCCGGTGGTTCCGGCCGCGACCGGGTTCGTGGTCGTCGGCGTCGCTGCACGGAAGCGCGACTGGCCACTTGCGGTCGGTGGTACCGCCGCCGTCTTGGTCGCCGCGCAGTTCGCGTCCGTCCTCGGCGGAACCTCCCTCGGTCCGCTCGGGTCGCTCGTCCCCGGCATCCCGCTGTTTGCACTCGGATTCGTGTTAGGTGGCGGACGCCCGAACGACGTGAACGCGGGTGCGAACCCGTCGGCAGTGGCGTCCGAGTAGTTGCGGGGTCGTTGCGAACGGCGACTTCCAGTTACGGAGTCACGGGACTTACGACGACTTCAGGATGTCGCGGACGCGACGCGGTTCACCGTTGAGTGCGGGGTGTTTCTCGACGATTTTCAGCACCTCGTGGTCGGTCACGTCGGGGTACGACTTCCCGATGGCCTCCTCGATGAGGGACTTTTCGAGTCGGAACTCGGTCCCGTCGTAGACAACGTCGACGCCGTCCTCGTCGAAGGAAAGAACCGTCATAGCTGTTCATCGACGCCACGGATATTTAAACGCACGCCGTTGGACCGAAAACCGAGTGCCAGCGTCGCGTCAGACACGCGTCTTGCGGACGGTTTAATATCGACCACGTGGTGGTTCGGAGCGTGTCACTGGGCACAGACCCACTCGAAGCACTCGAAGTCCCCGACGGGACGACGGTCGAGGAACACGACCTCGTAACCGACGGCGACGTGGTTGTCGGGGGACAGAGTACTGTCGAGTTCGGCGTTCGCGGACGGAACGTCCTGGCTGGCGAGCGCGTCACGTTCGGCGGCGACATCGAAGCGGAGGGCGACTGCCGTCTCGACCTCATGAGTGACGTGTCCGGAAACGTTCTCGTCGGCAAGGACGCCTACCTCGGCGAGCGCGTTCACATCGGCGGTCGACTCATGGTCTCCGGCGACCTCGACATCGGCGACGACGTTGACATCGAAGAAGGGTTCGAGGCGAACGGCTGGATTGTCATCCGCAACCCCGTTCCGACGCTCGTCTTCTACTTCATCATCCTCTCGCAACTCCTCCGACTCGGCGAAGACGATGCCGCGGGCGAACTCGCGGAGGCACTCAGCGGCGAGTCGTTGGCCGACCCGCTCGTCATCCCGCGAAATGCCACGGTTTCAGACGACGCGTGGCGCGTCTCGACGCCCGCCTTCATCGGGTCTGACTGTCGCATTCACGGGAACATGCGCGCCCGCGAAATCACCTTTGGCTCCGACAACAACGTCTTCGGGAGCCTCCGCGCCCGCGACGACATCGTCGTCGGGTCGGGAACGCGAATCCACGGTGACGTGACGACCCGAAACGGCGAAGTCCGCATCGAAGAGGGTGCTCGCGTCCTCGGTGACGTGTCCTGCCGTGACCTCGTTCTCGAAGAAGACGCCCTCGTCGATGGCACGATGCGCGCACGCGGCGAGATGCGCATCCACCGCGAGAACCTGTCGCGGGACATCGAGTAATCGACTCTCACTGGCGACCTGCCGACCCTCACTGACGAGACAGTTGAACAAATCACTCTTTGTGTCAACCCAATCGTTAACCCTCGACATGGCGACTGTCGAGTATGGACAGACGATTGAAGCTTCTCTCTGTCGCCCTCCTCGTCGTTCTCGCCGGGTGTACCGGCGCGTCCAGTGGTGGAGGTGGCGACGCCGCAACTGCCGAGCGTATGACCCTCGACGCGGGCAGCGGTGGCGCGCCCGAAGACGAGCAGGCCACCGACGGAGACCAACTTGCACAGCTTCAGAACCGGAAAATCATCAAGACCGGGCAGGTTCGGTTGACCGTCGACGAGTTCAACACGTCACGCGACGCGCTCGAATCGACTGCTGAATCCTACGGCGGGTTCGTTAGCGATTCGAGAGAGCGGGTCAACCGCCGCGGCGGCGAGACGTACCGCTCCGGCGAACTCGTCGTGCGAGTCCCCTCCGAGAACTTCTCAGCGTTCATCTCCGAGGTGAAGACCCACGGGCAGGTCGAACACGTCGAGACGAATTCGCAGGACGTGACCGACCAACTGGTCGATATCGAAGCGCGACTCGACAATCTCCGTGCGCAGCGTGACCGCCTCCGTGACCTCTACGAGTCTGCGAACACGACCGAGGACGTACTCGCCGTCGAGGAGCGCCTCACCGAGGTACAGACCGAAATCGAGCGCCTCGAAGCGAAGCAGGCGTCGCTGGAAAACAGAGTCGCACTCTCGACGGTTCGTATCTCGCTGTCCGAAGAACCGCCAAGTCCCGCACAGTGGTACGACGTGCCCGTCTTGCAGGCGTTCTTCGAGTCCGTCGATGGTGTCTTCGTGACGCTCAGAGCGATGGTCGTCGCCCTCGCGTACGTCCTGCCGTACCTCGTCGTCTTCGGGGGCATCCTGACGATTCTGGGCGGTGGTGCGGTCGTCGCTGGTCGCACCGCGCTCAGGCGACTGTCGTAACGCCCACCTTCACGACAACCCCGGGTTTTCCCGGCTAGTCCTTTTCAGCATCGGCACCGTTCGTACAGCCATGCTCTCTCTCGCTTTAGCCGGTAAGCCAAACGCCGGGAAGTCGACCTTCTACACTGCGGCGACGCTCGCAGACGTTGACGTGGCGAACTATCCGTTTACGACCATCGACGCGAACCGCGGGGTGACGCACGCTCGAACCCAGTGTCCCTGTCTCGAACTGGACGAGCGGTGCGGCAACTGCGAGGACGGAATTCGGTACGTTCCGGTCGAACTCGTGGACGTGGCGGGGCTCGTCCCCGGCGCGCACGAGGGTCGCGGCCTCGGCAACCAGTTTCTCGACCAACTGACAAACGCCGACGCTATTGTGAACATCGTCGACGCCTCCGGCGGAACGAACGCCGAGGGTGAACCCGTCGAAGTTGGCACCTTCGACCCGGTCGAAGAGGTCGATTTCATCGAGGAAGAACTCGAACAGTGGCTTGCGGGTATCGTCCACAAGAACTGGGAGACCGTGGTCCGAAAGTCCCGGTCTCCGGACTTCGACCTCGACGACGCGCTCACGGACCTTCTCACCGGCGTCGGTGCCAGCGAGTACGATATCGCGGCGGTGCTTCGGGACCTCGAATATCCGCCGAACCCACGCGAGTGGACCGATGACGACCGACTTCGGCTTGCCCGCGCGATTCGCCAGCGGACCAAGCCCATCATCCTCGTCGCCAACAAGATGGACATCGCGCCCACGGAGAACCTCGAACGACTCGCGGAGACCGGAAAGCCCGTCATCCCCGCCACTGCCGACGGTGAACTCGCGCTTCGTCGGGCGACGGAAGCCGGTATCGTCGCCTACAACCCCGGCGACGAGGACTTCGAACTCGTCGGCGACGTGAGTACCGCACAGCGAAGCGGTCTCGAACAGATTCGAGACCTCATGGAGACCTACGGCGGCACCGGCATGCAAGCGGCCATCAACACCGCCGTCTACGAACTGCTCGACCACATCACCGTCTACCCCGTCCAGAACGAGTCGAAGTGGACCGACGGGACTGGGAACGTCCTCCCCGACGCGTTCTTGCTCCCCAGCGGGTCGACGCCGCGGGACCTCGCCTACGCCGTCCACTCCGACATCGGCGAGGGGTACCTCCACGCCGTCGATGCGAAGTCGAAACGCCGCATCGCCGAAGACCACGAACTCGGCGATGGCGACGTTATCAAAATCGTCTCGACGGCGAATTAGTTGATTATCTGCTGATAATTATTCGTTCTGTGTCCTTTGATACGGGACAGATACCCGTCCCATTCCGCACACATAAACTATATTTTGCTATACAAAATCTCCTATCCGTGTTGAGTTTCGGAGGGTGACCTGTCTTAGCGTTGTTTCGCGGGAGAACCAACGAGGGTATGAGCGTACTTCGGATAGCCCATTTGTTTGTCAGAAGTTGCTCGAAATATACTTCCGAGAGATCACTCGGATATTTTGTTTCCGTCCTGCGTAACGGATCACTGGCCAGTGAACGCGGTTAGCGTCTCTTCAGTGACTCCAGACCGCGAATGGACCGTAACGAAATCGCTCTCCTTGATTACTGTCTGTCCAGTTGGCGTAATCGTTCCTTCATCACGGTTGATTCGGACGACCAGCACATCCGAGGGAATGAGTCCCTCTTCGTTCGCTTCTTGAAGTGTTTTTCCAGCGATTGGTGACTGCCCTCTAACAAGAACTTCGACGACATCGGCGTCCCCGGCCAGACCAGCGACGCCTGTGACTGGGGAAGCCAGTTTTTCATCTCGGGGTCCGAATGGGGCATAGGGGCGGAAATATTCCCGGTGGACCAAATCCTCGTCGTCGATTTCGATGCCGAGGGATGTGATACCCTGCGCGATTCGCGTGAGGTCATCGGTATCCGTCCCGACGACTGTTATCCGAAGGTCGCCCTTCCCGGACATAATCTCTCGGACGTTAATCACGCCTGGAACGTCGAGGACGCGCTGGGCCATCTCTTCTCGGTCACGGTTCCCCGTACTACAGACGTACTGGTTCGTGAGCCGTCCACCGACGTTCTGATAGTTGATATCGGCATGATATCCCCGTATTACCCCCGCTTCCTCAAGTCGGCGAATCCGATTCCGCACGGTCGGTGCTGAGACGTCGACCTGCTCAGCAATATCGGGCGCAGATGTGTGCCGAGCCTCTTGTGAAAGATAATACAGGATTTGTTCATCTGTCGTATCGATCTGAAGGTCCATATTTATACCTAGAGATTGGTGGCATAGGTGCTTTTAAGTTACTATGCGGTATCCGTTTGAACCTCTGACTGCCCTGCAAAATCTGACAGGGGCTGCATCGCTGAATCGCGCTTAAACCGGCAGTAGACGCGTTGATGACGTCGTCAAACGAAAGGAAAATATAATGTACCCATTCTTCGTGTTCGTTTGGAAAGGCGGCAATTATTTATTGATTCACAATATGGATTCGTGTATGACTACACTATCCCCCCTCGTTGCAGCTCTACTGAACGGCCCAGAGAATGCGACCACCCATCAACGTATTCCCCCAGTATCGGATGTGTCCCACTCCTCCGAGTGGCACTTCTGGGGCGATTCACTCCGTGAACCCGATGACTATCGTACTTCTGTGAACAGGTGGTGAACTTATGGATGACTCAAATGAGGGTCCGGTGCCACCGAATACCCTCTCTGATGCGCTAATTCAGCGAATCGATTCGCTGGCGCTCCCTGAATTGAAATCCGTGCTTTCGTACGTCGAGCACCGTATCGAATCTCTTCGTACCTCAATCGAAGAGGAAATTGAGGCGAGTGCTGCTGGAGAGGTCCTCAAAATAGCGGATCATGGCGCGTACGCGCTCGTGCGAAAACATCCCCCTGATCCGGATCGTTCCGGTGTGGATACGGACCGCGTATCGCTCTATCACGTTCGCCGGGAGCATCGGATGGACGGAACAGAGTCCTTGCACTGGGCGTATCTCGGAGATGTCTATAACGCCGAGCAAATTCGGTGTGAGTCCTGTGGAGGACGCATCGACAAGGAAGCGTCTGTCTGTCCTCATTGTGGCACTGAGAATGTGTACTATACCGAGACGGAGGAATAATCATGTCTGAATCAATCACAAAACACCTTGTTGTCCCGGTTGCAAACGAAGAGGATGCACGTGAAACGGCACAGGTACTCGATACCTATGAATACGGTCAGTTAACCGTCGTTCACGTCATCGAGAAGGGAGGGGGAGTGCCAGACAAACTCCCTCTCGAACAGGCTGAAAAACGGGCTTCGGAGGCATTCGGCGCGTTTCGTGGAGTCATCCCGGAGATAGACACGGAAACTGCGTACAGCAGAAGCGTCGTTGCTGCGATTATCGAAGTGGCGGCCGATGTGGATGCCAGTGCTATCGCATTTCGCCCACGGGGAGGGTCTCGTCTCGTCCAGTTCTTGTCCGGTGATACAGCACTCAAACTAATCACGGACGCAGACCGTCCGGTCATCGCACTTCCAGAAGAGACTGAAAACGAATGACAGCCGACGACTCAAATATGCACACACGGAGAACGCACACGACGGAGGGAGTATCGTATGAGTGAGACCGAGCAGGAACTCGCCCGCGACCTCGGCTTCCTCGAGGCCTACACTATTGGTCTGGGGACGATGATCGGGGCAGGAATTTTCGTTCTCCCGAGCATCGCTGCCGAGCAGGCCGGTCCCGCCAGTATGATTTCGTTCTTCGCTGGGGGCCTGGTTTCGTTGTTAGCAGCGCTCTCGCTTTCGGAGCTGGCAACAGGGATGCCGAAAGCTGGCGGCAGCTACTACTACGTCAATCGAGCGCTCGGGCCGTTCTTCGGGAGTATCGTCGGTTGGGGGATGTGGGCTGGGCTGACGTTCGCTTCGGCGTTCTACATGATCGGTTTCGGCCAGTATCTGCTCCCCGGACTCGGAAAGTACGTCGGCTTCCTCGCTGGCTGGGGCCAAATCGGGATTACCGTTGCTGCGCTCGTGATGGCAGCAATCTTGACCGGCGTCAACTACTACGGGGTCAAGGAAACCGGCTCGCTTCAGAACGTTATCGTCCTGACACTCGTGGGCCTCATCGTTGCGTTCCTCGGTCTTGGTATCATTAGTGGTCCCACCATTCAGGAGTTCAATCCAAACGGTTGGCCGGCTGTTGCAGCGACGATTGGGACTGTCTACGTGACGTTCATCGGGTTCGAGGTTATCGCAACCAGCGCTGAAGAAATCAAGAATCCGAGTCGGAACCTTCCGCTCGCGATGATCGCGTCGGTGGTAACGCCGACGCTGATGTACGTCGGTGTTATGTTCGTGTCGACGGGGACGCTCTCGATTGATGTCCTCACAGCGTCGCCGATTCCGGTTGCCGACGTGGCCACCGAATTTATGGGGTCAATCGGTGCCCTAGCGATGATCATTGGTGCTGTCCTCGCGACAGTATCGAGTGCGAACGCGAGCATCCTTTCGGCTGCCCGCGTCAATTTCGCGATGGGCCGGGACCGAATTCTCGTCAACTGGCTCAACGAAGTCCATAGTCGGTTCCGGACGCCGTACCGGGCGATTACAGTCACTGGAATTATCACTCTCGTGCTGATCGCGGTCGGCGTTGGGATCGGTACGCTCGCCGAGGTGGCGAGCTTCATGTACCTCGTGACGTACGCTCTCGTTCACGTTGCTGTCGTCGTGTTACGTCGGGCAAACCCAGAAGCGTATGAGCCGGCTTTCAAAATCCCGAATGGCCTGTATCCCATCGTGCCGATTCTGGGATTCGTAGCCTGTCTGGCGATTCTGGTGCAGATGAACGTCATCGTTCAGGGTATCGGAACCGTTATCGTCGTCTTCGGTGTGTTCTGGTACTTCTTTTACGCACGCGACCGGGCACTCAGTAAGAGCCTCGTCGGCGAAGCTATCGCTCCCGAACCGACTACGATGGCGGACGGAGAAGGACGCTATCGCGTCGTCGTCCCGGTCGCGAATCCGGAGACTGAACGGGACCTCCTTCGAATGGCTGCGGCCAGCGCGCATGCTCACGAAGCCGATAACGCTGAGGTGATCGCCGTGAACGTCATCGAGGTTCCGCACCAAACCTCACTCTCTCAGGACCTCACCTTCGAAGAGGAACGTGTCGAACGGCAACAGGAACTGCTCGACTCTGCCCGAGATATCGCCACTGAGCTCGACATCGGGCTTCGGACTCGGGCGATTGTCGGGCGTAACGCCGGGTCTGTCATACTCGACGTGATCGAAGAGGAAAACGCGGACCACGTCCTGCTTGGTTGGCAGGGTACCCGAAGTCGGCGTGAACACGTCCTCGGGTCAACGATCGATCCGGTTATCGGGCGTGCTCCGTGTGATGCGACACTCGTGAAGCTCGGGCCCGAAGATGGACGCGGCGAAGGGGATGTCATGGTGCTTGCTGGTGAGGGTCCTCACGCACCAATTGCGGCCCAGCGTGCTGCTGAGTTCGTCGCTGCGGCTGACGATGCCTCGTTGACGCTCCTCAACGTACAGTCCCCAGAGAGCGATAGTGCCGAGGACCTCTCGCCGACCGAGCGTGGTGAAGAAGTGATTGCCGAATTAGCTGAACGCGCTGGAATCGAATACATGGCGTACGATTCCAAGGTGGTCGTAGCTGAGGACACTGAACAAGCCATCGTCGAGGCTGCCCAGGAGTACGACACGGTCTGTGTCGGTGCGACACGAGCGGGGACGATTTCGCAGGCAGTATTCGGGTCACTACCAGAGAAAATCGGCGCAGAACTAGTTCAAACCGTCGTGATGGCACGTGGGGAAGAGGAATCCCCGATGTCAATTCGTGAAGCCCTGATGCGGAGACTGGAGGTCTAACTATTATGTACATTATCATCATCGGCGCTGGGGATATCGGGACACCGCTTATCGACATTGCGACGCGGTCTGGCAACGAGGTCGTCGTCATCGAGCGCGATGAGAAAAAAGCGAATCGAACCGCAGACCAGTTTGACTGCTTAGTGTTGAACGCCGACGCCACAACGAAAGACACCTTAGAGGATGCCGGTGCTGAACGGGCCGATGCGCTCATCTCGACGACGGATCAGGACGCAACGAACGTGATGACCTGCCTGCTCGCAAAGGAATTCGAGATTCCTGCGATTCTCTCGGTCGTCCATAATCCAGAGCACATGGAGTTATTCGAACAGATTGGCGTGAACACCATGGAAAACCCCCAACAGCTCATCGCCGAGTATCTGTATCGTGCTGTGGCACGGCCAGCGATTGTTGACTATATGCGCATTGGTGAGGAGGCTGAGGTCTTCGAAATTACAGTCACTAAGGAGGCACCAATCGCAGGGAAAACGCTCCAACAAGCCACACAGGCAGGGCTCCTCACCCATGAGATGCTCGTTGTTGCAATCGAGCGCGAAGAGAACGACCACCCGATTACTCCCCGCGGGAATACGACAATCAAGGAAGGTGATCTTCTGACTGTGTATTCTGGCGTCGGCGCTGACCCCGAGATTACGGACATCTTTGGTCACTATGAAGATCGAATTGAGTGAGCAGACCCTGCCAAGGCCGAGTACAATTGCTGGGCACCTGATCGCGAACACAGGGTACGTATGAACGGATCTGTTGCAACAGTCGGACGAGACCTCGGTCGCATCTTAGAGGCGCTCGGTGGGCTGATGCTCGTCTCGTTCGTCGTTCCGGTCGTCTGGGGAGAGTATTATGCACTCCCGGCGCTTCTGCTTTCGGCCGGTATCCCATTGGGAATTGGTCGGGTACTGTATCGACGATTTCAGGATGCTGAAGCTCCGGGCCGACTCCACGGGATGGTTGTCGCTGCGTCGGGGTGGCTTTCAGTGGGCATCTTCGGCTCTCTCCCGTTCCTGCTAATCGCGTGGAGTGCTCAGCTCGGCGTACCGGGATTCACAACACCCGCTCAGACGGCGACGCTCGCAGCGTTTACTGACCCGCTTAATGCCATTTTCGAGAGCATGAGCGGATTCACTGGGACCGGGCTTACCATGACCGACAATGAGGAAGTCCTGCCACGCACGCTCCAGTGGTGGCGGACCTTCACCGAATGGGTCGGCGGTGTCGGTGTCATCGTCTTGACGACGGCGATTCTTTCGCGCCCTGGCAGCGGGTCGCTGACACTCTATGAAAGCGAGGCCCGATCAGAGAAGATTCACCCGAGCATCGTCTCGACCGTCCGGACCATCTGGTGGATTTTCACCCTGTTCACGTTTATCTCAATTCTCGCACTGTGGCTGGCTGGAATGCCGATTTGGGGCGCGATCAATCACGGTATGACCGGCCTCGCGACCGGTGGCTTCTCGATTACGGATAACTCGATTGCGACCTACGACAGCATCGCGATCGACTTCGTGTTGATTCCGATTATGCTTCTGGGAAGCATCGCGTTCCCGGTACACTACCTCATCCTCCAGGGGGACCTCCGGAACTTCTACTCGGATCTTCAGACGCGGTGGGTGTTCGGCTATATGGGCATCGGCTCGGCGTTGCTGTGGGGATTCCTTTACTTTGGGGGTCCCTACGAGACACCGTTTGATGCCTTGCGATACGGTCTGTTCCAGTTCGTCTCGGCTGCTACCTGTACTGGGTTCCAGACGGCTGTTGATTCGACCAACGTCGCACTCGGAAGGTGGCCGTCGTACGCCCAACTGACAGTCACGTTCGGGATGTTCGTCGGTGGTGCAGCTGGTTCCACCGTGGGTGGTATCAAACTCATTCGTGGACTGACGCTCGCGAAGGGAATCCGGTATCAAATCGCGGATGTCTTCTACCCCGAGACCGCAGTCCGGCGACTGAAAATCAACGGCCGGCGACTGAATGACGAAGAGGCGAGTCGTGAATTCATGGAGGCGGCAATCATCGTCGTCCTCTGGATCACGTTCCTCGTCGTCGGTACCTTCGCCTTGCTACTCACGCTTCCATCCGCAGAGTTCTCGCTCGCTAATGTCGTGTTTGAGGTGGCCAGCGCACAGGGGAACGTCGGGCTCTCGTCGGGGATTACGGGACCTGAGTCGCTTCCCACAGTCGGGAAAATCGTGTTCCTCTTCAATATGTGGATCGGGCGGCTCGAAATCATTCCGGTCCTCGTGATGCTCCGAACTATCTTCCGGCGTGGAGGGCTGTACTCATGAAACTGGATGATTTCCCCGTCATCTACTACGTGTTTGAGGCCGGTGCGGATAATCGAGTCTTTGACTCACTACTGCTGCTTGGTCCACTCGTAATCGGGCTGGTCGTAATGCTCGGCCGGTCACTCTTTACCGAAGTCCTTGCAGTCGTGTATATCGCTGTGTTCGTTACGTATACCCTGTATCAAGGGATTCGGGAGTGAACCCCACAACACAACAACTGGACAGTGGGGTCCCCCGCGTTCACCCCGCCCCGTATGGCTGGCATCCTCAAGGGCTGGCTCCGGTGGTGGCTATCTTTGCAGGACTGGTGTGTTGCGCTCGTTGTCAGAGTCCACTTTTATTTAAGCTTCCCACATGTAGAGTTGACTTGGTGCTTGAATCGTGACTGCGGAGGCAGGGATTATTCCACTCGTAGTGATCATCCTCGGTCTCGGTGTCGTTGCGCAAATTCTAGCCGACCGACTCTCGATACCGAGTGTTCTCTTCTTAATCCTCGCCGGTATTGCTGTTGGACCTGAGGGCCTGAATATCGTCGGTCTGGATTCGTTTGGTGGTCCAGAACCGCTCTCCGGTATCGTCGGTATCTCAGTCGCCATCATCGTTTTCGAGGGGGCATTTCATCTCAAAATCGACAAACTCCGGCAAGCCCCACGTGAGGTATTCCGGCTAGTCACTATCGGCGCGTTCTTCACGTTCGTCGCGACCGCGACCGTCGTTCGATTCGCATTAGATGTTCCGTGGGCGCTCTCGTTTCTCGTCGGCGCGCTCCTCATCGCAACTGGACCGACCGTAATCACACCGATCTTGAACGTAATTTCGGTTCGCGACCGGGTCGGAGCCGCTCTCGAAACGGAAGGAATCGTGAATGACGTGACGGCTGCGATTCTCGCGGTTGTCATCTTCGACCTCGCCGTACAGGGTGAGACGGCTCTCCCGGCCCTCCTTGAGTCATTTGTTGCCCGGCTCGGAGTTGGTCTCCTCGTGGGGGCTGTCACGGCCGCAGTCATCTGGTATCTCCTCAAATACGTCGATTTGACACCCTCGAATGCGGTACAGAATGCTCGGCTGGTCGTCCTCATTGGTGCAATTGCAACGTATGGGTTTGCAGAAGCGATTGCACCGGAAGCAGGCATCGCGGCTGTTGCTTCTGCGGGCCTCCTCCTCGGAAACGCTGATCTTCCACACGAAGACGAAATTGAGGCGTTCAAGGGGGATATCACGCTGATCGTCCTTTCGTTCGTGTTTATTTCACTCGCAACCCTGTTATCTTTCAGTGAACTCGTCTCGCTCGGGATTGGTGGGATCATCGTCGTCGCTGCTGTGATTCTCGTGATTCGCCCTGTTGCCGTCTTGTTCTGTACCTATGGGGAGCGATTTACGTTCCGTGAGCAGTTGTTCGTGAGCGCTGTCGGCCCTCGTGGAATCATTCCAGCCAGCGTCGCGACACTGTTCGCACTCGAACTTCGCTCAACCAGCCCCGAGCAGGCCACTGTTCTCGTCGGGTCGGTCTTTTTAGTTATCCTCACCACTGTCGTTTTCGAGGGTGGTTTTGCCCGCCACATCGCACAAGCACTCAACGTACTCCCCATGCGTGTAATCATAGTTGGCGGCGGTCGCGTCGGTCGCGGCCTCGCCGAACGACTGGAGGACCGAGGCGAAAATGTCGTTATCGTAGATAAGGACCAAGATGCCGTTGAAACAGCACGGGACGCTGGATTTAGCGCTCACCATGGCGATGGGACTGATACCAACGTCCTCCAGGCGGCGGGAATCGAGAATGCCAAAATCGTCGCTGCAGCGACCGCTAACGATGACGCAAACCTCCTCATTGCACAGCTTGCAAACACGAACTACGACGTCGAAACGGTCATTACCCGAGTGAACACACCGGACAACGTGGAAGCGTTCGAGGAGCTGGGCGTCCGGGCTATCTCAGCGAACGATGCGATTGCCCACGAGATGGACAACGCCATCGAGCGGCCTGCACTTTCGGAGTGGATGACAGAACTCGGTCGCTCCGGTGACGTACAGGAGATTGAGGTCACAGCAGACCGATTGGTAGGTAAGTCCATCAGGGAACTTGATGAATACCTTCCAGACGGAGTGCTGATTGCGCTCGTCAGCCGAAGTGGCAACTCCCAAATTCCCACTCCTGAGCTAACGCTCCAACGTGGGGACCATCTCACGTTTGTTGGGCGACGCGACGCGGTTCACACTGCAATCGAACAGTGTCATCCAAAACTGTGATGCTCACTTAGAAGGTTTTCAGCTTACACACTTCAGACACGCCACCCGAGTGAAACTGCCATTTGGTCGTCTCCCCACCGCGGAATCGCCCACACTGTGCTAGCGATTCACAGTGTTCGGTGAACTAGCTCTCACTATGGGACGACTCGTTCGACTTCGGAGGTGGTGGAGGGGATGACAGAGACAGTTCGACTCGGCTTCACGGGTGACGTGATGTTCGGCCGCCTCGTGAACGAGCGACAGCAACACCGCCCTCCACACGCGGTCTGGGGGTCGATGCGAGAGACGCTCCAGTCGCTCGACGGCCTGTTCGTCAATCTCGAATGCTGTCTCTCGACGCGGGGCGAACAGTGGCAACTGACGTACCGTCCGTTTCACTTCCGCGCGGACCCCGCATGGGCGATTCCGGCGTTGCAGGACGTGGGCGTGACGTGGGTCACGCTGGGAAACAACCACGTCCTCGATTACGGGGAAGTTGCGCTCGAAGACACCTTCGACGCACTGGAGGAGAGTCAGATTCCGTACGCTGGCGCGGGGCGAACGGAAGCCAATGCGTGGGAACCCTCTCACGTTCGCGTCGCTGGCCTCGACGTGGCGCTCGTCGCCTTTACCGACAACACGCCGGAGTACGCCGCCGATGGAGAGAGTCCGGGAACGGCCCGCGTTCCAATCACGCTCGACGACGACGCGGTGTTGGAGCGTGTCGGGTCCGCGCTCGACTCTGCCCGCGAGGCCGACCCCGACCTGCTCGTCGCCTCACTCCACTGGGGGCCGAACATGCGCGAGTACCCCCCACAGGAGTTCCAAGACTTCGCGCACTGGCTGGTCGACCACGGCGTCGATATCCTCCACGGTCACAGCGCCCACGTCTTTCAGGGCGTCGAGGTGTACGACGGGTCGGTGATTCTCTACGACACGGGCGACTTCGTGGACGATTACTCCGTGGACGAGACGCTGCGAAACGACCGGAGCTTCCTCTTCGAGATTCGTGTCTCCGCGGACGGCGAACTCCGCGAACTCCGCTGTCACCCGACGGAAATCGACACGTTCGCGGTGCATCACGCCCCGTCCGCCGTCGCGAAGTGGTGCCGAGACCGACTGCAGGAACGGTCGTCGTCGTTCGGAACGCGGTTCGAGCGGGCAGGCGACGGTCTTCACGTCGACGTTGCGGCGTCCTGACGCGGAGGGCCGAACTCGCGGCCGACAATTATGGTCGCAGCCGACGTATGATGTCCTATGGCTGCCGAATCACGGGGTTCTCCGGCACCGGGACTGACACTCTCCGAGACGCGACTGCTCTTGGGAGTTGGGCTGGCGGTCGCGCTCGTCGCTGGATTGGTCTTTCGTATCGTCGGCCACCTCGTGTTGGACCCGTCTCGACCGGCGGTCGTCGCCGCCGTCTTCGTCGCGACGGTGCCCGCGATGTGGCTCCTCGCCGTCGGTATCTTTCGATGGCGTGGTCACACAGACGGGGCTCGGCGGGAGGCGGCGGCCATCTTGGTTGTTCCGGGGATGCTCGTCGATGCCGTCTCGACGGCTCTGTTTCAGGTCGTCTATCCGAACATGGTCCTCGGTGCGGCGGGTCTCTTCGGCGGCCTCCTCCTGTTAGCCTACGCGACCATTCTCGTCGCAGGCTTCGTCGAAGTGCCGTTTCGAATGGGGGACGTCGCCGTCGGGACGTGACCGACTGATTTTGTACTTCCACTCACAGGGAGAGTTATGGACTACCGTCTCGACGAGATTGACCGCCTAATCTTGCATGCGTTGATGAGTGACGCGCGTGGCACGTCCGCGCCGATGATTGCAGACGAGGTGAGCGTCTCGCCGGGAACGATTCGGAACCGCATCCACCAACTCGAAGACAACGGCATCATCACTGGCTACCACGCTAACGTCGATTTCGAGCAGACCGGCCACCGATTTACCAATCTCTTTGTCTGTACTGCGCCGGTCCCGGAACGCGAGCGACTCTCGAAACTCGTCCGGGAGATTCCGGGCATCGTCAACGTCCGTGAACTCCTTTCGGGTCGCGGGAACCTCCACGTCCTCGCCGTCGGTGAGGATATGAACGACGTGACCCGAATCGGACGCGAACTGTCGAATCTCAGGTTAGACATCGAAGACGAGAATCTCGTTCGACGCGAGTCGTTCGAACCATACAGCCCCTTTGGGCCGAACGAGCGACCGGGATTCGGTGCCCTCGCTGACGTGGTGAGCCTCGCCGGTGGGTCGGAAGTCGTCGAACTCGTCGTCGCCACCGACGCGCCAATCGTCGGGAAGACGCTCGGCGAAATCGGTGACGACGACCTCCTCGCCGACGACGTTCTCGTCGTCTCTATCGAACGCGACGACGACATTCACACGCCGCGCGGGGGGACGACCATCGAACCCGACGACGTGGTCACGTTGCTCTCGCGTGGCGGCGTCAGCGAGGAGACGATTCGGCTCTTCGCGTCGCTCGAGACTGACGACGCCGACGTAACTGTGGCTTCCGACGAGAACGCCGAGGAGTGAGACGAGGGCTCTCGCAGTCGAAATTTGAGTACAGCTACGCCTGTCGAGGGTAGTCAGGCTGCGAAAGAAGGGATGGGTTCGAAGTCGCGTCAGTCCGACGACGAACCGAACGCGGTCGGAACGGTCACATCCGTGTGCTCGGAGAGGTAGTACGCCGCACCGAAGAGCGCGACGACACCGACGCCGAGGAGGACGAGCGGACCGACGCCGTACCCGCTTACGAGGAAGAGCACCGTTGCGATTGCACCGGCGAGAAGCGCGTACGGAATCTGCGTGTTCACGTGGTCGACGTGGTCGGAACCGGCGAACATCGACGAGAGAACCGTCGTGTCGCTGATGGGCGAACAGTGGTCACCGAAGAGCGACCCGGTGAGGATGGCACCGATTGCGCCCGGCAGCGGCGCGCCGAGGTTGAACGCCAGCGGCACCGCGACGGGGAACATGATTCCCATCGTCCCCCACGAGGTACCGATGGAGAACGAGATGATGGCCGCCGCGAGGAAGACGACGGCGGGCAGGAGTTCAGGCGTGATGACGCCTTCGGCGATACTCACGACGTAGGGTCCGACACCGAGCGCTTCGCTGACGGAGCCGATGGTCCACGCCAGCGAGAGGACGGCCACGGGGAACATGACCATCTTGAAGCCCTCGAAGATAGCGTCGCTGATGGCTTCGAGTTCGACGCGGGCGTGACCCACGAGGATGGCGAGGAGCAGCGCACACGCCGAGAAGACGCCCCAGAGGATGGAGTCCGCGGTGGCTGCACCCTTCAGTGCTTCGACGGGGGCCTCCGACGGCCAGCCGCCGGAGTACAGGAGACCAAAGCCGGTGACGGCAACGAGCACGACAATGGGTGCAGCGAAGTACCACCAGCGGGCATCGACGTGGTCGGGCGTGACGATGTCTTCTTCGCGCGTCTCGATGAGGGGGTCGGCGTTGTCCTTGAGGACCTTCCCCTCCTCTTTGGCGCGCTTTTCGGCGCGCTTCATCGGGCCGAAGTTCCAGCCCATCACGAGGAGGATGAACACGAGCGTGACGGCGAGCAGGCTGTAAAAGCGGAACGGGATGCTCTGGAGGAACACCACGAACGCGCTCTGCTCGATGCCGAGCGCCGTGAACTGTTCTTTGATGAGACCGACTTCGAAACCGACCCACGTAGAGACGACTGCGACACTCACGACCGGTGACGTGGTGGAGTCGAGGATGTACGCGAGTTTCTCACGGCTGATGTCGAACTTGTCCGTGATGGGGCGCATGACCGACCCCGTAATCATCGTACTCGCGTAGGAGTCGACGAAGATGAGCATCCCGAGGATGCCCGTTCCGATTTCTGCCTGTTTTCGGGTCTTGATACGGGCGATAATACGCTGTGCGAGCGCGTTCATCCCACCCGAGAGGAAAATCATCCCGAGCATCGCACCCGAGAGGAACGTAAACAGGAGCAGTTTGCTGTTGAACGATGCCGTCACGTTGTTGATTACCAGTTGGAGCGAGTGCGCTGCCCCAGCGATGGGGTTCCATCCCATCAGGATGGTCGCACCAATCCAAATCCCAGTAAACAGTGACAGGAGCACCTGTCTGCTCACCAACGTCAGGATGATGGCGAAGAGCGCTGGGAGCAGACTGATAATCCCGTACGATTCTGCTGGCATGACAAGAGTTATCTCACCATGTAGGTTTGTTAAAGGTTTCCAATTAGGACTAAAATAATAAAAGAAATTAAATGATGAGGGATACCTAAAATCGAGGTCAAAATCGACAGACAGCGGTACGATTTTTCCCTTATATGACGGCGTCGTACGCTTGACGCATGATATCAATCGCCTCTCGCAGTGAGTCGGTGTCAGTGGCGTATGAGAGGCGTGCGTAGCCCGCTCCGTGCTCGCCGAAGGCCTCGCCCGGCACGATGATGACACCCCGGTCGAGACACTCGTCGACAAACCCTTCAGGCACCTCGGGCATGGCGTAGAACGCGCCTTTCGGCGTGGGGACGTGGAGTCCGATATCTTCGAGCCCCTCGACGACGATGTCGCGGCGCTTTCGGAACGTTTCCGTCATCTCGTCGATACGGTCCTGCGGGCCGGTGAGTGCTGCCTCGGCGGCGAACTGGGCCGGTGCGGAGGCGCATGCCTGTACGTACTGGTGGACGCGGACCATGCGCTCGACGCGGCGAGAAGACCCGTAGACCCACCCGAGTCGCCACCCGGTCATCGAGAAAAGCTTGGACGCGGAGTTGACGACGACGACGTTGTCGGTCTCTGCGAACTCGATGGGCGAGCGGTGTTCACCCTCGAAGACGGTGTACTCGTACACCTCGTCGGAGATACAGAGCACGTCGTGTTCGTCCGCGATGCGGGCGAACGCCTCGATATCCTCGGGCGACGACACCGCGCCCGTCGGATTACCGGGGCTGTTGACGATGAAGGCCGCCGTGTTCTCGGTGATGGCCTCCTCGACAGCGGCGGGGTCCAGTGTCAGGTCGTCGCGGAGTGGGACCGGCACGGGTTCGCCGCCCGCGAGCTTCGTCAGCGCGTCGTAGGAGACGAATCCGGGGTCGGGGATGATGACCTCCTCGCCCTCGTTCACGTGGGCCTCGATGGCGAGGTGGAGGGCTTCGCTCCCGCCCGCGGTGGCGATGATGTCGTCGGGGTCGAGGTCGATGCCCTGGTCGCGCTGGTGCTTTTCGGCGATAGCCTCTCGGAGGCTAAGCAGGCCCTTGTTTTCGGTGTAGCCGTCGGCTTCACCGGATTCGATTGCCTCGATGGCGGCCTGCCGCGCGTGGGTGGGCGCGGGGAAGTCTGGTTGGCCGAGGCCGAGGTTAATCGCGTCTTCGCTCGCTGCTTCGAACACCTTGCGAATCCCGCTGATGGAGATGCGCTCGACTCGGTCGGAGAACTCCGTCATACTCTACTCCGGGAAGCCATTCGGGATAGTTCTTCCCACGCACGGCCGACCAATATCGTCGCCTGTCGCGCTATTTTCGCATCGCTCGCCTGTCGCGCTACTCTCGCGCCTCGCGCAACTTCTCGACGTGGGAATCGATGACCGACAGCGTCGCGTCGGCGTCGACGTACCCCTTCTCGTACTCCGCCATCGCCCGGTTGTAGTCGCTGAGGAACTGTGCCACTGCATCGTCCAGTTCGTCGCTCATACCGGGTCGTTGTCCCGCCATCTGTCTTGAACCTTCGGACGGCAGAAGGTCGCCACCCACCGACGCAACTCACCGTCGCCACCCACCGACACCACCCACCGTCGCCACCCACCGACACCACCCACCGTCGCAACTCACCGACGCGACACCATCCGTCGGACCGTCGATTTATCACCACGCCTCGCCAACGCGCCGGTAGTGACGACACTGCGCTTCGAAGACGGGACTGTCCACGTCGCCGCCGACGAGTCCCTCCTCGTCGATACCGACCTTCCGGGCGCGGAACCCGACCCTCGAAGCGGCGGCTTTCGAGCGCCCGCGATGCGATACGTCGAGATTCGAGACGCCCTCGATGCGGCGGGCGTCGAATACGACGACCGTATCGCTGCCGACTCTCCTTCGCTCTCGCTTTCGACCACTTACGACCTCCGTGAGTACCAGCAGGCGGCGCTAGACGCGTGGCTTGATGCAGAAAGCCGCGGCGTCGTGGAACTCCCAACGGGCGCGGGGAAGACGGTCATTGCCGTCGCCGCGATAGCCCACCACTCGGTGTCGACGCTCGTCGTCGTTCCGACCATCGACCTGCAGGACCAGTGGATACGCGAACTGGAGACGGAGTTCGACGTGCTGGTCGGTCGGTTCGGCGGCGGCGAGCAGCGACAGGAGGCGATTACGGTCTCGACGTACGACTCGGCGTTCCTCCGCGCCGACGATGTGGGCGGCGACTTCGGTCTCGTCGTCTTCGACGAGGTGCACCACCTCGGTGGCGAGGGCTTCCGCGACATCCCGCGCTTTCTCACTGCCCCCGCCCGCCTCGGCCTGACAGCGACGTTCGAGCGACCGGACGACGCGCACGAACACGTCGAAGCCCTCGTCGGCCCCCGCGTGTACCAACTCGACGTGGACGATTTAGCGGGCGAACACCTCGCCGACTACGAGATTCGGCGGGTCGAAGTCGAACTCACGGCCGACGAGCGCGAGGCGTACGAGGACGCCCAGTCGACGTTCGTGAACTACCTTCGAACCTCGGGACTGTCGATGAACTCGGGCAGCGACTACCAGAAACTCGTGATGCGCTCAGGAAACGACCCCCGGGCGCGTGCGGCGCTCTTGGCCAAACAGCGCGCCCGTGACGTGATGATGAACTCCGAGGCGAAGGTGGACAAACTCGGCCGCCTCCTCGACCGCCACCGCGACGACCGTGTCATCATCTTCACCGCCTCGACGGACCTCGTCTACACCATCGCCCAGCGGTTCCTCGTGCCGCCAATCACCAGCGAGACGGGGACGAAAGAGCGCCGGGAGATTCTGGAGCGATTCCGCGACGGCACCTACGACACGGTGGTCGCGGCGAACGTCCTCGACGAGGGCGTGGACGTGCCGGATGCGAACGTGGCGATGCTCCTCTCCGGGTCCGGGTCGGAACGCGAGTTCACGCAACGGTTAGGGCGCGTCCTCCGCCCGAAGACCGACCGCTCAAACGCGATTCTCTACGAACTCGTGAGCGTCGAAACGGCGGAAGAACGGGTCGCAGACCGGCGACGATAAGAAAACCGCGTTTTCAGGTGAGCGTCACGTCCACGTCGCCGCCTTTGGCGAACGTGTCGAACGCAATCTCGAACTCGACCGAGAACGGGACCGTCTCGCCGGAGGGAATCGTTACGCCGACAGTCCGGGTCGATTCCGTTTCGCCCGCTTTGACGCGAACTTTGACGGTGGCGACACGCTCAGTTTCGGAGTCGTTGACCACCTCGCCGACGACGCGAAGGCGGCCGTCGTCGGTTTCCTCCACGTCGAACGTCGCGATGCGCACCGGTGGCGTCTCCGGGGTGTAGCGCTCTTCACCGGCGGGCGGGTTCGGCGGGGTTCGGGGACCGGTCGCGTCGGGGAGGTTGCTGAGGCACCCGGACGAGAGTCCGACCGCGGCGAGTCCGAGGAAGCGGCGGCGCTCCATACCCTCGCGTCCGTCGCCGGTGGCATGAACTTTGTCGTCCCGTCCGTGACCAGCGGCCCGTGGTGCTTTTGTCGCCGCCGCGCTTCGTGTCGCTCGTGCTGACCAAAGACCTCCTTCGCGTGTCGCGGGCGGGTGGCGGCTATCACCCGCAGTTTGCGACCCGCGGCGACCGCCCGCTGGCCGCCAAGGCGCTCGGCGTCTTTCAGCGGCACGTCGGTGAGCGGCGGGCCGATTTGGACGAAGCGCTTTCGGCCCTCGAATCCGAGGCGGATGACTTCAAACTCGCCCGCGGATTCGCGTCGCTCCTCGAACGGGATGCGGTGTTCGAGACGCAGGCACCGCTGCCGCCCGTCCGTGCTCGCCGCGCCGCGTTCGAGGCGGCGATGGAGGTCGGTGGTGTGACGTCTCCCGACGAGCGGGCCGCGGCCCTCGACAGCGCCGCCGAGACACTTGGAACTACCCCGGAGGCAGTGGATTCCTCGCTCGTCGCCGACCGCGAGGTCGAACAGGTCCTTTCCGACTTCGACCCGCGGTGGACGCCCGACGAGTTGCTGGCGCAGTACAATCTCTCCTTGGCGCAGACGGCCCTGTTCGACGCGACGGAGGTTCGGGTACGGAGTTCCGACCCGAAGGCGCTCGTCTCGGCCGTCAAACGCCTCAAATTGATGTACGAAATCGAGCAGACCGATGCGGGACGAGCGGTGGTCGTCACCGGACCGGACGCCCTCTTCCAGCGAACTCGGCGGTACGGGACTGCCTTCGCCCGCCTTCTCAGGACTGTCGCCACCGCCGGAGACTGGCGCTTGACGGCGACTATCGACGACCGAGGGCGAGAGCGCGAGATGGCGCTCACCAGCGACGACGTGGCCGTGCCGGGTGTCGAACCAATGGCCGAACCCGGATTCGACAGCGACGTGGAGGCTGATTTCGCCGCCCGGTTCCGCGGACTCGACTTCGATTGGAAACTCGTCCGCGAACCCGAACCGCTCCAGACCGGCACGAGCGTCATGATTCCGGACTTCGCGTTCGACTACGCTCCCGCAAGTGGCGGCCTGTCGGGGTCCGCCAGCGGACGCGCCGACTTCCGCGTTTTCTTCGAGATTATGGGCTTCTGGACGCCCGAGTACGTCGAGAAGAAACTTGGCCAACTCGCCGATGTCGAAGATGTGGAACTCGTCGTCGCCGTGGACGAGTCACTGGGTGTGGGCGAGGAGATTGCCGCCCGCGACCATCGGGTCGTGCCCTACACCGGCTCGGTTCGAGTGAAGGACGTGGTGGATGTCCTGCGGGAGTACGAAACGGACCTCGTCGCCGACGCAGCCGCGACGCTCCCGGATGCGCTCGTGCCCGACGAAGACGTGATTGCGCTGGCCGCCGTCGCCGAGGCGCACGGCGTTTCAGTCGATGCCCTCGACGGCGTCTTGTTTCCCGAGCACGAACTCGTCGGCCGGACACTGGTTCGGCCGTCCGTCCTCGACGAACTCGGCGAGGAAATCGAGGCGGGACGCTCCCTTTCGGAGGCCGAAGCCGTCCTCGACGTGTGGGGTCTCGACGACGCCAGCGCGGTCCTCTCGCGTCTCGGCTATCGCGTCGAATGGGAAGGACTCACCGGCGGGACGGTCACAGAGAAATAACGGGTCGTCTGCGGCGCGTCAGTCGAGTTTGACGAGTTCTTCCTGTCGCCCCTTGGGAACTGTCGAGCGCAGTTCGCCATGGAGATACAGGCCGACACCGAGCGGTTCGCGTTCGCCGGCAATCTCGTGGGCCGCGACGAGGTAGCCCCAGTCGCCGTCCCACCAGTCGAGTTGTTGGTCGTGGCCTGCGACGAACGCCTTCGCCTCACCCGGACTCAGTTCGATGACGTTCTTGGTCGCATCGCGGCAGAACCGCTGGACCGCGTTGGTCGAGGGCTTCCAGTGTCGCTGGCGAGTTCGGAGGATGCGCATCCCGAGGCCTTCGACCTGAATCGGGTCGACGACTTCGCCGTGGAACGCCCAAATCTTCCCGGCACCCTTCTCCCAGAAGGTATAGCCCTCGAACAACTCGGGGCCGACACCGAAGCGTTCGACCCACCATTCGATGAGTTCTTCGCGGGACGGACGGCCCTCGACGACCCGGTCGTCAGCTGTCGCCGGGAGACGGTCGAACTGTTGGCCCCAGTTTTCGTCTTCGGCGGTCTCGTCTTTCATGCGTTCACCTCCAACTTCGCGGTGAAGAACCCGCCCGTGTCGTTCAGGTGCGGGTAGACGCGGCGTGCCTTGGCGACCGAGGGGTCGTACTCGGTGTCCTCCCACTCGGTGATGCCCGGTACCGTCTCGAAGTTGTCGGGAACGTCCCAGTCGACAACCGAACAGTCCTCCCGTTCGAGGACGAAGTCGAGGACAGCCTCGTTCTCCTCGGGCGCGAAGGTACACGTGGAGTAGACGACGGTGCCGCCGGGTTTCGTCACCTGCACGGCGCGACGAAGGATGCCCTTTTGGATGCCTGCGACACTCTCGACGTGGCCCATGTGCCACTCGTCGAGTACGTCGGGATTCTTTCGGCAGGTGCCTTCGCACGAACACGGGGCGTCCACGAGAACGCGGTCGAACTGGTCGAACGCGCCGGATTCGTCGAGATTTCGCTCGCCGAAAGGCTTCATCGAGAAGTTGCGGGCGTCTTGATTTGCGACGACGAGGTTGGTCACGCCCAATCGTTCGGCGTTGTGGCGGAGCGCCGAGAGGCGGCCGAGGTTGTTGTCGTTGCCGACGAGAACGCCTTCGTCGTCCATCATCGCCGCAAGCTGGGTCGTCTTCGACCCCGGTGCCGCACAGGTGTCCCACACTTTCTCGCCGGGTTGCGGGTCGAGCGCGATGGCTGGGAGTGCAGAGACTTCTTCCTGACCGTGGAGCCACCCGTGGAAGTACGGCCACGAGGTCCCCGGGCTTCCGTCGTCGAGTTTGAGGATGCCGGGGTGCCAATCAGTCGGTTCGTACGCGACGCCCTCGTCGTCGAGGGCCTCGCGGGCACGCGCCACCGTGGTCTTGATGGTGTTGACGCGGACCACCGACGGAAGCGGGCGCTCACAGGCTTCGAGAAACGCCTCCTCGTCGTCTACGAGGGGCGCGTACCGCTGGAGCGGGTTCATACGACGTGGCTTCGACGGGGGCGTGTTTGTCGGTTTCGGAGTGCGCGGCGAATCGAAACGAGTCGCTGATGGCTGGGTACGACAATCCCACCACTCCGGCGGTTTTACTTTCACGCGGTGTCCATGTTCACTCATGGCACGCATATCAGTTCTCGAAGACGGTCTCACCGACCAACTGGAGTCGCCGACGCTCATCGAGGGGCTTCCGGGTGTCGGTCTCGTCGGGAAGATTGCCGCCGACCACCTCGTGGACGCGTTCGAGATGGCCCACTACGCAGACGTGTACTGCAGCGGTGTCCCCGAAGTCGCCGTTTACATGGAAGGCGAACCGGCCCTCCACCCGCCGGTTCGACTCTACGCCGACACCGAACACGACCTGCTCGTGTTGCAGAGCGACATCCCGATTCGACCGGAGGCGGCCACCGAACTCGCGACGTGTCTCGAACCGTGGTTCGACGACCTCGACGTGACACCGGTGTTCCTCTCCGGCATCGCCCGGGAGAAATCCAAGACACCACCGGCGCTCTACGGTGTCGGAAGTAACGGTATCCTTCCGCGACTGAAAGAGGCCGGTATCGGCGAACCGACCGAATCCGGTCTCGTCTCCGGGCCGACGGGCGCGCTCTTGAGCTCTGCCGTCAAGTCCGGGCGTCCGGCCCTCGGTCTCATCGTCGAGTCCGACCCGCAGTTCCCGGACCCGGCGGCCGCCCGCATCATCATCAAAAACGGCATCGAACCGCTGACGGGTATCGAAGTTCCGGTCGACGACCTCGTGGACAGGGCCGAGGAGATTCGGCAGGCCAAAGAGCAGTTGGCCCAGCAGATGCAGCAGGCGGACGAAGAGAGTACGCAGGCTAGACCGCTCGGGATGTACCAGTAACGCGCCGACTGAGCCAGTCGCATGCCGAGCGCGGGGGGTATCGATTTCTCCGCTCGGTCCCGACGCGACGAGAGTGTTTCGGCCGCCGCGCAGTCTTCACTCTTAAGCCCTATCGTGCACTTCACCCGTCCATGAGCGACGACCCTGCCGAGTCGGCGACGGAACCGACTGCAGAATCCGACGACGAGACGGCCGCGAGCGCGGACTCGCAGTCGAACGACGAGGACGCGTTCGACTTCGACGACGAGGTCGTAGACGAGGAATCGGACGCCGACGGGGCCTCCACTGAAGCGGCGGATGCCGGCGAGGCAGCCGAAGACGAAGCGGCCGCCGAGTCCGAGACGCTCGCTGCCCGCGTCTCCGAGTACGACGACGACCTGGCCGCCGAGGTTGACGAACTCGAATCGCGCGTCGCCGAACTCCAGTCGGCGCACGAGGAGGACGCAGAGCGGGCGTCCGACCTCGAAAGTCGTCTCAAGCGGACGCAGGCGGACTTCCAGAACTACAAGAAGCGCGCGAAGAAGCGCCAGAAGCAAATCAAAGAGCGCGCGACCGAAGACTTCGTCGAGCGCGTCGTCACCGTCCGCGACAACCTCGTTCGCGCGTTGAGTCAGGACGAAGACGCCGACATCCGCGACGGCATCGAATCGACGCTCAAGGAGTTCGACCGCATCCTCGAAGACGAGAACGTCTCGGTCATCAATCCCGACCCCGGGACCAAGGTCGACCCGAACCGCCACGAAGTGATGATGCGCGTCGAGAGCGAGCAACCGGCAGACACTATCGCGGACGTGTTCCAACCCGGCTACGAGATGGCCGACAAGGTCATCCGCGCCGCGCAGGTCACCGTCAGCAAAGACGAGTAGCGTCCCCGGTCAGAAAGGCGAGTCACGACAGACAACCGGACAACCGAGTCACGACGGACAACCGAGTCGCAACCGACGACCGGAAAGCCGGGTCGCAACCGACGACCAGAAAGACGAATAGCGACCGACGAACGCAACGTCTGACGCCAGCGAGGACTTTTCTTTGTACCGCTCGTCAGTCGTGATATGCGACTTCGTCCCCGTCGCCGACGCCCGACGGTTCGCGTCACGCAACACGGCGACCCCCTCGACGATGACCTGCTTTTCATCCTCGGATGGGGAAACCGACCCGACCACCGAAGCGTCGAGTGGCTCATCGGCCACCTCGAACACGTTGGCTACCACGTCCACGCAGTCGAACTCCCGACGAACGGGTGGGAGTTCGACAGCCAGTACGTCGACCCGGTCAGGGCGTACGCCCTCGACCGCGACATCGACCTCGTTTTGAGCCACAGCACCGGCGGACTCGTCGGGGCACACCTCGACCTCGCGGTCAGACACGTCTTTCTCAGCCCATGGTGGGGCATGGCGACCGACGGCCTTGACACGCTTTTGTTCCCACTCATTCAGCGAGTACCGACGACGCGACGACTCGTCCCGAACGGCATCACGAGAGCGTCGCTCGGTGAACTGAAACTCGCCGCCGAGGTTGCGGACGCGCCGGACCGCGTCTCGCCAGCGTTCCTCCGAACCATCTCCGCGGCACAAGAGACGTTGCCGCCGTTCAATCCCCGGAACACCGTGTTCTACTCGCCGACGGACCGGGTCGTCAGCGTGCGTGCAATCGGCGAGCGAACTCCGGCGTCGAACCTCGTCCCGTACGACGGCGGACACGAGTTCTTCGCCAGCGAAGCACGGGAACGAACACTTTCGCTCGTCCTCGATGCGCTCGACGATGGTCCCGAAGCCGTCCGACCTGAGGCGTCCCACGGCGAACGGGCGGAATCACCGCGCTCGGCCGATTGAAGCCGAAGACGTCCGGTTCGACGCGACCGCTCTGCGCGACTGAGTATTCACGAGAGATACGTCAGGCGGTTCTACATAAATTCTCCGGCCCTGTTCCGGGTGGGTTTCGAATAATCGCATGACGGCGGCGACTCACATTGTGCATGTGTGTCGGAGTGTCTAGTAACCTTTAACCGGCAAAGGACGGTATCTGTGGCCAAGATGGCGAGCAATAAGATTCTGGGTATCGACCTCGGTACCACGAACAGCGCGTTCGCGGTGATGGAGGGGGGCGACCCGGAAATCATCGTCAACGCAGAGGGCGACCGAACGACACCCTCCGTCGTCGCGTTCACCGACGACGGTGAGCGTCTAGTCGGAAAGCCGGCGAAGAATCAGGCGATCCAGAACCCCGAGCACACGATTCGCTCGATCAAGCGCCACATGGGTGAGGACGACTACTCCGTCGAGATTGAGGGCGAAGCGTACACGCCCGAGCAAATCTCGGCGATGATTCTTCAGAAAATCAAGCGTGACGCCGAAGACTACCTCGGCGACGAAGTCGAGAAGGCGGTTATCACCGTCCCCGCATACTTCAACGACAAGCAGCGTCAGGCGACGAAGGACGCTGGTGAAATCGCAGGTCTCGATGTCGAGCGTATCGTCAACGAACCGACCGCGGCGTCGATGGCCTACGGTCTCGACGACGAGTCGAACCAGACGGTTCTCGTCTACGACCTTGGTGGCGGTACCTTCGACGTTTCCATTCTCGACCTCGGCGGTGGCGTCTACGAAGTCGTCGCGACGAACGGTGACAACAGCCTCGGTGGCGACGACTGGGACGAGGCAATCATCGATTGGCTCGCCGAACAGTTCCAGAACGACCACGGAATCGACCTCCGCGAGGACCGACAGGCCCTCCAGCGCCTGAAGGACGCGGCCGAAGAGGCCAAAATCGAACTCTCCTCACGCAAGGAGACGACCATCAACCTCCCGTTCATCACGGCGACCGACTCCGGCCCGGTCCACCTCGAATACGACCTGACGCGCGCGAAGTTCGAGTCGCTGACGGCCGACCTCGTCGACCGCACCGTCGAACCGACGGAGCAGGCCCTCGAAGACGCCGGCTACTCCAAGGACGACATCGACGAAATCATCCTTGTCGGTGGCTCCACCCGGATGCCGCAGGTGCTCGACAAGGTCGAAGAGATGCTCGGCTCCGAGCCGAAGAAGTCCGTCAACCCCGACGAAGCGGTCGCCCTCGGTGCGGCCATTCAGGGCGGCGTCCTCGGCGGCGAAGTCGACGACATCGTCCTCCTCGACGTGACGCCGCTGTCGCTCGGTATCGAGGTCAAGGGTGGTCTCTTCGAGCGTCTCATCGAGAAGAACACGACCATCCCGACCGAAGAGTCGAAGATTTTCACCACCGCGGCCGACAACCAGACGACGGTGCAGGTCCGCGTCTTCCAGGGTGAACGCGAGATGGCCGAGGACAACGAACTCCTCGGCGAGTTCACGCTCTCGGGCATCCCACCGGCACCGGCCGGAACGCCGCAGATTGAAGTCGGCTTCAACATCGACGAAAACGGTATCGTCAACGTCTCGGCCGAGGACAAAGGCTCCGGCAACGCCGAGTCCATCACCATCGAAGGCGGCGCTGGGCTCTCCGACGACGAAATCGAGCGCATGCAGCAGGAGGCCGAACAGCACGCCGAAGAGGACAAAGAGCGCCGCCGCGCCGTCGAGGCCCGCAACGAGGCCGAAGGTGCGATTCAGCGCGCCGAGACCCTCCTCGAAGAGAACGAAGAGAACGTCGACGACGAACTTCAGGCCGACATCGAAGCGGCCATCGAGGACGTCGAGGCGACGCTCGAAGACGAGGATGCTTCGACCGAGGAACTCGAAGACGTGACCGAAGACCTCTCGAAGGAACTGCAGGAAATCGGCAAGCGCATGTACCAGCAGCAGGCCCAGGCGCAGGCCGGCGGCGCTGGTGGCATGGGCGGCGGTGCCGACCCTGAAGACTTCGTCGACGCCGACGCGGACTTCGACGACGAAGACGACGAATAACGCCGCCAACAAACGCGCCCGTTCGGACTTCCCGACGCGGGCGGGCGGATTCCAACCGAACCGGTGGCTGTGAGACCGCTCGCACTCGCCTCCACCGGAGACGCATTTTTCAAATACCTTCGACGGTTACAAGGTGATAACCGATGAGCGAGGACTTCTACGACGTACTCGGGGTCTCGCGGGACGCCTCCGAAGATGAAATCAAGAACGCGTACCGCAGAAAGGCCGCCAAGTATCACCCCGACGTGTCCGACGAACCGGACGCCGAGGAGAAGTTCAAGAAGGTCCAGAAGGCCAAAGAGGTCCTCACGGACGACGAAAAGCGCCAGATGTACGACCAACTCGGCCACGAACAGTTCCAGCGGGCCCAGAAACACGGCGCTGGCGGTGGCGGCGGTCGCGGACGGGGCAACCCCTTCGGAGGCGGCGGCAACCCCTTCGGCGGCATGGGTGGCGGCGGCTTCGAAGACATCTTCAACAACCTGTTCAACGGCGGCGGAAGGGGCCAACAGCGCAACCGCCCGCGGCAGGGCCGTGACGTTGCCCAGCGCATTGCCATCGACCTCGAAGAGGCCTACCACGGGGTCGAAAAGGACGTCACCATCCGCCGCCGCGAGGTGTGTCCGGAGTGTGACGGCGCGGGCCACCCCGACGATGCCGACGTGAACACCTGTTCGCAGTGTAACGGGCAGGGGCAGCAGACGACCGTCCAGCAGACGCCGTTCGGCCGCGTCCAGCAGACCCAGACGTGTCCCGCCTGTGACGGTGAGGGCAAGACCTACAGCGAGGACTGTCCGGAGTGTCGCGGCAAGGGACGCGTCCGCCGCACGCGTGACGTGACCATCACTATCCCCGCCGGGTTCCGCGACGGCCAGCGTCTGCGGTACCGTGGTGAGGGCGAACCCGGCGAAAACGGTGGGCCGAACGGTGACCTGTTCGTCGAGGTCACCGTCCGCGACCACGACGAGTTCGAGCGCGACGGCGACGACCTGTACTACACCCATCCCGTCTCGTTCCCGCAGGCCGTCTTCGGCGCGACTGTCGAGGTGCCGACTATCGACGGCGAGGAGGAACTGGACATCCCGGCCGGGACCCAGAGCGGAACGACGTTCACCGTCTCGGGCGCGGGAATGCCGCACCTCGAAGGCCGTGGCAGTGGCGACCTGCACGTCGAGGTCCACGTCGTCACGCCTGAAGACCTCAACAAAGAACAGCGCGAGGCGCTCAAGCAGTTCGCCGAGGCCGGTGGCGAAGAGGTCAAAGAGGGTCTCTTCCAGAAGTTGAAGAACTCGCTGTAAGCCCCGATTTCGAGTCAGTCCGTCGATTTTTCCATCTCAGTTTCGCCACTACGTTCACCTTTCTTCGGCCCTGAGTTTCTAGGCATGTCCTACACGAAGGCAAACTACCGCGACGTGGACGAACTCGCCGGGGCGCTGCGCTTCATGCGCGGGCCGCTGGAGTGCGACAAAGTGGGATTCACCGTGGTCGAGTGCGACCCGAACTGGACAGGGAAAGAGCACAACCACGTCGAACTGGGTCACGAGGAAGTGTACTTCCTCGTCTCGGGAAGTGCAACGATGGTTGTCGAGGGCGAGACGGTCGAACTCGAACCCGGCGACGCAATCCGCGTCTCGCCCGAAGCCACCCGGCAGTTGCGAAATGGAGACGAAGACAGCATGCTCATCATCGCTGGCGCGCCGTGAGTTTTCGGGGCGTGAGCGGATGATGATGTTCACGAGAGCAGGTTTCTCGTGCAGCAAACGGAACTATATTCAATTATCTATCCCGCGAGGGAATTTATTTGTGCCAGTGGCCAATATTAGTTAATATGCCGACACGACGTGAGCTGTTCACTACGCTTGGGTCAAGTGTGCTGGTGCTAACCGCTGGGTGTTCGACGACCAGTGATCAAGAAACTCGGAACACAATCGATGTTATCGTGAACAACAACCGTCGGGAGTCGCCAGCTGCAGTTACTGTCGAGCTCTTGAAAGACGATGCGACGGTATTTCACCAGTTTGTAACACTCCAAGCAGGACCGGATTCTGTGTCGAGGTCTATTGGTGCAGTTCGGGGGGTGCAGGACGAAGCTGAGGTGACTATCAAGGCGAGTCTTGAATCCCCTGCCAAAGAATCTTCTAAGACGATTGCTGCCGGATGTCTTCCAGATGATACACACACCGAAGTCATTGTGACAATCGCACCGGGAGATAATATCGAGATCTCCTCGAACGGTTGTGACCGATAAAAATACGACCGCGAGTGCGGTTAGACCGATTCAAATTCGGGATAGAGTGGCGTCCCTGGTACGGTTGTGTACGTTTTCCAATCGAAATTGTCACAGCTACATGGGCTAGCATCAATCTGCTCTACAACTTCGAATGTATATTCTGGGTTGAATATGAGCGAGTAAGAATCACCTGGCGGCATATCGTTGAATACCGTTAGATGAGTTTGGGCGGAATGGGCTCCATCACTTTCTTTCTGGGGTAGATTGTCGTATTCTTTCTTTAGAGGAATGTCGAATACAAACTCAGTGTGATTCTCGGTAGGCGTTACATCGGTTTCCTTACCATCACCAGTTAGGAATTTGACAATTGCGGCTCCAACACCCACATATATATTTGGGGACGTACCAGCGATATCAAGAACAGTCTCAAACCAGTCGTGACTTTTGGTTACTGTTTCGTTATTTTGTGGCTTAGGACGATCTAAGCTGATTTCGTCGTAGTTTTGGTCTCCGTTGTAGTAGTCTTTTGCCTGAATATCAAACTGAAAGTTCACTGGGCGAGGTCGGGAGTCCACCATTGTGTTACCATTGTCACAGAATGTGAACATGGGTGATTCCGGAAGCTCGGAGAAATGGCAGAAGAACTCCCACGGGTTTGATTCATGAGACTCAATTTGATCGTAGCTTTTCGGACTATGACCTGCAACACCGGCCTTCATTTCGAAGGAATGTGAGACACTGCTATCGCAATCACTGTAACTTCCGAAAGTATTGTCGCTCCACTTCGTCTCTGCTAGAATTCCGCCTTCGTTCTCAGTCATTGGCCATCACCTTTGATTGAATACAGTGGCGAGTTGTCCGCCAGCTTAGTCAACCGTTTAAGCCCAGTATCCGTTGGAAGACCTCTCTTTGGGATTGTGAAGTCGTGTTGCGAGTTGGCCCAGTGGGGACGCATTACATGCTTTTCTTGTGCGAGGTCTGGGTCTCTAGGACCATCGTCAGCATAGAGGTTGAACCCAAGGTGTCCAAACTTCCCCCCTGGTCGGGAAATCATTCCATTGAACTGATCGTGGTGTTTTGTTAAAGTTACTCGTAGAGGAGTGCCATCCTTCTTATATTTCGGATCAGTTAATACCCCGTAATAATCGTCTGCAGGGTGAGAGTTCTCCGTCATTTGTAGCTCTTTGAGAGGAATATTGAATCCAGCAATTTTGAGTGCGCCTCGGAGATCTGTTCCATCTTGGACGATGTTACCACTGACGCGACCTGCTGATTTGTGTGTTAATGTATCATAGCTGTGTCCAGTGTAGTCACCATCTGGCGTTGCGGAAGCGGAGGAGCTGCCAGCTACTACTAACGCACTACCTGCTGCCACATTTTTAAGTACTGTTCTCCGGCTCAGGCCTTTTCTTCTTTGAGCCATCGATTTACCACCCGAACGTTCAGATAATAAATTTAGTGACATAAAGTATATTATATTGAAGATTCAAATATATTGTCATTACTTCCGCCTCAGTGAGCGTGGTGGTGATCATGCCTTGGTGTGCACTATCACTAAGCAACACTGAGGAGCGATATCAGTACGTTATAATCCACTCTCAAAGCATTACAAGCCACTTCCAAGCAATTGAGAAATTCTCAGAAGATGATTCAGTGGTTCGTTCCGGCTCCGTCTACAAGCAACATAAAGAACTTCGCCAGTCCGAGGTACCGCTAAGCGACAAACGAGATTGTGACTTTCTCAAACAGTTCTAGACTGACTTTGTTCAAGTAGAACATCAAGATGGTTCAAAAGAAAAAACGAAAATAAGACTAAGCCAGGGTTGATCCCTGACCTCCCTCGATTAGGATTGAGCGGTCGGCTCAACTACGCCGAACAAAACCCCATCAAAAAGTGGTTTCATACCCTCAAAATACGAGTAGACCGCTTCCATAATCCGTGGCTTGGTAGTCACGCGAGCGTCCACGAATGGCCCAGACAGTTTGCACAATACTATAACTTCCAGAGACCACACCGGGTGCTTGACGGAGAACGCCGATTGAGGGTCACTAACTAGACTGTGCCCCGAGATCTAATCCGAGTACAATAGTGAGGGAATAGTCCACGTCTTTTTTCGCACCGACTCCGTACGGCCGCCTATGGACGTTATCGGCGACCTCATGGCACGGGACCGGCGGAGCGACCGACTCGCGCTTCGGGTCGATGGCCCCGGTCGAACCTACACGTACCACGACCTCATCACGACATCGTACAAGGCCGGTAACGTGCTTCGCTATCTCGGCGTCCGAAAGGGCGGCCACGTCGCTATCGAACCCACCTTACTTCCCGAACCGATACTGACGTTCCTCGGGGCGGCTCAACTCGGGGCTATCACGGCGTTCGACCCACAGTTCGAGGCCCGAGCGACCGTCGTGGATGTCGAACGCGAATCCGAGTTCGAAGACCTTCCGCCGGGCCAGAAACTCGCCGTCTTCGGCGGCCCGCCGAGCAACTCGACGACGACGCACTGGGAGCAAGAAGTCTGGAGCGAGAACCCCGCGGTCCACCCCGAAATCGTCAGCCCCGACGACGCGGCACTCGTCGCCGACGACCGAGAGTATACGCACGCCGACCTGCTCACCGCAGCGAAGCGTGTTGTAGACGACTACGGCCTCGACGAAGACGATACCGTGGCGATTCGCGCGTCGCTCTCGCACCCCGGGACCGTCGTTGCAGGTGTCCTCGCGCCGCTTCTCGTCGGTGGAGAAATTCTCGTTCCCGATGGCGACGACCCCGTGGATGCGGCGCTCATCGTCCGCGAGCACGGTACCGAGACGAACGCGGTTACGCCGGACGAGATTCTCGACGAGCGCCGATTCACCTGAGTTCCGAATCCGAGTGTGAATCGGATAACTCTGGATATTTCTGAATATCTATGCAACTTCTATGCCAATCTCTGTAGTCTAATCAGTACATTTATCGTCCCATTGTCTAATCAGTGACAACGTACAACATGTCAACTGATAACTCTCCATCGCTCTGGAGACAGTACCGTTCGGTGAGCATTGTCTATCGAATCGGCTTGGCGTTCGTTCTGGGGTCGCTTCTCGGTCTCGTCGTCGGCCAACCCGCGACTGCGTTGAAGCCAATCGGCGACCTGTTCGTTCGGTTGCTGAAGATGCTCATCGTTCCCATCGTCGTGTTCACGCTCCTGATGGGTGTTCGGCAACTCTCTCCGTCGTCGCTCGGGCAGGTCGGGTTACAGGTCGTCGGCCTGTACGCGGTTACGTCGGCGCTCGCAGTGGCAATCGGATTGGGCGTGAGTAACCTCATCAGCCCCGGTTCTCGCGGGCTCGAACAACTGCTCGCACAAGCCGAAGCCCAGAGTGCCGAAGCACCGAACGCGGTCGAGGTGATTCTGAACATCGTCCCGACGAACCCGCTGGGCGCGATGGCCGAGGGGAACGTACTCCCGACCATCTTCTTCGTCGTCGTCTTCGGCCTCGGCCTGTCGCTGGTCTGGGAGGAAACGGACGACGAATCCGTCAAATCCGGCATCGAGACGTTCTTCGACCTCGCCGACGCGGGGGCCGAAGCGATGTACAAGGTCGTCTGGGGCGTCATGGAGTTCGGCGTCGTCGGCGTCTTCGCACTCATGGCGAACGTTTTCGGAACGGCCGGTGTCGACGCGATTCTGCCGTTCGCGCTTCTCATCGCGACGATGCTCGTTGCCGCTATCGTCCACATCAGTGTCGTCTATCTCGGCGGTCTCGTCGTTGGACTTGCTCGTCGCTCGCCGTTCGCGTTCCTCTCTGGGTCGCGGGATGCGATGGTGACGGCGCTGAGCATTCGGTCGTCGTCCGGCACGCTTCCGGTCACGATGTCCGACGCCGACGAGAACCTCGGCATCGAAGAGCGAATCTACGGCTTTTCGCTCCCGCTCGGCGCGACCATCAACATGGACGGGACGGCGATGTATCAGGGCGTCGCGGCCATCTTCGCGGCCAACATCATGGGCGTGAACCTCTCGCTCGTCGACCAGTTCGCCGTCGTCGCGGTGGCTGTCCTCGCGAGCATCGGGACCGCCGGGGTACCGGGGTCCGGACTCATCATGCTCACGCTGGTCCTCACGCAACTCGGGTTGCCCCTCGAAATCGTCGGCCTCGTCGCGGGTGTCGACCCCATCCTCGACCGGATTCGGACGATGGTGAACGTGACCGGCGACCTCGCGGTGACGACGGTCGTCGCAAAGTGGAACAGCGCAGTCGACTTCACGGCCGAGGCGTGGAGCGACGGTGTGGTCCCGTCGGTAGCCGACTAACGCCGCGTGCGTCAATCGTGCGTCTCGGTTGCTACTCGAACACCGACTATTTGTTTTGGTACCGCATCGCCTCACGCATGAGTGACACGACAGTCATCTCGGGTGAGCGCGTCTCGCTTCGTCCCGTCGAGCGCGACGACGCAGACCTCCTCCAGCGGTCGATGACCGACCCGGAGATTCGCATCCCGCTCGGCTCCGACCTGCGGAACCGACACGAGACGACCGAGTTCATCGAGGAGTACATCGAGGGCGACGACAACCTCTCGCTCGTGGTCGAAGCCGAGGGTGAACGAATCGGCATCGTCGCCGTGAAGAGCCTCAAACCCGTCCGACCGGGACTCGTCTACTGGTTCTTACCCGAGTATCACGGACAGGGATACGGAACAGAGGCCGTCAGTTGTCTCGTCGAGTACGTCTTCCGCAACGTCGATTGCCACGGCGTCCACGCTGCCGCGTTCGACTTCAACGAGGGTTCGCGCGCCCTCCTCGAAGGACTCGGATTCACCGAAGAAGGACGGTTCAGAGAAGCGCGATTCGTCGATGGGTCGTACGTCGACGTGGTTCACTTCGGCCTGTTACGCCGCGAGTGGGACGCGACCCAGTCGGACTGAGCGTCCGAGTGGTCGGGGAGTCCGCTCTCGACCCGCTTCAGGACGCCTGTTCGAGCTTTTCGAGCGCCTCGGGGTTTTCGATACTGCTCATGTCGCCGAGTTCTTCACCGCTGTAGATTGCCGAGATAGCGCGGCGGATAATCTTGCCCGATTGGGTCTTCGGGAACTCTTCGACGAAGAGAATCTCGCGCGGACGGAACGGCTTCCCGAGTTCCTCGCCGACGATGCCGCGGAGTTCCTCGCGCAGGTCGTCGCTCTCTTCGACGCCGTCTTCGAGGACGACGTAGGCGACGACGGCGGTTCCCGTGGTATCGTCGGGGACGCCCACGGCAGCGGCCTGATTTACCGCATCGTGTTCGATGAGCACGCCTTCGACCTCGGCGGGGCCGACTTTCCGACCGGCCACGTTGAGGGCGTCGTCGGCGCGGCCATGCAAGAACCAGAACCCGTCTTCGTCTTTTTGCGCCCAGTCGCCGTGGTCCCAGAGGTCGTCCCACGACGACCAGTAGGTGTCGAGGTAGCGTTCGTCGCCGGACCAGAGACTCTTGGTCATCGACGGACAGGAGTCGCGGGCGACGAGGAAGCCGCGTTCGTGGGTGTCGGCGATGGACTCACCCGAGGAGTCCACGATGTCGATGTCCATCCCGAGACCGGGGCCGCCCAGACTGCACGGCTTGAGCGGTTGGGTCGGCATCGGCATGAGGAAACACCCGCAGATTTCGGTGCCGCCGGAGATGTTGATGATGGGTGCGTCGCCCCCGCCGACCTTCTCGTAGAACCACATCCACGACTCGGGGTCCCACGGTTCACCCGTGGACCCGAGGAGGCGGAGGCTCGACAGGTCGTGGTTCTCGACGTGTTCGTCGCCGTACTTGCGGAGCGCACGGATTGCCGTCGGCGAGATGCCGAAGGTGGTGAGGCGGTGGCGCTCTATCATGTCCCAGAAGCGGTCCGGGTGCGGGTAGTCGGGCGCACCCTCGTACATGAAGATGGTTCCGGCGAAGGTGTGGTTCCCGATGAGCGTCCACGGTCCCATCATCCAGCCGATGTCGGAGACCCAGAAGAACCGGTCTTCGGGCTTCTGGTCGAAGCCGAAGTGAATCTCCTTGGCCGTCTGCATCTGGACGCCCGCGTGGGTGTGGACGATACCTTTCGGCTTGCCGGTCGTCCCCGAGGAGTACAGGAGCATCGACTCGGTGTCCGACGGAAGGTGCTTCGTCTCGTACTCCGAATCAGCCTCGCCGACGGCGTCGTCCCACCACTCGTCGCGGTCGTCGACCCACGGAACTTCCTCGTCGCTGTCCTCGAATCGCTGATAGACGACGGTGTGTTCGACGCATCCGGCTTCCTCGATAGCCTCGTCGGCGGTCTCTTTGAGGCGAATCTCAGACCCGCGGCGGTAGAATCCGTCGGCGGTAAAGAGGACTGAACACTCGGGGTCTTCGAGACGGGTTGCCGTGGCGTCCACACCGAACCCGGAGAAGATGGGGACGGCGATGGCACCGACTTTGAAACACCCATAGAGGATGGAGATGACTTCCGGAACCATCGGCATGTAGAGGCCGACGGTGTCTCCGGTGTCGACGCCGTAGGATTCGAGGACGTTGGCCACGCGGTTCGCCTCGCGGTGCAGGTCGTGGAAGGTCCGCTGGACGACTTCGCCGTCTTCACCCTCCCAGATGCAGGCCACGCGGTTTCGATCCGGCGAGTCGACCGCCGCGTGGCGGTCCAGCACGTTGTGGGCGATGTTGATTTCGCCGCCGGGATACCAGTCTGTGAACTGCGGTCCGTCGCTGTCGTCGCGGACGTCGTCGTACTCCTCGTAGAAGTCGATGTCGAGGTAGTCGACGAGTTCGTCCCAGAACCAATCGACGCCGGAGGCACCGACGCCAGGGGCCTCGGTCGTAGTTCGCTCGATGAGTTCGTCGTAATCGTCGATGTCGTGCTCCCGCATGAACTTCGTCACGTTGGCGTCCGCGACGAATTCCGGGTCCGGTTCGTGCACCACCGTGTCGGTATCGGGTACGTCCATAAACCGACATACCGCGACAGCAACCAAGAATCTTTACTGTCTTTCATTTGGAATTGCGGTGACGAGCGGGAATCGGGTGCCTCGCCCGGGGTGTTTTTGTTTACCCGACAGCTATACTGAACTATGTACGTCCGGGATGCCAAGAACCGGGACGAAGTCTGGTTGCTCGACTCGCTCGAGGAACTGGGGTTCGACGATGGCGCGTTTCGGTCCCGCGACTACGTCATCGCGCTCGACGAGGAAACCAACGAGAAGGCCGGGTTCGGTCGGTTTCGTGTTCACAAGGGCGACGACTCATTCTGTGAGATAACGTGTGTTGGCGTCCCCGAGCGGTGGCGCAGACAGGGTGTGGGCGCACACATCATCGAACGCCTCATCAACCGGGCCAGCGCCGAGGGCTTCGACACCGTCTACGGATTTTCGTCGGCGTACCGCTACTGCACGCAGTTGGGTTTCGACCCCGTGGACGCCCGCGACCTTCCGGAGGACGTGCGCGAACGTCTCGAACAGGTCAAAGAAACCGACCCCGACGCCATCGCGGTGCGACTCGACCGCGACGACTTCGCTATGCCCTCGCGACTCCGCGAGCGGTTCAAGTCGGCGGCACCCAGAGCCGACCCCGGTGCCGGAGAGTCGGAACTCTCGGCGGAAGATTTCGGCTACGACGAGGAGACGCCGACGAAGTACTCGACCAACCTCCGGCGCTGACGGCGAGCGACGAGGGCGCGTTCGCGAGCGCGTGCGACCGCCTCAGGTCCGGTCTTCGAGGAAGTCGGTGCTGAAGACAATCCACGACAGCACGCTACAGAACAGAATCGGCGGGAGGATGGCAAAGCCCCAGAGCGGTTCGAGTCCCTGAAGCAAGATGAGAACCACGTCGGCCAGTCCGAGCGCGAGAAACGGTGCCGTCGCAAGCGCGGCACGCTTCCGGTTTTTACCGCCCTCTTCTTCCGGCAGCGGACCTGGTCCAGACTCACCTGCGGATGACGGGGTCGATGTCGACGAGGGCGTGTCCATGCTCGCTCATCAGGCGTGGACGAGCAAAAGCGGTGCCCTTTCTCTCGGCAACGACGCCCGGTTCAGTTCGCGGCGTCAGGGTTCAGTTCGCGGCGTCAGGATTCAGTTCGCGGCGTCAGGCGTCTTCGAGGCGCGAGGCGAACTCGACGAGGCCGAACAGCGCCGCGAGGACAAGCGCCGAGATGACGATTCCGTAGAGTCCAAACGCGATGGGAGTCGTCGGCAGCGAGAGGACACCGAAGAGAAGCACCGAATCGGCGACTTGGCCGCCGTTTTCCCCGATAAAGACGCCGAGGATTCCCGAGATGAGAACGACGCTCACACCGACGATGAGAAAGACCCGCCGACCGCCCAATCTATCGCTCACAACCCGGGGTTGTGACCGAACGGTATAGTCCCTTGCGGGATGGCGTGGGCCGGGGGTGGCGGGCGACCCGGTGCGGAGCGGTGCTGGCGACGCACGAGAGACGAAACCGCCTAAACAACACCGCACGAATTCCGCGACACGATGCCCGAACCACTGGTCGAACGCGCCCGCGACGCCCTCGACAACGCCTACACCCCGTACTCAGAGTACACCGTCGGTGCCGCACTCCGGACTGCCGACGGTACCGTCTTCGTGGGCTGTAACATCGAGAACGCGAACTATTCGAACAGCCTCCACGCCGAGGAAGTCGCCATCGCCGAGGCGGTCAAGAACGGCCACACCGAGTTCGAGCGCATCGCCGTCACCTCGGGGGCACGAGACGGTGTCACGCCTTGCGGGATGTGCCGCCAGACGCTCGCAGAGTTCGCCGACGAAGACCTCGAAATCGTCTGTGACCTCGGTGGCGAGGAGTCGGTCGAGTACACACTCGGCGACCTGCTTCCCAACACCATCTCGCTCGACACGCTCGAAGCCGCGGCCGAAAAGCGCGACCGAGAGAAGTAGTGGTTTTCTGCGGCGAACGCGAGAGAACGCAAGAATTTCCACCGTCCCACCGGGAGTACCTACATGAACGACAGTGAGGACCCGAACGCGGAGGTCCAGTACCACCTCGAAGTCGGTCCCGAGGACCTCGCGGACGCCGTGTTGCTCCCCGGAAACCCCGAACGCGTCGACAAGGTAACCGCCCTCTGGGAGGACCACGAGGAGAAGGCCTACCACCGCGAATACCGGACCGCAACGGGCACCTACGACGGAACACCCATCTCGGTCACGTCCACGGGAATCGGAAGCCCTTCGGCAGCTATCGCCGTCGAAGAACTCGCTCGCGTCGGCGTCGATACCTTCATCCGCGTCGGGTCGTGCGGTGCGATTCAACCCGAAATGGACGTTGGCGACCTCGTCATCACCTCGGGTGCGGTCCGACAGGAAGGCACGTCGAAAGAGTACGTCAGAGAGGACTACCCGGCGGTGGCGGACACGGAAGTCGTCTCCGCGCTCGTTGCTGCGGCCGAGCGACTCGGCTACGACTACCACGTCGGACTGACCATGAGCGCCGACTCGTTCTACGCTGGTCAGGGTCGCCCCGGTTTCGAAGAATTCCGCGCCGCGGGGTCTGACTCACTCGTCGAAGAACTCCAGAACGCGAACGTGAAGAACATCGAGATGGAGGCGTCGGCGCTTCTCACCATCGCCAACGTGTACGGACTCCGTGCTGGCGCAGTCTGTTCTGTCTACGCGAACCGCGTCACCGGCGAGTTCCGGACCGAAGGCGAATCCCGCGCGGCCGAAGTCGCAAGTCTCGCTGTTCACCTCCTCGCAAAGATGGACGAGGTGAAACGCGAGGCTGGCGTCGACCACTGGCACGCCGGGTTGTCCCTCGACTGACTCGCTGGTCTATCGACCGCCTGATGCGCCAGTGTGTATCTCAACTGATACACAAAAACAATCGACAACCGTCGAAGTAAAATTTCGACGGCTTGGACGGCGTAGCCGTCAAATCGGCGCGAATTGGGAGCGCGTTTCAAAGCCCCTTTATCTGATGACTACACAGACGACGACATGAGTACACAGGTCGTCGTTCTCGGCTCCGGGTATGCCGGTGCCGGTGCCGTAAAGCGCCTCGAAGAAGAACTCGGTCACGACGCTGAACTGACGTGGGTCGCCGAACACGACTACCACCTCGTGCTTCACGAGGTCCACCGATGTATCCGTGACCCGAGCGTCGAATCGAGCATTGCGATTCCTATCGACGACGTGAAATCCCCCGAGACGACCTTCGTCAAGGGCCGCGCGGCGGACGTCGACGTGGACGAACGCGTCGTCGAACTCGAAGGCGGTGACACGGTCGACTACGACTACCTCCTCGTCGCCATCGGCTCTTCGACGGCGTTCTTCGGTATCGAGGGCCTCAAGAAGTACGCCCACCAGCTCAAGGGCCTCGACGACGCCCGTGAGATTCACCAGGACATCAAGCAGGCGGCTGCAGACGCATCCCGTGACGACCCCGCGAAAGTCGTTATCGGCGGTGCCGGTCTCTCCGGAATCCAGTCTGCCGCCGAAGTCGCCGAGTACCGCGACAAGAACCGCGCACCAATCGACATCCACCTCGTCGAGGGGATGGACGAAATCTTCCCCGGCAACGACCCGGAACTGCAGGGTGCGCTCCGTAAGCGCCTCGAAGCGCTCGACATCGACATTCTGACGGGCGACTTCATCTCGTCTGTCGATGAGGAGACGGTCTACATCGGCGGCGGCGAGGACGAAGACCCCGAGGAACTCGCCTACGACGTGCTGGTCTGGACCGGCGGTATCACCGGTCAGCCCGAAGCACAGGACGTTAGCCTCGAACAGGACGAGCGCTCCCACCGCTTCTACGCCGAAGACGACTTCCAGACGAGCAACGACCGCGTCTTCGCGGTCGGTGACTGTGCCCTCGTCGAACAGAGCGCGGACAACGTCGCCCCGCCGACGGCGCAGGCTGCCTGGGACGCTGCCGCCGTTGCTGGCGAGAACATCGCCCGTGCGATGGACGGTCGCCCCCTCAAGCGCTGGTCGTACACCGACAAAGGGACGGTCATCTCTATCGGCCACGACGCCGTCGCCCACGCCGTCAAGTTCCCCGTCGTCGGCGAGTTCCCCGTCAACGTCTTCGGTGGCCCGCTCGCTCGCATGCTGAAGAAGGGTATCGCCGCGAACTGGATTGCTGACGTGACGACGGTCAACCACGCGCTCTCCGCGTGGAGTGACCTCTAAGTAGCAGCCCCGAACGCTCCATTCGTTTTACGAGCTGGGTTATTTTCTCACAAACGTCAAATTTATCCTCGTCCCGTCGCCGTCCCGGCCTGAGCGGTCGCTCGGAGAGAGAAAGAAGAGACGACAGTTAGTGCTGCGCGTCGCCGACAGGAGCCTTCATGTCGTCGATACGCAGGATGAGGATGTTGCTCGTGTCGTCTTTCCCGTCGAGGGTGCCGTCGATGACGAGTTTCGAGAGCGGCGTCGGGCCGACGCGGACCTTGTCGCCTTCGTGGAAGTCGCGGACGGAGCCTTGGACGTGAATCTCGGCGCGGCAGAGTTCGGGGTGGTGAACGCTGGACAGGTCGATTCCGTCCACGTTGACGCCTTCGACCTGTTCGTCGTTGTGGAACAGCGGAACCGACGCAGGCTCGTCCATCTTGTCGACATCGAGTGCTTCGTAAGCGTTCGCAGTCGGCTTGTAGCCGCCTTTCGGCCCCGGTACACCCTCGACGAGTTGCAGCGCCTTCAGGCTCTGCATCTGGTTTCGAATCGTTCCGGGGTTGCGGTTTACCTCCTCGGCGATGTCTTCGCCTTTGACCGCATCTTCCGACTCGCGGTAGAGGTTGATGAGTGCCGTAAGGATTGTTTTCTGACTCGAAGTCAGTTCGATTGATGACATGGAGAGTGGTTGGCGACATACGTCCTTAAATGCGATGGATGAATGGTCGAATCTACCGTTTGTCTAATTTATAACCATTATACACTCATGAATGTTCATTTTGGATCGAAAACTGAAGTACACGATGACGATAGCACTATACGTCAGACAGGTGTGTTGTCGCACATGCACGGAAAGCGAGTTCTCGTCACTGGTGGTGCTGGCTTTATCGGATCGAACCTCGCGAACCACCTCGCGGAGGACAACGAAGTCGTTGCCGTCGACGACCTATATCTCGGAACACCGGAGAACCTCGACGAGAGCGTCGAGTTCCACGACGTGAGCGTCCTCGACGACGACCTGCCGACCGAAGGCGTCGATGTCGTGTTCCACCTCGCGGCACTCTCGTCGTACAAGATGCACGAAGAGAACCCGACGAAGGGTGCTCGTGTCAACGTCGAGGGCTTCGTGAACACGGTCGAGCAGGCCCGCGACGACGGCTGTGACACCGTGGTCTACGCTTCCACGTCCTCGATTTACGGGTCGCGGACCGAACCCTCTCCGGAAGACATGCCCGTCGAGGCTCGGACCGGGTACGAGGCGTCGAAACTCGCACGAGAACGCTACGCGGAGTATTTCCACAACCACTACGACATGCAGCTCGCCGGATTGCGCTTTTTCTCCGTCTATCAGGGCTTCGGTGGGGCCGAAGAACACAAAGGCGAGTTCGCCAACACCGTCGCACAGTTCGCCGACAAAATCGCCAGCGGCGAGCGCCCCGAACTCTTCGGCGACGGAACCCAGACCCGCGACTTCACGCACGTCGACGACATCGTTCGCGGTATCGAACTCGCCGCTGACCACCGTCTGCAGGGTATCTACAACCTCGGGACGGGCGAGAGCTACACCTTCAACGAGATGGTCGGCATGATAAACGAGTCGCTCGGAACCGATATCGAACCGAAGTACATCGAGAACCCACTCGAGGTGTACGTCCACGACACGATGGCCGACAGCACGAAGATTCGCGAGGAGACCGGTTGGGAACCCCAGATTTCGTTCGAAGAGGGCGTTCGCCGGGTGTGCGAATCGTACCTCGACGACTGAACGGGCCGCCGTTACGCCGACTCGCTTGTAACCGCTTTTTGGCTGTCTTCGAACGAGACGATGACCTCCACGTCTCGGTTCGTCTCGCTGGAGATTTGCTCACTCAATTGTGACGCTAACGCGGGGTACTGCGTGTTTGTCTGCCGTCGGACCGTGACCGCAACCTCTTGCGGACCTTCGCGTAGGCCTACTGTCTCGAAGGTGACCCGAATCGAGATGAGTTCGAGTTCGCTGTAGACTGGTTTGTCGAGTGTGCCCTGTACCGCACCGATGGCCTGATTCTCGAAGGCGATGTGTGAGGTGAGAAGCACACCCGGCCCGAGGACAGTCACACCAAGAAAGAGGAGACCGACCCAAACCGTCTGGCTGGTGACAGCGAGCCTGAGTCGCCGTCGGAGGGGGGTATCGGTGGTCCAAAACGACGGCCGGTAGCCGAGATACCAGAAGGTCGCCGCTCCCGCGAAGATAATTCCCGCAATGTTGACCGCGAGAAGCGTGAACGCACCGACGGCGACAGCAGGAATCAACCACGCGATGCCGATGCCGACGGCGGCAGCCGCGGGAACTGTCGCGGCGGCAACGGCGACACCGACGATAGAGACGGGGAGTTCAGTCGCCAGCCCGAACGCACCCGCAGACCCGGCACAGAGCGCGACGATGAGCGTCAGCAACCCCGGCGAGGTTCGATTTGCGACCTGCTGTACGGTCGAGACGTTCAACGCCGCCGGGACGAACTGTGCCGTCTTGAGTCCCCACCCCAATGCTGCGGCGGCGATAATCGCAACAGTAAGACCGATAAGCGTCGACCGGAGGCCATTCGAGAACATCGTCTGGTCGCCGATTGCGGCACCGACACTCCCGGTGAGTGCGGCACCAACCTGCGGAGCGATAACCATCGACCCGACGACGAGCGCAGGCGAGTCGAGCAACAACCCGGCGGTTGCTACCAGGGAACTCAGTATCGTCATCCCATAGTACGTCTGCGGTTGCGGGTGGAGTCCATGTGCCTTCGTCCGAATCTCCTCGTGAGAGACGCGCTCGCTTTCTTCGCCCTGTTCGACGTATCGTTCGACGAGGCGCTCGTAGTTCGGCGTCTTTGCCGTCTCGGCGTTGCTGATGATAACGTACTCCTCGTCGAACCCGGCGTCGCTGAGCGACTCCCGAATTCGGTCGATGGCCTCCGTCGGGAGCGGAAACTGAACGAGGTGCATGGTTTTTCCAGCTGTGTCGTCGAGTGGTGAGACCAGCGGGTCGATATCCTCGTCTCGCAATGCGGCGAGAACGTCGTCTATCCGGTCACTCCCGACCCGCAGTTGCAGAAGCCGCATACGGCCTGTTGGTCACCGTTCGCAAAAAAGTACGCTGGCCGCCGAAACGTCGAAAAATGGACATTTCGACGACTGGCCGAACTCAAAGTTCACAATTCCGATGCCACTAAATCACATGACCGATAGATTCAACCATGAACCCACAGACCCGGATTATCGGTGTCCCGACCGACTACGGAGCGAATCGACGTGGCGTCGATATGGGGCCGTCAGCCATCCGCTACGCCGGACTGTCGAGCCAGCTCGAAGCCGCTGGCGTCACGCCCGAAGACGCTGGCGACCTCTCGGTTCCGCACCACGCGATTCACGACGCCGACGCTGGTGGTGAAAACGCCAAGCACATCAACGAAGTCGAAGAGGTCTGTACGGCACTCGCCGACGCCGTCGCGAACGCAATCGCGGACGGTGTAACCCCGCTCGCCCTCGGCGGCGACCACTCTATCGCCATCGGGTCGATGGTCGGAAGCGCCCGTGACGCCGACATCGGTGTCGTCTGGTTCGACGCACACGGCGACTTCAACACGCCCGAAACCTCGCCATCCGGGAACGTACACGGCATGCCGCTGGCCGCCGCACTTGGCATCGGCGACTTCGAGGGTGTCGAGTGGGCCAACGCCCCGCGCCTGAAAGAGGAAAACGTCGCAATCGTCGGCCTCCGCGACGTTGACGAAAACGAAACCACCGCAATTCACAACAGCGACGTGACCGCCTACACGATGTCCGATATCGACGAGCGTGGCATCACCGAGATAACGAAGGAAGCCCTCGACGTTGCCACGGACGGTACCGACGGCATTCACGTCAGTTTCGACCTCGATTGGCTCGACCCCCGCGAGGCACCCGGCGTTGGGACGCCCGTCCGCGGTGGAGCGACGTACCGCGAAGCCCACGCGGCGATGGAACTCGTCGCCGAGTCGGGGGCGATGCGCTCTCTCGAACTCGTCGAGGTCAACCCCATCCTCGACGAGCACAACGAGACGGCCACGCTTGCGACCGAACTCGCCGCCAGCGCCTTCGGCAAGCGCATCCTCTGATGCCAGCGCCCAGAGAAGCGCCAGCACCCCACGACCTTGCTGCGGGCGTCGTCGTCATTCGGGACGGCTCCATCCTCGCGGTCTACGAGAAGGGTCGCTGGGGATTGCCGAAAGGCGGGTCCGAACCCGGGGAGTTCTTCTTCGAAACGGCCGCGCGCGAGGCTGAAGAAGAGACCAGCGTCCCGGTCGAGGTACAGTCGCTCGCGTTCACGAGCGAGATTCGCGGCCCAGACCGTCGTATCTATCTCCAGCGGTTCTACCACGCGACGCCGCAGGCGGCGGTCGAACCCTCCCCGAGCGACCCCGACGACGAAATCGAGAAGGCAGCATACATCCCGCTTTCCGAACTCGGGACGACGCTCACCTACCGCCCGCGGGTTGAACCCCTCCGCGACTGGCTCAAAGACCGCAAACCGCGGCACTACACCTACGACCTGACGAGCGAACCGTCACACGTCGAGGAGTAGGTGGTCGAAGCCTCGTCGGCGAAGACACAGCCACTTTCTCGGGTCGGAAGACACTAGCTATTTATAATTCAGTTGTCACTTGTTGATAGATGAGTCACAGAACGGTTTCATCAGTCGTCGGCTTTCTCGTGGCGATACTCGTGAGTGGTGGGCTCTATTGGCTCGTCGGTAACGTCGGTCTGGCGGTAGTGACTGGCATTTTGTGGGGAACTGGGGCCACTATCACACTGTCTATGAGACAGCAGTATCCATCCCACAGCACTGGGGATGCGTGGAAAGACAAACGATGGACAGGACTGAGCGCTGGCCTCGTCACGCTCGCTGCGACACTCGGCGTGAGTCCGACGCTCCCTGTCTCGGCAGAACTACGGCTCGGTCTCGGATTTCTCGTCGTCGGCGTTGGATTCGTCGGCTATACGGCTGCGACCATGGCAGAACTGGAGCGAAAAGTGGCGTGATGTCGGTCGTTTCGAAACCACGACCGTCGAGAGTGTCAGCCCGAAGAGGTTGACACTAGAAGTGTCTTGTGTGGGTTGTTTTCCAGCTATACACGACAAAAAACCCGGCGTCTCCGGGTCTCGGCTTAGTCGTCTTCTGCGACCGCTTCGACTTCTGCCTCAGCGGCTTCTTCGTCTTCTGCCTCAGCGGCTTCTTCGTCTTCGAGTTCTTCGTCTTCGGTCGTCATCTTCGGCGGAATCACGTCGACGGAGGCAACGGCGTCGCCCGCGTCGAGGTCCATGACGATGACGCCCATCGTGTTGCGGCCGACCGTCGAGATATCTTCGACGGGCGTCCGAACGATTTGGCCCTCGTCGGACATGACGACGAGGTGGTCTCCCTCGCCGACCGTGTTGATAGCACAGACGGGACCGTTGCGCTCGTTGGCCTTGATGTCGATGAGACCCTTCCCGTTGCGGGACTGGGCGCGGTAGGCATCGAGGTCGGTGCGCTTTCCGTACCCGTTTTCGGTGACGGTCAGAATCCAACTGTGGTGGTCCTGGTCGATGGCTGCGACACCGGCGACCTTGTCGTCGCCTTCGAGTTTGATGCCGCGGACACCGCGGGCGGAGCGACCCATCGCGCGGACTTCGTCTTCGTGGAAGCGGATGGACATCCCCTGCTCGCTGCCGATGACGAGGTCGCGGGTGCCGTCGGTTACCTCCACGTCCACGAGTTCGTCGTCTTCGTCGAGTTTCGTGGCGATGATACCCGTCGAAAGGATGTTCTGGAAGTTGTCGACGTGGGTGCGCTTGATGTAGCCGTTTTGCGTCACCATCGTCAGGTAGCCCTCGATTTCTTCGAGGTCGTCGCAGTTGACGACGGCCGTAATCTCCTCACCGTCGTCGAAGTCGAGCAGGTTGACCGCGGACTTACCGCGGGCCGTGCGGGACATCTCCGGCACCTGGTAGGCCTTGAGTTGGTAGACCTGTCCGTGGTTCGTGAAGCACAACAGGTCGTCGTGGGTGTTGGCGACGAACACCGACGAGACGCTGTCGCCTTCCTTCAGGTCCGTGCCGATGATGCCCTTGCCACCCCGTCGCTGGGCGCGGAAGCGCGAGACGGGCATGCGCTTGATGTAGTCGTCTTCGCTGACGACGACGACCACGTCTTCTTCGGCGATGAGGTCGGCGCGGGTGACTTCGCCGGTGTTGGCGACGAACGAAGTACGCCGGTCGTCGGCGTACTCGTCTTTGATGTCGAGGAGTTCTTCCTCGATGACGGCGTCGAGTTCGTCCTGGTCGGCGAGGATGGCCTCCAGACGCTCGATGGTGTTTTCGACCTCCTCGTACTCGTCTTCGATTTCGGCCGCTTCCATCGAGGTGAGCGAACCGAGTTGCATCGCAACGATGTGGTTCGCCTGGTCCTCCGAGAAGTCGAACGACGGGAGCGGTTCGCCGTCGACTTCGCCGGACCACGTCCGACGGGCCGACGAGCGTCGCTCGTCGACTTCGACGACGACTTCGCCGCGGAGGGCGGCTTTCGCGTCGTCTCGACTCTCGGAGTTGCGGATGGTCTCGACCACGGCGTCGATGTTTTCGAGGGCTTTCAGGCGGCCTTCGAGGATGTGGGCGCGGTCTTCCGCCTCGCCGAGTTCGTACTCGGAGCGGCGGCGAACCACGTCACGGCGGTGGTCGAGGTAGTGCTGAAGCGTCTCTTTCAGCGTGAGGACCTGCGGTTGGCCGTCGACGAGCGCGAGGTTGATGACGCCGAACGTCGATTCGAGGTGGTTGTCGAGCAGTTGGTTCTTGACGACTTCGGCCATCGCGCCGCGCTTGAGTTCGATGACGACGCGGATACCGTCGCGGTCGGACTCGTCGCGAATGTCGCGGATGCCTTCGATTTTGCCGGCGTTTACGTCGTCGGCGATGCGCTCGATGAGGCGGGCCTTGTTCTCCTGATACGGGAGTTCGTTGATGATGATGCGGCCTTCCTCTTCTTCGACCTCGTAGTCGGCGCGGACGCGGATTCGCCCGCGACCCGTCTTGTACGCCTTGTGGACCGCGTTGCGGCCGACGATGTTTGCGCCGGTCGGGAAGTCGGGACCTTTGACGTGGTCCATCAGGTCCGAGACGGTGGCGTCGGGGTTCTCGATGAGTTCGACGGTGGCGTCGATGACCTCACCGAGGTTGTGCGGCGGGATGTTCGTGGACATCCCGACGGCGATACCCGACGACCCGTTGACGAGCAGGTTGGGGAACGACGACGGGAGCACCGTCGGTTCCTGCTTGCGGTCGTCGTAGTTCGACTGGAAGTCGACGGTGTCCTTGTCGATGTCCTTGAGGAGTTCCTCCGCGATGGGTGCCATGCGAGCTTCCGTGTAACGCATGGCGGCCGGCGGGTCGCCGTCGACGGAACCGAAGTTCCCCTGCCCATCCACAAGCGGATAGCGCATGGAGAAATCCTGCGCCATACGCGCGAGGGCGTCGTAGATGGCGGAGTCACCGTGTGGGTGGTAGTCACCCATCGTCTCGCCCACGATGGACGAGGACTTTCGGTGCGAGGAGTGGGCGGTCACGCCAGCCTCGTGCATCGCATAGAGGATGCGCCGGTGGACTGGCTTGAGCCCGTCGCGCACGTCGGGGAGTGCGCGACCTGCGATGACCGACATCGCGTAGTCGATGTACGACTGCTCCATCTCGTCTTCGATGCGGGCGTTTTTAATCTCCGCCGCGATGCCTGCGCCTGGTTCGAAGGAATCTGGTGCGTCAGAACTCATATCAGATATCTACCCATTCGGCGTCTGTCGCGTGGTCCTTGATGAACTGCTTTCGGGGACCGACGGCGTCGCCCATCAGGATGCTGAACATCCGGTCGGCCGCGGCCGCGTCCTCGATAGTGATGCGCTTGAGCACGCGGTTTTCCGGGTTCATCGTCGTCTCCCAAAGCTGGTCAGGGTTCATCTCACCGAGTCCCTTGAACCGCTGGACCTGCGTGGGGTTGCCGTTGCATTTCTCTTCGACGATACGGTCGCGGTCTGCTTCGGTCATCGCATCGTAGGTGTTGCCGCGGTAGCGAACGCGGTACAGCGGCGGTTGCGCGGCGTAGACGTAGCCCGCTTCGACGAGGGGACGCATGTGCCGGTAGAGAAGCGTCAGGAGCAACGTCCGGATGTGTGCCCCGTCGACGTCGGCGTCCGTCATCAGGATGATGCGCTGGTAACGCGCCTCGTCGATGTCGAACTCGTCGCCGATACCGGCACCGATGGCAGTGATGAGTGCCCGAACTTCGTTGTTTTCGAGGATACGGTCGAGACGGTGTTTCTCGACGTTGAGTATCTTCCCCTTGATGGGGAGAATCGCCTGGAACTTCCGGTCTCGGCCCTGTTTTGCAGAGCCACCTGCGGAGTCACCCTCCACGACGAACAGTTCAGACTTGGATGGGTCGCGGCTCTGACAGTCGGCGAGTTTACCGGGCAGAGCAGTCGATTCGAGTGCGGACTTGCGGCGCGTCAGTTCCTCGGCCTTCTTCGCGGCCTTGCGGGCGCGGGCGGCCTCGACTGCCTTCGAGATGATGGCCGTCGCCACGTCCGGGTTCTCCTCGAAGTACGTACCGAGTTTCTCGTGCGTGGTACTCTCGACAATACCCCGAACTTCGGAGTTGCCGAGTTTCGTCTTCGTCTGGCCCTCGAACTGCGGGTCAGGGTGTTTGACGGAGATAACGGCGGTGAGGCCTTCGCGAACGTCCTCCCCACGGAGGTTGTCGCCGTCGAGGTCGTCGAGCATCCCCTCGGAGTTCGCGTAGTCGTTGACGACCCGTGTGAGGGCCGTCTTGAACCCTGTCAGATGCGTCCCGCCTTCGCGCGTGTTGATGTTGTTGGCGAAGGCGTGAATCGACCCCTGTAACTCGTCGGTCGCCTGCATGGCGATTTCGACCGCGATGCCTTCGGACTCGTCTTCGTAGTAGATGATGTCGTCGTGCAGCGCCGTCTTCGTCTCGTCGAGGTATTCGACGAACTCGCGGATACCGCCTTCGAACATGAAGGTGCTCGACTCCTCGCTCCGTTCGTCGGTGAGTGAAATTTCGACGCCAGAGTTGAGGAAGGCGAGTTCGCGAAGACGTGTTTCGAGCGTCTTGAACGTGAAATCCGTCGTCTCGAAGATTTCGCTATCCGGCCAGAAGGTGATGGTCGTTCCCGTCTCTTCGTCGGGCTCCATCTCGCGGACCTTCTCGAACGCACCCTGAACGGGTTCGCCCTTCTCGAAGCGGTGGTGCCAGACGGCTCCGTCGCGCATGATTTCGACTTCGAGTTCCACCGAGAGCGCGTTGACGACGGAGACGCCGACGCCGTGGAGACCGCCGGAGACCTGATAGGATTTGTTGTCGAACTTCCCACCGGCGTGGAGGACGGTCATGATGACCTCGACGGCGGGTCGATTGTACTGTTCGTGCGTGTCTACCGGGATGCCGCGGCCGTTGTCGGCGACGCTGACTGACCCGTCGTCGTGAAGGGTCACTTCGATGGCGTCGCAGTACCCTGCTAGCGCTTCGTCGATGGAGTTATCAACGACTTCGTAAACAAGGTGATGAAGACCACGGGAATCGGTAGAACCGATGTACATTGCCGGGCGTTTTCGAACGGCTTCGAGCCCTTCGAGAACCTGAATTTGACCGGCCCCGTACTCGTTTTCCTGTGACATCTGAACAGGTCTAAGACACCTCGTCCCTTAAAGCCTCGCACGCGCGGGCGCGTACTACCTACTGACACCTCGCTTCGCACTTTCAATTGAAGTTTGCGACCGAGTGGCACGCGAGAAGTATTCACAGAGTAGCGGACAGAGGGACATCGAACCGGTGTTCACTTTCACTCTGCTGCCGGTGGGTACTTAACGTGGGACTGGGTAGATGCGCATCAGGAAATGACCTCGTTCCAGTCGACACTCGGCGAAGAATCGGGGATTGCAGAGGAGCTGGCGAAAGGCCAGCGAGAAATCTCCATCGCCGAGTTCTTCGAGAAGAACAAGCACATGCTGGGCTTCGACAGCGGAGCCCGAGGGTTGGTGACCGCCGTCAAAGAGGCCGTGGACAACGCCCTCGACGCCACCGAAGAGGCGGGCATCCAGCCCGACATCTACGTCGAAATCAGCGAAGTAGACGACTACTATCGTCTCGTCATCGAAGACAACGGGCCGGGCATCACGAAGGAACAGGTGCCCAAAGTGTTCGGGAAACTCCTCTACGGTTCTCGTTTCCACGCACGCGAGCAGTCCCGCGGGCAGCAGGGTATCGGTATCTCCGCGGCGGTTCTTTACTCCCAACTGACAAGCGGGAAGCCCGCGAAGATTACCAGTCGCACGCAGGGGTCTGCTGACGCCGAGTACTTCGAACTCGTCATCGACACGGACAAGAACGAACCGGAAATCCGTGACGAGAAGACCACCTCGTGGGACCGCCCACACGGCACCCGAATCGAACTGGAAATGGAGGCCAACATGCGCGCACGCCAGCAACTCCACGACTACATCCAGCACACTGCTGTCGTGAACCCGCACGCGCGTCTCGAACTCCGTGAACCCGGTCTCGACGAACCGATGAAGTTCGAGCGGGCGACCGACCAACTCCCCCAGCAGACAGAAGAGATTCGCCCGCACCCTCACGGCGTCGAACTCGGGACGCTCCTGAAGATGCTCAGTGCGACCGAGTCGTACTCTGTCTCCGGATTCCTCCAAGAGGAGTTCACTCGCGTCGGCGCGAAGACGACCAAGAAGATTATCGACTCCTTCCGCGACCGACACTTCGGCCGCGAGATGACGTGGAAGACGCCCACATCCCACGAGACGGCCGACCTCGTCGCCGTCGTCGAAGACGCCGTCGCCAACAAAGGACAGGAGGCGACGACCGCATTCGCCGAGGAACTGGTCGATATCGTCACTGGAAAAGACCGCATCGCACACGGCGAACTGCTCACCATCGTCGGCAACGTCGCACAGTCGGTCGGTGAAGACACGGGAAAAACCTTCGGCGACACGGTACAGGAAAACATCGTCGAGGCCGTCTGGCCCGTTCTCACCGAGGACCGAGAAAGCGACGTGTACGCCATTGTCGACGACGTGACGACGACCCAGAAGGACGACGCCGGAAAGGTGTCGATGGCGCGCTCTATCGCCACGCAGTTCGCCGAGACGACCGGCCCCACCGACCGCGCCACCTACGACGACGTGGAGGATTTCGTCTCGTGGGCGGCCGAGCGAACCAAGGAACGAGAGGACGAGACCTACGGCGAGACGGCCCGCGAGAAGGTTGCTGACGCCATCTGGTCGCGGATGCGGACGGTGGACGACGACGTACCAAAGGTACGCGACATCGCCGACGACCGGGATATCGCCCGTGACCTTCTCGAAGCGATGCGCGAGACGGACATCCTCGCGCCACCGACAGACTGTCTGTCGCCCATCACGTCCGAACTCGTCGAAGCAGGGCTGAGAAAGGAGTTCGACGCCGACTTCTACGCGGCCGCGACCCGCGACGCCGAAGTCCACGGTGGCGACCCGTTCATCGTCGAGGCCGGTATCGCCTACGGCGGCGATATCAAATCCGAAGGCAGCATCGACCTGCTGCGCTTTGCGAACCGCGTCCCGCTCGTCTACCAGCGCGGCGCGTGTACCATCACGCACGTCGTGAAGGACATCGGCTGGCGGAACTACGGACTCGACCAACCCGGCGGCAGCGGGATGCCGAAGGGTCCGGCCGTCCTCATGGTCCACGTCGCATCCACGAACGTTCCCTTCACGAGCGAGTCGAAAGACGCGCTCGCGGACGTCCCCGCGATTCAAGACGAGGTCGAACTCGCCATCCGTGAGGCCGCCCGCGAACTCAAGTCGTATCTCTCGAAGCGTCGGTCGCTCCAGAAGCGGCGCAAGAAGCAGGACGTTATCGGCCGCATCCTTCCGCAGATGGCGACCAAGCTTTCGGAGGTTACCAGTCGTGAGCAGCCAAATATCGAAGGTGCGCTCGCCCGCATCATGAACAACGTCAGCGTCGAGCGGACCATCGAAGACGGGACGGTGACGCTCACAGTCACGAACTACTCCAGCACGAACGAGTCGCCGGATATCACGGACATCCTCGACGCTGAACCCCTGGGGTTGAACGGCGAGGCGAACGTCGTCGACCTCGACGGCGAATGGTTCGTCAAGTGGAACCCGACGGTGGCCGCGGGTGAGTCCGAGACGCTCACCTACTCGGTCGAACAGGACGCGTCGTTCGACATCAACGTCGACGGCGTCGAGACGGAGAAACTCACGGTGAACGCATAATGGCATCCGAATCCAAGACCGCAGAGGAACTCGCCCGCGAACGACTCATCGACCTCGCGGCGGAGTTCTACGACCAGTTCGAAAACGGGGAGATTCCGACGATGACGCTCCCCACGCGGACGAAGAGCAACATCGAATACGACGAGGACTCCAACGTCTGGGTCTACGGCGACCGAACCTCGACCCGCTCGGCCAACAGCGTCCGCGGCGCGCGGAAACTCCTGAAGGCCGCCTACACTATCGAGTTCCTCGCTCGACAACTGGAGGAAGACCGCTCGTCGACCCTTCGTGAACTCTACTACCTCTCCGAATCGTGGGACGCCGAAGAGGCCCACTTCTCGGACCAAGATGAGTCCAATCAGCTCATCGAGGACCTCGAAATCGTCTCCGAGGTCACGCGCGAAGACTTCCACATGCGCCCGGAAGAGTCGGGTGCGACGCTCATGGGGCCGCTCGAAATCCGTGAGCAGACCCGCCGCGGCGAGCGCGAGATTCACTGCCAGAAGGACGTTGGCGAAGGCGGCTACCAGATTCCGAACAACCCGGACACCATCGAATTCCTCGACCACGACACCGACTTCGTGATGTGCGTCGAGACCGGTGGTATGCGCGACCGCCTCATCGAAAACGGGTTCGACGACGAGTACAACGCCCTCATCGTCCACCTGAAGGGGCAACCCGCTCGCGCGACGCGACGAATCACAAAGCGCCTGCGCAACGAACTCGACCTGCCGGTCGTGGTCTTCACAGACGGCGACCCGTGGTCCTACCGCATCTTCGGGTCCGTCGCCTACGGTTCTATCAAGTCCGCACACCTCTCGGAGTATCTCGCGACCCCGGACGCCCGGTTCGTCGGCATCCAACCGCAGGACATCGTCGACTACGACCTGCCGACCGACCCGCTTTCGGACTCGGACATCAACGCGCTCCAGTCGGAACTCGACGACCCGCGCTTTATGGGCGACTACTGGACCGAGCAAATCGAACTCCAACTCGACATCGGCAAGAAGGCAGAACAGCAGGCACTCGCGGCCCGCGGCCTCGATTTCGTGACCGACGAGTACCTGCCCACCCGTCTCGACGAGATGGGTGTCATCTAATTCGGTCCGCGCTTCGTTTTTGCCGCGTTACGGGTAGAGTGCGTTGTCCCGGAACCCCTCGAAAAAGCGCCGGGTGATACCGTTGAGTTCGTCGGTCTCGCTCACCGCCAGATTGTGGCCGACGCCTTTGAACAGCGCCAGCGTCGCGTCGTCGATACCGTCTTTCGTCTCACGGAGTCGCGGTTCGGGGAAGAAGTGGTCCGCATCGCCCGCGGCGACGAGCGTCGGCACGTCGATATCTCCGAGTCTGTCCCGAGAGTCGTGTTCGAGACAGGCAGACAGTGAGACGACAACGTCGGCGGGGACTGCCGGGCGGAGGTCCGCGAATATCCCGGCGAGTTCGATGAGGAACGGTGCGACCGTCCGTTTGGTTCCGGTCGCCGATTCGCGCTCTGCGTCGGCGAGGATATCGGCCCACTTGCTCTTTCCGGCTAACTGCCGCCAGTCTCGGATGACCTGTTCGCCGTGGCCGCCGAGTCGTGAGGCTGCCGACACGAGTGCCAGCGAATCCACGTAGTCGGCATAGTCCGCGGCGAGATACTGGGCGACGAGGCCGCCCATCGAGACACCGATAACGTCGGCCGGCCAGAGGCCCTGTTCGTCGATTACCGTCGCGTACGAAGCGGCCATATCGCGGGTTGAGGACCCGACCGAGAGGTGTCGGCGGCGGCCGACGACCCACACGTCGCGGTCGGAAAATTCGCGGTAGAGTCGGGAGAGTACCACCGCCGTCCCGCGGGAGGGCGCACCCCGCTGGAAGGCGTCCGAGAGGCCGGGGAGGACGAAAAGCGGGTCGCCGTCCGGGTCGCCAACGCGATAGTAGGGACGCCGTCCGTCGAGCATCCCGTAGTCGAGAGTCATGTACTGCGGTACGGGATGGGATGGGAAAATCGTTCTGTCGGGTTACATCTTCGCACCGAAACGCGGTGGACGGCAGTCCGTACGACCAGTCAGACCTGTTCGGGGTCGTCGAGGACGACTGGGATTCCGCGACTCGCCACGTCCACGACGAAGGCCGCGTCGTCCGTTTCGAGGAGCGGGATGGTGTTGTAGTGGATGGGGAGCACGAGGTCGGGGTCCAGCGTCTCCGCGAGGTCGGCCGCTTCGTGGCGGTCCATCACGACGGTGCCACCGATGTTGGCGAGGAACAGCGAGACTTCGAGGTGGCGGAAACCGTCGAGTACGTCCGAGTCGCCGGGCCAGAACACGGTTCTGTTACCGATGGAGATGTGGTACGCACAGCCCAGTCCCCGCGGGTGGTACGGGTCGCCGTTGGCGCGGAGGTGCGGGCCGTCGGGGTCGTTGAACGCGGGCAGCGTCCACACGTCCACCTCGCCGACCGTGAGGAAGTCCTCGTCGTTCACGCGAATCGTCTCGTACGGCAGGTCGTCGACAGGGGTCACATCGCGGTCGATGTTCGCGGCGCTTACGCCCTCGTAGGCCACGACGATAGCATCCTCGTCGGCGACCTGCTCGATTGCGTCGGAGTCGTAGTGGTGGTCGTGGGTGACGAGAATTAGGTCGCCGTCGCGGGCGTAGTAGTCGTCGAGGACGCCGTACCGTCCGGGGTCGAAGTAGACGACGAAGCCGTCGGGCGACTCGATTCGGACCGTCGCGTAGCCGAGCCACGAGACTTCGAGGCCGTCGTGTTTGATGGTCATACTCCAGACGAGGGACTGCCAGAGGAAAAACACGACTACTGCGACGTGGACGCGACTCGCCTGCGACGACCGAGTGCGGCCGCAACCCGGCGGCGACGCGACTCACTACTGCGATTTGGCCAACCGCTCGACTCGCTCCAGCGAATCCGCCGTCTCGGGCGTCTTGTCCTCGCGGACGGTGACGAACCGCGGGAATCGAAGCGCGTAGCCCGAGGAATACGTTGGCGACGCCTGAATCTCCTCGTAGCCGACTTCGAAGACGACCGAGGGGCGGATATCGACTTCCTTGCCCGACTCGCGCTCGATTTCGGGTTCGAGGAGGGCTGTGAGTTCGACCAACTGCTCGTCGGTGATGCCCGTGGCGACCTTGCCGATGGTCTCGAACTCGTCGTCGCCGGAGGCGTCCTCGACGCGGGCCGAAAGCAGGAACGTGCCGAGGAACTTCGCCCGGCGGCCTTCGCCCCACTCGGCCCCGGTGACGACGAGGTCCAGCGTCTCCACGTCGGGTTTGCGCTTCAGCCAGTTTTTCCCGCGGTCACCCGGCGAGTAGGCCGCCTCGGGGTTCTTGAGCATGATTCCCTCGTGGCCCGCGTCGAGGGCGTCAGCCTCGTAGTCGGCAATCTCGTCAACATCGTCCGAAAGGAGGAGGTCGGAGACGGCCGGGGAATCCTGTCCGAGGACGGTCGCAAGCCGGTCGTGGCGCGTCGTAAGCGGGGCGTTCAGCAGGTCGTCGCCGTCGGCGTGGAGGCAATCGAACGCCCGGAGTTCGACCCGAACCTCCTCGCGCATCTGGTCGACGTCGTGCTTGCGGCGGAAGCGACGCAGAATCTCCTGAAACGGCAGCGGGTCGCCCGCGTCGTCCATCGCGACGACTTCGCCGTCGAGGATGACCGGGAAGTCCACGGCGTCTTCGACGAACTCCACCACTTCGGGCAGCGCACCCGTCACGTTCTCCATGTTCCGGGAAAAAAGCGAGACTGCACCCGACTCGTCGCGGTGGACCTGCACGCGCGCGCCGTCGAACTTCGTCTCGACGGCCGCTGTCTCCCACTCGTCGAGGGCGTCTGCGGCGGTCCCCGCCTGCGCGAGCATCGCCTGAATCGGTCTGCCGACTTCGAGGTGGACGTCGTCAAGGCCCGCTTTCCCGTCGTCGCGGGCGACTTGGGCAACCATTCCGTAGTCGTTCGACACCTGGAGGGCGCGAGCGACTGTGGCGATGGCTTCGTCTCGGCGCTCGCGGGCCGCCGCTTCGGTTTCGGAGTCTGCGTCGTCGTCGCGGATGGCGGCCGCGTCGGTGTCGGCGACGAGGAACGCTTCTGCAATGGCGTCGCGGACGCTCCCTTCGCCGACGCCGATGCGCATCTCCGAGAGGACGAGACGCGCGAGGAAGCGGGCTTCGTCGGGGTCGGTTCGGTTGAACAGGCCGTACAAGGTCTTCAGTTTCGTGTCTTCGCTTCCGGACCCCGAGGCGGCGGCGAGGGCGCGAAGTTCGGAATCGACCTCGGCGACGGTCAGGCCGTCTTGCCCGCCCGCGCCGAAGGCTGCGAGGCCGCGTTGGCCGCCGAAGTCGTAACTCGCCGCGACTGCGCCGATTTCTCCCTGGTCGGCCAGTCTGTCTTCGACATCGTCGGCCGAGACGTTCGGCCCGGCGGCGCGGGCGATGGCCTCGTGACAGAGGCGGGGTCCGATATCGAGCGTGGTCGAGTCCCACGCGGGGAACACTCGCCCCTGAACGAAGCGGGCGATCGTTGTGAGGTCGTCGTCGGCGTCACGAAACAGGGCTGCAAGATATGAGACGATAGTGAGGTCCGCGCTCTCGGCTTCGATTTCGGCCGCGCGCTCGGCGAACTCGGCGAACTCCATTGGGCGTGAGTATCGCCGCCCACACAAAAAGGGTCTCGACAGGCGTCGGTGGTGTGAGACGCTGACGAACGTGGCACTCGCCGAGGACTTAAAGGGGATTGGGGTCCGAACGCCGGGTATGAGCGACGACCTCGCGGAGCGTGTGCAAGACGTGCTCGCGGTCGACGCGGACGAGTTCGAAGCACAAGCGAAATCCGACGCGGAGGTGGTCAAGCGCGAACTGCGTGAGGGAACCTTCGATAACCACCAGTCGATAGTCGGTCTCGAATACGAGTTTTACGCCGTTTCGGACGGCCGGTGGTCCGCAAACGGGGAGGGAACCAACGCGCTCATGCGAGTTCCGCGCCGGTTGCTCGAACTCATGGGATTCGAGAAGGAGTTGGGGCTTCACAACGCCGAGATGACGACGAGTCCCCAACCGCTGAACGCTCACGGACTCCGCGCACAGAGTTCCGAAGTTCGCGCTCGACTCTCCGCCGCGCTCGATTGCACCGCCGCCGAAGGAATGCGACTCGTCTCCGATGGCATGTGGACGATTCCGCCGGTCGGCGAATCGGCCACTGAGTACCTCACTGACTCTATCTCCGACAAGCGCGTCCGCCTCGCGACCAACATGTCCGGGTCGGTTCGGTATCACGCGATGGCGAACGGTCCGACCGCCCCGTCGTCGATGACGCTCGAAGCGCCGCACGTCACGCTCGAAGCCGACACCGTGATGCCCGAGTCGCTCATCACCTCGATTCAACCGCACTATCAGGTCTCCCACGCGGTGGACCTCCCGCTGTTTTTCAACTACGCGCTCCGCGCCGCCGGGCCGCTTCTCGCGCTCGGCGTCAACTCGCCGTTCTTCCCCGCCGACCTCTACGACGACGATGCGACGCCCGAACAGATACTCGACGAGGGCTGGGACGAAAACCGAATCGCGGTGTTCGAGACGGTCCTCAACGCCGGTGACCACGACAAGGTTCGCTTCCCGGACGACCTCGGCACCGTCGAAGACGCTGTCGACCGAGTCGCGGACGACTCGACGATGGTTCCGATGTCGGTCACCCGCGGCGACCGTTTCGACGACAAGTTTGCGACGCTCCGCCGGAAGCACGGCACCTACTGGCGCTGGGTTCGCCCGGTGTTCGACGGCGCGACTCGCTCGTCGGCGAACGCCCGCATCGAGTTCCGGCCAATCGCCGCCCAACCGACGGTCCGCGACTCGCTCGCGTTCCAAGCCGCTTTCGCGGGGTTGATGGAACGCCTGCCGCGGCAGGAACATCCCGCCATCAACATGGACTGGGAGACCGCAGAGGAGAACTTCTACACCGCGATGCGCGAGGGGGCACACGGCGACCTGCGGTGGATAAACGCCGACGGCGACGAGGTCGGCGGTGCAGAGTTGTACGAAGACCTGCTCGTCCACGCCCGCGATGGCCTCCGGTTAGCCGGGTGTTCCGAAGAAGAAGCGAACTACTACCTCGAACCTCTGCGGAAGCGCGTCGAGACGGGTGTGACGCCGGCCGACTGGAAGCGCGCGCGCGTCCGCGACCACCTCGACGACGGTGCCGACTTCGAGACGGCACTGCACGCGATGCAGCGCGAGTACGTCGAACAGCAGTCTGAGACACTCCTCGAAGGAGCGTTTTCGGACTGGTTCTAAGCGGTCTCGTTCGACAGCGGCGATTTTACTGTCTTAGCATTCTGAAAGCGCTGTCGCTGACTCCCGTGAAGCCGCGAAAGCGGAGAGAAACCGAGGGTGGCCTTATTCGAGGCCTTCGAAGTTCTGGTGGCGCTGGATGTCGACGCCCTCGTCGGTGACGACGGCGATGTTGATGCCGTTGCCGGATGCGAGGTCGCGCTCGACGGCTGCGCGGATGGCGTTCGTGGCGACCTGCTTCGCTTCGTCGACCGTCAGGTCGTCGCTGTATTCGCGCTCGAGGACACCGAGGGCGTACTGGCTGCCGGAGCCGGTGACGGTGTACTCCTCTTCGAGGATGGACCCGGCGGGGTCGATGCTGTAGATGTGGCCGCCCTCTTCGTCGACGCCGCCGAGGATGGGCTGGACGACGAAGAACGCGCCGGAACGGAGGAAGTTACCCACGAGCGTCGAGAGCGCCTGCATGCTCATGTCTTCGCCGCGGCGGGCCTCGTAGAGTCGAACTTCGGCCTTCAGGTTGCTGATAAGTGACTGTGCGGCGGAGACCGAGCCAGCGATGGTCAGTGCGCCCGTCGGGTGAATCTCTTCGACCTTCTGGACGTCCTTCGAGGAGACCATGTAGCCCATGCTCGCGCGCATGTCGGTCGCGAGGACGACGCCGCCTTCGGTCTTGATACCGACCGTCGTCGTTCCGGTCTTCGTCTCTTTGTCGCCGAGTTCGGTGGCGCGTCGCTCGGCGTGAGAGAACTCGCCGAGTTCCGGGCCGAACACGTTCGAGTGGTCGCCGTTGAGCGAGTCGAGACGGCCAGAGAACTCGTCGTGAGTCGGGGTACGCATTGTCAGCGATTGCACTTCGGCGCTGATAAATGCAACCCTTCACCTCGCCGTTGCCGGTGTCGTGGTGTCTGACACGCGGCGCGAGTGCTGCCGCTCACCAGTCGGGAGTCAGACAAAACGTGGTGTATGCGTCCTACTTGGTGGCTGATACGCGTTCGTACGCGTCTCCAGTTGTTTCGACGAGGCGGTGAACCGGGAGGGTCACGCCCATTTTGCGGGCGGCGAGTGCGACCGGGAGTAGCGCGATGCCAGTCGCGACTGACAGTTGGTAGGCGGCGAGTAGCGCGGTCTGCGTCAGGCGTTGGAACATTGCCGTGTCCTCAACTTGGGGTCGAGACGTCCCCAGTGATAAGTTTTCCCTCCGAGGCCGAACTCCCACCCCGGCGCTGTCTTGCGATTCAACTCTACTTGTATTTTCTCCAACTAGAGCGACTATTCGTCGTGCGTATCACATGACCAGCAGACTACTTTTGCATAAGTTATGGCGATTATCGAAATGCCGTGCGCCGCAGTTCCGCGTTCATTTCAGGCGCTAAGACGCTCGGTCTGAGGCGACTTTCTTTCGGAGTGGGTCGTCCTCGGCGAGGACGAATCCTCGTGTGGAACTCTCTGTCACTCGTCCGTCCGAACCACAAAGCACGAAACCCCCTCGTCGCGTACGTCCACTATGACCAACTATCTCGTCGCGATGGAGGCGGCCTGGCTAGTACGGGACGTCGAGGGCATCGACGACGCCATCGGCGTCGCCGTCAGCGAAGCCGGAAAGCGTCTCAACGAAAAGGACAAAGAGTACGTCGAAGTCGAAGTCGGTGCGACCCCGTGTCCCGCCTGTGGCGAACCGTTCGACTCGGCGTTTATCGCCGCAAACACCGCGCTCGTGGGCCTCCTCCTCGAAATCAAGGTCTTCAACGCGGACGGCGAAAAGCACGCCTCTCGCATCGCAAAGAGCGAAGTCGGCGGCGCACTCCGTGACGTTCCCCTCGACGTTATCGACGTGATGGAGTTCGCGGACGAAGACGACGCCTAAGCGACCAGAAGCTTTTTTCATAACCGTGGGTTATCCCCTCGGTATGGAACTCCCCACGCCGAACGACCTTCGGGAACGCCGGAAGTCGTTAGAGCTAACGCAGAGCAAACTCGCCGACATGGCGGGTGTCTCACAGCCCCTCATCGCCCGCATCGAGGGCGGTGACGTAGACCCGCGTCTCTCGACGCTTCGCCGTATCGTCGAGGCACTGGACGAGGCTGAGGGCCGAATCGTCCGTGCGGAGGACGTGATGAACATCGACGTTCGAAGCGTCGCCCCCGACGACTCGGTCCGCGAGGCACGCGACCTGATGCTCGACGCCGGGTTCTCGCAGTTGCCGGTCATCGATAACGGGATGCCGCTCGGATTCATCTCCAACAGTGATATCCGGCACGTCAAGGAAGACGACGTGACGCAACGACCCGTGAGCGAAGTCATGTCCGAGGGTCTCACCACGGTCGAACTGGATACGACACTCGACGAGGTGAGCAGCGGCCTCGACCACAACTCGGCTATCCTCGTCGTCGAAGGCGGAGAGACGGTCGGCATCATCACCGACGCCGACATCGCCGCGCACATCTGAGGCATTTCGGGCCCCGGATTTCGGCCAGCGTTAGAACCGACGTTAGCGACGGCGGACGACGAGCGGCGTCTCACCGCACGGTTGTGTCGTCATCTCCGGCGTGATTTCGAGTGGTTCGTCTTTCCCCCACTCGATGTCGAAATCTCGAAGCACGGTTGCGAGGACGATTTTGGCCTCGGTGAGCGCGAAGGCGCGGCCGAGACAACTCCGCGCCCCTGCACCGAAGGGCACGTAGGCGTACTTCGGCCGGTCTTTGTTTTTCTCCCACCGCTCCGGTCGAAACGAAAATGAGTCGTCGTACCAGCGCTCGTCGCGGTGAATGCGAATGATAGACAGGTGGATGTCCGAACCGGCCGGAATCGTTCGGTCGCCGACGGAAAACGGGCGGGTCGTCTCGCGCGGAAGGGTGTGAACCGGCGGATAGAGTCGCAGCGCCTCTTTGATGACGCGTTCGAGGACGATGAGTTCGTCCATCGCCGCCGTCGTCACCGGGCCGTCACCGATGACGCGGTCGACTTCTTCGACGGCGCGCTCGTACGGCTCTGGATTCGACGCCAGCGCGTAGAGCGTGAACGTGAGTGCGAGCGCAGTGGTCTCGTGGCCAGCGAAAATCATCCCGACAAGTTGGTTCTCCATCGACTCGACCGTCTTCGGGTACTCGGTTCCGAGGGCGTCGGCGAGACGGGCAGTGAGGCTCTCTTCGTCGGCCGTCTCGACGAGCGTGCGAACTTCCTCACGGAGAATCTGCTCGGAGTTGTTGAATCGGCGGCGACTTGGTGTGGGGACCCACGACGGCAGCACCCACGACTGCGGGGCGAACCGCCCGTTGAGGCCATCGGCCGCGGTCCGAATCCGTTCGTCGCCGTCGAGTTCGAGTTCGCGCCCGAGTATGGTCGCGAAGATGACTTCCAACGTGAGATTCTTCATCTGCGCTTCCGCCGAAAGCGTCCCCTCATCGGGCCACGCCGCCAGTCTGCGCTCCACCTGTTTGCGCATGACTGAGGCGTACTCAGTCACGCGGTCCCAGTGGAAAAACGGGTCCAGTTCGTTCCGTTGCTTCTGCCATTCTTCTCCTTCCACGGCGACGATGGCATCACGGAACGCTGCGTCGAACTCGTTTCCCTTCGAGATGGCATCCGATTCGGTCACGAACGCCCGTTCGAAGTGGTCCGGATGCGCGAGAATGTACAACCGGCCGATTCCGAGGAGGTCGAGACCGACCGTACTGTCCACACCGTGTTCAGCTAGCATGTCGGCCACGAAGCCGAAGGGGTCCGCCGCGAAGCCGACGGTATGCCCGAGAAGCGGCCAGCCGCTGGGTGTCGGTGGTGTTCGCGTCACACGTTCTACAACCCGAAGAACAGTGATGAATGATTCGGCCGAACTACAGTTCGAGTCCGCGAATCGCGACGCCGTCGCCCGCTTCGACGTGCCCGATGACGCGGCCGTCGGTGGCTTCGACGAGGGCTTCGGCGTTCTCTTCGGGGACTGCGGCGACGAACCCGGTTCCCATGTTGAACGTCGTGTGCATCTCCTCGTTGGAGACACCGCCTTTCTCCTGAATGAAGTCGAAGATAGCGTGCGGTTCGAAGGCGTCCTCGACGACGTAGCGGAACTCGCCCATCCGTTCGAGGTTGGTCCAGCCACCGCCGGTGACGTGGGCCGCGGCGCGGGTGTCAGCAGCGCGCAGGTCGTCGAGCAGGTAGGTGTAGAGGCGCGTCGGTTCGAGCAGCGCCTCGCCGATGGTGTCGTAGTCGTCGCCGTCCCACTCGTCCGTGTAGTCGCCGTCTTTCGTCGCGGCCTTGCGCGCGAGCGTCAGTCCGTTCGAGTGAATCCCCGACGACGGGAATCCGACGAGCGCGTCGCCCGGTTCGGCTTCACCCGGGAAGATGGCGTCTTTCTTCGCGAGACCGGCGCAGGTCCCCGCGAGGTCCAGTCCGTTGATGACCTCCGGCATGACGGCCGTCTCGCCGCCGACGAGTTCGATGGCCGCTTCCTCGGCACCTGCGGCGAGGCCCTGGCCGACCTGCTCGGCAAACATCTCGTCCGGTTTGTCGACCGCGAGGTAGTCCACGAACGCGACGGGCCGGACGCCCGCGGCGACGAGGTCGTTCGCGTTCATTGCGATGCAGTCGATTCCGACCGTCGAGTAATCCCCGAGCGCCTCCGCGACGAGGAGTTTCGTCCCGACGCCGTCGGTTGCGAGACCGAGATATCGGTCGCCGATGTCGAGCAGACCGGCGTAATCTCCTGAACCGCCGCCCACCTGCGCGACGAGCGCTGCCGTTGCGGCTTCACTGGCTTCGATATCGACGCCCGCGTCCGCGTAGGTCATCCCCTCGGAGTCGTCGTCGTTCGTCATGTTCGTGTACGAGATTGGCCGAAATATAAAATCAGTGGGTATGGATTATACATGTTCTCGTATATGCCGGTGGTAGTGCCGAAATACCGGGGACGGAATATCGGCGACGGAAGCGAGACGATAGTGAACAACCCCCGAGTGTGTTGGACAGTATGCAGCGCTACTAGTGGGTTGCACTCGCCCGAAGTGGGGTGCAGTTTGCGCTCACTCGGAGTGGTGTGCAGTCCGGTAAACGCCTACTTCTGAAGCGCCTGTGCGTGTCCGATTGGTCACGCACCACCCACACTGACCTGTCACAGAGATACACTCTTAGAACGGTTTATAAACCGTCTAATCCGATTTAACTCCTCAATAAAACGTCTGAAAGTTCTCCTTGTAGGTGCGTAAATTGTCTAGCTCGGGCTAAAGAGTTGGAAAACCGAGCAAATTCGACGCAACGCTCGGCCCCTTATATGATGGTCCCGGTGGTATGCAGAAGTGACGATGTCCGGAATACCCTCCACCTCGGATTCAGTCGCGCTGGACCTCGCGGCCACGCTTGGTCGAGTTGCACTCGAACCGTTCGAGACGCTCGCGTTCTGGTCAGCAATCGCGCTCCCCCTCGCGTACCTTCCCCTGCTCGCGTCAGGCCTCGGAGGCGGCGACCTGCCCCTGTTCGCCGGGTTGCTGGCGCTGCACGTGACCGCGCTCGTCCTCGGACGCGACCACGCACAGGACTAGACAAGACGCACATTCCGGCGTCGTCCTCAGTTCCCGCCGGCACCACGCCCGTCCCCCTGGGCGTCGATTGGTCCCCTCCCCTGCCCCTCGTTCGGTCCCGAACCTACCCCTCGTTCGGTCCCGAACCTGCCCCTCGTTCGGTCCCGAACCTGCCCCTCGTCCGGTCCCGAACCGCCCCTCGTTCCTACCCCTTCACGAACCTCCCCACGCAGTTCCTTCCTCTGGTGGCACCTTCTGATTCTCTTGCACCGAGCGAGACGCCCGTCTCGGAGCACCCGCTGTTCGCGTCCGATTGCGTCGCAAAAAATTAGCCGCCGAGCAGTCGGGCGCGACTTCAGAACCCGACGAACAGGAGCAATACCACCGTCAGGAGCGCCGAGACAGCGAACATACCGGCGAAGACGGGTGTGCTCCACGCCTTGACCGTTCGCCCGTCGAGCGAGGCGAAAGGAAGCATGTTGAACGCCGCGAGGAAGGCGTTAATGACTAGCCCACGCGCGCCAACGAGTTCGACGAGTCCCGAGTTGAGGGCGACCCCGGCGACGAATATCGGCACGAACGCGACGACGAGTACGAGGTTCATCGCCGGGCCTGCGAGCGCGATAAGGCCGTGTTCGCGTTTCGTGAGCATCCCGCGGTGGTGGACTGCGCCGGGTGCGGCGAAGATGAACCCGATGAGGGCGCTCATGACCGCGATACCGAGCATGCCGTAGTCGGCGCGGAACTCGGCGACCTGTCCGAATCTGACGGCGACCACTTTGTGTGCGACTTCGTGGAAGAGGAACGCCACACCCGCGGTGAGCAGGCTGACGAGGAGCGCGAGGCCGAACGTCCCACTCAAGAGGAGTCCGATGGCGCGCTGTCCTCCGCCCGCGAAGAAGATAGCGAACGCGAGACCGAGCGCCAACCACGCGACGACGAGGTCACGGAGTTCGCGCGACGAGAAGGTGATGTTCACGTAAGGGTCCTCCAGAGGAGTTCGGCGCTATTTCGTGCGCCCTCGAACATCAGGTTTGTGACGCCGCTGATGCCGCCGAGGTCGGCCGCGATGACCGGGAGGACGTAGGTCACGAAGAGGAAACTCGCAATCATGCTCCCGATGTTCGTCATCGCCACGACCATGATGAGTTTGAAAAGCGGCACGTCGAACATCTGGCTGACGAGTTCCGTGAGAGGCGTCTCCTCGTCCGAGAGGATGCGGTTGAGCGTGCCGATGTCGCCGACGTTGACCGGGGTGTGCCGGAGTTCGACGTAGCCGGTGAACCAGCCGGGCGCGAGAAGCGGGTTGATGGAGGTCATCCACGCGACGAGGCCGCCGACGAGCGCGGACGTCCACCGCGCGCCAGCGAGTTTGGCGAGACCGGCGGCAAAGACGCCGTTGATGAGGAACCACGCGCCGAAGATGGTAAGCAAGCGTTCGTTACCGACGCCAGCCATTGCGAGGAGGACGAAGAACGCAACGAAGACGGCGGTGATGCCGAAGCCGATAAGCTTCCCCCACGGGAAGCCGTCCTTCTCGGCGACGCCGACGAGCGATTCCATCGGCGGAAGTGTCGACGGATTTTGGAGATACCCCTCGATTCCGGCTTTGTGGCCCGCGCCGACGACGGCGACGACGTGGTGGCCGGACTGCCGCAGTGCGACGAGTTGGTGTGCGATGAAGGCGTCACGCTCGTCGATGAGCGCTTCCGCGCCGCCGGGGCTGAACCGGCGGAACTCCTCCATCATCGCCGCCACAACGTCGCCGTCGGTCAGTTCCGACATGTCGAACTCCTCTACGTCCTCGGCGGGTGCGAACAGACCGAGCGCGTTCAGGACGCTCCCTGCGGCGACACCCACGACGATTCCTGTGAGGATACCGAGGACGAGGCTCCCGACGATTGTCGTGCCGAGGCCGCCGAGAACGGACGCAACGACGCCGGTGCCAAGTCCGAGACCGACCCCACCGACGAGCCCGACTGCTGCACCGCCGCCGAGACCGGCGAGAAGCGCGTCGTCGCCGTCGAGGACGAACGTCGCAACGGTGTAGAGGAGGTACGCTGCCGCGGCCCCGACGACTGCGCCGGTCGCCGTTCGGGTGAGAATCATCTCGGAGATGCCGACCGTGCCACCGTAGAGACCGACGAGCGGACCGAGGAGGACGCCGACGGCGATGCCGAAGATTGCGCCGACACCGCGCGCGTCGGCCACGCCGAACGCGAGGTCGCCTGCCATGCGCATCTTCTCGACGAGACCCATCCGCCGCCAGAAGCGCTGGATGGTCGTCTGGATGTCGCGGTCGACGAGCGCCACGTCGATGCCCGAGTCTTCGGCCGTCTCGACGGCCGCGAGCATGTCCGCGCCGGGCTTTACGTCGAATTTGTCTCCCATGCGCGACTGGACGTACGAGAGCATCCAGTAGGCGATAAACTGGAAGACGGTGTTCCCCCGCAGGAGGTCGCGCGCTTCGATGTCGTCGGGTGTCCCACCCTTCAACTGTCGGTACCGTCCTTCGTCGAGTTCGACCGCGACCACGTCCGGGGCTTCCGCTTCGATGGTCTCTTCGACCTCTCGGACGCTGTCGGCCGAGACGTGGGCCGTGCCGACAACGTGGACGTGACCCTCGCCGGGCGACGAATCGTTCATCGCCGGGACTACCGGCCCACGGTTTTTATCCGTGTCGGCATCACCCACGAACCATGCACGAGTTCGACGCGCGAACCCCGACGGCGGCCCACGAGGTCGCGCTCGATTGCCTCCGCGCCGGTGTCGAGTCCGTCCTTCCCGACCGCGTCGTCCGCGAGTCGGTTTCCCTCGACGGCGACACACTCACGGTCGCGGAGACGACGTACGACCTCTCGGATTACGACCGGATTCTCGTGGTCGGCGGCGGGAAAGCTGGCGACGGCGTCGCGGACGCGCTCGAAGAAATCCTTGGTGACCGAATCGATGACGGCGTTGTCGTGACGCCCACCCCCGGAACCGGCGACCGAATCGAGCGACTGCCGGGCGACCATCCTGTCCCGTCGAAGCGGGGCGTCGAGAGCACGCGCCGACTCGTCGACCTCGTTTCGGACCTCGACGAGCGAACGCTGGTTCTCGTCGCCGTCACGGGCGGCGCGAGCGCGGTTCTCCCGGCACCCGAACCGAGTGTCCCGCTTTCTGACCTCCGTGAGACGACCGACCTGCTGCTCGAAAGCGGTGCCGAAATCGACGACCTCAACGCGGTTCGAAAGCACCTCTCGACGCTCAAAGGCGGCGGTCTCGCCCGCATCGCCGCCCCTGCCACGGTGGTCGGTCTCGTCCTCTCGGACGTGGTCGGAAACGACCTCGGCGTCATCGCTTCCGGGCCGACCGCACCCGACGAGACGACCTACGACGACGCGCTGGACGTGCTCGACCGATTCGACCTCGATGTCCCCCGGTCGGTTCGCACGCGACTTGCACGCGGGTCCGCAGGTGAGATTCGAGAGACACCGAAACCGGGTGACTCAGTCTTCGACCGCGTGACGAACCACGTTCTCGCCGACACGTTCACCGCGCTCGACGCTGCTCGTGAGGTTGCGCGCGGGCGGGGATACGACCCGCTCATCCTCTCTTCGCGCGTCCGCGGTGAGGCCCGCGAAGCGGCCAAGACGCACGTCGCTATCGCCGAGGAGGTCCACGCGACCGGCAACCCGCTCGACGCTCCTGCGGTGGTTCTCTCTGGTGGCGAGTGTACAGTGACCGTCAGCGGCGACGGCTTGGGCGGGCCGAATCTCGAATTCTGTCTCGCGGCCGCCCCCGAGTTACCTGCCGGAACTGTGCTTGCGAGCATCGACACCGACGGCAAAGACGGCGGGACCGACGTGGCAGGCGCGCTCGTGGACGCTGAAACAGTCACACCTCGGGACGCATATCGCTCGCTGGCGACGAACAACGCACTCCCGGCGCTCCGCGACGCCGACGCCCTCGTGGAGACGGGACCGACCGGGACGAACGTCAACGACCTTCGGGTGCTCGTGGTCGAATCCGGTGAGTAGCGGTCGAACCCGTGGATAGCGGTCAAGCTCGGTGGGGAGCGGTCGAACCCAGCGAGGAGCGGCTAAGTACGGTGCGTTGACCGACTACGGCGCGGACGGTGTCGGTGACAACAAGTTTGTATCCTTCGGCGTAGTAGCACTTCGTATGGCAGATTTGCTGCCCTCCAGCCGCGATACCTCTGCTGCCGAGGAGCCTTCCCCCCGTGTTATCGGACTCGACGACGACGAGGCGTCGAACCTGCTTTCGGCACTCTCGTCTGAGACGGCCCGGCGACTTCTTGGCGTACTCCACGAAGAACCGACGAACGCCGCCGAACTCGCCGACCGAGTGGATACCTCTCTCCAGAACGTCCAGTACCACCTCGGCAAACTCGACGAGGCAGGCCTCATCGAGGTCATCGATACGGTCTACTCGGAGAAGGGCCGCGAGATGAAGGTCTACGCACCCGCCGACCGCCCACTCGTCGTCGTTGCCGCGACGGAGGAGACGCGAAGCGGTCTTGCGACTGCGCTGACCAGCCTCCTCGGGGGCGTCTCCGTCTTGGGTCTCCTCGCGGCGTTCATCCAGTGGCTCGCGACCCGTGGCCCCGGTCCGTTGCTCCCGTTCGCGCAGACAGGTGGCGCAGAGGCCGACAGCGTCTCGCTCGCAACGACTGAGGCAGCCAGCGAAGCGGCACCAGTTGTCGGGCAAGCGATACCTCCCGGCATCGCGTTCTTCGCGGGCGGACTCGTCATCTTACTCGCCATCGCAGTGGTGCAATACTACCGACAATAATCTGCCATCTGTCTCGTATTTTTCCAGTCCTCCCCGCTTTGCTGGGGTAACTATTCGTACCCGCGCAAACTATTATAGGTATGAAACACCGTGCCGAGGTCCGTGGTATCGGGGTGGGTGTCGGCGAGGACGGGACGAACGTCCCAGCAGTGATTCTCGAAGCGCGGGACGAGTTCTTGCCCATCGTCATCACGTCCGACCAGGCGCAGGCGATTCAACTCGGACTTGCGGGCGACAAGTTCGAGCGACCGCTGACTCACGACCTGTTGGTCGAGATGGTGACAGAGTTCGGCGGTGCAATCGACAGTATCCGCATCGACGACCTCTCGGACGGGACGTTCTACGCGAAAGTCGACGCCGAACGATACCACAGCGGTGAGGTGCGGTCGTTCGTCTTCGACGCCCGCCCCAGCGACGCGATTGCCCTCGGCGTCCGCGTCGACTGCCCGATTCTCATCTCCGACGAGGTGCTGGACGCGGCCGGGCAACCGCCCGAAATCTTCGATGTGGACTTCGATGAGTAAGGCCGACTCGGGTCCCACAGTTTCGCCGCCGAACGCAGGTCCCACGATTTCAAGCCCCCCCAGTGCGACGGCTCTCGCATGAGCCAGAAAACGTCCACGCTCGCCGAATCGCGAACCGAGATGACCGAGCTACTTCTGCCGAACGACACGAACAATCTCGGCCGCGCGCTCGGTGGGGCGGTCCTCCACTGGATGGACATCTGCGGGGCAATCGCGGCGATGCGATTCTCCAACCGCCAGTGTGTGACCGCCTCGATGGACCACGTCGATTTCATCAGTCCCATCGACCTCGGCGAGGTGGCCGTCATGGAGGCGTACGTGTTCAACGTCGGCCACACGAGCGTCGACGTGAAGGTCGATGTCCACGCGGAGAACCCGAAGACCGAAGAGCGTCGCAAGACCACGTCGTCGTTCCTGACGTTCGTCGCGCTCGACGACGACGGCCGACCGACACCCGTTCCCCGGCTCGAATGTCCGACGCCCGAGGAGGAAGCCCTCCGCGAAGAGGCGGTCGAGGCTCGCGCCGCCCAGTTGGAAGACGTCATCGACCGCATGGAAAACGAGTAATCACCGCCGACCGCGGCGAACCCTTATCCGGGAAGCCGACCCACCCCTGAGTATGCTCGACGTTCCCGTCCCCGACCCGCCGACGCTCCCGACAGTCGACCCCAACGAGTACGAGGACGCGCACGTTGCGGCCGACGCCGACTTCAAGCGAACCGAACTGGAGGAGTTGCTTCGAGAGGGCGCGTGGGCCGAGGCGTTCGAGGCGTGGGCAGCCGAGACGCCCGTCACCGAAGACCAGTGGCAGGTCGTCCTCGAACTGGACCTGCTTTCGTACTTCGACTTCTTCTGGGACGACTTCGCGGACCGCGTCGGCTACCACGCGCCGGGCATCCCCGAAGACTGGAAGGAGCGAGAACTCCACTCTCAACTGACCTCGTGGGGGCAGGTGTCGTCTATCAACGCCGGTCTCACCGAACTCGGCCAAGAAGTGTGCGACGTGCTCAAAGACGACTACATCGACTGGGAGTCCGAGTACGAAGCGCCGGACGACCTGCCTGACTTCGGCTGAGCCACCGGGACTCGAGTCACGGCGGACGTTTATGTCGTTCCCGCGTCACACGACGGTATGCACCGCCGAGCCCTCCTTTCGAGCGCCGCCGCACTCTCGCTTGCCGGTCTCTCGGGCTGTCTCGCCGACGTTCGACGAACCGTGAGCGGTCGCATCCACGCCGATACCGGTCACTCGAAACTCCACCCGGCCGACGAGCGGTACGTGACGGGGTCGTTCCCCGACGATGCCAATTTCCGCGGGTGGCTGTTCGCCGACCCGCCGGACGACCAGACGGACGTGTTCACCGACCGCGCGATGCAGGGCGAGTACTCGAACGACCTGCTGTGGGCCGAGGGCGACTCGTTCGTCCTCCTGTTCGAGGTCCGGATGTCCCGCGAGGCCGCCGCGTTCTACAACGTCGCGCAGTCGCCGTCGTGGACTGGGTGGCGCGACGCGGCCCTCCCGATTCGCCGGTCGCCGCCGGCCGACCTCGAACCGTTCGACGCCGACGAACTCGTCTGCACCCACCTCTCGAAGTTCGACGTGGCGAGAGGGGCCGCACCGACGAACGCCACGCTCCGGATGTTCGAGCGCGACGACGAGTCCGGAACCACGCACGGGTCGGCGGCCGAGTCGGTCGTGGCCACCCACCGCGTCGGTCGCTGGTCGGACCGATAGTGTCGGCGTCGGCGTCGGACCGCGGGTCGGCGTCGGAGTAAGCGTTATGTCGCTTCCGGGACTTCATTCGAACAGCATGCGACGACACCGGACCCCGCGCCGCCCGCCCGCGGTCGGCCAGTCACGGCGCTCGGTCGTCGCCCCGTCGCCCATTATTGCGGGGCAGTAGCCTCGCATCTCACTCATCCTCGACTCCCGTCCGTATCGACTTCCGAGCGACAGCGGTCTCCCGTCCGGTGTGACCACGACCACCGGAACCCCAAATGGAGCGACACACGACCCACACCCGACAGGCGTATCGACAGCGAACAGCAGACCATCGACAGCGAACAGCAACCAGACGACCGACCCCGCGAACGCGCTCGCGGGCGGCTGCGCCCCGACGGCGGAGGGTCTCCCGTGTCTGAGTCCGACCCGGCGGAACGACCGGCGGACGCGGACCAGACCCGCCGTTTTGATATATATCCACGAGAACGTCGGGGTATGGAAGATATCGCAGACCAGTACACGCCTGCGGACGTCGAGTCCGCCGTCAGCGAGTACTGGGACGAGAACGACGCGTACGAGGCGACGAAGGAGGCACACGCCGACGACCCGTCGTTCTTCTTCGTCGACGGCCCGCCGTACACGTCCGGCCAGATGCACCTCGGCACGGCGTGGAACAAGACGCTGAAGGACGCCGTCATCCGGCACAAGCGCATGACGGGGCACCACGTCACCGACCGCCCCGGCTACGACATGCACGGCCTCCCCATCGAGGTCAAAGTCGAAGAGGAACTCGGCTTCACCTCGAAGCGCGACATCGAGGAGTTCGGCATGGAGCAGTTCATCCAGAAATGCAAGGAGTTCGCCGTCCGCAATCGGAAGGCGATGGACGAGGACTTCAAGTCCATCGGCACGTGGATGGACTGGGACAACCCCTACGAGACGCTGTCTCCCGAGTACATGGAGTCGGCGTGGTGGGCGTTCTCGAAGGTCGCCGAAAACGGACTGGTCGAGCAGGGCAAGCGCTCGGTCAACTACTGCCCGCGCTGTCAGACCGCAATCGCCGCCAACGAGGTCGAATACGACGAAATCACATCGCCGTCTATCTACGTCAAGTTCCCGCTGAAGGGCCGCGAGGGCAACCTCGTCATCTGGACGACGACGCCGTGGACCATCCCCGCGAACACCTTCGTCGCCGTCGACGGCGAGATGACCTATCAGGCAGTTCGTGCCGAGAAAGACGGCGAGAGCGAGGTGCTGTACCTCGCCAAACCCTGTGTCGAAGACGTACTCAAGAAGGGTCGCTACGAGGACTTCGAGGTTCTCGACGAGGTCACCGGCCAAGAGATGGTCGGGTGGGAGTACGACCACCCGCTTGCAGGCGTGCTCGGTGAGTACGCCGACTTCGAGGGTGCTGGAGAAGTCTACACCGCCGACTACGTCGAAGCCGACCGCACGGGACTCGTCCACTCCGCGCCCGGCCACGGTCAAGAGGACTTCGCCCGCGGGCAGGAACTCGGACTCGACGTGTTCGTTCCCGTGGACGACAAAGGCGAGTTCACAGCGCAGGGCGGCGACTACGCGGGCACCTTCGTCCGCGATGCCAACCCGCAGGTCATCGAGGACCTCGACGAACACGGCCACCTGCTCCACGCCGGTGAACACGACCACCGCTACGGTCACTGTTGGCGCTGTGACACGGACATCATCTTCCTCGCCACGGACCAGTGGTTCATCACGGTCACGGACGTCAAAGACCAACTCCTCGACAACATCGAGGAGTCCGAGTGGCACCCGCAGTGGGCGCGCGACAACCGCTTCCACGACTTCGTGAGCGACGCGCCCGACTGGAACATCTCTCGCCAGCGCTACTGGGGCATCCCGCTTCCCATCTGGGTCCCGCAGGACCCCGACGCCGAGGGTGCAGAGGAGATGATTGTCGTCGGCACGCGCGAGGAACTCGCCGAGCGCGCCGACCAGGACATCGACCCCGAGACGGTGGACCTGCACCGACCCTCTGTCGACCCCATCACCATCACGGAAGACGGCGTCACCTACGAGCGCGTCCCTGACGTGTTCGACGTGTGGATCGACTCCTCGGTCGCCACGTGGGGCACGCTCGACTTCCCCGGCGAGACGGAGGCCTACGAGGAACTGTGGCCCGCCGACCTCATCATCGAGGCGCACGACCAGACCCGCGGATGGTTCTGGTCGCAACTCGGTATGGGAACCGCCGCGACTGGCGAGTCTCCGTACAAGGAGGTTCTCATGCACGGGTTCGCCAACGACAAGGACGGCCGGAAGATGTCGAAGTCCGTCGGCAACATCGTCACGCCCGAGGAGGCAATCGACCGCGCCGGGCGCGACCCGCTTCGCGCGTACCTCCTCAGCCACGACCAGCAGGGTGTCGACCTCTCGTTCGACTGGGATGGACTTGCGGACATGCAGTCCACGCTCAACATCTTCTGGAACGTGTTCCGCTTCCCACTTCCCTACATGGACCTCGACGGCTACGACCCCGCCGAGGCCGACCTCTCGGAGGGCGAACTCACCGTCGTCGACGAGTGGGTGCTCTCGCGTCTCCAGACCGTCAAAGCCGAGATGGCCGCGGCGTGGGACGACTACGAGGTTCACACCGCGCTCAACACGCTTCTGGAATTCATCACGGAGGACGTGTCGCGCTTCTACGTGAAGGCCATCCGCGAGCGCATGTGGGACGAAGAGGAATCGGACTCCAAACTCGGCGCGTACGCGACCCTCTCGACGGTCCTCGCCGAGTCCATCCGACTTATCGCGCCCTACGCGCCGTACATGGCCGAGCGGATGTACCAGCGCCTCGACGGTAGCGAGACGACCGTCCACATGCTCTCGTACCCCGAGGTCGACGAGGACCTGCGCGACGAGGCACTCGAAGCCAACATGGCGGTTCTCCGCGATGTCGAAGAGGCCGCGGCCCACGCCCGACAGCAGGGCGGCCGCAAACTCCGTTGGCCCGTCACGCGAATCGTCGTCGAGTCCGACGACGAGGATATCGCCGAGGCAGTCACTGCCCTCTCGGGCCTCCTCTCGGAGCGCGTGAACACGCGCTCGGTCGAAGTCGTCGAAATCTTCGACGAACTCGTCGAGAAGGCCGAACCGCAGATGAGTGTCATCGGGCCGGAGTTCGGCGCTGAAGCCCAGAAGATTATGGGCACTGTCGAAGGCCTCACCCGTGCCGAGGTCGAATCCGGCGTCGAAGTCGATGGCGAGACCTACGAACTCACAGACGAGATGGTCTCCTACGTGGCCGAACCCCCGGAGAACGTCTCCGGTGCCGAGTTCGAAGGCGGCACTGTCTACGTGGACACCGCACTCACGGACGACATCGAGTCCGAAGGCTACGCCCGCGACGTCATCCGCCGCATCCAGGAGATGCGCAAGCAACTCGACCTTGATGTCGAAGAAGAAATCGACGTTGGCATCGACGTCGCAGACGACCGCGTCGCCGCATTCGTCGCGGAGAACCGCGACCTCATCGCCGACGAGGTTCGCGCCCGCGAACTCGAACTCGGTCGCGCCGAGGGCGAGACGGTCGAAGAGTGGGATGTCGAGGATGTCACTGTGACCATCGCGGTCACGCAACTCGACTGAGCAGCCCGCCACAACACGATTTTTGCCCAGTCTCAGACCGCGGAGCGACGCCATTGTCGGCCGAAGCGTCGCTCAACCGTGGTAAAATGTAGAAAACGAGTGGGGACGTGAGTCAGTCGAAGTGAGACGTGCCAGGTCGCGTTAGAACGGAAGTGCGACCCAGGACGAACTCGGGAAGACGCCGGCGATTGCGAGCACTGCGACGAGGAACGTCCCGAAGACGATTGCGGCCGCGGGCGGGTCCCAGTGGGTGTCGCCGTGTGCGTAGAAGACGCGCTGGAACGCCTCACCGAAGATGGCGCAGATACCGCCGAAGACGCCACCGATGATGAGCGCTGCGGCACCGAGTTCGGTCGCACCCGCGGTGTACGCGAGCGCCGCCGTCGATGCGGGCAGCGACATGTGGTGGGTGACGGGGATGCGCTCGACGCCGAGGTTCAGGAAGATGAGGCTCGCCGCAGAGATACCGAACGCGAGGAACGCGCTGCCGGTCGAGAGCGCGATGTACGCGGCCATGAGACCGACGACGATACCGATAGCGGTCACTTCTTCCCACCTGTACATGTTCGGGAGCCACGGTTCGACGCTCATACGTGCGCTTTCGCCACCGTCGGCGACTGCGCCGCTGCGGGTCTCACCGCGCTCGAACGGCGTCATGTCGAGGAGGCTGCTGCCGCGGACCTTGCCGATGATGTCGTAGCCGAAGGCGACGCGGTGGATGAGCGCCGAGAGCGTCACACCCATCGCGATGTGGTCGTACGGCATGTTGAACGTTCCCGAGAGGACGGTCAGCCAGTAGCCGATGATACCGAAGATACCACCGACCGCGAGCACGTCGGGCTTCGAACCGAGCGCGAAGCCGATGTCCTTCGCGTTGTGGTAGTCGAAGCCGGATTCGATGTAGCCGCGGTTAGCCGCGTAGGCTGCGGCGGCCGCGCCACCCGCGAAGCTGATTGCCGGGGAGAACGGGGCACCGAAGGCGATGGCGTTCGTAATCTGGCCTGCATCGGCGTCGACGTACGTCGCCGTCTCGCCAGCGATGACCATGAAGCCCGTAAAGATGAACGCCGGAAGGGCACCGATTGCTGCACCGAAGGCACCGCCCGCGAAGGCGGCGATGAGTATCTCGATTGCCCAGAGTTGGTCCAGTGCCATCTTTTATTCCTCCGTGTCGCGCGCCCAGTCGAGCGAGCGGTCGACTGCTTCCTTCCAGCGGCCGTAGCGGTGTTCGACGTTCTGGGGGTCCGAGGGTCCGAACTCGCGGTCGACCTGCCAGTTCGCGCGGAGTTCGTCCAAGTTCTCCCAGTAGCCGACGGCGAGACCGGCGGCGTAGGCGGAGCCAAGTGCCGTCGTCTCGTCAACCTGCGGGCGAACGATTTCGGTGTCGAGGATGTTCGACTGAAGCTGACAGAGGAAGTTGTTCTTGACCGCCCCGCCGTCCACGCGAAGGCTGGCGAGGTCGATGCCGCTGTCGGACTGCATGGCTTCGGCGACGTCGCGCGTCTGGAACGCGATGGATTCGAGCGTCGCACGAACGATGTGTTCGCGGCGGGTGCCGCGCGTCATGCCGACGATGGTCCCGCGAGCGCGCTGGTCCCAGTGCGGGGCACCGAGACCGGCAAAGGCGGGAACGAAGTAGACGCCGTCAGTCGAATCGACCGAGCGGGCGAGCTTCTCGGACTCGCCGGCGCTCTCGATGAGCGTCATGTCTTCGAGCCACTCGATTGCGGCACCCGTGATGAAGATGGAGCCTTCGAGCGCGTACTGGACGGGTTCGCCGGAGCGCTGGAAGCCGACGGTGGTGAGAAGGCCGTGTTCGGACATGACGGCCTCTTCGCCGGTGTTCATGAGCATGAACGACCCGGTACCGTAGGTGTTCTTGGCGTCACCAGCGTCGAAACAGGTCTGGCCGAACAGTGCGGCCTGCTGGTCGCCGAGGGCACCCGCGACGGGGATGTCGGCACCGAGGAAGCCGCTCGAATCGGTCGTTCCGTAGTAGTTGTCGTCGGACGACGGGCGGACTTCGGGAAGAATCGCACGCGGCACGTTGAACTCGTCGAGGAGTTCGTCGTCCCACTCCATGTCGTGGATGTTGAACAACATCGTCCGCGACGCGTTGGTAACGTCGGTGATGTGGTTCCCAGTCAGCTTGTAGATGAGCCACGTGTCGATGGTACCGAAGGCGAGTTCACCCTCCTCCGCACGGTCACGGATATCTTCCGGCCGCGAGCGCTGAAGCTTGATAGGGTCGGAGTTGTCGAGCAGCCATTCGGCCTTCGTCGCGGAGAAGTACGCGTCGGGTTCGAGGCCCGTCTTCGCGCGGACGTCGTCGGTCTTGCCCTCCGCTTCGAGCGTCTCGATGCGGTCGGTCGTCCGGCGGTCCTGCCAGACGATGGCGTTGTGGATGGGTTGGCCGCTCTCGCGGTCCCAGACGATAGTCGTCTCGCGCTGGTTCGTGATACCGATGGCTTCTAGCTGCTCGGCGTCGAGAAGCGCATCGTCGAGCGCTTCGTTGATGACCTTCTTCGTGTTCTCCCAAATCTGGTTCGCGTCGTGTTCGACCCAACCGGGTTCGGGGTAAATCTGTTCGTGCTTCTCGTACGCGTTTGCGACCACCTTGCCGTCGTGGTCGAAAACCATGAATCGCGTGCCTGTGGTACCTTGGTCGATGGCACCAACGTATGTTTCTCCTGTCATTCTAACCAACCTCATGGTGGGTTCCCACAAAGAGAACCCGAACGTCAGTACATGGTGGAAAAACCATGATAAATGTTTCTTTACTACCGGATACTGACGACTAGTGAGGAATGTCTTATAGAAGCTCCTACTCGGCCTAGAACGCCGAACAATATTCTATACTGGTACTTGTTGAAACAGTAAACAAGTGGAACCGACCAAATTCCGTGACCGCGGTACGATGCCTGCTCAGACCAGCGCCTCCTCGAGTAGTTGGAGCGGGTGTTTGATGTCGTAGCCGGTGCCGTGTTCCATCTGCATCGAGCAGGTGGGACACTCGGTCATGCCGACATTCCCCTCAGCGTGCTCCATGTGGTCGAACATGTCCGCGCCGATTTGCATCGACGTGTCGTACTTCTCTTCTTTCCAGCCGTAGGTGCCGGAAATGCCGGAACAGGAGTCACCCACGTCTTCGATGACGACGCCGTCGAGTTCGCGGAAGAGTTCGACCGCCTGCCGGTCGAGGCCCTGATTACGGGCGTGACACGGCGCGTGGTAAGCGAAGGACTGCTCCGAGACCGACGCGTCGGCGATGGCGCTTTCGAGGTCCTCGTGGATGCGGAGATATTCGAGCGCGTCGTAGGTGTGTTCGGAGATGTCTTCGATGCCGTCGATGTCGAACAGTTCGGGGTACTCCTGTCTGAGCGACATCGAACACGAGGTACACGAGGCGATGATGTCGTAGCCCTCGGGGATGAGACCGGCGAAGTTCTCGGCGTTGATGCCCGCGGCGCGCTTCGCGTCGTCTACCATGCCGTTTGCGAACATCGGCGTCCCCGAGCAGTGCTGCTTGGGGACGACGACTTCGTAGCCGAACTCCTCGAAGACGCGGACCATCGCCTTCCCGACTTCGGGCGTGTTGAAGTTGGAGTAACACCCGTGGAAGTACGCGACGCGCTTGTCTTCGGAGCGAACCTGCGGGCCGCCGCGTTCGTGCCACCACTCGCGGAACGTCTGGGTGGCGAACGCGGGGAACTCGCGCTCGGCGGTGATGCCGAGGACTTTCTCGTTTATCTGCTGGACGAGCGAGTTCCCCATGACGGCGTTCGTCAGGCGGGGGAACATGCTGCCGAGTTCGGCCAGCGTCCGGTAGTTTGCGAGGATGCGGTTGCGGATGTACTCCCGCGAGAGTTTGTCCATCTCCTCGTCGACGTACTCGCCGCGGGCCGCGTTGTGCATCTGACTGAGCGGGACGCCGGACGGACAGGCGTCGTCACAGCGCATACAGTTCGAACACGACATGATGGAGTCGTCCACCGAGGCGTCCTCTTTGCGCTTCAAGCGCCACTGCTCTGGCCCCTGGAACTTCGGCCCGGGGAATTCGTCGTCCACTTCCGCGACCGGACAGGACACGTCGCAGGCGGTGCACTTGTAACAGTTGTCCGCGCCGGGGCGGAGGTCCATGTCCGTGCTCTCGGGGAACACCTCCACGGGTTCGAACTCGTCTTCGGTCTGTTCACCGGGTGTGCTTGTCGGGTCTGGTGGTGTCTCTGCGTCGCTCATTGGGTTGCGTCCTCCCCCGCGAGGCGTCCAGCGACCGCGCCGGTCGAAAGCGAGACGCCGCTCGCGGATTTCTCGCGTGCGACGTGTGCGCCACCGACGACGCCACCCGCCGCACGCAGGTTTTCGAAGTGCGATTCGCCGTCTGCGTCAGTTGGCCGGAGTTCGTCGTCCGGTACGACACCGAACCGAGCGAACTCGTGGTCGCCGAACGCCTCGGGTTCGGACCAGTCGTAGCGGTCCTCGGGATGCGGGACGTGACAGCCGAACACTGGTTCGGTGACGCGCTCGCGGTCCGAGTCGAGTCCTTTGCCGACGAGGCCACCCGTCGCGAGGACGATTTGGTCGGCTTCGTAGGGCGTCAGCCGACTCTTCTGGTCGACGAGGACCGTCTCGATTCGGTCGTCGTCGGCCTCGAAATCCACGGCTGGATTGCCGGACGAGATGCGGACGCCCGCCTCGTCGAGGGCGTCGAACAGCATATCTTCGAGTTTCAGGCCGAGAAGGCTCGGTGGGCCGGTGGGGACTTCGAAGACGGAACCGCCAAGTCGGTCGGCGAGTTCGTCGCGGACTTCCTCGGCGTGGTCGTCGCCGAGTACCGCCGGGAATCCAACCCGCGACTCACCGTCGAGTTTGTCTGCAACAGCATCAGCGAGGACCGAGCGGACCGTTCCGCCGTCGACGGACTCGTTGCGGTCGAGCGCTTTGGCGAAGCGCGTGACCTTGGCGTCGGAGCGGAACGATTTGGGGAACGGGAGGGTAACACCGCGAACCGAGAAGGGAACGCCAGCGGCAGCGAGGTGGTCGGCGGCGACGGGAGCGTCGAAGTCGGTGAGGTTCTCGATGCCGACGAGAAGCATGTCGCCGGACGAACTCAGGAGGCCGGGTGCAACGGACGTGGGGTACCGTGCGGTCGGCTTCATCGACCCGCCGTAGGTCACGACGAGCGCGTTGTCGTCGGTATGGCCGCCGCGGTATGCATCGCCTACGGCCTCATCGAAGAGGCGCAGTCCGTCGCGGATGCCGTCTTCGCCGACGAGGTGGTACGGATGGTTCTCGGGGAGGGCGTCGATGGCGTCGAAGGGATTTGCGAACGGCCCCTCGCCGCCCGCGTAGCCGAGTACGTCGACGAGGCCGCTGGCCTGTCTGAGCGTGCTTTTCTTGTGTGCGAGGAGGCGAACCTGTGCGCCAGTTTCGGCGGCCGAGAGCGCGGCCGTACAGGCGGCGAGGCCGCCCCCGATGACGAGTACGTCGTCAGTAATCGCCATCGTTACCCTCCGAAACAGTGTGCGCGTCGCGGCCGCCGTCCGCGACGGCCCCGTCGTCGAACGCCGCGAAATCGATGCTCGAATCGGTCGCTGCGGGGTCTTCGTCGCGGTTCATGGTCGTCGCGTGGAGCATGTGCTTGAGCGCCGCCTGCGAGAGCTGTTCGCCCCACATGCCGTGTCGTTCGCCCTTCCAGCGCTCTTGATACAGGTCGTCGAGCGAGGCGCGAACGATTTCCTCGTCGTAGTCGGGGGCGAGTTCGTTGGCTATCCGGTGACAGCAAATCGCGCCCTGACAGTTCCCCATCGAGGCGCGCGTCTGGATGCGAACCGAGTTGAGGTCGGTTCCGGCGGTGTCGAGCGAGTCCTGAATCTCGGCGCGGGTAACGGCCTCGCACTCACAGACGACCGGGTTGGGGTCGATGCTGGTCAGCACGTCGTCGGCGCGAGAGCCGAGGCGCTGGACCGAGCGGCGGCCGATTGGCGAGCGCAGGCCGAAGTCGTCCATGTAGTCGCGGAGGACGGTGAAATCCTCGCTTCCCGGGAGCGGCACGTCGGCGGTGCGGCACTCGGCATCGACGCCGACCTTCTCGCAGACGTGGTCGGAAATCTTCTCGGCCATCATCCGGTAGGTGGTGAGTTTGCCGCCGACGATGCTCGTCATACCCGGCAGGTCGTCGCGCTCGGAGTGGTCGAGTAAGAAGAACTCGCGGGTGATGTCAGTCGGGTCTTCGGTGCCGGTTCCCGGCGGTTCGTAGAGCGGTCGCACACCCCAGAACGACCGAATCGTCCGCGCGTCTTGCAGCATCGGCACGAGTTCCGAGAGCGTGTCTATCATCAGGTCGACCTCCCAGCCCTCTTCGGGGTAATCTTCGGGGTCGTCGACCTCTTCGTCGGTCGTGCCGAGGATACAGGTCGTCTCGTGGGGGACGATGATGTCCGCGTCACCTTTCGGCCGACAGCGGTTGACGACCGTGTCGACCTGCCGGGTGTTCATGATGGTCATGACGCCCTTCGAGGGACGAACTTCGACATCCACGCCCGCGAGGTCGCCGATTTGTCCCGCCCACGCGCCCGTCGCGTTGACCACGTAGTCGGCGTGAATCTCTTCGACCTCACCGGGGTTTCCGTGGACGTACGGCCCGGTTCCGGACTTGTGCGTAACTTCGACGCCGACGACTTCGCCGTCCTCGACGAGCACGTCTGTGACCTCCGAGTGCGTCTCGATGCGCGCGCCGTGTTCGATTGCGCTCGCGGCGTTCGCCACACAGAGGCGGAACGGGTCGATAGCGCCGTCTGGAACTTTGATGGCCCGTTTGATGTCCTTCGCGAGATACGGTTCTTGCTTTCTGGCCTCCTCTGCCGAAAGAACCTCCGCGGGGATGCCGCACTCGCGACACCCTTCGAGTTTCTTCTCGAAGTACTCGTCAGCGTCCTCGGGTCGCTGGACGAACAGCCCCCCGGTCATCTCGACGCAGTGTCCCGCGATTCGCCGCAAGACGCGATTCTCTACGATACACTCCTTTGCGGACGCCTGGTCGGATACCGCGTAGCGTCCGCCACTGTGGAGGAGCCCGTGCATCCGCCCCGTTGTCCCGTGTGTGAGGTTCCCCTTCTCGACGAGGGTTACGTCCAGCCCGCGCATCGCGAGGTCGCGCGCGATACCGGTGCCGGTGGACCCCCCGCCGATGACGAGAACGCTCGGCGATGTACTCATCCGTCTTCAGTGAAGTAGAACCGGGGGCACTTTATTTTACCTCCACTGGCCATCGATGCGTTTTATCTCAACAATTGGACCTCTCATTTAGTCACCCATCCGCGTTCAACCCCGTCGAATAGCGGAGTAAACGGTTTCTACGGAAGGTAGAATAGGACAGGAGGGTTTCAAAATGAATGTTCAAAATAGTTATTGGCGCTCGTATCAATGGGTTCGATAGTGACGTTCATCAGCGTTGAAAGCGGCGGGACGAAGTGGTCGCTTGAGCCACCACGAACAAAGTGTCATTCGAGCGGCACCGACGAGGCGACAGTATGCTCATTTTTATCCATGTATCGGATATCGGTGAACTAAGAGACGTCCCCTCATGCGACTCGAAGACCGAATCGCGCGACGCCGGAACCGTGGCGAGTCACGACGCCGAATCGTCCGCGACGTGAATGTGCTGGACCCGACATCCCACCCGAGTGAACCGACCGGCCGCGGGCCGACGCTCGAGAAGCTCCTCGACCACCTCGACCCAGTGTTCGACGGTTCGCTCCCCTCACACGCGTACGTCCACGGCCCGAAAGGCGCGGGCAAATCCGCGCTCGTGACTTCCCTGTTCGACCATATCTCACAGGCAATTCCGTCGCCGCGCTCGGTGATTTACACCACGACGCGTGCCGTTCAGCCGCCGACGATATCGTTTACCTACGTCGACGCCCGCACCGCCCAGACCGAATTCGCCCTCCTCCACGCCGTCGTTGACGCGCTCACAGACGAAGCGGTCCCGTCGCAAGGCGTCGGTATCGAGTCGCTTCGGACTCGCCTGGGTGACCGACTCGCGCACGACAGACGGGCGGTCGTCGCCGTGGACCACGTCGGTGAACCGATGACGTACAGTGCGACAACCGCCATCGAGACGCTCGCCGAGGCATCACCGCACGTGTCGGTTATCGCGGTCGGCCGAGACTCGCCGTCAGCCACCGAACCGGACGTGGCATCCCTCGAAGTTCCACCCTACGAGCGACACGCACTCGCCGACATCCTCGCCGAGCGTGGGTCGGACGCCATCACGCGAACCGCGCTCACCCACGACGTGACGAACGATATCGCGGACTGGGCCGACGGCGACGCCCACGACGCCCTCTCTGCGCTCTACGGCGCGGCGACCCTCGCAGCAGCGGACGACGCAGATGCTATCGAACCCGAGCACGTCCGCGACGGAATCGAGGCCGTCCCCGAAGATGGGTGTTCGCTCGGCCGCGTCTTCGCGCTCTCGGAGAACCGCCAGCAGGTGCTTCGGACGTTCGTCGAACTCGACGACGAGGATTGCGAATCCGTTACGGCGGCGACCGAAGCCATCGCCAAACGTCCCTCGGTCTCGTTTTCGATGGCGACTGTTCGGCGAGTCCTCTACGAACTATCGGACCTCGGCATCGTCCGCCGGGTCGCGGTCGCGTCGGCGACCAACGGTCCGGGTCGGCCGGCCACGCGCCCCGTTCCGAACTTTTCTACGCTGGTCTACCGCGGCCTCGACGGCACCGACCGCTGATTCTTTTTGCTCCGTCTCCCAAGCGGGGGTATGGTTCCACCGCTCGTACTCGATATCGACGGGACGCTCACCGACGCCGACGGCCATCTCGACCCCCGCGCCTTCGACGTGCTCCCGTCGTGGGACGCTCCCGTGGTGCTGGCCACCGGGAAGGCGTTTCCCTATCCCGTCTCTCTGTGCCACTATCTCGGACTCCCCGAAACGGTCGTCGCCGAGAACGGCGGTGTCGTCCTCGTCGGGGGCGACGTAACCTTCGCGGGCGACCGCGAGGCCGCACAGGCGGCGGCAGACGAGTTCGTCGCCCGCGGTGGCGACCTCGGATGGGGTCCCGCGGATACCGTCAACCGCTGGCGCGAGACGGAGATTGCTATCAGTCTCGATGCGGACGAAGCCCTCCTTCGAGCGGTCGCCGCCGAGTTCGACCTCGAAGTGGTCGATACCGGCTTCGCGTACCACGTGAAGAGTCCGGGTGTCGAGAAGGGTGTCGGCCTCGAACACATCTGTGAGCAGTTGGACTACGTCCCTGCGGACTTCGTCGCAATCGGCGACAGCGAAAACGACGCGTCGACGTTCCGCGTTGCGGGCCAATCGTACGCCGTCGCGAACGCGGACGACGTAGCGAAAGACGCCGCGGACGAGGTCCTCGAAGACTCGTATATGGACGGGACGCTCTCGGTTCTCAAGTCGCTGCAGGAGTCGTAAGGTCGGTCGAGAGCCGAACGTGGCGTCTCGCCGCTTTCGGGTTCGTCTACTTCACTTCGTCCGAGACCCACGCCGCGTACTCGTCGAGGACGTGCGATTCGTCGAACCGCTCGATGCACGGCACGTCGTAGGGATGGAGTTCGACGACCCGCTCGACGAACTCGTCGTATCGGTCGGCCGTCGTCTTCGCGAGGAGGATGACCTCGTCGTCGTCGTGGACCTCGCCTTCCCACCGATACACCGACTGGCAGGGAACGCGATTCACACACGCCGCGAGTCGTTCCTCGACGAGCGAGCGGGCGAGTTCGCCCGCCGCGTCGGACGGCACGGTCACGTAGGCCGTCGGCATCTCAGACCACCGCGAGCGCCGTCATGTTATGCTGGCTCTTCGAAAGGTGCAAACCGGCCGTTGATGTCCCACTCGTGGATGCAGTAGGGGCTTCCGACCTGCTTTTCGCCGTCTTCGGACGCGACGCGCCACGTCGTCTCGTCGTCGTCCCATCGTTCCACGCGACCGCAGCGCTCACACGCGCGTCGAGTCGGTCGTCGAAGTTGGGGTTCCATACGTGAAACGGTGTCTGTCGGCATGCAAAAGCCCATCGCCGACGGCATATTCGGTGGGTGCCGTGTAACATTCGGACATTACTCCTCGGCGACCGATGCACCTTACATCCTTCCGAACGCACGTCTCGTATGGGATTCCACACCTTCGATATCGACTCGGCGGCGAAACTCGACGACCCGAGCCGGTATCGGTTTGTCTCTCGTGAAGAATTACTCTCCCTGCTCGACCCGCGACCGGACGCCGTCGTCGCCGACCTCGGAAGCGGCACCGGCTTTTTCACCGACGACGTGGCCCCCTACGTCGAGACGATGTACGCCGTGGACGTTCAGGAAGCCATGCACGACTTCTATCGGGAGAACGGCGCACCGGAGAACGTCGCGTTCGTCACCGCCGATATCGCCTCGCTCCCGTTCGACGACGACGCGCTCGACGCCGCGTTCTCGACGATGACGTACCACGAGTTCGCCACCGACGAGGCACTGGCCGAACTCGCGCGGGTCGTCAAACCGGGCGGCCGTGTCGTCACCGTCGATTGGACTGCAACTGGTGAGGGCCACGCCGGACCGCCGACCGACGAGCGATTCGCACTCGGCGATGCCGTCGCCGACTTCGAAGCGGCCGGATTCACCGTCACTCACGGAGCGACGCGCCACGAGACGTTCGTCTGTACGGCCCGGAGGAGAGACTGAATTTTACAAAGAGTGGGGTTATTGCTAATTCACCGGTTGTATGTCTTGATACCCCTCCCTATATTGTATTTCCTAGGTCATATATGTGGTATATCATGACAAATTTTATTTACAATCTTGTGCTATTGGTTGTCATGGTCTTACACAATTCAAAGATAGACCGGTATCAGGCGGCAGAAGGGTACTACGAGTGTCGTTCGTGCGGCACACGAACAGTCAGTTCCTCACACGTTGCGTCCTGTCCATCCTGCGGTGGGAGCGTCCGGAACATCGCTGTTCCCCGAGAATAACCCTGCTCGGGGTCCGTCTCCCGACTTTCCCCCTCGCTTTGTACCGGGTTAGGACTCGATGACCGACGTGTATCGGTCCACGAGGAGAACGAGCGCGGCACCGATAATCGCCGTGACGACGAAAATCGCGAGGAGTTCGGTCGTCCACGTCTGTCCCCCCTCGGTAAGTTTCTCGCTGGCCTTGACGATTGGTGCGCGGAGCGCGCCGACGATGAGGCTGACGAGGAATGCGAGGGTTGCACGTCGGTAGTGTTCGAGCGCCCAGCGGACTGCGTGGGCGATGGTGAACAGGCCGATAAGCGCGCCCGAGATGAACGCGACAACGATAGCCCCCGGTTCGACGAGCGCGGTGGCCGGACCACCCATAACAACGTCCAAAAGCGCATCGACGAACGTCTTGAGCGCGCCCGTCATGAACTCGTACTGGCCGAGGAGGAGCAAGATGAGAGAGCCAGAGATGCCGGGAAGAATCATCGCGCTCACCGCAATCGCTCCCGCAAACATCGTTGCCGTCGGCGAGTGTCCGAGCGCGGTTCCGGCGCTCCCCGACGCGACGAACGCGACGAGGAATCCGGCGGCAGCCGCGCCGAGTTGCCGCGGACCGTCGAGTGACACCTGCCCGTAGAGGACGACCGCAGACGCACCGATGAGGCCGAAGAAGAACCCGAACGTGATGACCGGGAACTGGTCGATGGCGGTGTCGAGGACGCGCGTCACGGTGACGACGGCGGTCGCAATACCTGCACCGAGGACGATGAGGAACCCGATGTCTATCTCACGCAGTGCGGACAGCGCATCGTCGCGCCGGGTCGATGCGATGCCCGCGAGGACGCGCTGAATGCGCGTTGGTGTGATAGCGGTCAGGGCACTGATGAGACGTTCGTAGATGCCCGTGATGAGTGCGATGGTGCCGCCGGAGACACCTGGAACGGCGTCAGCCGTACCCATACAGACACCCTTCAGATAGAGGACTACCCAGGGTACGAGCGCGGACCGTTCGTCGGTTCCCGTCGTCATTTCGTGTTCCGATTCTTCACCGCGAAGGATATCAGTCCACCGTTCGCTTCTGCGAGCATTCGTTCAGAGACTACGTTTAGAAATTGTCTTTTCGAACACTGTCTCTGACACCGTGTTCAGCGATGTGCTTCTCGGCGCAACCGTTGGATGGCTTTCGAATCCGCGTCTGTCGGAAAGAATCAAACCACTCGAAAGCGACAGGTGATCTAATGAAGCTCAGTATCATCGGAAGCGGGTACGTCGGGACGACAATCGCGGCATGTTTCGCAGACTTGGGTCACGATGTCGTCAACGTCGACATCGACGAAGACATCGTGAACGCGCTCAACGACGGCCAGTCTCCGATTCACGAACCCGGCCTCGACGAACTCGTCGAAGAACACGCTGGCGACCGACTTCGAGCGACGACCGACTACGAGGCGATTCTCGACACCGATGCGACGTTTCTTGCCCTCCAGACGCCTGCCAACGACGACGGCAGTATTGACCTCAGCGCGGTGAAAGCAGCATCCACCTCGCTCGGGGAGACCCTCGCCGCCAAAGACGACTACCACCTCGTTATCACGAAAAGTACGGTTATCCCGACCACAACCGAGGAAGTCGTCGGCCCGCGTGTCGCGGAGGCATCCGGAAAGACCGTCGGCGAGGAGTTCGACATCGCGATGAATCCCGAATTCCAGCGCGAGGGTACCGCAGTCGAGGACTTCCTCGACCCCGACAAGGTCGTCGTCGGTGCCCACACCGACCGGGCGTTCGACCTGCTCGGCGAGATATTCATCCCGCTCGTCGAACGCGCCGACGACCCGCACGTCGTCGAGACCGGCATCCGAGAGGCGGAGATGATTAAGTACGCGAACAACGCCTTCCTCGCCTCGAAGATTAGCCTCGCGAACGACCTCGCGAACATCTGCAAGGAGTTCGGCGTCGACTCCTACGAGGTACTCGAAGCGGTCGGACTCGACTCTCGTGTCGGGTCGTCGTTCCTCGCGGCCGGTCTCGGATGGGGTGGGTCGTGCTTCCCGAAGGACACCGCGGCGATAATCAACGCCGCCCGCGAGCGCGGCTACGAACCGCGTCTCCTTCAGGCCGCCGTGGACGTAAACGACGGCCAACCCGTCCGGATGCTCGACCTCCTTCGTGAGCGATTCGACCCTGAGGGCAAGCGCGTGGCCGTCCTCGGTCTCTCGTTCAAACCCGGCACCGACGACATTCGCGGGTCGCGGTCGATTCCGCTCATCGAGGAACTCCTCGACGCTGGCGCGGACGTCGTCGGCTACGACCCCGTCGCCACCGAGAACATGCGCGAACTGTTCCCCGACATCGAGTACACCGACTCCGCGGCCGCCGCTCTCGTCGGTGCGGATGCCGCTCTTGTCGCAACCGACTGGGACGAGTTCGCCGCCCTCGACGAACAGTTCGACGAGATGCGCGAGCGCGTCGTCATCGACGGCCGCCGTATCGTCACCCGCCGCGACGGCATCGACTACGAGTCGCTGGTCTAACTCACGGCCCGTCGCCTGTCTCTTTTAGGTCTCGTTCGCTTCGCAGCGAACCCGCTCGCAGTCGCTCACCGGTTCGAAAGATGAAGAAGTGAGTACCGAACTGACCGACCTTACGCGGCGACTGCGGGCAGCGCGCCAGCGTCGATGGCGGCCGTTTCGTTCGTCGCAGTTTCGTTGGTTGCGGTCTCGTTCGTCGCGGTTTCGTTCGACGACGAATCGTTCGTCGTCGTCAGTTCTCGTTCGGTGCGTTCGAGCGTCACCTCGACGGTGCCGTCTTCAGCGCCGTTGACGAGGCCTTCGTCCACGCTGACGTTCTGTGCCTGATAGGTGACGAGGGTGTTGTTGCCCTCGAACGTCGTCGGCCCGGTGAAGGCGTAGTCACCCGTCGAGCGGACGCTCACGTTGGTGTAGCCGTTTTCGGGACCGTAGTCGCCGTAGCCGGTCGTCGAGTACGGCAGCGTCATCGTGAACTCACCGTTTGCGTTCGTCTGGGCCTGCTGCGTGTAGGTGAAGTTCGTACCCGTGGTCGGGTCGCGCATCTGAACGCGTGCGGTCACCGTCGCGTTGGCTGGGGCACCGCTGCCTTCGACCGTCGCGCCGGGGACGCGCTCGAACGTCTTGACCCACGCCGGGTTGTTGCCGAGGAGCGCCTGCGGTTGGAGACCGTAGGTGTTGCCCGCCCGAATGAGCGAGTTCTGGAACGACCCGGATCTGAGCGCCGAACTGTTCGACGACTTCACGAGGCGGTAGTGTTCGAGAGCGGCGACACGCTCTTCGGGGAACGACCCGATGCCACCAATCTGTGACGTCGGGTCGTTGGCGACGTACTGCTCGGCCGCGCTCATGTTGTCGAACGTCTTGATGGCCTGACCGTCGGCGGGCGTCGTACGGAACGTCACCCCGTTGGCGTTACTGCGCGTCTCCCAGTCGACGACGACCGGTGACGGTCCGACGGAACTCCCGTGGAACTTGTAGAGCCGAACCATGAGGCTCTCGTAGTACCGCTGGTCGTGGACGTTCGCCGAGGAGACGAGCCGAGTTCGACCGTCCTCTTCTTGCAGGCGGTAGATACGGTTGTAGAAGTCCGCCGTGGAGATGTTCTCTTCGTCGTACCAGACGGTCGGTGCACCGAACTTGGATTCGGTCGAGGCCATCTGCCAGTCGACCATGACGTAGCGGGTGTCTTCGCCTTCGCCGTCGTCGCCCATCGAGGAGAGGACTTCATTGGCCTGCTCCTCGTCGGGGGCGAGCAGGAAGTTCGCCGCCTCCGTCGCGCCACCTTGGAACGGGTTGGCGTTCGGAATCCGCTCACCGAGAACGGTAATCCAGTGCCCGTAGTCCCACCACGACATCACGCCGTAGGCTCCGTCCGGGTAATCGAAGTCTTCTGTGTACTTGTACGTCCCGTAGTAGTCCATCTCGTTGGACTCCCCGCCGAAGGAACCTTCCTTGGGGGTGTTGTTCTGCATCCAGTCGAGACTTGCTTCCCACTGCGTGACCGGACCGGGACCAGTCTCGGCGGCCTGAAGCGCCGTGTTGGTCGCTCGTCCGTTACCGAGCTGAACCGGAACGATGAGAACCGGCGTGAGAACGAGGAGCAGCGCAACAGCGACTGCCGCGACCTGCCCGGCCGAAACGTCCTCGAATCGGTCGACGTTAGCGAGACCGACGAAGTCGAGTGCGAGCACCTCGCGGAGGAGGTACGCGTTCATGACCGCGACGACGACTGCGAGGTAGTAGTTGAAACGGACCTGCGTGAACGCGGCCGCGGTCATGATGGCCGCCCACGCGAGGACGAACAGGTGTTCGCTCTCGAAGTCAGCCTGCATCACCGCGCCGACGATGAGTGCGGTCACGAGAGCGAGGCTGATGAGGGAGGAGTCGAGTCCGACTGCGTTTCCGATGGTGTCCGGAATCACCGGAAGCAGGAAGATGATGCCAATCGCTGCGAGGCTTCCCACGACGTAGCCAATCTTGCGCGTCTCGCCGTCACGGACGAGCGGCTTGGCGACGAACCAGATGGCCGCCGCGACACCGGTGAAGAACGTGAAGCCGTACTCCGACATGATGCGGTCCACGGCGGAGATACCGGCCGCCTGAAGCGTGTTCTGCGCAAGGAACGGTTGTGCCTCACCGATAGTGCGCGTCGCCGCACCTGCACTGAACCCGACGGTACGGAGGAAGTTCTTGGCGATGCTCCCGAAGGCATCGGGGAGGATGACCGAGAAGAGACCAATACCAACGAGTGCGAGGGCAGCGACCGTCACCGGATAACCACGGTCATCGATGTCGTTCGACTCCCACCAGCGAGCGAGGCCGGCGAGGAAAACAGCACCGAGACCAATACCAATCGAGAGGAGCGGCTGAAGGAACCCGAAGTCCGTCACACCGAACGTCGGTTCGTTGAACGGGATGAACATCAGGACGCCGGTGATGATCATCGAGACTGCACCGACGAACGCGGCGTGTTCGGGAGACCGGCCACGCACGTAGTCGGAGGTCATCTTCAGGACGAGGAAGAGACCGAAGACACCGACGAGGAGAATGCCCGGTGGCCACGACCACATGTAGATTGCCATCGCAACACCGGCGAGGATGGACCACTTCAGGGGTTCTCGGAGGGCATCGAGGTCACGGGCCTGGACGAGTTCCCAGACGGGCTTCTCGCGCTCAGCGACCGTGAGGGCAATCATAACAGCGAGGACGGCAAAGCCCTGGAAGAACGGCTCGGCGATGTTGTGGTCAGCGAACCCGACCAGACCGCGTTGGAGGAACGTTCCGGGCAGCAGCATCAGGACGATTGCTCCAAAGATGCCGCCGAGACGACCGCCGAGGCGCTTCCCGATAAGGTACGTCGGAATTGCGATTAGCGCACCGAAGACCGCGGGAGCGACCACGAGGGTCTTCGCGATGAGGTCTGCCGACGGGTCACCGAGACCCACGACGAGTGCCGCGGTCGCGATGAGTTGGTCGTATATCGTCCCGAACTGACCCGCAGTTCGGCCGACCGGGAATTCGGTCCACGGGTCAAACGGCATCGTGGAGGGCCAATGCTTGACCGTGTATTCCACCTGGCGGAGGTGATACCAGGCGTCGTTTCCTGAGAGATACACCGAGCCCTCTGGGGTGAACGCGTCATAACTGCGGAGCCGTATCCACAGCATGACGAGTACGATAGCCGAGAGGACCGGTATGTGATACCAGTCGCGAGCGAGATCCGCCACGGAAGGCGAATGCTCTCGTTGCTCGTCGCTCATTGTGCCCAACAACTGTCAAGCCGTTCATAAGCCTTGTGATAGGCAATTTCGACCGATTCGGGTGAATTCGAGCGAAGGACAATGCTTATTCGGCCGTCCTCGGTAGCACCGGGCGATGAAAGTCTCCGTCGTGGTCTGTACGTACTCGATGGACCGGTACGAACCGTTTACCGAAGCCGTCGAGAGCGCGCTCGCTCAGACCTACGAACCCCTCGAAGTGGTCCTCGTCGTCGACGGGAACGAGGAAGTGTTCGCACGTGTCGAGGAAGATTTCGGTGACAGAGAGAACGTCGTACTCCACTGTAACGACGAAAACCGCGGTATCTCTTACAGTCGTACGAAAGGTGCCGAACTCGCGTCCGGCGACATCGTCGCCATGATCGACGACGATGCGACGGCCCGTCCCGACTGGATTGAGACACTGGTCGAAACCTATGAGGACAACCCCGACGCTGTCGCCGTCGGCGGCACTGTCGTCCCCGATTGGGTCGCGCGCAAACCCGACTTCTTCCCCGAAGAATTCTACTGGCTCGTCGGGTGTGACGAACGCGGCTTCGGCAAGCACATGGAGCGGGTGAGAAACACCTACGGGTCGAACATCTCGTTCAAGCGCGACGTGTTTCTCGAAGCCGGCGGGTACGACACCAACACCGGCCGAAAGGGTGACAAGCACGTACAGGCCCACGAAGCACCGGTCTGCATTCGCATCTACAACAACACCGGAAAACGTGTTATCTACAATAAGCGCGCCCGCGTGGACCACAAACTCTTCGAGTACCGAACCAGATTCCGCTGGCTCGTCTTCCGGTCGTTCTGGCAGGGCTACTCGAAGCGCGTGATGGACCTCCTGTACCCCGAGGCGTCGGGCGACAAAAACGACTACCTGCGAGACCTGATGCTCGTCTACGTCGTCGACCGCCTCGTCAAACTCGTCAAAGAGCCGTCGATGGCGAAAGTTCAGCAACTGATTGCTATCTTCGTGTTCACCGCCGCCGTCGGATTCGGTTACGTCTACGGGTTGTTGACGCCGGAGTTAGTGGAGAAGACGAACGCGTAATTCGACTGATTGGCACCTCTCAAACCTACAGACGCGGAACTCACCGCGCATTTCCGCGCACGTATCGAACGTATTCTCGGAAGTACCCGAGTGCGCGAACTCCGGTCATCGCTGTCGAGAGAATAGCAAACAGAACCTGCTCCGACGAACTCCCTTGGGTCGAATTCTGATTTACCGATTTCGCCCCACTCGGACGCGGTGGGATACCGGGACGTCCAAATCGCTCTGGGTAGTACTCTTGGCGTTGGCACAGTCCTCGTCCGACGCGAAGTTCTTTCTTGACGAGCGACGAGAACGAGTCTCGCACGGGGTGGTACAGCGTTGCTTCGGAAGCGAACTGCTGTTCATAGCCCGCTTGTGCGACCCGGTTTCCAAATTCCGAGTCACCACCTGATACCAACATCGCGTCGAACGGACCAACGTCTTCGACTACCGAACGGCGGACCAGGAGGCAACAGGTCGGTGCATACTGCTGCTCGGCGATGTACCGCTCGACGGGAAACGCCGTTTGTGCGTCGAACTTCGCTGCGAGCGTCGCGTCGCCGTCGACGACGAGCTCCACGTTACAGCCGATGTATGGTGCGTCTCCGGCGGCATCGACCGCCGTCTCAAGCCACGTCTCGTCCATGTACATGTCGGCGTCGACGAACGCGAGTATCTCTCCCGACGCTCGTTCGATGCCGGCGTTCCGTGCAGCGTACGAACCCTGAATCTCGTCTTCGACGACAAGCTCGACGATTTCGTTATCTGCGGCAAACTGGCGAATGACCTCGCGAGTTCTATCTGTGGAGCCGTTGTCGACGGGAAGGAGTTCGAGACGCTCGTCTGGATAGGTCTGCTTCGTAAGTGCCGAGAGTGTGTCGGCGATACCCTTCGGGTCGTTGTAGACGGGAATGATGACGGAGACAACTGGGCGGTCAGGGTCCGACATTAGCAGTCGGTTGACGCCCGCCGGTAAAAAGCCGCTGTGGTCGACCGCTTATTCCGAGGTGAGCCCTGCTTCTTGCAGTCGCGTTTCCGCTTCGTCTCTGTCTTCCGGGTAACCGATGTCCATCCGCCAGCCGTCGATACGAATCGCGTCGATAGTCCGACCAGAGCGGATGAGCAGGTCGATTGCCTCACTAATCTCGAACTCGCCGCGATTCGACGGCTGGACGAGGTGACACGCGTGGAAGATGGCCGGTGTGAACGTGTAGAATCCGGTCATGACGAGGTTCGACGGCGGCTCTTCTGGTTTCTCGATGACTTCGGTAATCTCGCCGTAGTCGTTGGTTACACAGACACCGTACCGGGACGCCTCGTCCCAGTCGACCTCTTCGACGAGGAAGGCGGCGTCGGCACGGTCCTCGCGCTGGCGCTTGACCACGTCGCCGAGGTTCGCCTGGAAGATGTTGTCGCCGAGCATGAGCATGAAGTCCTCGTCGATGTGGTCTTCGACGGTGAGGAGGGCGTGGGCGAGTCCTTTCTGCTCGCGCTGGTGCGTGTAGGTGATTGGAACGCCGCGGTACTCGTCGTCGTAGTGCTCGATGATGACTTCCTTTTTGTAGCCGACGACGACGACGAGTTTCTCGGCACCGAGGTCAACGAGTTGGTCGAAACAGTGGGTGAGGATGGGCTTTCCGGAGACTTCGACCATCCCTTTGGGCTTGTCTTCCGTGAGTGGCCGGAGGCGGGTCCCTTTGCCAGCGGCGAGAACGACTGCTTGCATGGGCAGAAATCTATGTACTTATTTAAATATCTTTTGTGGAAGAGAGTCTGGTCTAACGTGTCAGAGTGGATAGCGACCGTCTACCTCCGAACTATTTGCTTCCCCCGAACAAATAGTTACATGAACGTGTGGACATCATTCGACTTCTAATGGCCAAAACCCTGTACGACATTCTGGTGGATGCTACAGCGGCGGCGATGGCGACCCAACACTCTGACGGGTCGTTTCCCCCCGGAAAAAATGGGGTGTATGGAGACCCACTGACTTCGGTTCGGACGACCGCTAGCTGGACGCTCAGTATGTTGGAGTGTTACGAGCGTACCGGTGACGACTCGTTTAAAGAAGGTGCAAAGCAAGCTCTCGAGTTCCTAGCGTCGGACGAGCTTCGTCCGCACGGGCGAACGTACGAATGCCGGAAGTCTACTTCTAAGGATCGATGTAACGGAGTCATCGGCCAAGCCTTTCCGATATTGGCATTCACGCGTGCTGCGGAGGTATTTGATGACGACGAGTATCTCGATAGAGCCCTGGATCTCTACTTCCTACTTCCCTTTGACCCTGAGACTGCGTTGTGGAGCAGACTCGAGGTAGATGGACGTGACCTCGGAATCGACCGGACTCTCAACCATCAAATCTTCTTTGCTGGTGCTGCTGCGTCGCTTCGAGACTACTCGAAGCATGTTGACGAAGACCTCAGTCGGTTCATCGCCAAGCTTCCGAACCGAATGGGAACGTATCCCTCTGGGCTCATCAAACATCACGTGTGGACGACACCGTCTGAGTTATCTTCACTCGTGAGTTCGCGGACGTACCGAACGCTCGCAGGCGGAGTTCCATTGTACCTTCGAAATTACGTCCCATCAAATCGGATTCGGGACAAGGAGATTGCGTATCATTCATTCAATTTGTATGGGCTCTCGATGCTGAAAAAGGCCTATCCGAACGCGAGTACGTGGGAGACGGACCTAATCGAAGACGTGGTTTCGTATGCGACGACAGCAGACTACCTCGATGCCGTGTCGTCACTTGAGCGGGGATTCAACAACATTCTCACCGGATTCCACGTTGGTCTGTGTCTGTGGACGTTCTGGGAGGATGTTGACGCCGAAGATTGGCAGTGGTGGGTGACAGAACAACTCCGCCGTGGATACGATTTCGACGCCAACCGACTGGATGCTGGTGCAGCCGACCCCACCTTGCAGGCGTCGAAGATTTTCATTATCGCTTCACTACCGGATTTCGAGTTATCGGGCTAATATAGGGTAGTAGACGAACACAGAACCACACCCGCATTGTTTAAGACAGTGCATCAAAATCAACGAGATATGCCAATCTCGTCCGTCCTCGTTACTGGAAGCAGCGGTACGGTTGGAACTGCTCTGTCTGAACGACTCTTAGATTCGGGCTACGATTTAACTGGCGTCGACGTCGTCGAAAACTACTGGTCTGACCGCGTCAACGAACGGACGATTGTCACCGACCTCCGTGACGAGTCCGCTCTCGACCAACTCCCTAACGACATTGACCTCGTCATCCACCTGGCAGCAAACGCGCGTGTTCACCAGCTCGTAGAGCGGCCGCAGTTGGCCAAGGAGAACTTCGATACGACCTTCAACGTTCTTGAATACGCACGCAAAGCTGGCTCTGACATCGTCTTTTCCAGCAGTCGTGAAGTCTACGGAAACAATGGGAAGATAATCTACGACGAAACGGACACGTACGTTGACGAGTGTGAAAGCCCGTACACGGCGAGTAAAATCGGTGGCGAGGCGCTTGTGAAGTCGTACGAACAGTGTTACGACATGGACGCGACTATCCTCCGATTCTCGAATGTTTACGGTAAGTACGACGCGTCCAACCGTGTGATTCCGTTGTTCATTGCGCAGGCTGAGGCCGGACAGGACCTCACTGTTTATGGTGAAAACAAGGTCCTCGACTTCACGTACATCGAAGACTGTGTCGACGGTGTCGCCGGAGTCGTCAACAACCACCGAAAGTGCTCTGGGACGACGTTCAACATTGCCTCCGGAAAGGGCACGTCGTTGCTCGAACTCGCCGAGGCTGTCGTCGAGGCAACCGGGGCAGACATCAGCATAGAAACTGAACCCAACCGAACTGGTGAGGTCAGTCGGTACGTTGCGGACATCTCGAAAGCGCAGCGCTTGCTCGATTATGAACCATCCTACTCGTTCGAAGCAGGTATCGATGCGACCGTCGACTGGTACCTCTCAAATAGTCATTTGTTCGACACGATTCTCGACAACTAGCAGCGTCTCTCCCCCGACACTGCTGATTCGGTCGTCACGTAAACCGACCGTCGGTGAAGTCCACCTCTTGTATTGTAGAAACGTTTAAACGCAGACCCTCGCGAACAGTCTGCATGGCCGATATTGCGTTCCTCGTCAAAAAATTCCCAAAATCCTCGGAAACCTTCATCAAGAACCAGGTCAGTGGTCTCGTCGAGAAGGGACACAATGTGGATGTTTACTCCCAATACCGCCCAGGTGAGTCTGTCGACGAAGACTCTCCCGACGTTGACGTAACGTATCTAGAGTCGATTGGATTCGTCGACGAGGCTATTTCTCTTTTCACCGTTCAATTCGGCGAGGTTCTATCTCATCCATCTCTTCTCTCCTTGTTTGCCGAACACGATACCGGGTCAGCGAATCAAAAAAATCTCTGGAAGCGTCGAGCGGAACCGTTGTTGAAGAATATTTCGCAGTACGACGCGATTCATGCGCACTATGGTCCGGTGGGGAATGGCTTTCAGTTCCTCCAGCAGTACACTGATGCTACGTTCGTCACCTCGTTTTACGGGTACGATGCGAGTGAGTTGTTGCAAAAAAATCCATGGCGGTACTACGACCTCTTCGAGGCCGCCGACGTGATTACGTCGCTTAGTACAGATATGGACGAGACGTTGCAAGAACACGGGTGTGCAGCGTCTAAGATCGAACGGCTTCCACTTCCTGTCGATATCTCGTCGTTCGATTTCTCCCAATCGAACTACACGCAAGGAGAACCGATTCAGCTACTCTCTGTATGTCGGTTAGTCGAGAAGAAGGGGCTTCGATACGCTCTCGATGCAGTTTCTCGACTCCACGAAGAGTTCGACATTCAGTACGAAATTGCTGGTGACGGGCCACTTAGAGACGAATTAGAGAAACAGATGAAGCAACTGGGCATTGAAGATGTAGTCGAGTTTTCTGGCTGGAAGACCTCCGAGGAAGTCGCCGAACTGATGGCGGGGGCAGACATCTTTATCCAACCGAGTGTTGTTTCGTCTGCCGGTGACAAGGAAGGGACGCCCACTGTGCTGCTCGAAGCACAGGCCCGCGGATTACCAGTTGTTTCTACGTACCACGCTGGAATACCAGAAATCGTCGAAGATGGCTCTTCTGGGTACCTCGTTCCGGAGCGAAACGTCGACGAACTCACGAGAGTCCTCGAATCGTTACTTTCTGATCCGTCTACGTGGCCGCAGTTCGGTCGAAACGGCAGGCAGTTTGTCGAAGATACTCACTCACTTCGTGCGGTTGCGACCACGCTCGAACGAATCTACGGGGTTTCTAGCACGTAGTTCAGAAGACGGTTTCACCAGTTTAGACGACTACCTGAACGTTCGACTTGCTGGTCTCTCAGGAGGGTTGCCGATTCAGGCCCGATAGCCGAGCGCTTTCAAGCGCTCGTTTATTTCCGATTGGTCCGGTTTCTCTTCTGTCTGTATCTCTTCTGGTATCCGCTTGCCACGGTCCGTGGCCGTCGTCGTGTACCATGGAACCTCCCTGAGGCAGTCGAGCGGCATCCCGTGTGGATGGCCGTAAACCCACCATTCACCCTTCGCATTTCCGTGGTCTGCCGAAATAGCAACCGTTTCCGCATCGATATTTTCCAATAGGACTTCGATGCTGTCGAGAACGTATCTTAGATTCTCGATATAGGAGTCCCAGACCTGATCGACGTCTCGCGTTCCGATCATCAGGCTCTTCCACACGTTATCGAATTTGTCACCGTGGCCGATGGGTTTGGGAACACTCGGGAAGTGTGGTTGCATATAGTGGACGATCATCCGTTCGTGCTCGTCGCGGAACTCACGACCGAGTCGAATCGCGGTGTCGGTGACGGTTTCCGCCGGAATTGTCCGAACTCCGTTGTCCCATCCGTAATTGTAGACATCCTCGAAGGCGATGAAGGGCTCTTCACTTACCTTCTCGCTGTGTTGGTTTGCTGTCACATAGATCGACTTCGAGATGTCGTCGGCGTGCTCACTCGTGAACGTTGTTTTCATCCATTCCCACGACGTTGACGCTGTAGAGCGGTTTGTCCCCGGGTTGTCGAGGAACGAGTACTCGTCTGCGACTTCCTCGATAGCGTCGACCCTACATCCATCAATGAGGAGAAGGAGATCCCACTCTTTGTCGTAGACGTTTGTTCCTGGTGGGAAGAAAGGAGTAGTACGACGCAGCAGCCCCATATACAACTGATTGAGACTATATTTCAGACCTTGGGCACCTTCTGCTTGGACCCAATCCCGAGATGTGTCGACAAAATCTTTGAGACCCATTGAATAACCGGATAACCCTTTTTAGTGGTGATAAATTTTTTGCCAAAGAATACCACTTCTTCAGTTCAGACAACGACTTGACATCTATGTTTAGAATCTATTGGTGCTGAAACTGTTTTAATCTCGTATTTGAACGCTCCTAAGTTCGATTTACTGTGTGTCTCCCTCCATTCGAAGTCGAAAGCATCAGTGTGTATCAATCATCAGTGTTTTAGCGGTCTGAAACGGATGGTGGGCATACCCCATATCGACAACACTGGTGACACTACTTGACCGACAAGACAACTGCAACCGACGTTGACCTCGCACGCGAAACGTCACTCGGTACTATTGCGAAGTTCGCGACGCTTCTAGTCGGATTTGTCGGATCGATAATATTCGCTCGGCTATTGGGACCAGCCGGATACGGCGCATTCTTCCTCGCGTTGTCACTCGTAGAAATTGTCGAGAAGGGTGCCCAAGGCTGGGCTTCCGCGTCCAAAAAGCGCTTTTCTGAGGACGTCACAGAAGAATATCGGAAGAAGGTCGTCGGCGGCGCGATTGCTGGTCTGATTACCATACTTTTCGCGGGCGTCGTCGTCACGTGGCTATTTTCAGACCATCTGGAAGCCTACACCGGCGTTGAGGGAACGACTATCCCTGTCATCCTGCTCATAATCGCAATGGTGTCGTATACGACCTTCAAGGAGTTACTCGACGCCCGAGGACTTGTCGGCATTTCGAACTGGGGCGAAGCGCTGCAGACCCTCTTCGCGTTCCCGATCCAACTTGGTCTCGTAATTGCCGGATTCGGCGTAACTGGGATGCTGTTTGGCTACTCTATCGGATTTTTCCTCGTCATCCCGATAATCGTGTACTACGTCGGAGTCCACCCGGCTATTCCATCGACGGATGTCGTCTCTCGAATCTGGTCGTTTGCGAAGTACAGTACTCCGAGTGGCTTACTCGGCCGGGTCTACACCCGAGTTGACGTCATAATACTCGGGCTTCTCCTCGGGCAGGCTGCTGCAGGTTACTACGAAGCGGCATACCGAATTACTATCCCCGCCACGTTCGTCTCAGCGGTCGCTGCGCCTGCGCTGATGTCGCGAACGAGCAACTTGTCTAGCAGGAACGAAGCTTTCAGTGACGATGTCAGAAACACGCTTTCGTACTCGTCAATTCTAGCGCTCCCGATATTTTTTGGGGCGCTTGTTCTGTCGAACGAACTCGTCGTCACGATTTATGGACCTGAGTACGCTCAAGCGGCGTTGTTACTCGTTGGGTTAGCGTTCTACCGCGTCGTGAGTTCGCAACTCGAAGTACTACTCAACGTGATTCAGGGTGTTGACCGGCCAGATATCTTCCTTCGTCTCTCGGTGGTTACCATCGCTGTAAATGTGCCACTGGGAGTTGTGTTGACGCTCGAATTCGGTCCAATCGGTGTCGTAATTTCGACAATAATCGCCGAATCGATGCGTTACGTTGGGTCCCTCAACTTCGTGCGGAACTGGGTCGACATCTCCGATCTCTTACCAAAACAGATCGGACAACAAGTGGTTGCCTCTGCGGTAATGGCAGCGACTGTCTGGACTGCGCTCCGTTTCTTGACGGTTCGTGCTTGGCCCGTTCTCGTCTTCCTCCTCGCACTCGGTGCAGTCGTGTACGCTACGGTTTTGTTGGCGGTGAGTGTACAGCACCGGCGACTTGTGGCAGATGTCGTCACAATGTTCGGAGTGGACTTCTACTGAGTTGACCGTCTGCGACACCATCGTACCGGAAGAGTGGGTCAAAAACGGATTAGAGGGTAACTCACAACGACAGGGTTGTGGCCACAGATGCACCGGCGAAGACTAGGTTCCCATTCTGGAACCAGTCGTTTTCGACAGGAACTATTATAGTCGCACTACAAAGAACTCCGCTTCATGCCCAACCCCGACTCCGTCTGCGTCCTCATCCCAACCTACGATGAGGCCGAGACGATTGCCGATGTCGTCGCCGATTACAGAGAAGAAGGATTTTCAAACATCCTCGTCATCGACGGCGGCTCAACCGACGGCACACGCGAGCTTGCGGAAGAGGCGGGCGCGCACGTAGTGATGCAATCTGGTTCTGGGAAGGGTCAGGCGGTCAGAGAAGCCGTCGAAGAGCACATCGTTGCGGACTACGTCCTCATGCTGGACGGCGATGGAACCTACCTCGCAAAGGACGCAGAGAAGATGCTCGCGCCGCTCGACGAGGGATTCAAACACGTCATCGGCGACCGATTTGCGGATATGCGCGACGGGGCGATGACATCCCTGAACAAGATCGGAAACAGAATCATCAATCGGGCATTCGCGTACATCCACGGCACGGACTACGAAGACATTCTCAGCGGGTACCGGGCGTTCACGCGGGAGTCGTTCATGGAAATGACGCTCACCTCCGACGGGTTCGGCATCGAGACGGAGATGGCGGTCGAATGTGCGAAACGCGATATCACGACCACTGTCGTCCCAACTACGTATCTGCCGCGGCCCAACGGGTCGGACACCAACCTCCACCCGATTCGCGACGGTGGTATCATCTTCCTCGAACTCTACCGTCGGGCGAAGACCAACAATCCGCTGTTCTACTTCGGGAGCGTCGGGTTTGCATCGACTGCAACCGGCCTCGGCCTCGCGTTGTACGTCGCCTACGAGTGGATTGTTCGAACCGTCTCACACGAGGTCATCGCCGTCGTTTCGGCGGCAGGTATCATCTTCGGCGTCCAACTGCTGATGTTCGGAGTGCTTTCGGACCTCATTCTCTCCTTGCACCGCGAGCAGATGAAGCGCATCGAAGAGTTAGAGTAACGCCGTCACAGCCGACGGTCCGGGAGCGGTCGGGAAAATCAGAAGGGAACGAGTGCCCGGAGTCGGGCGACGAGACTGTTCGAGGCGTTCGCGCGGAACTCTTCGAAGACAGGGTGGAGCGCGTCGAGCAACTCCCGGCGTGACTCGAAGTGAGAACGGCCGGTCGCGTCGAGGGCGTCGTCGATAGAGACGGTGTTGCCGGAGGCGTCTATCGGGACATCGACGTGGCCGAGTGCACGCGCTATCGTCTTGGCGTCCGCGGGGTAGTCGATGTCAGCCTCGTCGACATCGTCGGCCAGTGCGGCGATACCGAACTCGATTGTGTCCGGTTCCGACGTGTTGTCTTGCGGCGGTCTCGCAGCCATCGCATCGCAGTACGGAACCCCCGTTGAAAAATCCCCGACCGTTGGGGTTAACCTTCGGCAGACCTTGCCATCTGCCATGACGGAGTATACGACGGTCTCGATTCCGAAGGAACTGGCCGCTCGCGTCGACGACACCATCGAGGGAACGACCTTTTCGAGTACGAGCGACCTCGTCCGGTTCCTCCTTCGGAGCATCGTCATCCAGCACGAACGGTCGGACGGCGAACTCTCCGAGTCAGAGTTTCAGGAGATAGCCGAGCAGTTGACCGACCTCGGCTACCTTCGGTAGTCGTTCGAGGCCAGTCGGCTCCGAGTTGCGCCCTACGCGAGTGGGTTCTGACGCTCGCCCTACGCGAGTTCTTCTGTCGGCGGTTCGGCGTCGAGAATCGTCACATCGAGTTTTCGACCGGCGCGGTCGAATGCACCGAACGTCTTGTCCTCCCACGGCGGGACCGCGAGCAAGACGACGGCGGCGAGGTCGTCGCGTTCGGTGAGTTCGAACGGCCCCTGTGGATGTGTGAGGAATCGGGCACGTCCTCGTCCCGCTGGCGTGCCGAGGTCGATGCCGAAGACGGCGCTGACCGAGCCGCCCGCTTCAGCCATGTAGAAGTGTGTGAGAACCGGCGTTTCCGGGTCGATACCGAGGTCTGCGTCGAACTCTCCGGCGGGCGTCGAAGCCAGAACCACGTTCACGTCGCTCGGTTCGGCAGCCTCGGCCATCTCTAAGAGCACGTCCACAAGACCGCGAGTCACGTAGATTTTCCGTCGCTCGGTGTCGGACGAAGACGACTCGTCGCCGACACTCGTCTGATTTCCCCCCTGAACGCCGCCGTGGTCCTCAGCGTTCTGGACGCGAACCTCATCCGACATCAGTTCGTCAGCACCGATTTGAACGCCTTCATGTAGGCGCTTGGGAGATTCTTTCGGGCGTCCAACAGCGCTTCGCGGAGGGAGTCGCCCGCCTGTTCGGTAACCCCGGCACCGTGGCCCACAAGAAGGCGCTCCGGGTCGAATCCGGTGAGCACCTGCCGCGGCGGGAACGGACGGAGCATCGGATGGACGCCCAGTTGCTCACCGGGTGCGCAGTAGTAGTCGATAGTCCCGACCGTTTCGGGGACGATGAGCGTCCGTAACTCCTCGTGGAAGAATCCGACTTCTTGCCAGGACGGGAACGTCCGGTCGACGATTCGGAACGTCTGGAACCCGGACTCGGCGAGGTGGGTTCCGAATCGCTCGACGTTCGCATCGAGTTTGTCGGCGACGCCTGTCATCCACGATGCCACGTAGACCGGCACCTCGTGTCGGTTCGCGATGGCGGCGGCGTCGCGTTTGTGCCTGTCGAGTCCGATGGCTACACCTGCCACGTCGCCAAATTCCGCCAGTAGGTCGTCGACGCCGGGTGCGTCCACCGGGTCGAACACCCAGACATCACCGTCGATACAGACCGCGTGGCTAGCGCGTTGCATCTTCTCGTCGGGATACGCGAGCCAGCCGACGCCGTCTTCCCAGCGGTCGATTTCACGGAGCTGCGCCGTGCCGCGACCTTTCATCGGCATGAGAGTAACCTAGGGCGGACGCCGCATAAGCCCTCGCACCGCAGCGTTCTCACCCGGTTTTGCCCTTTGTCGCGGGTGTGTTGTGTCGATATCTCATCGAGTGTGGTCGTCGAAACAGGCCGCACCGACGCAATCGAATCGAACCGTGTCGAGTCGACCGAATCGTAGATTGACCTCCTCCCACGCCTAAAGTCGTCCCCAGAACGCGAAGCGTTCTGGTGTCTCGGAAACCAGTGGTTTCCGATGAGTCCGCAGAATCTCCGGTTCTGCGAGATGCGAACGAGACGCAACGCGTCTCGTCAACGCGGGAATCCCACCATGGGATTTCAGGCCGAGCGCGGCCCTAAGGTTTCAAGACGCATACGTTCCAAGCGTCTCTTGCTGGGTGTCAGCATCGGCTTGGCTGTCTTGTGGGACGGTCAAACGTCCCCCTTCCTCAGCCGAGTCATCGCCACTCGTGTATTCTCTTGAATGGCTCTCTCCGCTGAGGTCAAGCGAATCGGAGATTCGCGTACTCGTCGAAAATCTCCGATTTTCGAGATAGCGGTCTGCAATATTGAGCGCGGCGTTCACGTCTGCTTGGTACTCCGAAACCCAACACTCCGAGTTGGAGCACTTGAACGTCGCCTGCTTCGGACGATAGCCCTGTTCTCCGCAACAGTGGCACGCCTTCGAGGTGTACGCGGGATTCACCGTCTCAACACGAATCCCCTTCTCAGCCGCCTTGTAGCGAATCTGCGCGTGCACCTTCGCAAAGCCCCATCCGTGGAGACGGCGGTTCATGAACGCGCCGTAGTCCATGTTCTCACGGATGTGCGTCAAGTCTTCCAGAACCAGCACAGGATTCTCGAATTGGTCGGCGTAGACGACGACCTCCGACGTGACCGTGTGGAGAATATGGTCGATGTGTCGCCACAACTCGTCGCCGTAGGATTCAGCGATACGTTCGCTTCCGCGTTTCTGAAGGCGTCGAGTCGCCGTGAAGTACGTCTCACGAAGTTGCCGTACTCGCGTGCCTTCGTCGTTCCAGAGGTTGGGAGCAGTCGGGGAGCCGCGCTCGTCACGGTGACACACCGTTACTAAAGAGGCTTCCCCGATGTCTACCCCAATCGGCGTCTCCGCCGAACTGGTTTCTCGTTCCTCCACGTCTCGCGTAGCGACGATGTGGAAGTACCACTCGCCGTCACGGTCGAACAGCCGACACTCACCCATCTTCGCGTCCCCTGCGTGCAACGCTTCCAACCACTCTCGCTGTTCGGGGTTTGGTTGAGCGGGGAGCCAAAGGTGGTAGTCGTCGTGGTGCGGGATTTTGACGTACCACTCGATGGCGTTCTGTGGCTTGTGGTCGAGCTTCGGGCCTTCGTTCGTGAATCGGACAGGGTGGTCGTCGTGAAGCTCTTTCGCATCGTAGCTTCCGCCACAGAGTTGCGGGACGTACTTCTTGAGCGCGTTCTTCGCGTACCCGCTCAAGTCGTAGTTGACCACCACGTCGTTGGCCGCCGACTGTGTGGTACAGTTGGCGGTGAACGCGGCTTCGAGCGCCTGTTGGTACGCTCGTTTCGTCTCGCAGAGTTTCCGGTGCTTGTGGGCGTTCGGTTCCACAAGCTTCAGTTCCAGCGTCTCGGTGACTTCGGTCACTGTTCGTCCTCCTCGTGACGTCCCGAGAAACGCGTCGCGTTTCTCGTGTGCCAAACAGAACTCATGAGTTCTGTTGACGCTGGATGTACTTCTCGACAGTTTCACTCGAAACGTGACCCGCTGTTCCTGCGTAGTAGCCGCGTGCCCACTTGATTTTCTCGCCGTCGTGGTCGGCGTAACAGTGGTTGTATTTCCGCGAACTGATGCCTTTGAACCAGTTGGCGAGGAGTGACGGAGCGTGCTTCGGTGGACTACTGACGAACAGGTGGATGTGGTCTGGTTGGACGGTGAGGTCGATAATCTCCAAGCCTTTCTCGTCGGCTATTTCGTGGAGAATGTCTCGCACACGGCTGGCAACCTCGTTGACGAGTACCGAGTGGCGGTACTGAGCGGAACCCTGTTCCGCGATGTCCGCAGAACCATCGGTTCTGCGAGACTTCGGCACCCACACTATGTGGTAGTTGAGGTTGTACATTGCGTGCCGTGTGGTCTTCATCCGTACTACACACTATCCTCGGCGATGTCTAAAAACTATCGTACACGGTGAGAAATCCAGCCGTGCCATCGTCAGTGGAGATGTACGCTATTGTCCGCTTGACCCGCGCCTGAAGACGCGGGTATGCGCTCGCACTATGTATCAGAGGTTGTCCGTGTCGATATCGACGCCGGGCGGCGAGACGATGAGGAACTCCCGGAAGTGCATCAGTTGCCCGCCCATGTCTTTGATGTCGCGAGCGAAATTCGACGCCAGTTTGTTCAGGTCGCCCTCGATGGCGAGAACGAGCGTGTTCCCGAGTGCGACGGACTCAATCCATTCTTCGGGTGGCGTCGAACCGTCGAGAACGCCGAGTACCACGTCGCCCTCGGCGTCCTCGTTGTCGAGGTGCTCTTCGGCCGTCTGCAAGTTGAGGTTGAAATCGCCCATACCCCGTGGGTGGGCAACAGACGAGAAAAGCGTTCGGTCGTACTGAACAGTTCACTCACTCTGTCGGACGCTTCATTCGGTTCGAGAGATACTTCATCTGGGTTTGCAGGCCGTAGACTTCACCGGGTCGCTGGCGGGGGTCACGACCGCAGTTGTACTTCACAATTGTCCACTTGGGCCTGCGCGTGATGGGTCCGAAATATTGTTTCTAAATCTGTCGTTGTTGTATTATTGTGTGTCTGCACAGAATTCTGTCGGGACATATCAAGACACAATATGCCATGGTGTTGTATAAGGTCGTTTAGGTCGGGCGATTTTCCACGGGAGTGGGTGTCACACGGTCCCCCGAGAACGTTCGTGATACTGTCTGGGAGAAACACTTAAATAGGAGTTCGGGCACCTGACTGACACGATGTCTCACAACGACACGGAGGATTCGTCGGGTTCCCCGGCGGGTCGAGTTCTTCCAGGGCACATTAGCCCAACAATCTGAAATCGAAGACGTACGAATCTTCGACACGACACTCCGCGACGGCGAACAGTCACCGCGAACCTCGTTCAGTTACGAGGAGAAACGGGATATCGCCGCGACCCTCGACGACATGGGCACCCACGTCATCGAGGCAGGGTTCCCGGTCAACTCTGATGCGGAGTTCGAAGCAGTTGCCGATATTGCTGCTTCGACGGACACGACGACGTGCGGGTTGGCCCGCGTCGTCGACAAGGACATCGAAGCCGCGCTGGATTCCGGCGTGGATATGGTGCACACGTTCGTGAGCACCAGCGATGTTCAGCTGGCCGACTCGATGCACGCTTCTCGCGCAGAAGCCGTCGAGCGCGCCGTCCGTAGTGTTGAACGCGTCCGCGACGCGGGCGTCGAAGTAATGTTCTCGCCGATGGACGCCACCCGAACGGACGAGGAGTTCCTCATCGAAGTCGTCGAAGCGGTCTCCGAGGCCGGCGTCGACTGGATTAACCTCCCCGACACGTGCGGTGTGGCGACGCCGACCCGGTTCGCCCGGATGGTCGAAACCGTCCGCGAACACACCGACGCTCGAATCGACGTGCACGCGCACGACGACTTCGGACTGGCGTCGGCCAACGCGATGGCCGGGTTCGAAGCCGGTGCCGCACAGGCACAGGTTTCGGTCAACGGCATCGGCGAACGTGCCGGCAACGCCGCCTACGAGGAGGTCGTCATGGCCGCAGAATCCCTCTACGGCGTCGACACCGGCATCGATACCACTCGAATCACCGAGTTAGCTCGTACCGTCGAGCAGGCGTCCGATATCCCGATTCCGGCGAACAAGCCGGTCGTCGGGCGGAACGCCTTCTCTCACGAGAGCGGCATCCACGCCGCCGGTGTCATCGAGAACGCCGACACGTTCGAACCGGGCGTCATGACCCCCGAGATGGTCGGGGCGACCCGCGAATTCGTACTCGGCAAGCACACGGGGACTCACTCGGTCCGCAAGCGACTCGCGGACATCGGGTTCGACCCTTCGGACGCCGAGGTCCGAGAGGTCACCCGTCGCGTCAAGGACCACGGCGCGGAGAAAGAGCGCGTCGACGACGTGACGCTCAGGTCGTTCGCCCGTGACGTCGGGGTAACCCACGTAGACGACAAGGAGGAGGAGGTCCGCGCCTGATGGCGTCGGGCTGTGGCCCTACTGGGCGACCGCCCCACACTGGCTCCCCGATGGCGTGCAATCGTTGCGCGCCGCGAAAGGGTTATTACACACCGGGAGTACGTGTGGCATACGATGAAGCAGCGCGACGACACCGAGGCATTCGCCGCTCCGCAGTCCGGAGTGCGCGGTGCCGCCGTCGCTGCTGTTCGGTCGCTCATTATTGTAGGGGCATAGCCCCTCACCACTCCACTTCTCAGTCCCACGGGTTTGCACCGTTTTCAGCCACGTTTGGAGTCCCCAATATGGAGCACCAGCACTACGAGACCGACCGACAGCACGCGTATCGCCCCCGAAACACGCACCACCACGGAGGCCACACATGAGCGAACGCACCGCAGCACCGACAGAGACTGACGCGCCGACGCGCGCGGACGACGAACCGACGCAGACCGAGGTTACCTCGGGTTCGACGGCCGTCGTCCGCGCGCTGGAGAACGCCGGTGTCGAGACCGCGTTCGGCGTGCAGGGTGGCGCTATCATGCCCATCTACGACGCCCTGTATCACTCTGACATCCGGCACGTCACGATGGCCCACGAACAGGGCGCGTCGCACGCAGCGGACGCGTACGGCGTCGTCAAGGGCGAACCGGGTGTCTGCTTGGCAACGTCCGGCCCCGGCGCGACGAACCTCGTGACGGGCATCGCCGACGCCAACATGGACTCCGACGCCATGCTCGCGCTCACCGGACAGGTTCCGTCCGACATGGTCGGTTCGGACGCCTTCCAGGAAACCGACACCACGGGCGTCACCGCACCCATCACGAAGCACAACTACTTCGCCTCGTCGTCCGACACGGTCGGCGACGTAGTCGGCGAAGCGTTCGCGCTGGCTGGCGAGGGCCGACCCGGGCCGACGCTGGTCGACCTCCCGAAGGATATCTCCCTCGGCGAGACCGACCGCGAACCCGGAGCGGCGCGCGCACCAGCGACGTGCATTCCGAAGACGGAGCCAGATACCCACGAGGTTGAAGCGGCCGCCCGCGCCATCGAGCGCGCGGAGAAGCCGCTGCTTCTGTTCGGTGGCGGCGTGGTCAAAGGGAACGCGGCCGAGGAGGCACGGGCGTTTGCGACCGAGCACCAGATTCCGGTCGTCACCACGATGCCCGGCATCGGTACGATGCCCGAAGACCACGAACTCTGCCTGTCGTGGGCAGGGATGCACGGCACCGGCTACGCGAACATGGCCATCACCCACACCGACTGCCTCATCGCAATCGGGACCCGGTTCGACGACCGCTTGACCGGCGGTATCGACACGTTCGCACCGGAGGCCGAAGTCGTCCACATCGACATCGACCCGGCGGAGATTTCCAAAAATATCCACGCGGACTACCCGGTCATCGGCGACGCAGGCCGCGCCATCGAGGCCATCGACACCGAGATGGACAACAGCCCCGACGCACGCGAGTGGTGCGAACAGTGCCTGACGTGGAAAGACGAGTACCCGATGGACTACGCGGCACCCGACGACGAACCGCTGAAACCGCAGTTCGTCGTTGAGGCGCTGGACGAAGCCACGCCCGACGAGACCATCGTCACGACTGGCGTCGGACAGCACCAGATGTGGGCCGCTCAGTACTGGACCTTCCGCGAACCGCGGCGCTGGGTGTCCTCGCATGGACTCGGCACGATGGGATACGGTGTCCCGGCCGCAATCGGCGCCCGGTTCGCTGCCGACGACGACGAAACCGTCGTCTGTGTCGACGGCGACGCCTCGTTCCTGATGACGATTCAGGAACTGTCGGTCGCCGTCCGCGAGAACCTCGACATCACCATCGTCGTCCTGAACAACGAGTACATCGGAATGGTTCGCCAGTGGCAGGACGCCTTCTTCGAAGGCCGACACATGGCCGCTGGCTACGACTGGTGTCCGCAGTTCGACAAGCTCGCCGAGGCATTCGGTGCCCGCGGTTGGGCCGTCGATTCCTACGAGGAAGTCCCGGACGCCATCGAAGAAGCGCTCGCCTACGACGGACCGTCCGTCATCGACTTCCACGTCGACCCGGCGGAGAACGTCTACCCGATGGTCTCGTCGGGTGGCGCAAACGGAAAATTCGCTCTCTCGGAGGACCAGTTATGAGCAACGAACAGGGATTGCAGGGACCCGCCCCGGAAGACCGGCCACACCCCGACGGCCGACGGAACTCCCAGGGCATCCGCATCGACCCCGAAGCAGAAGCCGAACACGAACCACGACGCACCGTGCTGTCGGCCATCGTCGAGCACGAACCCGGCGTCCTCTCGCGAGTCGCCGGACTCGCCGCCCGCCGACAGTTCAACATCGAGAGCCTCACCGTCGGGCCGACCACCGTCAACGGCCACGCGCGCATCACGATGGTCGTCGAAGAGCCCGACCCCGGCATCGACCAAATCGAAAAGCAGCTTTCCAAACTGAAGCCCGTCATCTCCCTCGGCGAACTGGACGACGACGCCGTTCGCGCAGAACTCGTCCTCTTGAAGGTCCGCGGCGAAGACCCCGACAAGGTCCACGCCGTCACGGAGATGTACGACGGACAGACGCTCGATGTCGGCTCCGAGACCATCACGGTCCAACTGACCGGCGACGAGCGGAAGATAGACGACGCCGTGGACGCGTTCCGTCGGTTCGGAATCATCGAAATCGCCCGAACCGGCCAGACCGCTCTCGCCCACGGGTCGAAAAAGACCGTCCCCGGAGAGGAACCCGGCACGTCCGGCGAACCGACGACACCAACCACTGATACACAATGACCGATTTCACCACGACTGTCTACTACGACGACGACGCAGACCGAACGAAGATTGACGACAAGACCGTAGCCGTCCTCGGCTACGGCAGCCAGGGCCACGCCCACGCCCAGAACCTCGCCGACAGCGGGGTCGACGTGGTCGTCGGCCTCCGCGCCGATTCTTCGTCCCGCGAGGCAGCACGCGAAGACGGACTCCGCGTTGCAACGCCCGCCGAGGCCGCCTCCGAGGCGGACATCGTCTCCGTCCTCGTCCCCGACACCGTCCAACCGGCGGTCTTCGAGGAGATTCGCGACGAACTCGACGCTGGTGACACGCTCCAGTTCGCCCACGGATTCAACATCCACTACAACCAGATTCGTCCCCCGGAGGATGTCGACGTGACGCTCGTCGCGCCGAAGTCCCCCGGTCACCTCGTCCGCCGCAACTACGAGAGCGGCGAAGGGACGCCCGGCCTCATCGCCGTCTATCAGGACACGACCGGCGAGGCCAAAGCAGAGGCGCTGGCGTACGCCCACGCAATCGGCTGTACTCGCGCGGGGGTCATCCAGACCTCGTTCCGCGAGGAGACAGAAACCGACCTGTTCGGTGAGCAGGCCGTCCTCTGTGGCGGCGTCACCTCGCTGGTCAAGCAGGGCTACGAGACGCTCGTCGATGCGGGCTACTCCCCCGAGATGGCCTACTTCGAGTGCCTGAACGAACTGAAGCTCATCGTCGACCTGATGTACGAAGATGGGCTCGGCGGCATGTGGCACTCCGTCTCCGACACCGCCGAGTTCGGCGGTCTGACTCGTGGTGACCGCGTGGTCGACGAGCACAGCCGCGAGCGCATGGAAGAAGTCCTCCAGGAAGTCCAAGACGGCACCTTCGCCCGTGAGTGGATTCTGGAGAACCAGGCGGGCCGCCCGTCGTACTCCCAGCTCAAGGAAGCAGAAGAGAACCACGACATCGAGGAAGTCGGCGGTCGCCTGCGCGAGTTGTTCGCGTGGGCCGACGAGGCCGACGACACAGAGAAAGCAGAAGCACCAGCAGACGACTGACCACCCCTTCCACACCTACTTCAGCACCATGACCCGAAACGAGAACCGAAACGACACACCGACCCGCATGCGAGATGTTAGCCACACCAATCCCTACACGGGAGAGACCTTCACGACGGTCTACGAACGCGGCCCGGCCGTCACCGACGGCGGTGCCGTGAACCCGTCCGAGTCGTCCCCGGCGATGACCGGCGGGTCCGACACCATGGAAGACGTGGACCACACGCCGCCACACGGTGACGGAACGAACCGCGTCTGGAACCGTGGACGCACAGAGATAACCGGCCGTCGCCACACCGAGTCGGAAGACCGGACCCGAGCGAAAACAGGTGACGTAGATGAGTGAGGGAACGCTGTACGACAAAGTCTGGGAGGAACACACCGTCTCGGAACTCCCGACCGGCCAGACCCAGTTGTTCTGCGGTCTGCACCTCATCCACGAGGTGACGAGCCCGCAGGCATTCGGGATGCTCCAAGAACGCGACCTGGAAGTCGCCTATCCCGAGCGGACCCACGCGACGGTAGACCACATCGTCCCCACGTCGGACCAGTCGCGGCCGTTCCAAGACGACGCCGCAGAAGAGATGATGTCCGAACTCGAACAGAACGTTCGCGACGCGGGCATCAACTTCTCGGACCCGACGTCGGGCGACCAGGGCATCGTTCACGTCATCGGGCCGGAGCAGGGACTCACCCAACCCGGCATGACCATCGTCTGTGGTGACAGCCACACCTCGACCCACGGCGCGTTCGGCGCGCTGGCGTTCGGTATCGGGACGAGCCAGATTCGCGACGTGCTGGCCACTCAGACGGTTGCGATGGAGAAAAAGAAGGTTCGCAAAATCGAGGTCACGGGCGAACTCGGTCCCGGCGTCGAAGCCAAGGACGTGGTGCTGGAAATCATCCGTCGCCTCGGAACCGAAGGCGGCGTCGGCTACGTCTACGAGTACGCCGGTGAGGCCATCGAGAACCTCGACATGGAAGGTCGGATGAGTATCTGCAACATGTCCATCGAAGGCGGCGCTCGCGCGGGCTACGTCAACCCCGACGAGACCACCTACGAGTGGCTGAAGCAGACCGACTACTTCCAAGAGAACCCCGAGAAGTTCGACGAACTGAAGCCGTACTGGGAGTCCATCCGCTCCGACGAGGACGCCGAGTACGACGATGTCGTCACCATCGACGGCTCCGAACTGGAACCCGTCGTCACGTGGGGGACCACGCCCGGACAGGGCGTCGGCATCACCCAGCCCATCCCGGCACCGGAAGACCTTCCCGAAGAAAAGCAGGACACCGCCCGGATGTCGCAGGAACACATGGGCGTCGAACCCGGCCAGACGATGGAGGGATACGAAATCGACGTGGCATTCCTCGGTTCGTGTACGAACGCTCGGATGCCCGACCTGCGGCGTGCTGCGGAGGTCGTCAAGGGTCGACAGGTCGCCGACAGCGTCCGCGCGATGGTCGTTCCCGGTAGTCAGCGCGTCAAGGCCGCCGCGGAAGCGGAAGGCCTCGACGAGGTGTTCGAAGAAGCCGGATTCGAGTGGCGCGAAGCGGGCTGTTCGATGTGTCTCGGTATGAACGAAGACCAACTGGAGGGCGACGAAGCCTCGGCGTCCTCGTCGAACCGGAACTTCATCGGGCGGCAGGGTTCGAAAGACGGCAAGACCGTGCTGATGAACCCGCGCATGGTGGCCGCGGCGGCCGTGACCGGCCACGTGACTGACGTGCGCGACCTGAAGGAGGTGAAAGAAGCATGACCGACGAAATTCCAGAAATCGACTCCGCCTCGGGGACGGGCGTTCCCATCCGCGGAAACGACATCGACACGGACCAGATTATCCCGGCGCGGTTCATGAAGGTCGTCACGTTCGACGGCCTCGGCGAGTTCGCGTTCTTCGACAAGCGGTACGACGAGAACGACGACCCCAAGGACCACCCGATGAACGAGCCGGACTTCCAGGAGGCCTCTATCATGGTCGTCAACGCCAACTTCGGCTGTGGTTCGTCGCGCGAGCACGCCCCGCAGGCGCTCATGCGCTGGGGCATCGACGCCATCATCGGCGAGTCCTTCGCGGAAATCTTCGCGGGCAACTGCCTCGCGCTGGGTATCCCGACGGTCACCGCCGACCACGACACCATCGTCGAACTGCAGGACTGGGTCGACGAGAACCCCGACGCAGACATCGACGTTGACGTGGAAAACGAGACGGTCACCTACGGCGATACCACCGTGGACGTGACCGTCGACGACGCACAACGGAAGGCGCTCACCGAGGGCGTCTGGGACACGACGGCGCTCATGAAGTCGAACGCCGACGCCGTACAGGACACGGCAGACAGCCTCCCCTACGTGGACGGCTGACCGGTCTCTGTTTCTTCGGCAGTCGCAGACGCACCGCACTGTTTCTGGCGAGCTTTTCGACCTGACTGTGAGAGTGACGCTGCGGCTGCTGTGTGGCTCCGCTGCTTACTCGATGAACAGCCGCACGTCGTCGTCGGCGGGATGGTCGCCATTCGCGTCGGGGACGGCGTCGCGCCATTCGGCGGTCACACCGTCGGTCTCAGAGTGCGGGTCGTCGTCGGAGACGGGAGAGGCGCTGAGTACGACGTGAGTCGTCGCGTCGATGGACGTGTCCTCGCCTTCGACATCGTGTTCGGCGAGACGGCAGCGCTCGATGCTCTCGACTTCGACATCGATGCCGGTCTGTTCGTTGACTGCCCGAACGGCTTCGGCGACGTAGTCGTCGGCAGCGGTAATCTTCACGTTCGGGAGGACACCAGCCCCGGATTCCTGGTGGATTCGAAGGAGAAGTTCACCCGCGTCGTTCGTGACGCCGACGATGGCTCGACCGGCGTAGTCGCGCTCGCAGAAGTCGGCGTCTTCGTGGACGAACGTGTGTTCGCAGTAGTCGATGTCCTCGCGGTCGGCGAGCGCCGCCGGGTCCGGGAGGTGTCGTCCGGTCGATGATTCGGCTGTAATCTCGTCTGAGTGGGTGTGTTCGGACATGGATAGTGGTTCGCTTGTGAGTCGGGCTGGCCGCGTGGCTATACGCGTCGCTGTTCGTGCGGCAGACGCTCGATAGACGGCTGATTCCGACCCACTGAGCAGGTCGTTCCCGGAGTTCGGCGCTCCGGAGCAATAGCTACTGGAACATGATACAAGAAAACACCGATTTCCTTTCAGACTATTTCTACATGTAATTATTCTCACGGAGAGGATAAAAACGTTCGGGTAGCAGTCATTTTGAAGGTGGCAATCCACTCTCGATGAAAGGCGTTTTTCGGGGGTATCGACACACTCTTTCCGCCGCCCATCCCACGGTTTGGCATGACTCACGAGATTGTCGTTATCCCCGGCGATGGTATCGGGGCGGAGGTCGTCCCGGCCGCCGTGGACGTACTGAAAGCGGTCGGCGACTTCGAGTTCGTGGAAGCCGACGCTGGCGACCACGTGAAGGAAGAAACCGGCGAGGCGCTCCCGCAGGAGACCTACGACCTCGCGGCCAAGGCCGACGCGACCCTGTTCGGGGCCGCTGGCGAGACGGCGGCGGATGTCATCCTCCCCCTCCGCGAAGCAGTCGATTCGTTCGTCAACGTCCGACCCGCGAAAGCCTACCCCGGCGTGGACGCGCTTCGCCCGGAGACGGACCTCGTCTTCCTCCGGGAGAACACCGAAGGCGTCTATTCGGGCCACGAAGACCGCCTCTCCGACGACCTCTCGACGCTCACACGCGTCGTGACGACCTCTGCGTCGGAACGCCTCGCCGAGTACGCCTGCGACTACGTCGGCGGCGAGGGCGGCAGTTTCCAGGTCGCCCACAAGGCGAATGTGATGCGCGAGACGGACGGTCGCTTCCGCGATGCTGTCGTCTCTGTCGCCGACGAGCACGGCGTCGAAGTCGAGGAGGTCCTGATGGACGCCTTCGCCACGCGAGTCTGTCTCGACCCGACGCAGTTCGACACCATCGTCTGTCCGAACCTCGCGGGCGACGTGCTGTCTGACCTCGCGGCGGGTCTCGTCGGCGGCCTCGGACTGCTCCCTTCGGCGAACATCGGCCCGGACGCCGCGCTGTTCGAACCAGTTCACGGGTCTGCCCCCGACATCGCCGGTGAAGGAATCGCAAACCCGGCGGCGACCATCCTTTCGGCGGCGATGCTCTTGGACTACCTCGGCTACGACGACGAGGCACAGCAGGTCAGAACCGCCGTCGAAGGCGTCCTCGAAGACGGACCACGGACGCCCGACCTCGGCGGCGACGCCTCCACCGAGGAGGTCACGGCGGCTATCCTCGACCGTCTGTAAGTCGCACGACCTTCGAGTCGCTGCACGCTGCTCGTCTTCTTTCGACCCGCTTTCTCAACCCTAGAGCCGCGGGTTTCGTCCCGTGCCATCGCTTTCCTCGCTCCGCCTTTCGACTCCTTTCTCAGTCGTACTGTTTTTCGTTATTGAGTGAATTGAGTCTCTAGCGAGCAAATACGGTCGGAAGCCAACACAAACAATTAACAATACACACCGACGTATCTAGTAGACAACGAGGAATCGCTATCGATGTTACCAGCAGAGCGAAAACGCCGTATCGTCGAACTCGTCTCGGATTCTGATGGCCGGTCGGTCGAAGCACTCGCCGGTGAACTCGGATACTCGAAAGCGACGATTCGCCGCGACTTGCGCGAACTCGAAGACCGCGGTCTCATAGAGCGGTCTCACGGTGGCGCAGTCCCGGTTACGTCCGTCGGCCGAGAGCAGACGTACGGCCAAAAGGAAGTACAGAACCTCGATGCGAAGCGCGCAATCGCCGCGCACGCCGTCGAAGAACTCGCCGACGGACAGGTCGTCTTCTTCGACGCGGGAACGACGACGATGCAGGTAGCAAAACAGGTGCCGAACGACGGGAGCATCCTCGGCGTCACGAACTCGCCCCGCCTCGCCATCGAGTTGAACGAGGAGGACAACGAGGTGAAACTCACGGGTGGAACGCTCCGTAGACGGACGCGCGCGCTCGTCGGCCCGACCGCAGAGTCGTTCATGCAGCGGACCAACTTTGACCTCCTGTTTCTGGGCACGAACGCCATCGACGTAACATCTGGACTCACGACGCCGAACGAGGATGAAGCCCGGATGAAAGAGCTGATGGTCGAGAAGGCCGCGCGGGTCGTCCTCGTCGCCGACGAGTCGAAACTCGGCCGCCGGAGCTTCGTCCAGTTCGCGTCGTTCGAAGACGTGGACCTGTTTATCACCGACGCCAAACTCGAGGGTGAGACTCGCGACGAACTCGAAAACGCTGGTGTCGACATCGCTGACGGAGTTGGTCAATGATTTTCACCGTCACGCCGAACCCCGCTATCGACCACACCATCCGCTTCGACGAACCCCTCCAGACGGGGGTCGTCCACCGGACCGACGAGCAGGTGTTCACGGCCGGTGGCAAGGGCATCAACGTCGCCAAGTACGTCTCCGCGCTCGGCGTCGATACCGTCGCGTCGGGCTTTCTCGGCGGCTATTTCGGGAACTTCATCCGGGGTCGACTCGATGACGATGGAATCGCGAGCGAATTCGTTCACATCGACGCGGAGACGCGACTGAACACGACCGTCCTCGCCGAAGACGGCGAGTACAAACTCAATCACAACGGGCCGCACATTCAGGAGGCCCACGTGGATGAACTGATCAAAATCGTTCAACAGCACGAACCAGAGACAGTCATCGTCGGCGGAAGCCTCCCACCGGGCATGTCGCTGTCTGCCGTCGACGAACTGGCCGCGGCCGGTGACTGGCGAATGGCGGTCGATATGGGCGGTGAGTCACTCACCCAACTCGACGCCGAATACTTCGTCTGCAAGCCCAATCGCTCGGAACTCGCGGCGGCGACGGGGCGGGACGTGGAGACGACGGACGACGCGATAGCCGCGGCAAACGACCTGCGCGAACACGGTTTCGAGTACGTTCTCGCCTCCCTCGGGGCGGACGGAGCGCTTCTCGTCGGCGAGAACGACGTGCTGTCTGTACCCGCTCTCGAAGTCGATGTGGTCGATACCGTCGGGGCTGGCGACGCGGTTCTCTCTGGGTTCCTCGCGGGGTTGGACCAGGGCCTTGGGACCGACGCGGCGCTCCGTATGGGGGTACTGACCGCCGCGCGCGTAGTGAGCGTTGCTGGCACCCGTGTCCCTCATCTCGATGATGTCCTCACCTCCGACACGAAGGTTGACGTAACTTCGATTTAACTCGTTTCGTGCTTGCAAAGTAGTTTGTTACTACTGAACTTAGACATAAATATACACATTCGGTAGTATTTTTGTTTTCGTTTGTGTAGGATTTCTGCAGGGGTGGTAACACTATGGCAAACGACGCAGAAGATGCAGTTCGGTCCTACCTCACGTCGGTGAAGGAGGACCTGATGACTGGGGTATCGTTCATGATTCCGTTCGTGACAATCGGCGGAATATTTCTGGCGCTGGGCTACGCGGTCGCCTCGCTTTCGGGCAACGTAGAAAACGTATTCAGTAGCACTGGCACTACTGGCTGGTTCCTCGCGCAAATCGGTGTCGCGGGGCTGACCCTGATGGTTCCGGTTCTCGGCGCGTACATCGCGTATGCAATCGCCGACCGGCCGGGTCTCGCTCCGGGCTTTATCCTCTCGTACATCATCCAGCAGGGGAACGTCCTGAAGGCGGCCGGTGATGTCATCGGCCTGCAAGGCGGGGCCGCCGGTGCAGGGTATCTCGGCGCTATCGTGGCCGGGTTCCTCGCGGGTATCGTGGCGCGCTGGTTCAAGCAGCGCTCCGTGCCCGAGTTCGTCGCGCCGATGATGCCCGTGCTCATCATTCCGGTGTTGACGACGGCGGTGTTGACGCCGGTGATGCTGTTCGTCCTCGGTGTTCCGATATCTATCGCGAACGCCGGGCTGACCCAGTTCCTGAGCAACATGCAGGGCGGGAGCCAAGCCATCGTCTTCGGCGCGCTCATCGGGGCGATGATGGCTTCGGACATGGGCGGTCCGATAAACAAGGTCGCGTACGTGTTCTCCGTCGGTCTCATCTCCGAGGGCGTCACCGCACCGATGGCCGCGGTCATGATTGCCGGGATGGTCCCGCCGATTGGACTCGCACTGTCGAACTTCATCGCGCCGCAGAAGTACGCGGCGGAGATGTACGAGAACGCCAAGAGCGGCATGCTCCTCGGCTTCTCGTTCATCACCGAGGGAGCGATTCCCTACGCGGCAGCAGACCCCGCGCGCGTCATTCCCAGCATCGTCGCCGGGAGTGCCGTCGCGGGCGCAACCTCGATGGCACTCGGCGTGACGATGCCTGCCCCCCACGGCGGCATCTTCGTCGTTCCGCTGTCGAACCAGCCGTTCGCGTTCATCGGCTGTATCCTGCTTGGTTCTCTCGTGACCGCCGTTATCGCGACGGTCATCAAACCCAACTTCGACGCCAAGATGGCAGCACAGGCAGCGGACGACTGACCACGACAACCTAACCAACCTTTCAATACTCGACGAAGCACCATGGACACAACCACTATCAACGCACTCACTCCGCTCGAATTGATTTCACTCGAAGAGCCACCGGCGACGAAGGACGGAGCCATCGAGTTCCTCCTCGACCTCGCTGTCGACGCTGGCCGCGTCGACGACCGCGACACGGCACTCGCAGCACTCCTCGAACGCGAGGAAGAAGCGACGACCGGTGTCGGGTTCGGTATCGGCATTCCGCACGCGAAGACCGACGCTGTCACCCAACCGACCGTGGCGTTCGCCCGCTCGTCGGAGGGTATCGATTTCGATGCCATGGACGACAAGCCCGCGAGGCTGTTGTTTATGATTCTCGTCCCCGCCGAGGGTGGCGAGGACCACCTACAGATTCTGAGCGCCCTCTCGCGGTCGCTTATGCACGAGGAAGTCCGCGAAGACCTCCTCGAAGCAGAGACGAAAGAGACCGTTCAGGACATCCTCAGCGAGGTGATCGACTGATGGAGCGAGTCGTTACTGTTGTTCCCGAAGACGGCCTGCACGCCCGCCCGGCGACGAGGTTCGTCGAAACCGCGAACGGGTTCGTCGCCACTGTCCAACTCGGCCGCGCCGAGTCCGACGACCTTGTCCCCGCGGCGAGCATGCTCGCCGTAACCGGCCTCGGCGTCTCCTCCGGCGAGGATATTCGCCTCGTGGCTGATGGAAGCGACGCTGAAGCGGCCCTCGACGCGCTCGAAGCAGTTCTCTCGACGCCTGAAGGACACGACTGATGATGTCAGACCAGACCGCAACCGAACGAACCTTCTCCGGCATCGGCGTGACGCCGCTGTCCGGTGTCGGGTCTGTCGTCTGGTACCGGCCGGACGCCGAGTTACCGGACCCACCGGAACCCGAGACGGTCGATTCGGACGCGGAGCTGTCGCGGTTCGAATCGGCCCGTGAGACGGCCGAAGACGAACTTCGCGACGAGCGAGCGCGGACCGCAGAGCGAGTCGGCGAGGAGGAAGCCGCAGTGTTCGACGCCCACGTCCAGTTCCTGAACGACCCGCAGATAACCGAGGGCGTCACCGCCGCCATCGACGACGGTCGTCCCGCCGAACACGCCGTCTACGAGACGTTCTCCGAATTCGTCGACCAGTTCGAGAACATGGGCGGCCGGATGGGCGAACGCGCCGACGACCTGCGAGACGTTCGGGACCGACTGGTTCGACTCCTCGCGGGGAGCGAACGAGTTGACCTCTCGGCACTCCCAGCGGGGAGCGTCGTCTTCGCCGAACGACTCACACCGAGCGACACGGCGCAACTCGACCCATCTCACGTGTCGGGGTTTGTGACGAAGGCGGGCGGCCGAACCTCGCACGCGGCCATCTTCGCCCGGTCGCTCGCTATCCCGGCCATCGTCGGAGTCGGTGAGGAACTCGAATCAGTCGAAGACGACACGGAAGTCGTCGTCGACGGCGACGCAGGGACCCTCGTGGCCGACCCGGCCGAAGACACCAAAGCGGCAGCGGCCACCGAGGCCGAAGTCGACATTCGAAGCGACCCGGTCGAGACGGCCGACGGAGTCGAAATCGAAGTCGCCGCGAACGTCGGGACGCTCGATGACCTCGGCCCGGCAGTCGAACGAGGTGCGGACGGTATCGGACTGTTCCGAACCGAGTTCCTCTTTCTCGACCGAGAGTCGCCGCCGGACGAAGATGAACAGGTCGAAGCGTACACCGACGCCCTCGCAGCGTTCGATTCGGGACGAGTGGTCGTCAGGACGCTCGACATCGGCGGCGACAAGCCAGTCCCGTATCTGGACCTCCCAGAGGAGGAAAACCCGTTCCTCGGCGAGCGCGGAATCCGCCGGTCGCTCGGTCCCGACGCGGACCTCTTCGAAACGCAGGTTCGCGCGTTGCTCCGCGCGGCCGGGCGTACAGACGACACGCATCTCTCGGTGATGCTTCCGCTCGTCGCAACCGTGGACGAACTCCGTCGGGCGCGCGAGCAGTTCGAGTCGGTCGCCTCCGACCTCGAATCTGAGGGTATCGACCACGCGATGCCGGAGTTCGGCATCATGATAGAGACGCCTGCGGCCGCGTTCATGGCCGACCAGTTCGCACCGCACGTCGACTTCTTCAGCATCGGCACGAACGACCTCGCCCAGTACGTGATGGCCGCCGAGCGCGGCAACGAGCGCGTTGCCGACCTCGGTGACTACCGACAACCCGCCGTGCTTCGCGCCATCGACGCGACAGTCACGGCCGCCGAAGGCGAGGACTGCTGGGTCGGCATGTGCGGCGAGATGGCGGGCGACCCCGAACTGACCGAGCTGCTCGTCGGTCTCGGCCTCGACGAACTGAGCATGAGCGCCGTCACGGTGCCGCACGTGAAAGCGGCCGTGGCGGACGTAGACACGGCTGAGGCTTGGAAGCTCGCCGCGAACGTCCTCGAAGCCAGCACGAAAACTGAAGTCGAACAACTGTTAACACGAGACAAATGAAATTCGTCGCAGTCACCTCCTGTCCGACAGGTATCGCACACAGCCAGATGGCCGCCGAGAACCTCTTGCAGACCGGCGAGCGCCTCGGCCACGACATCGATGTCGAAGTACAGGGCGCGATGGGAACGCAAGACGAACTCTCGGCGGACGCCATCGACGCCGCCGACGCTGTCATCATCACCTCCGACACCTCGGTCAGTCGCGACCGATTCGGCGGGAAACTCGTCGTCAAAGGCACGGTGAAAGACGGTGTCAACAACGCTGAAGAGATTATCCAGCGAACCGCTGAACTCGTTGAAGAAGGAAAAACCGGCGACGTTTCCTTCGGAAGCGGCGAGAGCGACACCGACACCAGCGACACCGCACAGACCGACGACGGCGACGACCACTCGGCGTCCGCAGACCAACCAGTCCGCCGCGGTGGCGACCCGGAGAAGGGGCTGTTCGCTCGACTGAAGAAGCTGTTCTCCTGAGTCGTCTTTCGATTTTCCCGTCTCTTTCGACCAGCCAGAGGACTCGCTCGTCAGCCGCTGAGCCGGGTCGCTGCACGCTGCACGAAAAATTAACTCGGTAACGAACGAACACGAACGCGCAAAACCGAAACCATATTCCCATAGATTATTATCCTCGCTGTCGTTGGCGAACACGAGGTGAACGCATAATGCCGTTCTACGGCGGGGAGGAACTCGCCACAGTGTACGACGAGGCGCTCGACGAAGGGTTCGGTCTCATCGCGAGCAACATCGCGGAACCGAACATCATGATGGGTCTCATGGAGGGTGCCGACCGAATGGATTCGGACCTTCTCCTCCAACTCAGCGGTGGGGCCTGCAAATTCGCAGGCAACGGCGACCCGGTTGCGGGTCTGAAAGCCATGGGGACCTACATCGAGACCATCGCCGAGCAGTACGACATCGGCGTCTTCCTCAACATGGACCACCAGACGGACCTCGAGTTCATCCAACAGCAAATCGAACTCGACATCCCGTCGTCTATCATGATCGACGCCTCCCACGAACCGTTCGACGAGAACGTCGCCACGAGTCGAGAGGTCGTCGAGATGGTCGAGGCCGCCGACTCCGACATCCTCATCGAGGCCGAACTCGGCCAAATCAAGGGCGTCGAAGACGAAATCGAGGCCGAAGAAGCGTTCTACACCGACCCCGAGCAGGCCGTCGAATTCGTCGACAAGACCGGTGCCGACCTGCTTGCTATCTCCGTCGGAACCCAGCACGGCGTTGCCAAGGGCAAAGACCTCGAACTCCGCCCCGACCTCGCACACGACATTCGCGTCGCACTTCGAGACCACGGCCTCGACACGCCCCTCGTCCTTCACGGTTCGTCCGGTGTCCAACCCGACCAACTGCAGGAGATGCTCAAACACGGTATCTGCAAGGTCAACAAGGACACTCGGTACCAGTACGAGTACACCCGGACCGCATACGACCTCTACAGTGACGACCCGAACGCCATCGTGCCCCCGGAAGACGTCGAAGACGCCCGCGACACGTTCTTCAACGAGACCGACTGGTCGCCCAACAAGTCGGTGTTCGACCCGCGTGTCGTCGGCCGCGACATCCGCGCTCGCATCGCCGACGTTCACGCCGGTCTGACCGAAGTCTCCGGAAGCGCTGGCCAAACGCTCTTCAAGTAACTCCCGCCGAACGCAGTAAGAAGCACGTCGTTGGAACGCCGCCGGGACCGATTTTTTGCGGCTGGCGATTCAGTTCGCCTGCCCCTTTTTTTCTCGGTCTTCGGTACGCTGGACGTACCCTGGTTTGAATTCGAAGCGCGCACCGCCTGCTGGCCCCTCGGTGAGCGCAACGTCCCACCCGTGTTCGCGGGCGATGGTGGCGACGATGCTCAGTCCGAACCCGGTTCCGTTGTTGCCGTAGGAGACTCCGTGTTCGAAGACCTCGTCGCGCTTTTCGGGAGGAATCCCGTCGCCGGTGTCCTCGACGGCGAATCCATTCCCATCGGCGAGGCGTTCGACCGTCACGTCAACGTCGTCGCCGCCGTGTTCGATTGCGTTCCGAAACAGGTTCTCGAACAGTTGCTTCAACCGGCTTGCATCGCCCTGAACTCTCGGCAGCGACTCATCGAGCACCAGACTCGCATCGTCTGTCTCGACGTGTCCCCACGATTCTGCTGTAAGCGGTCTCAGGTCGACAGTACGACTCTCGTCTATCGACCGCTCGTCGCGAGAGAGCGCCAACAGGTCTTCGATGAGGTTCTCGATTCGTTCGTGCGCGGACCGAACCTTCTCGAAGTACTGCTCGTCGCCGGTTTCGGCGGCCATGTCGAGGAAGCCGATGGCGACGGTGAGTGGGTTCCGGAGGTCGTGTGCGACGACGTCCGCGAACTTATCGAGGCGGTCGTTCTGCTCTCGGAGTTCGTCTTCTCGCTTCGCTCGCACGAGCGCCGCTTCGGCCGACGCGGCGAGGATTCGAAAGAGGTCGGTGTCACGGTCGGAGAACTCCCGTGGCGACGTCGACCCGGTGAGAAAGAGGCCGTGGTCGCCGAGCGGAATGGCAATTTCACTCCGCATCTTGGTGTCCTCGTTGTAACACCCCTCCTGTTCCTGAACGTTGTCGTAGACACGGACCTCACCGGCCTCGAACGCCTCCCACGCGAGGCTATCGCCACCCGAGAGTGTCGGCGTCGACCCGTACAGGTCGCGTGCCGCGCTCGTCTCGGTGAGTGGGACGAGTGCGTCGCTTTTTTCGTCGTACTCCCAGATACTCGTCACTTCGAGTCCGAGTACGTCGGCCGCGGCCCCGACGGCGATTTCACCGACCTGCTCCGTGGACGATGCCACGGTGAGTTGTTGGGCAGTCTGTTGGAGTTCCCGCAGACTTCGCTCGATTCGTTTCTGCGAGGTGATGTCTTCGAGTACGGCGAGGACTCGGTCTACGTTTCCTCTCGGTCCCGGTACCGAGGCCGTCGAGAGGAGTAAGTCGAGTTCGTCCCCATTCTTCGTCACCCGCTGTATCTCCTTTCCTCGGATGTTCTCGCCGGTGAACGTCTGTCGCCTGTGGGCTTCGAACTCGGCTGTCTTTTCCTCCGGAACGAGCGGATTGAACGTCCCGACAACTTCCTCGCTCGACCACCCGAACATCTCTTCGGCACCGTTGTTCCACATGAGGACGTTTCCGTACTTGTCGACTTCCAGAATCGCCATCGGCACGGCCTCGATGAGCGATTCGAGTCGCTGGTTCGTCTGTTCGAGCTTTGTTCGGCTCCGTTCACGCGTCAACTCCGCACTGACGAGTTCACCGAGCAGTTCGACGAACGTCCGTTCTAGCTCGTTGAAGTCGTTGTCTCGCGACTCCGGGCTGGAGAAGTTCACCGTCCCGTCGCGCTCACCGTCGACTGTGAGCGGTGCGCCGATGTACGACTCCAGTTTGAAGTTCTGGTACGCCGGGTGGTCTTCGCGCCCAGCATCGACCGCATCGACGAATGCACACACGCCATTGCTGGCGACAACCGCCTCGCAGTAAGTCGATTTGAGGTCAAAATGGTCGCCAACGGAGATGTCGCCGCCTGTCGGGTAAACATCCCGAACTTCGTAGTCGGTGCCGTCGATAGTAGAGACGATGCCGATATCGAGTCCGAGCGTCCGACAACCCGCTTCGAGCAGCTTTATCACCCGTTCGTCGGTCGAGAGGTCGGCGTCCCCCATCACTCGCTGGACCGACCGAAGGGCGTCCCGTTCTTCTTCGAGTTGTTGCTGTATCTCCTGGTACTCGGTCACGTCCCGTCCGACGACGAGCACCCGATTTTCGTTCGATTCGTAGAGGGGTGTCAACCCAACATCGAACGTCCGCTGTCCGAACACCGATTCGAACGACATCCGGAGGTCGAAGTCGTACAGGTTTGGCTGTCCGCCGTCATTCTGCTCGTCCATGCCCGAAAGCGTCTCAGCGACTGCCTCGCGGAATCGTTGGATGTCTTCGTCCGGGATGCGGCCCTCCACGAGTTCGAGAATGTTTTTCCCGCGGAGCGTGTCTTGGCCATGGGCACGCCCAGCAGCAGGGTTCGCGTACTGAATTTCGTACGACGAGTCGAGAACGAACACGACATCGTGGACGTTCTCCAGAATCGATTTGTTGCGTTCGAGTTCGCGCTTTCGTTCCCGTTTTTCGGTTATCTCACGGGAGAACACCGTCAGGCCGTCGTCGTCCGGGAAGGCACGGACTTCGACCCAGTAGTCGAACGGTGATTTGAGGTGATGTTCGAACGCAACCGGCTCGCCAGTCTCCATCGCGGTTCGGTACTTTCGCTCTAACTCGGTTCCGACGAGAGACGGAAATTCCTCCCAGAGACTGGTTCCGATGACGGTTTCGGGGTCACGACCCACGCGGTCCGCCATCTTCTGATTGAGATACTCGACTTCCCAGTCGGTGTTGACCGCGTAAATGGCGTCAGTCGCGCGTTCGAGCGTTCGCTTGAGTCGGTCAGTCGTCGCACCGGCGCGTCGTTTGTGACGGGCCGCGTCGACGAGCGTCTCGATTCGACTCGCGAGACGCTCGGTATGACCCTGTTCGTCGGGGAGTACGAACTGGCTGGATAGTGTCGCCGTTAGCAACTCCTCGTCGGTCAACTCTTCTCGTTCCTCCGTGAGAAGTATGGTCGGCAGTAATTCGTCCCGTTCGCGGACCGTATTCACCAACTCGAGTGCACGGTCCGTTCCAATCGACTTCGCGACGACAACACAATCGAAAGTCTGGCGGGAAATCAGTTCCAACGCCGCGTCAGTATCGTTCGAATGAGATACCTCAATGCTCGAAGCGAGACGGGGGAGATTCGTCTGGACCGTCTCTGCGAACGACGCATCGTCGTCGACATAGAGGACGTGAACCGAATCGGGTTGTTCCTTCTCCAGACTGTCCACAATATCGAATAGTATGTCGTTGCAGTAGTTAATATGTTCAGCCCCTCACTCGTGTGTTCGGAGGGGTTCCGGGCAGTTCGCCCCGCTGCTTAAGGTATTCCGAGACGTGGTGACAACTATGCCTCAAATCCACCTCGACGACGAAACTATCGCCCGACTCGACAATCTCCGGGAAGAAGACGAAGAGTACGACGAACTGATAATTGAGTTGATGAATATTTACGAAGCGAGCGAGCGGACGCTGTTTCACGCTGGCGACGAGTACTGACGGGGTAGTGAGAAAAGTGGTCGACTGTGGCCCCGTCGCGCTCGTCGCAAAGAGCCGTTTCCGGGTGCGTCGTTACTCCCGATAGGCGACTCTGACCTGCTCCCACTTGCCCTTTGCTTCGAGGTGCTCTTGGAGGGCGTCTGCGTAGGCCTGTGTGAGTCGTTCCGCGTCTTCGAGTTTTTCGTCGGATGAGTTATTGCCGCCGCCGTTGCCGAGTCCGAGCGCACCTTTGATAGAGTCGACAAGCCCACTTCCGCCGCCTCCGCTGGACTCCTGTGGAGCGCCGCCCATCGCGCCCATCTGCTTGCGGATGTTGTCGAGTTCGGGGATAATTTGCGGCACCTTCTCGGTGTTCGCAACGATGCGCGCTTCTTCGGGGTCGTCGGCGTGTTCGATTTCGAACTCGGTGGCCGTCATGATAAGCCCCCACTCCTGACTGGAGAACCGGGAGTTCATCACGTGGTCGTTGAACTCGCGGTCCACCGTCATTCGGTCGCCGACGATGCTGTCGGTCCAGTGTGCCATGTGCACATGTCGTCGGCCGGACCGTATCAGGGTTGCGGGGTCTGTCGAGCACACGGTCACGCGGTCGGCCAACATCCACGCAATCAGTCACTCCTCGCCCACTCAGTCACCCCTCGCATCCGCGGCGGTATTCACCGCACGACGCGGATTTAATGGGTGTGGACGACCACACCGATACATGGAGCGGTACGACCTTCTGTATCGACTGTACGACACCTTCGACGCCGCGGGTGTCCGCGAGGAACAGGACTTCGTCGACCTGTTGCCGCCGCTGGACTCGCGGGTTGGACTCTCACACTGGCAGGCTGTTGCCGACGAACTATCTGACGAGAAGGCGCGCATCCGCCGGACACTCCCCGATGGCGACCGCTACGCCGAACTCGCGGCGCGGGCGACCCGCGACCAGGCGTTTACCGCCCTCGACCTCTACACCAAGTACGGCCGCGATGTGAACGCGCTCGTCCTCGACGTGGACGAGACGCTTCGGTCGGCCGGACGCACCGACAACGAGATTCCGCGGGAGGTGCTGCACCTTCTCACCGAGTTCCACGAGTTGGGCGTCCCCATCGTCATCTGTACGGGCCAGACGCTGGAGAACGTCAAGGGATTCGCGATTCAGGGACTGGGCAACGAACTCGTCCACTCCGGAGACGTGAGTATCGTCTACGAAGCGGGGACAGGCGTGTTCACGCCGGGCCACGGGTCGAACACGAAGCGCCTGCTCTACGAGACGCTCGACGAGTCCGTCCAGTCGGTCTTCGAGTCCGTCCGGGGCCGTGTCATAAGAGACCTCCCAGAAGAACTCCGCGGCAACGTCCACCTTCAGGGGAACGAGTTCAACGTCACGCTCAAGCCGAACTTCGAGACCGGAAGCGACGACGCCGAGGCGGTCATCGACGGCGGACTGGTCTACATGCTGGACCTCCTCGGCGAGGCCGTCACCGACGACTCCGCGGGACCGACGTGGGCACGCGCGTTCTATGCCGCGACTGACCCGGAAATCGAATCGGTGCTCGCCGACCGCGACGTGCTCCCCGAAGACGACGTGGGAGAAGAAATTCCGGACGACGTGCGGGTGACATTCGACCGCGTCACCGTCGCCTACTACCACGCCGACGCCGCGGAACTTTCTGCGGTAGACCTGAACAAAGCCGCGGGGGTCGAAGCAGCGCTCGACGTACTGGGAGTCGAAGACCCCTTCATCCTCGTCATGGGCGACTCGAAGTCCGACCTCGACGTGATGAAGTGGGCCGCGGAGAACGACTGCGGTATCTCCGCCGCGCCAGACCACTCCTCTCCGGGCGTTCTCGAACACGTCCGCGACACGGACGGACTAATCTTCGACCGGGGCGACGCGGCGTCGATGCTTCGGACAGTCTACGCGCTGAATCTGCTGGTCGACTGAATACTCGGTGCGCCGCACCGACTCACCAGCGTTTTCTCTCTGGTTCGGTGGCTTTCACCCCACTCACTGGCTTATGGTCTCAGCGGGCGTACGTCTAGCATGACTGCTGCAATCGACCGAATCGTCTCTCGGGTCCTCCGGTGGCCGGGCGTCGAAACCGAACCACACCGCTTCGGCGGCACCGAATTCGTCGTCGCTGGCAAGGAGATTGGCCACGTCCACGACACCGGTATCGTCGACCTCGCCATCACGAAGCGCGTCAGAGACATCCTCATCATGGAGGGGGTAGCTGACGCACACCACGTCCTTCCGAACTCCGCGTGGGTGACCTACCGCGTGCTCGGCGCACAAGATATCACGGGTGCGATGCGACTGCTCAGGCTCGCGTACCTCTGGCGACTCTCCGCGCTCCGCCGCCGCGACATCGACCTCGACCCGACGTTCGACGCCGAGAGAGAACTGCGTCACCTCGATTTACCCGTCGAACTCGACACGCTCGTCCGGGATACGTTCGGAGACGTACTGAACCGACGGGCATACGCCTAAGAGCATCCGGCCCGTCCCTCTAGAGAACCGTCAAACGTTCGCCGCGTCGGGAAAACTTTACTAATGAACGAGTAAACCACTACACATGGGTAAGAACTACGCGGACCTTCACGACCCGAACGCGGAGTACACGATGCGGGAACTCTCCGCGGAGACGATGGGCGTCACCGCAAAGCGCGGCGGCGGCCGAGACGTGGAGATTACGGACGTACAGACGACGATGGTCGACGGCAACTTCCCGTGGACGCTCGTCCGCATCTACACCGATGCCGGAATCGTCGGCACCGGTGAGGCCTACTGGGGCGCGGGCGTGCCGGAACTCATCGAGCGCATGAAGCCCTTTATCGTCGGTGAGAACCCGCTCGACATCGACCGCCTGTACGAGCACCTCGTCCAGAAGATGTCCGGTGAGGGGTCCGTCGAGGGCGTCACCGTCACGGCTATCGCCGGTATCGAAATCGCCCTGCACGACCTCGCGGGCAAGATTCTCGAAGTCCCGGCGTACCAACTGCTCGGCGGCAAGTACCGCGACGAAGTGCGCGTCTACTGTGACTGCCACACGGCCGACGAGGCCGACCCGCAGGCCTGCGCCGACGAGGCAGAGCGCGTCGTCGAGGAACTCGGCTACGACGCCCTCAAGTTCGACCTTGACGTTCCCTCGGGTCTCGAAAAGGACCGCGCGAACCGGCACCTCCGTCCCGGCGAAATTCGCCACAAGGCCGAAATCGTCGAGGCCGTCACCGAGCGCGTGAAAGACCGCGCGGACGTTGCGTTCGACTGCCACTGGACCTTCTCGGGCGGCAGCGCCAAGCGTCTCGCGGCCGCCATCGAGGACTACGACGTGTGGTGGCTCGAAGACCCCGTCCCGCCGGAGAACCTCGAAGTGCAGGAAGAAGTCACGAAGTCCACGCTCACCCCCATCACGGTCGGTGAGAACCGCTACCGCGTGACCGAACTGCGCCGTCTCATCCAGAATCAGGCGGTCGACATCGTCGCGCCCGACATGCCCAAGGTCGGCGGCATGCGCGAGACGCGGAAGATTGCGGACGTTGCGAACCAGTACTACGTCCCGGTCGCCATGCACAACGTCTCGTCGCCCATCGCGACGATGGCCTCCGCGCACGTCGGCACGGCCATCCCGAACGCGCTGGCAGTCGAGTACCACTCCTACCAACTCGGTTGGTGGGAGGACCTCGTCGAAGAGACCGTCATCGAAGACGGCTACATCGAGATTCCCGAAAAGCCGGGTCTCGGCCTGACGCTCGACGTGGACGCCGTCGAAGAGCACATGGTCGACGGCGACAGCCTCTTCGACGAAGCGTAAGCCGAAGCTTTCTGCTGCGGCTTTCTATTTTCTATTCACTGACGAAGACCACGCAGCGACTGCACAGCCTTATCGCTCCCCGACCGGCGTCCACGTTCGTCCCTTCTCGCCGACGTACTGACTCCGGGGTCGAATGATGCGATTGTCGGCGAGTTGTTCGAGACAGTGGGCCATCCACCCGCCGACGCGGGCGACGGCGAACGTCGTCGTAAAGAGGTCCTTCGGGATGCCGACGCCATGCAAGAGCGCGGCGGTGTAGAACTCGACGTTCGTCTCCAGTCGCCGTCCCGGTTTGTGGTCGGCCAGCATCTCGACTGCGACATCCTCGAACTCTTGGACGGTGTCGAAGAAGTCGGCGTCGCCGCTCTCCCCGTAGAAACTCTCGGCGGCGGTCGAGAGGACCGCGGCGCGAGGGTCGCGGACGCGGTAGACGCGGTGGCCGAAGCCCATCAGTCGCTCGCCCGCATCGAGTTTCTCTTGGACGTACTCCCGCGGAGCGCCGGAGTCGGCAACTTCTCGGAGCATGTCGAGAACGGGACCGGGCGCGCCGCCGTGAAGCGGCCCTTTGAGCGTCCCGACGGCGGCGGTCGCCGCCGACACGACATCCGACTCGGTCGAGACGACCACTCGGGCGGTGAACGTTGAGGCATTCAGTCCGTGGTCGATGACGGTGTTGAGATAGGTTTCGAGACCGCGAACCGCCGCGTCCGTCGGCACCTCGCCGTTCAGCATGTAGAGGTAGTTCGCGGCGTGGCCGAGGTCTTCGCGCGGTGCAACCGGCTCGTCGCCCTGTCGGTAGCGCCAGTACGTCGCGACGATTGCCGGATGAACTGCGACGACGCGCTTGACTGCCTCCCGATTCGAGTGTTCGTCTGCTCCGAGGGTCGCGGTGGCGACACCCATCCGGAGCGCATCCATGGGTGGCTTTTCCTCGTCGGCAGCGCGGCGGAGAACCGCCCGCACCTCGTCTGTGACTTCGCGCCGCGCCGCGAGGTCGCTTCGGAATTCGTCGAGTTCGGATTCGGTCGGCAGACGGTCGTTCAACAGGAGGAAGACGCTCTCCTCGTAGGACGCGTTCCCCGCCAGTTCGGCGAGCGGAAAGCCGCCGATGACGAGTTCGCCTTCCTCACCGTCGATGTAGCTCAACTTCGTCTCCGCGACTGAGATTCCTTCGAGACCTCGATTGAGTTCGTCTCCCATGCGTCTCAGTTTCAATCGTCCGTATTATGTAATTCGGTTTACCATAGTTCCATGTAGAATTTGGTCACAAATAATGCAGACTTCCGGACACACGTCCAGTATATCGGGGGACCAGTAGTGCACGTTGAGTCTCCCAGCCGTCTAGCTAGCTTTTGTCACTTCAGAACGTCATATGGTAACGTATGCCCTCTGATTACACCATCGACTACGAACTGACCGCCGCCGAGGAGAACATCCACCACAGCTGGGACAACGGACTCGAACCCCACGTGACGGTCGAATCGGGCGATGTCGTTCGGTTCGAGTGCCGAGACGCGCTCGACAGACAAATCACACCACAGTCGACCGCCGAGGATTTCGCCAACGCAGATTTCGACCCAGTGCACCCGCTTACAGGTCCCGTCGAAATCACGGGTGCCGAACCGGGGGACGTACTCGCCGTCGAATTCCTCGATTTCGAACATCAAGGGTGGGGCTATACTGGCTTCTTCCCCGGCGACATGGGGTTCGGTCTTCTCCCGAAGGACTTCGAGAAACCGGGGCTCCACATCTGGGACCTCGACGACGGAGTTGCGCACTTCGTGAACGATATCGAAGTCCCGCTGGGGATGTTCGCCGGTGTCTCCGGAGTCGCCCCCGCCGAAGACGGCGCGCACAACACACTCCCGCCGCGCGACACCGGCGGCAACATGGACATTAAACACCTTACGAAAGGGTCGACACTGTACCTCCCCGTAGAGGTCGAAGGGGGGCTCTTTTCGACCGGCGACTGTCACGCAGCGCAGGGCGACGGTGAGGTGTGCGTGACCGGCATCGAAGCGCCGATGTTCGTCACCACGCGCTTCGACGTGCTGAAGAACAAGACCATCTCGCAACCCGAGTTCGAGACGAGCGGACCGTTCACTCCGACCGGGGCGGACGAACCAATGTACGGAACGTCGGGCATCGCCGACGACCTGATGGTGGCGACCAAGAAGGCGATTCGACACATGATTTCGCACCTCAAGGTCGAACACGGTCTCACCGCCGGTGAGGCGTACATCCTCTGTTCGGCCGCGGTGGACCTCAAGATAAACGAAGTCGTGGACGCCCCGAACTGGACCGTCTCGGCGTACCTGCCGAAGAGTCTCTTCCCCGAGTGATTCTCGGCCCCGTCTTTAGTTGGGAGGGGCCAACCGAACTCCTCACTCAGGCTGGACCAACCGAACGCCACCACTCGGTCGGCAGGCGAACACGTCCGCCTTCGGACTGACCCGGTCTGCTACCGCGGCGCGAATCTCGCGCTCGGCGCGTTCCAGCGCCGACTCAGCGACCAGTGCAACGGCGCTTCCACCGAATCCGCCGCCGGTCATCCGCGCGCCGTAGACGCCCGCAGTTTCCGCGGCGAGTTCGACAGCAGCGTCTAACTCGGTGCAACTCACCTCGTAGTCGTCGCGCAGGCTTTCGTGTCCGGCGAGCATCGCGTCGCCGACCACATCGAAGTCACCTGCCGATAGCGCCTCCCGAGCGCTTTTGACGCGTTCGTTCTCAGAGACGACGTGTCTGGCCCGGCGGTAGTGAGTGTCGCCGAGGGCATCAGCGTGGCGTTCGAGCAGGTCGAAATCGACATCTCGGAGCGACTGAAGGTCCGTATCTGCTACCTCGTCGAGTGCGGCAACCGCTTCGCGGCACTCGCGCACCCGGTCGTTGTACCCAGAGTCGGCCAGTTCGTGGGAGACGCCGGTGTCGATGACGAGGATTCCCACGTCGCCGCCGAGAGGAACGTGTTCGAACTCGCGTGAGCGACAGTCCAAGAATAGCGCGGCGTCGGGTTCGCAGAGACCGGCGGCGAACTGGTCGAGGATGCCGCATTCGACGCCGACACCCTCGCGCTCTGCCCGCCAGCACGCGAGCGCGAGGTCGGTCGTCGCCATCTTCCGGCCTGCAACGCCGAGGAGTGCCCGTCCGACGGCGAGTTCGATGGCCGCTGACGACGACAGCCCCGCACCGGATGGGACGTCCGAGGCGATGGCGAGGTCCGCGCCGGGGAGGGCTGCGTCTTCCCGAAGGACACGAGCGACAGCAGCGACGTACGCGGCCCATCCCGCTGGGTCGTCGTGGGGAGCGAACGTCGCCGTCTCTCCGAAATCGGTCGCACGGGCGCGAATCACGTCGTCATCGCGGAGACGGGCGGCGACCGCGACATGTCGGTCGACAGCCAGCGGGAGACAGAGACCATCGTTGTAGTCCGTGTGTCCGCCGACGAGGTTCACCCGACCGGGAGCGACAGCGACAACTGGGTCGGGTGAGCCACCCGGCCCCGCACCGAATGCGTCGCGTAGACCAGCCACCGCGCGGGAGTGTGGGTCGCTTTCGGGAGCGCGGTTCGTTCGCGTCATTCGGTGTCTCCGTGGTCAGTTCCGTCGATATCTCCGTGGGTCATCGCGTCCGTACCCTTACCGAAAGAACTGTCCGCACCGAGTCGCGCGGCGATTTGACGGCCCATCTCTCTCGGGTTCGCCTGCGTCACCCGAAGCGTGTCGCCGACCGCAACGTGGCCGGGTGCGACGACATCGGCGCAGATGCCGCCTCGACGCTCGCGGAGCGCGTCACCAACGCTGTCGTCGCCGACGAGGTCGGCGAGATGCGCACACGGGGGTCTGAGTTTCGTTCCGCGAAGCGTCGCCTCTCCGAGTTCGAATGTCGCGTCGAGCAGGCTTGTGAGGTCGACTCCGCGAACGACGATATTTCGACGGTGGATGCCACCCGACAGGTCGAGGCCGAACGTCTCTCTGGCCTCGTCGAGGACGGCGGCGTCGACGAGTGTCACCGCACACCCGTCGGTGGCCGAGTAGTAGCCCGTCCCTTCGCGGTATCGGTCGCCGACGATACCACCGTTGTTGATGTCGATGGCGTCGTGGGAGACCATCGGCGCACCCTTCGATGGGGCGGTGTAGAGTTCCTCGACGTGCCCCGGGTCGGAGGTCATGTGTCCGGCTAGCACTGGAAGGGACGAATAGGTTCGGTTGCGACCGGGGTGTGTGGTCGCGTCAGCGACTCAGCACAGTGGCTTCGGGTCGATTCCAAGTTCGGTGAGTCCGTCGGCGTAGTCGTCGTAGGCGACTTGCACGACGTACTCGGCGACCATGCTCGCGCGCTTCCAGTCGTCGTCCGATTCGCACAGTTCGTCGAGCAGGTTGAGCCCCGTGGTGAGCGTGTCTTCTGTCTCGCTCTTGAGGTCCCGAAACAGGTCCGCCCCGGCCGGGTCAGCCTCGTTGATAAAGAAGCTAATCACCTGTGTGTGGGTCCGAAGCGACACGAGTCCGCGGCCGACCATCCCCGCGGCGACGCGTTCGATGGTGTTCTCGCGGCCGCGAAGGTAGGCGTGCATCGGCCCCGGTTCGTCGGGAAGGCCGATGTCCTCGTCGAGGGCATCGAGCACGCGTTCGAGGTGTTCGTCTTCCTGCTCCGCCGTCTTCTCGAACGCTGCTTTCGCACGCACGTCAGCCTCGTCGTCCGCCCACGACCGGAACGTCTCGCGTGCGGCGTGCTCCGAGAACGCAGCGGCCCGGAGGACGGCGGACTCGGAGAGGTCCGCCTCGGTCAACGCGAGCAGGAGCTTCGGCGACCCGAGTCGGTCGAGTTGGGTCTGCTTTGCCGCCGTGACCTCCTCGCGGAATGAATCAGCGTCCATGCGCCGAATCAGGGTCTCCACAGTTGTGAACGTTCTGACCAAATCACCGACGTGAGTGAGATACCGACCAAACGGCGGCGTGAGTGAGATAATATCCCGCAGTACTGCGGGTATCAAACATGATACTGTGTGGTAAGAATTGAAGTAGTCGAACCAGTTGAATATCGACAATGACTGACTCCTCGGCACAAGTAACGGCTGACGCGCGGTCCCGCGTCGACGGACAACACCTGCTCTCACGATTAGATATCGACGCTGACGACATCGCCGAACGCAAATCGTTCGTCCGCCTGTCGGACGAAGACGAGCGCCTTCTGGAGTCGATGGCACCACTCTTCGACGACGTGGCCGACGACTTTGCAAACGAATTTTACGACCACCTCGGCGAGCATACCGGCGCGGCGGCCTTCATCGACCGTTCGACGAAGACCGTCGAGATGCTGAAAGGCGATCAGGCGGCGTACCTCCGTGCGCTCGGCCGCGGCGACTACGGGACGGACTACTTCTCCAAGCGGGCGCGAATCGGGAAAATCCACGACATGATAGACCTCGGACCGAAGCACTACCTCGGTGCCTATTCGGTCTATTACGAAGGGTTGGCCGAGGCTATCGCCGAGGACGTGAAAGACGAGTTCAGCGGGTCCGGTGGTGCGTCGCAGTCGAGCGGTGGCCTGCTCGGCAAACTCCGCGGCGGAAGCGAGACGGAATCGAACGTCGAAGAGGCCGTCGATGCGGTCGTCGAACGGTTCCTTCCGGTGTTGAAACTCCTCTCGTTGGACCAGCAAATCGCCATGGAGACGTATATCGACTCGTACAACGAGACGGCCCGACGCGAGGCGAAACAGCGCCGTACACTCGCCGAAGAGGTCGAAGCGGACGTTCGAGAACCCGTCGAATCCTTACTCGAAACCTCACAGGAAGTTACGGAACGCACCACCGGCATCAAGGATATCGCCGACATGCAGGCCGAGGACATGTCGACGGTCGCCGCCGAAGTCTCCGACATGAGTGCGACCGTCGAAGAAATCGCCGCGACGGCCGAAGAGGTCGAACGGACGAGCGCCGACGCCGCCGAGCGCGCCGCGGAGGGTGAAGACGCGGCCGACGAAGCCATCGATGTCATGCGCGACGTGAGCGAGGCCGCCGAGACGGCGTCCGCCGACGTGCAGCGACTCCACGACAAGATAGACGAAATCGACGAAGTGCTCGAAGCCATCAACGACATCGCCGAGCAGACGAACTTACTCGCGCTCAACGCCTCCATCGAGGCAGCACGGGCGGGCGATGCCGGTGAGGGATTCGCTGTCGTCGCCAGCGAAGTCAAGAACCTCGCCGAGGAGTCGCAGTCCCGCGCGGCCGAAGTCGAAGAGACAGTCGACCACATTCAGGTCGAAGCGCAGGACACCATCGACAGTCTCTCGCAGACGACCGACCGCCTCCACGACGGCATCGGCCGCGGTGAGGACGTGATGCGGAGTCTCTCGGACATCTCCGCGGCGGTCGAACAGGCGAGCGCCGGCGTCAGTGAAGTTGCGGCGGCGACCGACGACCAGGCCGTGAGCGCAGAGCAAATCGCCGATATGGTTGACCGGGCAACCGAACGCGCCACCGAAGTCTCCGAGCAAATCGGCGAGGTTGCCGACGCGAATCGCTCGCAGACCGAGCAGGTGCTCACGATTCGTGATGCGACTCACAGGCTCGGTGACGTAGACGACGGCGGCGATGCGTCACGCCTCGCTGCCGCGATGCCCGACTCGGTGTCTGGTGGCGCGTCGTCTGATTCGGATGCGGGGTCTGAGGCAGTCGATACGATGCCGAGCGACGTTTCCGACGGGTCGGTCGGAGACCCGCCAGCGCACATCCGAAACGACGGCGGCGAAGACCAGTAGCCGAACTGCGCTCCGTTCTCCATCTGCCGCTTTTCTCCCTCTGTCTGCTTTTTTCCCGCGGAGTGTTCTTACGCCGTGCGGCCCTACGGTCAGGATATGTCCCCCAAAGCCCTGGCACGCCGACTCCAGCGAGGTGACCCGACCACTGTCCTCGACGTTCGAAACCGCGACGAGTTCGAGGAGTGGCACGTTGACGGCCGGAGCGTCACCGCAGAACAGATTCCGGCGGTTCGGTTCACGCAGGCGGAAGCCCTCGACACCGTCGACGAACTCGCCGAACAGTTCGCGGACGCACCCGAACCGGTTGTCGTCGTCTGTGGCGAAGGAAACGCGAGCGACCACGTTGCAGACATGCTCTCCGACGCTGGCGTGGCAGCCGAAAACTTGGAGACTGGCATGGAAGGCTGGGCGGACGTCTATCTGTCCACGGAGATTCCGCACGCCGACGCGACGGTGCTCCAGTACGACCGCCCGTCCAGCGGTTGTCTCGCCTCCATGGTCGTCTCGGGTGACGAAGCGGTCGTCGTCGACCCCCTGCGCGCGTTCACCGACCGATACGTCGAAGACGCGGCCGACTACGGAGCGGATATCGTCGCTGCAATCGATACGCACGTCCACGCCGACCACGTAAGCGGTGTTCGAACGGTCGCCGACCTCGAAGGCGCCTCTGTGGTCCTTCCCGAGGGCGCGACACGCCGGGGTCTCGCGTACGATGCAGAACTGGTCGAAAACGGCGACACAGTATCTGTCGGCGACACCGAACTCGTTGCCGTCGCGTCGCCGGGACACACCTCGGAGATGACGGCCTATCGACTCGGCGACCTTCTCTTCGTCGGCGATAGTTTCTTCTTGGAGAGCGTCGCACGTCCGGACCTCGAAGAAGGGGACGCCGGTGCGCCCGATGCGGCCCGCCGTCTCCACGAGACACTGGTCGAACGATACGCCGACTTCGACGGCGACACGCGAGTCGCTCCGGCCCACTACAGTGCGCAGGCGACTCCCGGCGACAGTGGTGCCTACGTGGCGACGCTCGACACGCTTCGCCAGCGTCTCGACGCGCTCTCGATGGACACCGACGAGTTCGTCGAATTCATCCTCGAAGATATGCCGCCGCGCCCGGCGAACTTCGAGCGCATCATCGACACCAACCTCGGTCAGCAACCGCTCGACGATGACGAAGCGTTCGAGATGGAGTTGGGGCCGAACAACTGCGCGGCGACAGTTCCGGAAGCGTAATAGAGAGTGTGGGGTGCAAACTGCGCCCCGAAAATCCCGTCGTTAGTCGTCGTCAGCGGCAGCGCCGGTCGCCGCAGCATCGTCTTCGATGCTCGGCGGGTAGATACCGCGTTCGAGTTTGAGGTCGCTCTGCGGGCGCGCCATGCAGGTGAGCGCGTACTTCTCTGCTTCTTCGTCGGTCAGCCCACGGGCGGCGGGTTGGGTAACCTCGCCTTCGAGAATCTCCGCGGAGCAGGCGAGACACATGCCGACGCGGCAGGAGTACTCCTGTGCGATGCCTTCTTCGATGCACGCTTTCAGGATGGTCTGCTTGTCGGAGACGGTGATGGTCTCGCCGGTCCCGACGAACTCGACGGTGTAGTCAGTCATACCACGGGATATGAGCGACCCCGACAAAACTGTTTATCAAAGAAATACTGGGAGCGTAGTTTAGCCGCCGAGACGGGGATTTAGTCGCCGATTCGAGGACTTATTCTTCGGGCTCGGCCGTCTCCTCACCGGATGCGTCGCCTTCCGCTTTTTCGTCCTCTTTTTCCATCCGGACCGTGAGAACCGGAACCGGCGACGTGCGGACGATGCGCTCTGTCACGCTACCGAGCAGATAGTGGCTCAGGCCGGTTCGGCCGTGGGTTCCCATGACCACGAGGTCGATAGCGTGGTCGTCGATGTACTGTTGAATCGACCGATAGGCGGTGCCCGTGACGACTTCGGCGTCCGCCTCGACGCCCGCCTCTTCGGCGGCTTCGAGGACGTGTTTGGTCGCCGCGTCACCCTCGCGTTCGAGGGCGTCGATGACGACATCCGCCCCGGCGTCGAGGGACGTGTAGATACTCGTGTCGACGACGTACAGCGCGTGAATCGTCGCCCCGTACGTCTTTGCGATATCGAGCGCGTGGTCGATGGCGTGCCCGGCGGCTTTACTCCCGTCGGTCGGCACGAGAATCTCGTCGTACATGACAATTTACCTTCGTCCGGACTGGGGTTAGTTCTACTCCTCGTTCTCGCCGCCGTGGAAGGAGAGAATCGACCCTTCACACGCTTGCAGTCCGTCGATTCTGGCGGTCTCGTCGCCCAGTTCGACCGTCTCGACGACCGACCATCCCGATTCGTCGTCGTAGGCGACGCCTTTGACCCACGACTCGGTCGCAAAGAGCAGTCCGCGCGCCGGTTCCTCGCTCTCGACGGAGACGACGAGTTCGAACGCGTCGGACCGGTTCAAAGACGTGAGTTCGGGGGCTTCGAGCGGACGTGGGGGAAGTGATTCGATGAGCGCCATATCCGTCACCTACCGGGCCGGTGGGATGACGCTTTCGAACCACAGAATACGTATCGCACGACCACCGAATACGTATCGTACGAACCACAGAATACGTATCGTACGACCACCGAATGCACGTCGCATGAACCCCGGCGCGAGTCGTAAACACCTTGCCGCCCGCGGTGTCACGTCACCCCATGATTCCCTCTCGCCTCCGGCGGCGAGTCGGCCGGACGGAACTCGCCGTGGGTGCGATGGTGGTTCTCGCGCTCGTCGTCCGTCTCGTCGCACTCGGGTCCCGGCCCCTCCACTGGGACGAGGCACGCGTCGGCTACTGGAGCCTCCGCTATCTGGAGACTGGGCACTTCAGCTATCGCCCGGTCGCAGGCGGCCCGCTCGTCTACCTCCTCGCCCGCGCGTCGATGGCGCTCTTCGGAGCGACCGACTTCGCCCTTCGCCTCCCCTTCGCCCTCCTCGGAGCGGCGCTCCCCGGTATCGCCCTCCTCTTTCGGAGTCGCCTCCGCGACGACGAGATAATCGCCCTCGCCGCGGTGCTCGCCCTCAACCCGCTTCTCGTCTACTACGGCCGCTTCGCACGCGGCGACGTACTTGCGGCGGGATTCGCCTTGCTCGTCCTCGGGTTCGCCGTCAGACTCCTCGACGGTGGCGGCAGGAAGAACGCGTACGGACTCGCGGCGGCAGCAGCGCTCGCCATCGCCTCGTCCGGGTTCGGAATCGTCGCGCTCGCGTGTCTCGGTGTCGCCGGACTGCTCGTGTTCGACCACGCCGCACTCGTCACGTCGTCGCGGCCGGCCGCGACCCGTCTCGGTGAATTCGTCGCCCGCACTCGCGGGTCGGCAACGCCAGCGGCGCGCGCACTCTTGGTGTTCGTCGGTATCTACGTCTTCACCTTTGCGCCCCGTGCGGGCGAGACGGACGGTGCCGGACTGTACACGCCCGGGACGATACTGACCGCGTTCGATGCGGCGATTTTCAACTCGGTTCGGCGATTCGTCGGCGTCCGCGTCGTCCACAGGTACCCCGAATACACGCACGAATATCTCCCGTACCTCGGCGACTTACTCGGGACGCTCGCCATCGCGGCGGTTCCCGTGACGGCCCTCGCGCTCGGGGCGTTCCTCGTCGACCGCTACGGGACGAGCGGCCCGCGCGCACTCGTCTCCGCGGGCGCGTACTGGGCCGGGGCGGCGCTGGTGTTCGTCCCGATGTTGACCGAGGTTTCGGCCCCGTGGCTCGGCGTCCACGTCGTCGTTCCGCTCGCAATTCCGGCCGCCGTCGCGCTCGCCGCGTTGATTCGCTGGGGTCGAAGCGCGCTCGACGCCGGGGATGTTCCCCGCGTGGCCGCTACGGTTCTCATCGTCGGCGCGCTCCTCGTCCAGACCGGTGGCGTCGCGGCCAGCGAAGTGTACGCACCGAGTGCGCGAGACACCGACCTCGCGCACTACGCCCAACCGCCGAGCGAGTTCGATTCGTTCCGAGACAACGTGTCGGAGTGGGTCGGCCCCACGGACGACGCGGACGTGGACGTGCTCTACTACGGGAGTTCAATGTACGTCGCAGAGACGGCGGACGATTACCCGCCGGTACCGGATTCGTGGGGTGAGCGACTCCCGCTCGCGTGGTACATCGCCCGTGAGGATGCCGACACCCGCTCAGTCGCGACCGAAGCGGAACTTCGGCAACTGTCGGACGTGCCGCCGGTCGTGGTTGTCCCGGCAACCGAGCGCGGGACGGTCGCACCGCTTCTCGACGGGTACGTTGCCCACGAGTACGACACGGCCCTGTGGGGGCGGCGCGTCGTGGTGTTCGTTAAAAACTGACGACAGGACTCAGCGGAAGCCCATCGCTTCGATTTGTTCTTGGTAGCGGTTCCGGATGGTAACTTCCGTCACCTGCGCGACGTCGGCGACTTCGCGCTGGGTCTTCTTCTCGTTGCAGAGAAGCGACGCCGCGTAGATAGCCGCGGCGGCGAACCCTGTCGGCGACTTGCCCGAGAGCAGGCCCTGTTCTGCGGACACGTCGATGATTTCTGTGGCCTTCGACTGAACTTCTTCGGACAGATTGAGCGCGGATGCAAAACGAGGGACGAACTGTTTGGGGTCGACGGGTTTGAGTTCCAACCCGAGTTCCTGCGAGATGTACCGGTATGTTCGTCCAATCTCTTTCTGCGGGACGCGAGACACTTCCGCGACTTCGTCGAGCGAGCGCGGGATGCCTTCCTGACGGCAGGCGGCGTAAAGTGCCGAGGTGGCGACACCCTCGATGGAACGCCCGCGAATCAGGTCTTCGTTGAGCGCGCGGCGGTAAATGACCGACGCGACTTCGCGGACGGACCGCGGAACGCCGAGTGCCGACGCCATGCGGTCGATTTCGCTGAGCGCGAACTGAAGGTTGCGCTCGCCCGCGTCCTTGGTTCGAATTCGTTCCTGCCACTTTCGAAGGCGGTGCATCTGGGACCGCTTTTCCGAGGAAAGCGACCGACCGTAGGCGTCTTTGTCCTTCCAGTCGATGGTCGTCGTCAGACCACGGTCGTGCATCGTCTCGGTAATCGGGGCACCGACACGTGACTTCGACTGTCGCTCGGAGTGGTTGAACGCGCGCCACTCCGGACCGCGGTCAATCTGGCGCTCGTCGAGAACGAGACCACAGTCGTCGCATACGAGTTCCCCCTGGTCTGCGTCCGTGACAACCTGGTCGGACCCACACTCCGGGCAACTCAGTTGCTCGTCCTCCTGTGCCGTTGCCTCCTCACGTTGACGCTGCCGGCTCGGACGTTCCATTAAAAGGTTTCTGGTGGAGCTTGAATTTAAACCTTTGTATCAGAATTATGATAAAGCACGCCGTCTAGCGATTCGCTTCTCCCGGCTGACGACGTGTCGGACTCACCTACTTATAATGTTCCTTGACCAACGGTGAATCGAATGGGTAGACGTGCTACCGCGATACTCGTTGTCGCGTTTCTCGCGGTTTTCGCGGGATGTCTCGGCGGTGGGCTGAGCCAGTCCGACGCGACGACCGCCGGACCGACGACGCCAGTTCCGACGGCGACAGAATCGAACTCCGAACCTGCACAGAGCGACGTGTCAGTTGAGGTGGTAGAAGTCGTCGATGGCGACACTATCAAAGTCGTCATGCCGGACGGCGCGCGCGAGACGGTGAGATTGCTCGGCGTCGACACGCCCGAGGTGTACGGGTCGAACACGCCAGACGAGTTCGAGGGTGTTCCAGAGACCGAAGCGGGCGAAGCGTGTCTCCGCGACGCGGGACACGACGCGAGCGACTTCGCTAACGCACGCTTGTCGAACCAGACGGTCGGCCTTCGCTACGACGAGCAGGCGGGCAAGCGCGGGTACTACGGGCGACTGCTCGCCTATGTCGTCGTCGACGGCGCGGAGTTCAACTACCACCTGCTCACCGAGGGTCACGCGCGGTTCTACGACAGTTCGTTCGAGGAGCGCTCGCGCTACGAGGCGGCAGAACGCGAGGCGCGAGAGCAGGGCGTCGGTCTCTGGACGTGTGCGACCGAGAACGGGACTGCCGATGGGACGACTGCGACGAACGAGTACGGACTCACAGTCAGCGTTGCGGCCGACGCGCCCGGCAACGACAACGACAACCTCAACGAGGAGTACGTGACGCTTCGGAACTCCGGAACGGAACGCCTCGACCTCTCTGGGTGGACGCTCTCGGATGCGGCCGGTGCTTCGTACACGTTCGCGGACGGAACCGAACTTCCGGCCGGAGAGACGCTCACGCTCTACACTGGGTCGGGAACGGACACCCAAAACGAGGTCTACTGGGGTCGGTCGAGCGCCGTCTGGAACAACGGTGGCGATACGGTGACGATTACGAACGCGGCGGGCGAGACTGTCGTCTCCTACACGTACCAGTAGTCACATCCTCTCTTCTTCCGGATACGCTTCGAATCGTCCCACGACACAAGCGAGGCCCCGAGAGTGTGCCCGTCTACCCTCGGGGAGACTGTGCGACTCCATCCCACCGCTGGGGGAATGGGGGAGCGTGTGACCCCCGAGCGAATATACAACACATGCCACTATTATTCCCTAGCCTACTGTTTTCAGCCATTTGAGACGATATATCGACATTTCAACTCGCCCTTCCGATTACTACTGCGCATTCACAAAGTTATATGTATAACCAAGGAATATGTGTGAGCAACATGAGCACGCACGACTCCCCGGATGTGAAGGCAGCGCTCTCGACCACCCGCTCGACCGACCTGACGCCGGTCGTCCTCGACGCGGCGAATCTCGACTCGACCGCTCCGTCTCGGCTTCGGGACCTGAAAGCCGGTCTGGCCGACGAAGGCTACCTCCCGGCCGAACTCGTCGTCGAAGCCGAATTCTGCGAGGACGACCCGCTGGCGATTCAGTCCGAGTCGGACCGTCTCCGCGAGTACGTGCGCGTGGCATCGTTCCTCGGTTCGGGGCGTATCGTCGTCGACGTGGCCCGGTCGTGTCGACCGGAAGACGAAGAGACGGCACTGGCCGCGCTCGAAGAACGTGCCCATCGCGAGGGTGTCGCTTTTGAGGTTCGCCACCGCACGAACACCTGATGGCAACCAAGGCCGCGTTAGAGGCGCAACTGGCGGTAGTCGCTGGCTTCGAGAACCCGAAGGTCGCCCTCGAACAGTATCCCACGCCACCGGACCTCGCCGCACACCTCGTTCACCTCGCCGACCTCCGCGGCGATATCGACGGAAAGACGGTCGTCGACCTCGGCACGGGGACCGGCATGCTCGCGCTCGGTGCCGCCCTTCGGTCTCCCGCGCGCGTCTTCGGCGTCGAACTCGACGCCGACGCGCTGGCAACCGCGCTCGATAACGCTCGCCGCGTCGGGGCGACCGCGCCCGTGCACTGGGTGCGCGCCGACGCGACGAGGCTTCCGTTGTGTCTCTCCGACGGCGACCAGGTCACCGTTCTGATGAACCCACCGTTCGGGGCGCAACGCGGGAACGAACACGCTGACCGCGCCTTCCTCGAATCGGTGGCATCGGTCGCTGACGTATCGTACTCAGTCCACAACGAAGGGAGCAAGGAGTTCATCGAGGCGTTCGCAGATGATGTGGACGCCGACGTGACCGACGCATTCCGGGCGACGTTCGACCTCGAACACCAGTTCGACTTCCACGAGGACGACCGGCGTGAACTCGACGCCGAAGTGTTCAGAATCGAGTGGTAGCCGTCGGTCGGCGCTCTCGGGAGGTCTGTGTCTCAGTTATACTCCGGAGGGCACTGTGTCTCAGTTATACGTTTCTTCTCGCGCGACTCGCACGCGGGTGCCACGGTACTCCGCAAAAATGAACGTATCCTCCCGGACGAACCGGATGTCGTCGAGGGTCGTACTGACGTTCGCCGTCGGCACCGGCCCGCGGACGGCCCCCCGGTCTGAGGCTACTTTGAGGTCGTAGCCCTCCGCGGTCGGAACGACCGAGATGTTACGTCCGGCGACGATAGGTTCTGCCTGCACAGCCCCGGTCTTGTACGCGAGGACGGTCTCGTTCTCGGTGGCGAGGAAGACACGATAGGCCGATTCCCCCGTGCCGATAACGACGTAGCCGTCGCGGGCGGCGACCGCCCTGTCGCGCCATCCGACACCGCCGACTCTGACGACCGACCGGCCGTCGAACGCGAGTCGACTCTTCGAGATTGCGGTCGTCCAGATGCCTCGCTCTTTGCTCTTGACGATGACGCCGGAGGTGTTTGTCGTCGTCGACTCTCCGAAGAGTTCGATGTCGAAGGCGGCGGTCAACCCGTTCGGCACGTTTTCGGCGTACGTGACCTCGTAATCCCTGAGTTCGAGTTTCTCTCCGGGCAGGTCGTCAGAGGCCGTGGTGAACATGTTGTACGGAATCGCAGGCCCCGTGAGTGCTGAGGTGACGATGAGAAGGACGGCAACACCAACCTGCCATCGCGGTGCAGACAGAACCGACATATCTGGCGCACGCGGCCAAATCGGGCGGTCTGACGACGCGACGGTGAGGGCAACGAGCGTCGCCAGCGAGATGACGAGCGCAACCCCGACTGCGCGGAAGAGAACGAACGTCTCTGCCCCGCGGAACCAGTAGACAGCCCACATCGACTCTTGGACGGTGAACAGGAGGACGGCAGCGAAGCTTCGCATCGCGGTGGGTTTGGAGTCGCCTCGCGTTCGAACCACCCACACGCCGAGAAGCACACCGAAGAGCAGCCCAATTGCGTGTCCCTGAAGCGCGATTTGCGCCCACCACGGCGTCGAGAACACGGGCCGAGCAGTCGCAGTTACCTCGGGCGAGAGCATCGCGTCGTAGAACAGGCGAACGATGCGTCCCGAAAAGAGCGCCAACACGGTCGTGATGGGGCGTGTGACGAGGGCAAATCCGCCGAAGGCGAACACGACACCCGAGAATCCGATGACAGGGCCGAGCGCGAGTACGGACGTGAGGACACCGACGACGAACACACCGGCGGGAAAGAGCACGAACGCGCGAACGTACGGGTTGTCACGGTACGACCCGAACGAGGTTGCCCCGCGCCGCTGCGGGTAGTGGCCGATGGCGTACTCGGCGATAGGGGCCAGCGTCAACGCTCCGATGAGGTTCCCGATGAGGTGCCCGGCGCTGGAGTGCGAAAACGGCGCGGCGAGCATCCCGAGCGGGTAGAAGTACGACCACGCACGGAACGGAATGACGAGTGGCCGGTACCACGTCGACAACCCACCTTGCAGAAAGAGATAGACGAAGAGAACGCCGCCGATAGAGACGAACGTCCCCAACGGAAGACCGAAGAGCAGTCGACGACGAAGCGCTGCGGTGAGACGACTCGGGCGGTCTACCAGCGCGAGTGCTACGATAGCAACGAAAATTGCGAAGCCGACCGCAAGCCGGTGGAGGGGTACCCAACCGGGAAGCTCGAGCATTTGCTACCAGTCATCAACAAACGAGGGGTTAAGAAACCACGGGAAAATTATGATTGCTGCTAGCATGCAGCACGAATCGGACGAAATCGAACTCCAGCGTCTGTCGTGTTGCGGCCGCTGTCGCAGCGAGCAGTGACGCGAGCCGTCTCCCGGTTAGATTTTTCCTTCGGCGTCTTCGGCGAGTTCTTCCATGCGCTTGCCGACGCGCCCGGCGCTGGAGAACTCGTCTTCGCTCATCGCGGTGGCGAGGGCGTTCCCGAGGACGAACACCGCGTGCTTGTGCTCGCTCTTGGACTTGTGGACGTGCGATGGCTCGACACCGAGTTCATCGTACGGGTCGAACAACGCGTCGTCGACGTGCTCGCGGGACTTGAAGTGGTCTTTGATGATAACCATCTGTTCGTGGAGCTCGAGCAGTTCGTCCTTGTGCATGAGGGTTGCTTAGGGGCGACGGTGGTTTAAGAGTTATTGGGGCGGGCTGTCATTCGGCTCAGAAGACGTACTCGTCTTCGTGACCCATCATCCCGTCGTCTTCGAAGGCCCGGTCATCGTCCGACATCGGGCCGCTGGTCTTGTACGCTCGGATTCCGGTCGACAGGAGGTCTTCGATTGCCTCGTCGCGGTTGACGAACTCCCCCTTCTCGACGAGCTGCACGATTTGCATCTCCAGGTGTTCCGGAACGGTTATCTCTACTTTCGGCATCTGAACGTCCGACGGTTTGAAAGGGCCGTATTTAAGTCTGCCGGGGGGACAATTCGGATTTCTCGACAGTTGGTTACTGAATGGGATACACAGCACACGAAAAACAGAGATATTTTTCGCACATTCCTGAGTGGGTACGCTTCCCGAGTCGGTACAGATAGGTGTGTCGGGTCGAAGGGTCGAATATGAGCAAGAACGTCACGGACCTCTACGAAGCGTTCGGCGGTGACCGTCTTCCGCCGGGCCAACGCGAGACCCAACGCTTTCCGGTGCTCTCGAAGAGCGGCACGCCCTCGTGGGACCCCGAGACGTGGTCGTTCGAGGTCTGGGGGGCCGTCGAGAACGAACTCGACCTCTCGTTCGAGGAGTTCCAGTCGCTCCCGTCGGAGACGCAGGTTCAGGACTTCCACTGCGTCACCGGATGGAGTAAGTTCGACTGCGAGTTCGAGGGCGTCACGTTCCCGACGCTCGCTGAGGAAGCGGGCGTCGTGGACGACGCGGTCCACGTCATGTTCCACGCGCTCGACGGCTACACGACGAACCTCCCGCTCGACGAGTGCATGCGCGACGAAGTGATGTTCGTGTGGGGATACGACGGCGACGACCTGCCTGCAGACCACGGCGGACCCCTCCGCGTCGTCACACCCCACAAGTACGCCTACAAGGGCGCGAAGTGGGTGTCGGGCGTCGAATTCCTCACGGAACCGGAACGCGGCTACTGGGAGAAACGCGGCTATTCGAACACGGCGAACCCGTGGAACGAAGAGCGATACAGCTAATCACCGGTACGTTCCTTTTGTAGCGTAACCCTTCAGCGCTACACCGACGCCCGAATCTGTCTGTCGGTGTATATGTATGTTCACGGGGTGGTCAGCTATCGGAACAGAAGGGAGAGTTTCAAGCGTCCCCGGTCCTGAGCCTCGTGCGATGGAACCGTTGCGGACCGACGAGGTGGCTACTTCCCTCGTCAGCAGGTCGGCTCAACTGTCTGTGCCGTCGGTCAGGGCGGCCCTCACGGCGGTCTCTCGCCCGCGGACGTTGTGGACCGCTCCCGACGAACCGACAGTCGTCGGCGGGGGTGCCGCCGTCACCGTCGAGGCGGACGGCCCAGACCGTCTCTCGCGCGTCCGTGAGCGGGCGACCGAACTCCTTGACGGTGCCGACGTCGATGCACCCGCTGTCGCTCGGCCGCGCTTCTTCGGCGGACTCGCCTTCCACGAGGCGGCGACCGGCCGCGACCCGTGGGGCGACTTCCCGGCGGCGCGCTTCGTCGTCCCCGAAGTCCAACTCGTCTTCGACGACGAGGTGTGGGTGACGGTCACTGACGCCGGTGCCGACGCCGATGCGGTCGAAACCCGCCTCGACGAGGTCCGGGCAGACCTCGAAGCGCTCTCGGTTGCTGACCCGACAGGACCACCCGGCGTGGTCGGCCGCACCCGGACCACGTCACTCGACGCGTGGCGCGAGAGTGTCGACGCCGCCGTGTCGCGCATTCGCGCTGGCGACCTGCGAAAGGTCGTCCTCGCGCAGGCGCTCGACGTGGAACTCGGTCGCCCGGCGTCGATTCCGGACCTGCTGGCCCGCCTCGGCCGGACGTACCCCGAGTGTCACCGATTCCTCGTCGAACCCGCGATGGGCGCGAGTTTCCTCGGTGCGACCCCTGAACGGCTCGTCTCGCTCCGCGGACGCGACATCGAGACGGGCGCGCTCGCCGGGACGACCGGTCGCGGCGACACCGACGACGAAGACGAGTGGCTGGCGAACGAACTCCTCGCGAGCGAGAAGGACAACCACGAACACGAACTCGTCGCCGAGACGATTCGCGAGCAACTCGACCCGCTTTCGGCCGCGGTTCGCGTCGGCGAGCGCGGTATCCGCAAACTCGCCACTGTCCAGCACCTCTGGACCCCAATCGACGCGACGCTCGAACGCGACGAACACGTCCTGTCGTTGGTTGGGGCGCTCCACCCGACGCCCGCAGTGGGTGGGCTTCCCCCAGCCGACGCACTGGACGTAATCCGTGAGACCGAACCCTTCGACCGAGGATGGTACGCAGCACCGGTCGGTTGGTTCGACGCCGACGGCGACGGGAGTTTCGCTGTGGCGATTCGCTCGGCGGTCGTCGACGACTCGCTGGCGACGCTCTTTGCCGGTGTCGGCCTCGTCGCCGACTCCGACCCCGACGCCGAGTGGGACGAAGTGCAACTGAAGTACCGACCCATCCTCGACGAACTCGAACGCGAGGCGTAGCGCTTCCCGACTTCCGAGTTGAGACACCCGAACGAGACGAGATTATCGACACGAGACGAGATGACAGCACCGAACCGAAACGCCCTCTGGGCACGGACGTTCGTCGACGAATTGGCTCGCACCGGCATCGACGCGGTGTGTATCGCACCCGGCAGTCGTTCGACCCCGTTGACGGAGGCGTTCGACGGCCACGACGACATCGAGACGTTCTCGCACCTCGACGAGCGCTCGGCGGCCTACTTCGCGCTCGGACGCGCCCGTCGAACCGGCGATGTAACGCCCATCGTCTGTACCTCCGGTACGGCGGCGGCGAACTTCCACCCGGCCGTCATCGAAGCGTCGCAGTCGCGGGTCCCGATGCTCGTTCTCACGGCCGACCGGCCGCCAGAACTCCGCGACAGCGGGGCCAACCAGACGATAGACCAAGAGAAACTGTACGGTGACGCCGTCCGCTGGTACAAGGACATGCCGGAACCGGAGGCGACAGAGCGCAAACTCCGGAGTCTCAGAACGACCGCGGCCCGCGCACTCGCCGAAGCCACTGGTGCCGATGCCGGACCCGTACATCTCAACTTCCCGTTCCGCAAGCCACTCGAACCGACCGCCGTCGAAAACGACATCCCAGACGGCCTGTCCGCGGAGGCGCTCGACGGTCGCGGCGACGACCCCTACGTCAAGACGACCGGTGGCGTCCCCGAACTGTCGGAAGACAACCTGCGAAAACTCGCCGACGAACTGACCGCCGACCGCGGTCTCATCGTCGCTGGCCCGGCCGACTCGCCGGGGTTCAACACCGAAGCTATCGCCGCGCTCGCGCACGCGACAGGGTTCCCCATCGTGGCCGACCCGCTGTCTGGACTCCGATTCGGCGGCCACACCCGCACGACGACGGTCCTCGGCGGCTACGACGCCTACCTCGACGAGCGCGTCACCGACGACTGGCCGGACCCCGAAGTCGTCCTTCGACTCGGCGCGTCACCCACCTCGAAGCCCCTCCGAAAGTACCTCGCTCGGACCGACGCCCGGCAGTACCTCGTCGACCCCGCGGGCCGCTGGCGAGAAGCCGAGTTCACCGCGACGAATCTCGTCGAGGCCGAACCGTCGGTTCTCGCGTGGCGACTCTCGCAACTCGTCCGCAACCGCCCCGATTCGGAGTGGAATCAGTTGTGGACCGACGCCGAAGAGACGCACTGGGACGCTGTTGACGCCGAAACTGACGCGTTCGAAGGCCGTGTCGCGGCCGCCGTCTCGGACCTCGCGCCCGAACCGGCGACCGTCTTCGTCTCGAACTCGATGCCGGTCCGCGACCTCGACCGCTTCGCCCGGCCTTCGACGAAGGCGCGAACCGTCCTCGGGAACCGCGGCGCGTCCGGCATCGACGGCATCGTCTCGTCGGCGCTCGGTGCCGGGTCGGCGACGACCGACCACCTGACGCTCCTGACCGGCGACCTCGCGTACTATCACGACATGAACGGCCTGCTCGCACTCGGCCGTCTCGGCGTGGACGCGACCATCGTCCTCGTGAACAACGACGGCGGCGGTATCTTCCACATGCTCCCCATCGAGGAGTTCGAACCGCCGTTTACGGACCAGTTCAAGACGCCTCACGGTCTCGATTTCGCGCCGACTGCCGACCTGTACGAACTCTCGTTCGAGTCGGTCGAGATGGACGACTTCCGCGACGCGTACACTGAGTCGGTGGCGACGCCCGGAACCGACGTTATCGAAGTTCGGACCGACGCCGAGGACTCCCATCGCGTGCGCGACGACCTGCGAAAGCGAGTTGTGGACGCGTTGACCGACTGATTTTCTCTCCCGGCTAATTCACCTCCCGACTGACTTACTCACTCGGCTCGCTCGTCCGTGTTCGCGGCCGCTTCGCTCGTCGCCCCAAACTGATTACCGGTTGGACTTATCACGCGAGGACGATGGGTAGCGCGCGTGCCAGACGAACCTTCTCCCCCAGATTCACCGGACGACACCGCAGAGACCGACGACCAGTCGGAATCGACACGGACTGAGTCGGAACCGGTCCCCGAGGAGTCGCTCGTCGATGCAACCGACGAGACGACATCGAGTACTGGTGCATCATCTCCGTCAGACGGCCCGTCGAGGTTCGTCGTGTCGATTCCCGGCGGCTACCGGACGCTCGCAGGCGCTCTCGGGCTGATTGGTGCGTACCACGCCGCCATGAATTTCGACCACGGAAACCCGTGGCGCGGACTGATTATCGTCCTCGTCGCTGTCAGTGCTTGGGGACTCTGGCGGCGACTCCGCCGTGTCGACGGAATCGGTCGGGCGTTCTCGAACGACCGAGCGTCCTCGACGGTGCTCCTATGTGCTGCGCTGGCCGGATACGGGGCGGCCGCCGAGAGCGTCCTGCTCGGTGTTATCGCAGCGGCGGTTATCCTCCTCGCGTCGTGGGTGACGAGCCCCGACGGACCGGTACTGGATACGACCGACGATAGCTGAACCCGCTTTATTCTCCTCCCGCGTCCAGTCTCACGAACCGTCCGGCGACCCAGTAGCAGGCGGCGTCGAGAACGACGAACACGCCGCCAACGAGCGCCCCGACGAGGGCGGCGATGCCCACGCCGACGAGGATGATGAGCAGGAACGGGAGTACCTGAAAGCCACCAGTCGTCCCCTGTTCGAGGACGAATCGAACGACTGCGACGGCAGAGCCGACGAGAACTGCGCCGAGGAGGAATCCAGCCCCGATTCCCGCCCCGGCGATGGCACCCCGGCCGACGAGCGTGGCGAGTTCTCCCTCGTGAATTCTGTCGAGGCCGCCTTCTGAGAGTGCCCACCGAGTCGCCAGCACCGTGAGCGCCCACAGGTAGATGAACGTCACCACGCCGGGGAGCGTCCCGAAGTTGGGGAGACTGTCCGTCAACGCGCCGGTCGTGTGGCCCGCGGTGACGCCGACGAGTCCCAGCGCGACGACGTTGAACGTGGATACCGTCCACACTTCGAGCCAGTCGGCGTCAGCCATGAGCCAACACCTCCGCGAGTCCGACGAGGAGAACGAGTGTCCACGCTGTCGCGCCGTAGGCTTGTTCGAGTGTGAGTCGCCGAAGCGCCGAGATGCTGTGGCGTTCGACCGTCAAAACGACGAATGTCCGGAGGAACGACCCGACGACGAAGACGGTGACGACGCCCAACTTGAGCGTCAGAATCGACCCCCAGCGGGTCGATGGACCGGGTGCGCCGAGTGCACCGAGGTTGCCGACGCCGGTGACGAGCATTGCCGCTATCGCCCCCCAAAACACCCACTCGTATCCGACGGCGAGGCGAACTCGGTCGTCGTCGACGCCGACGGTTCGGCACGCATACCACACGAAGACGGCACCACCCAACAGAAGCGCCACCCCCGAGACGTGGACGAACCGGACGAGGAGGGCAGAAACGGAGGACATACCACGATAATTGTTTGCCGGAAGACAAATACGGCTGGGGTGGGCGCTCGGTTGGGGTCGTGCACCGGTGTGTCGACTACGCAAGCGAATCTTTTTGCGCCGCCCGCGCCGCCTCTCGATATGGTCTCGGAGATATTCGACCCCGACCGCTGGGAACCGGTCGAGGGGTCCGACGAGTTCAACGACATCACTTATCACCGCGCTGTCGACGTTCCGGCGGTGCGCATCGCGTTCGACCGCCCCGAGGTCCGCAACGCCTTCCGCCCGGGGACGGTGGACGAACTCTACGCCGCACTCGACCACGCCCGAAAGCAGGCCGATATCGGATGCGTTCTCCTGACTGGGAACGGCCCCTCCGAGAAAGACGGTGGCTGGGCCTTCTGTTCCGGCGGCGACCAGTCGGTTCGCGGCGGGTCGGGCTACGAGTACCGCGACGACGACGAGGCAGACGTGTCCGACGACCCGCTCGTCCGCGAGGCGAAAGCCGGGCGACTGCACATCCTCGAAGTCCAGCGCCTCATCCGATTCATGCCCAAACCCGTCGTCGCCGTTGTCCCAGGATGGGCCGTCGGCGGTGGCCACTCCCTGCACGTCGTCTGCGACATGACGCTCGCCTCCGAAGAGCACGCGAAGTTCCTCCAGACCGACCCCGACGTGGCTTCTTTCGACGGCGGCTTCGGGTCGGCGTATCTCGCCAAGCAGGTCGGCCAGAAGAAAGCCCGCGAGGTGTTTTTCATGGGCAAGACCTACTCCGCCGAGGAGGCCGTCGATATGGGGATGGCGAACGAAGCGATTCCGCACGAAGAACTAGAGGACGTTGCGCTGGAGTGGGCCGACGAGATGACGAAGAAGTCACCGACGGCGATGCGGATGCTCAAGTACGCGTTCAACATGACTGACGACGGAATGGTCGGCCAACAGGTGTTCGCTGGCGAGGCGACGCGACTCGCGTACATGACCGAAGAGGCACAAGAAGGTCGCGACGCGTTCCTCGAAAAACGCCAGCCAGCGTTCCGCGACTACCCGTGGCACTACTGAGGCAGTAGTACCCACGAGCGAAGGATTTAGGCACGCCTAAATTTAGAAAGTCACTTATACCTTTAGGCAGGCCTAAAACGTATGGACGAAGATTCCACGGAACGGAACTCACTAACTCGGCGCAATTATCTCAAGTACGGGTCTGTCCTCGGTGCGGGGCTTCTCGCTGGCTGTACATCCGATTCGGACGGAGAAGGAGCGGCTACTGAGGAGACCACCGCGGAAGAAACTGAGTCCACCACGGAAGAGACGACGACGGCGGAACCCGACACGTCGTACTCCGTATCGATGGCTCCGATGGGCGAAGTGACGCTCGACTCGGTTCCCGAATCGTGGATTGCCTACAACGGCGGCTACGCCGACATGGGTGTCGCACTCGGCGTCGGCGACAAGATGACTGGCATCGGCGGTGCGAGTCGCTACTACACCTACGTCTACGACGAACTCCCCGGCGTGAGCGTGGACCGCTCCGTCGTCGAGGAGAACCAGCTTCTGGACAGCGACATGTCCAAGGAGATGTTCTACGCGCTGGACAACGAGGTCCACCTGATGGACCCGAACATGCTCACGAACTGGTTCGGGTGGAAACAGCAGGATGTCGAAGAGATTACCAAGGGCGTCGGGCCGTTCTTCGGCAACCTCATCTTCCGGCGTGAGGACGAATGGCACGACTACCGCTACTACACCCTCTATGAGGCCTTCGAGAAGGTCGCGGCGCTCTTCCAGGAAGAAGAGCGCTACCAGGCGTTCAATGAGCTTCACGACGAGTTCATCGCCGACATTCAGGCGAAGCTTCCCCCGGCCGACGAGCGCCCGAACGTGCTTCTGGTCTACGCGGGCAGCGACGAACCCGAGAAGTTCTCGCCCTACCGTCTCAACGACAAGGGGACGAGCAAGAAGCAGTGGCGTGACCTCGGTGTCAGCGACGCGCTCTCCGGCACGGGCATCAAGGGTCTCAGCACCACCGACCGCGGCAAAATCGACTACGAGGCCATGCTGGAGGTCGACCCCGACGTGATTCTCCTGCGCGCACACGAGCGCAAGTCGGCCCAGGAGTTCCGCGACACCGTCCTCGAATTCATGAAGTCCCACCCCGTCGCCAGCGAACTGACGGCCGTCAAGAACGACCGCGTCTACCGCGGTGGCTACCTCTACCAGGGTCCGATTCACAACTTCTTCCTGACCGAGCGCGGGGCACAGCAACTGTACCCCGACGTGTTCGGTGAGGTCACGAGCGACGAGAAACTGTTCGACCGCCAGCGCATCGCGGACATCGTCAACGGCGACTTCTAACCATGTCTCCCGACGAGACCACGGAGTCGCAAGCCGAGTTCGACCACGACGTGGTCATCGTCGGCGGCGGTCCTGCGGGCTGTTCGGCCGGTGTGTTTACCGGCCGGTACGGCCTCGACACCGTCATCTTCGACCGCGGTCGGTCGTCGCTGCGGCGGTGTGCCTACCTCGAAAACTACCTCGGGTTCCCGGCGGGTATCGACATCGACACGCTGTACGGGTTGATGCACGACCACGCCGAGGAAGCCGGGTGCGAACTCGTCTCGGACCTCGTCGAAGCGGTCGACGAAAACGAGACGGGATTCACCGTCACGACACAGGAGGGGCGCACCGTCACCGCCAGACGCGTCGTCGCCGCGGCCCGCTACGGCGGTGCGTACCTCAAGCCCCTCGGCGACGACTCGATGTTCATCCAGTACGAGTACGAGGGCGAAGAACGCGAGCGCTTCAACCGCGACTACCCCGACCAGGACGGCCGGACGCCGTTCGAGGGGCTGTACGTGGTCGCACCCGTGACCGACATCAACGCGCAGGCGATTATCTCGGCCGGTCACGGCGCGCGCGTCGCTCGCACGGTCATCTCCGACGTTCGCCGCGACCAGGGATACCCGGACGAAATCGCCGGACACTGGGACTGGATGCGCCGCGCTGCGGAACTCGAAGGCGACCGAGACGACTGGCGCGAGTGGTTCGACGACCGAGTCCCCGACGACTGCGACCTCTCCGAAGAGAAACTCCGCGAACTCCGCGAGGCCGACATCGACCGTCGGCTTTCGACCTACCTCTCTGAGGAGGAGGTCGAAGCACGAACCGCGCGAGGTCACGAACGACTCGCCGAGCATCTCGATGTCGGCACCGAACCCGGCGTGAAATCCACCCCCAACGCGGAATAGCCCCGCTTTCACTCCCTGACTCACTCATCGGTGGATTTCGCCGCTCCCGCCACTCACTCGGTCGGTCGCTTGAAAACCAGTGCGTCTGTCCGTGCCTTCGGGCGGCCGCCGAGTCCAGTCTTCGACCCGGTGAGCGCCGCCGTCGTCGACAAACCGAACTTTGACGCCCGCGCCGTCCCGAGTGGAGTACAATGAGTACGCAGGATGTCTCTCGCACACAGGCGTGGGTGATGGCGTCGCGGCCCCAGACGCTCCCGGCGGCCGCCGCGCCCGTCCTCGTCGGGACGGCCCTCGCGGTTCACGACGGTGTTTTCGCCCCACTTCCCGCGCTGGCGGCCCTCGTCGGCGCGCTCCTCATCCAGATTGGGACCAACTTCGCCAACGACTACTACGACGCGATTCAGGGGGCCGACACTGAGGCGCGGGAAGGCTTCACCCGCGTGACGGCTGGCGGTCTCATCCCGCCCGCCGAGGTCAAACGCGCGATGTACCTCACCTTCGCCATCGCCATCCTCCTCGGCACCTATCTCGTCTACGTCGGCGGCGTTCCCATCCTCGTCATCGGACTCCTCTCTGTTGCCTCCGGCATCGCCTACACCGGCGGTCCGTACCCCCTCGGCTACCACGGACTCGGCGACCTGTTCGTCTTCGTCTTCTTCGGCCTCATCGCCGTCGTCGGCACCTACTACGTCCAGGCGGCGAGCATCCTCGCCGACCCGCTTTCGGTGGGCATTCCGCCGGGCACAGTCACGCTCGTCGCAATCCTCGCCAGCCTTCCAATCGCGGCTATCTCGACGAACATCCTCGTCGTGAACAACGTCCGCGACAAGGAAGAAGACGCGACGACGGGCAAGCGGACGCTCGCCGTCCGCTTTGGGTACGGCTTCGCCCGCGCCGAGTACGTGGTGATGCTGGTCGTCGCCTACGCCGTGCCGCTTTATCTCTGGACGCGCTCCGGATTCGACTGGTACGTCCTCTTGCCGGTCCTTACGATGCCTATCGCGGCCAGAATCGCGCGAACCGTCCTCACCGAGACGAGAGGTGACATGCTCAACCCCGCGCTGGAAGACACCGGGAAGTTGCTGGCGCTCTACGCCCTCTTGTTCTCGATTGGCCTCGCCCTCGCGTGATGCGCACCCGAGACTTCTCCCTCGAACTCCGACGCCCGCTCACCACCGCAAACGGTGACATCGAGCGCCGCGAGGGAATCCTCGTCGCTGTCGAGGTGGACGGCGTCACGGGCATCGGTGAGGCGACACCGCTTCCGGGGTGGACCGAATCACTCGCCGACTGTCGCGCTGCGCTCGACGACGTGAGCGACCCGAAAACGGCACTCGAAACGGGTACTCTCGACGAAACTCCCGCCGCCAGACACGCTGTCTCGCTCGCCCATGCAGATGCCCGCGCTCGGCGCGACGGCCACCCGCTCGCGGACGCATACGCTAGCGACCCACACACCTCGCTTCCGGTGAATTCGACGGTCGGTGACGCACCCGTCGAGGAGACCGTTAGGACCGCCGAGAATGCGGTTTCCGAGGGGTTCGGCTGCTTGAAACTGAAGGTCGGCGCGCGCGACACGAACGACGATATCGCTCGTCTCCGCGCGGTCCGCGAGGCGGTCGGTCCCGATGTGTCGCTCCGGGCCGACGCGAACGGTGCGTGGGACCGCTGGACTGCCGACCGGTTCCTCGGTGCGATTTCCGACCTCGACCTCGAATACCTCGAACAGCCGCTTCCGGCCGACGAACTCGCCGGACACGCCGTCCTCAGGCGACTCCACGACACGCCTATCGCCCTCGACGAATCGCTCGCCGCAGTCTCGCCGGGGCGTGCGCTGGCGTCGAACGCCGCGGACGTGCTCGTCTGTAAACCGATGGCGCTCGGTGGTCCGGACCGCGTTCTCGATGTTGCCGCTCGCGCCGAGAAAACCGGCGTGGGTGTCGTCGTCACCACGACTATCGACGCCGCTGTCGCCAGACTCGGCGCACTCCACGTCGCCGCCGCAGTGCCCGGCGAACGCGCCCATGGACTTGCGACCGCGTCGCTCCTCGATTCGGACGTGGCGGTAGACCCTGCCCCGGTTCAGAGTGGGGAGATGGTCGTCCCCGAGACGCCCGGTCTGGGTATCGACGCGGTGGACATCTTTGGGTGAGGCCGCAGCACACCGACTGTGAAAACTCTCCACTGGCCAAACGTTTATCACGGTTCTGCACGTCTGCGACGAAAATGACTGAGGTCGAACTCGACTCCGACGCGGTGCGACTCAGCATCGACGAACACGTCGCGACAATCACGCTCGACGCGCCAGAGACGCGAAACGCGCTCACAGTGGAGGTGACCGCAGGCGTACGCGAGGCGCTCGACTCCCTCCCGGACGAGTCGCGGTGCGTCGTTCTTCGCGGGTCCGAAGGCGCGTTCTGTGCCGGTGGCGACGTAAACGCCATGATACAGCTACAGTCCGATGCGCTGTCGCTTCCCGACGCGGTGGACCACATCATCCACGACACCGCCGACTGTATTCGGCGGGTCTACGAATGTGACCTTCCGACGGTCGCCGCAATCGACGGCGCGGCAGTCGGTGCAGGCGGTGCGCTGGCTATCGCCTGCGACATCCAGTTGCTTCACGAAGCGGCACACATCGGCTTCGGCTTCCGGCGAGTCGGCCTCGCGGTGGACTCGGGACTGTCGTACCTTCTGCCGAGACTCGTCGGCCAAAACGTCGCAATGGAACTCGTCTACACGGGCGAACTCCTCGGCCCGGAGCGAGCGCTCGAACTGGGTGTGGTCAATCGCGTCGCGGGCACTGACGAGTTCGAAGACGAATTAGCCGAGTTGACCGGGCGCATCGCGGGTGGGCCGACAACGGCGCTCAAAACGTCCAAGCGCTTGCTTCGACGCTCTGACGACTCGCTCGAAGCGGCCATCGAACATGAGGCGACGGCGCAGGCGGTCGTCTTCGAGACAGACGACCACGCCGAGGGCGTCGAATCGTTCATGGAGCGCAGAGAACCGGAGTTCGAAGGCCAATAGGGGATTGAGACGGTCGCCCATGCCGGTGACTACTTGACGCCGCCCGATGACGGCGGGTGTATGGTCACGGTCACCGTCTGGAACGAGTACCGCCACGAGAAGGAAAACGAGGACGTCGCCGCCGTCTACCCCGACGGCATCCACACCACCGTCGCCGAGGGCCTCCGCGAGGCAGGGTACGACGTGAACACGGCGACGCTCGACGAACCAGAACACGGGCTTACCGAATCTGTCCTCGACGAGACGGACGTACTGGCGTGGTGGGGACACAAGGCCCACGGGGAAGTCACAGACGAAATCGCCGACAGAGTGGTCCAGCGCGTCCGCGACGGCATGGGACTGTTGGTCCTCCACTCGGGTCACTACTCGAAGCCCTTCAAGCGCCTCATGGGAACGTCCTGTTCCCTGAAGTGGCGCGATGACGGCGAACGCGAGCGCATCTGGACGGTCGAACCCGGCCACCCCATCGCCGACGGACTCCCCGAGTCGTTCGAGGTGCCGCGCGCCGAGATGTACGGCGAGCGGTTCGACATTCCCGCTCCCGACGAACTCGTCTTCCTCTCGTGGTTCGAAGGCGGCGAGGTGTTCCGCAGCGGATGCTGCTACACCCGCGGCAAGGGCCGAATCTTCTACTTCCGGCCGGGCCACGAGACGTTCCCCATCTACGAACAACCCGAGATTCGAACCGTCCTCGCCAACGCTGTCGACTGGGCGGCACTCGGAACCGGTCCCGACCCGACGTTCGACAACGTCGCGCCGCTCGAAGACATCGAATAACGCTGTCATCCGCTCGGCAGTGTCGGGACCGGCGACTATGCTAAGTACTATCAGTCCTGAAATATGTCCATGGCACAATCGACGAGCGGTCAACGCCGACTCATGTTCGTTCTGTTCGCGATTGCGACGCTGGTTTTCGTCGTCGGAATCGTCGTCATCGGATTCCTCTCCGGCGCGCTGTGACGCGGGTTCGGCCGCGTCCTCAGGTCCTCGTGCTTACCGCGTCGAATCCTCGGGGCGGAAGGTCTCGCCGCTTTTTTCGTCCGCGGTCATCCGCCTGAGCGCTGCGGCGGCGTTGCTCGCGTCGTAGCCGAAGAGAACATCCTTCGTGTATTCGTCAGCCACTTCGAGCGCGTGGATGAGGTCGTCTACGTCCACGTTGACGGCGTAGAGTTCGACAGAGAGGTCCGCACCCGTGTCGGCGAGGAGCGTCTGGAACCCCTTCGCGATAGTTTCGAGCCAGTAGGTCGTGCCGTAGTTCGTGTCGTACAACGGAACGACGAACTCGTCGACGTACTCCGAGAGCGCGTCGATGTCGAGGCCGGCGCGGCGGTAGAGGTGGCCGGGGTAGGGGTCCGGGTAGAGCGTCAGATAGAGTCTGCCGGGGATTCGGTCGGCGGCGTCGGCGACGAACTCGGTGATGACCCCGGCGCGCCACTCGAACCAGTCGGCTTCGTCGCCGTCGCGGTCGTTCTCCTCGGACCACTCGCTGAACCGCCGTTCACAGCGCTCACAGTGACAGTACTCTTCGCGGGGGAATCCAACGTCGTCGAGGCGAACGTCACCGTTCGCGGCGGCGGCGTCCTCGACGATTTCGAGTAGCCCGGCGCGATACTTCTCGTTCGTCGGGCAGATGTACGCCCAGTCGAAGTACGTCCGGTCGCGTGTGGCGAGGTTTCCTTCGTCGTCGACGGGGACGAGTTCGGGATTCTCGTTCGCGGCGGCGTTGTCGCCGAAACACGAAATCATGTTGACGGCGTTCGAAAGCGGTTCGGCCGCGCGGCCGGTGACATCCTTGACCTCGTAGAATCCGCGGTCGAACTCTGGCCAGTCGACCTCCTCTGCGTTGCGCGTGACGACCCCGTACATGAACCCAGTTTCGGCCGGGGCGTGGGTAAGTCGTTCGCTCTGGCGGGACTGACAACTGGGTGGCGGGGAACGCGCGGCGGCCAAGGAGAGCGTGGCGACCGAGTAGTACACAGCGGCCGCTCACGAGTGTAGAACAGAACACCCGGCGAGGAACCGGGTGGGGCAGGGGTTCAGTTTACTCTTCTATCTCGACTTCGACCGCCTCACCATCGCCGGAGAAGACGGTGTAGAGGACGGCAACGAGTGCGAGCACCAAGACGAGTTTAGCCTTCTTGGACATGCGCTAACGTACGCTTCCACGACACTAAGTGATTACGACACGACCACGACTCCGAACGTTCGACCGAACGCCTCACGGGCCGCTCATCGACAGTCGTGACACATCAGGATAAATTCACGTTCACAATATAGTTATCAGTCTACAGTTCGTCTATTTTTCTAGTATCGGTTCTGGTCGATAGCGTACTATGCCCTCTGACCCCTCTCACGCCAATTCGGGTCGCGACTCCCCCCGCGTCCTCTTTGTCGGTGGTCCGCAGTCGGTCGAATCAGTGGCAACCGTGTTCGAACAGATTGAGACGGAGGCTGACGATACTCCACTGTCGGTGTCAGTCGCGGGGAGCGCCACCGACGCGCTCTCTCAGATTCGCGGCGGCGAATCATTCGACTGTATCGTCGTCAATGAGTCGCTTCCGGACAGCGAAGGTGTCTCGCTCATCAGAGAGATACGCGCGAAGGACACCGACATTCCGGTGGTTTTCCTCGCGGAGGACGACGACCCCGACCGTACGACCGAACTCGTCGAACTCGGAATCGACGGCTACCTTCGACGAGGATACTTCGACCCGGAAGAGAAGTTACTCCCTCGCGTCGAGCGACTGGCCGCCCGACACCGTGCCGAACGTCTCGCTCAGGAAACCACCTCGGACGATGTCAAACACGATGAAAGCGACCAGTTGCTCGTCGACGCGCTCGATGCGCTCGACGACGTGTTTTACATCTACGACCGGACGGGGTCGCTCGTCCGGTGGAACCAGCGTCTCAACGACCTGTTCGGTCTCACCGACGAGGAACTCTACGGACGAACCGCCGACTCCTTTTTCGACGAGCGCGACCGCCCCGCGATTCGGCGCGCGTTCAACGAAGTCATCGAGGGCAACGACAAGGTAGTCGAGGCCCGAGCGAAGACGAAAGAAGGGCCAATCTTGTTCCAACTCGCCAGTCGGCGGTTGGTCGCACCCGACGGTACCATCGTCGGTGTCTGCGGCGTCGCCCGTGACGTGACGCTCCACAGACACCACGAAGAACAACTCGCGCGACAAAACGAGCGCCTCGACGAGTTCGCGCGGGTGTTGTCACACGACCTGCGAAATCCGCTTTCTATCTCGATGGGCTTTCTCGACCTCGAACGAGAGACGAACGATTCTGAGTATCTCGACCGCGTCGCGGAATCGCTGACACGAATTCGGGACATCGTCGACGACGTGTTGAAGGTCGCCCGACAGGGCACGGCCGTCCTCGATATCGACGAAGTCTCGCTCGAGCAAGTCGCGCTCGATGCGTGGTCGTCGGTTGATACGGATGGTGCGACAATCAGTATCGAATCGGACGTGACAGTCGATGCCGACCGCGACCGCTTGCAACGGCTGTTCGAAAACCTCTTTCGCAACTCGATTGAACACGCTGGCCCGTCGCCGACGGTGCGGGTCGAGATACTCGATTCGGGTGACGGGTTCGCCGTCGAAGACGACGGGGACGGTATCAACCCGAACGTCAGCGGCAAGGTCTTCGAACCCGGCGTCACCACGAACCCGGACGGTACGGGATACGGTCTCGACATCGTCCGGTCGCTGGCCGACGCACACGGCTGGTCCGTCGAAAACGCGAGTACGAACGCTGACGGTGCACGCTTCGAGTTCACCGGCGTCGACATCCACGAGTCGGGAACAGACGAATCGACACCCGACGAAAAGACGACAGAAGACGAAGGCGAAGACTGTTAGCTAACGTCGAGATTCGCGGCGACTTCGTCCTCGCGGACGATGGTGCCACAGTAGTCACAGCGGACGCCGTCGGACAGGACCGCAAAGCCGGAGGTAATCGGCTCGTCGGCGTTGCTGATGCAGTTGCGGTTCGGGCAGGAGACGACGCCCGAAACGGTTTCGGGTCGGACAACGCGGCTCTTCTCGACCACTTCGTAGTCGCGGACGATGTTGATGCTCGCCGCCGGTGCGATAAGCGAGAGTACGTCCACCTCGGACTGACTCAGTTCGCGCCCTTCGACCTTGACGATGTCCTTGCGGCCGAGGCGGTCCGACGGGACGTTCATCCCGACAGAGACCGTCTCGCCGCTGGTGCCGTCGATATCGAGGATGGCGAGGACGTTGAGCGCCTGTCCGGCCTCGACGTGGTCGATGACGGTTCCGTTCTGAATCTTCGAGACGCGGAGTTCGTGGTCGTCAGTCATCGTTGGAAAGGAGGATGTCCAGAAGCGCCATCCGGACGGGGATGCCGTTGTGTGCCTGTTCGAAGTACTTCGCGTGGTCGCTGTCGTCGATTTCGGGCGAAATCTCGTCCACGCGCGGAAGCGGGTGCATGATGACGAGGTCGTCGGACGCGGCGGCGAGCGTCTCGTCGTCGATTTTGTACTGGCCCGCGACTTTCAGGTACTCGTTCTCGTCGGGGAAGCGCTCGCGCTGGATGCGCGTCACGTAGAGCACGTCGAGTTCCGGAAGCACCTCGTCGAGTTCGGTGTGCTCTTTGACGTTCGCCCCCTCGGCGTGCAGATTGTACCGGACGTTTCGGGGCAGTTGCAGGCTCTCGGGGCTGATGAAGTGCTGGTTCACGTCGAAGTTCGTCAGCGCTTCGGCCAGTGAGTGAACCGTGCGACCGTACTTCAGGTCGCCCATGATACCGATGGTGAGGTCGTCCAATCCAGCGTTTTCGCGGATGGTATAGAGGTCGAGGAGCGTTTGACTCGGATGCTGACCGGCGCCGTCGCCCGCGTTGACGAGCGGCACGTCGACGAATTCGGCGGCCATCGTCGCCGCGCCCTCGCTCGGGTGGCGAAGCACGAGTGCGTCCGCGTAGCCTTCGACGACGCGGACGGTGTCAGCGAGCGTCTCGCCTTTCTTAACCGACGACGACTCGACCGGTCCCATGTCGACCGTCTGGCCGCCGAGGCGTTTCATCGCGGTGTCGAAGCTCATCCGGGTTCGCGTACTCGGCTCGAAGAAGCAGAGTGCGAGAACCGTTCCGGCGTGGCGCTGTCGGAACGCCGCAGGATTCGCATCGATTTCGGCCGCGCGGTCGAGCACCGCCTCGATGTCCTCTCGCGAGAGGTCTACCGCGGAGATGAGGTGGTCCTGACGCATTGATGATTTGACCGCCCTACACCGACTTGAATCCCTCGGCATCGCCCAGAGCGGATGCTATACATTTTCATGCAATAAAAACGATGGACGTCGGTGAGTTCCGACGCGGTTAGGCGGCGAATCGACCGCGAAGTGCAGTCGGCAGTGGCGTCGTCGGGTCGGCAGGCCCGTCAGTTAGGGCCAGTTGCCGCTCGACTCGTAGGAGTTGACGACGCGCCGGATGGCGACGACGTACGCGGCGGTGCGGAAGTTCGGCAGGTCGTGAGTCTCGTAGGCATCGACGAGGTTGTCGAAGGCGTCGACGATGACGCGCTCCAGTTCCTCGTTGACGCGTTCTTCGGTCCAGTAGAACCGCTGGCGGTTCTGGACCCACTCGAAGTACGAGACGGTTACGCCGCCCGCGTTGGCGAGGATGTCGGGGAAGACGTGGACACCGCGCTCGGTGAGCACGTCGTCGGCGCGGGGCGTGAGCGGCCCGTTTGCGGCCTCGGCGATGATGTCGGCCTGCACGTCCTTCGCGAGGTCGCCGTCGATGGCGTTTTCGAGCGCGGCGGGGACGAGCAGGTCCACGTCGAGGGTGAGCAGTTCCTCGTTCGTAATTGCCTCGGTGTCCTGGTAGTCGGAGACGGTACCCGTCTCGTTCTTGAAGTCCTTGACCGCGCGGGTGTCGAGACCGTCGGGGTCGTAGATGCCGCCAGACGAGTCGGAGACAGCGACGATGTTCGCCCCGAGGTCTTCGATGAGTTTCGCAGCGACAGAACCAGCGTTGCCGTAGCCCTGCACGGCGACAGTCGCGCCCTCGATGTCGCGGTCGAGGTACTTGAACGCCTCGCGCGCGGTGAGCATCGTCGAGCGACCGGTCGCCTCGACGCGGCCCTCACTGCCGCCGTTCTCCAGCGCCTTGCCCGTGATGACGCCCGGAGCGGTGGTGTTTTCGAGGGTCTCGTAGGTGTCCTTAATCCAGTTCATCTCGCGCTGGCCGGTGTTCACGTCCGGCGCGGGGATGTCGCGGTCCTCACCGACGAAGGGGCGAAGTTCCTTGGCAAAGGACCGAGAGATGCGTTCGAGTTCGGACTCAGTGTAGTCCTTGGGGTCGATGACGATGCCACCCTTGCCACCGCCGTACGGAATGTCGACGACGGCGCACTTGTACACCATCCACCCGGAGAGGGCCTTTACTTCGTCTCGCGTGACGCCCGGGTGATATCGAATCCCGCCTTTGTACGGGCCGCGGTCGCCGTTGAACTGCGACCGGTAGGCGCGGAAGAGTTCGATGCTCCCGTCGTCCATCTCGACGGACAGGTTCGTTTCGAGCACTCGTTCGGGATTCTTCAGGCGCTCGATGAAGTCCTCGCGCACGTCGAGGTAGGCGGCGGCGTCGTCGATTTGTTCCTGCAAACTCTCGAATGGATTCGCCTCTTGTGCCATGTTATGATACGCATCGGCAGTCGGTTTAAGATTAGCGGAATTTTTACCATATTATAATGATAATATGCGTACCCAGTGGTAATAGGAGTATTCAGCACACGGACCTGTCGGGCGATTAGAACGAGCCGGTACGCTCGCCCCTAAAAATATCAGGTTGCTAGTATGATTCGCCCGCTCGGTCGAGGATATTCTCTGCTTGCTTGATGAGCGGGGCGTCTATCATCTCGCCGTCGACACCGAAGACGCCGCGGTCGTCCGCGTTCGCCTCGTCACGCGCTCGAAGCACCTTCTTCGCCCACGATACGTCCTCGGGGTCCGGCGAGAACGCTTCGTTGATGGGGCCAACCTGAGCAGGGTGGATGGCAAGTTTGCCGTCGTAGCCCAGTTGTCGTCCGAAGCGGGCGTCTTCGCGGAGGCCCTCTTCGTCGTGGTAGTCGACGTGGAGCGTATCGATGGCGTCCACACCGGCCGTCGCGGCCGCGACGACCACACGCTCTCGGGCGTAGAGGACTTCCGTCCCCTCGTCGGTCCGTGTCGCGCCCACGTCGGCGGCGAAGTCTTCCGCACCGAAGATGAGTGCGGTGGTGTCGGGCGCAGCGGCAATCTCCGGGGCTGAGAGGACGCCTGCGGCGCTCTCGATGATTGGGATGACGGGACAGTCGGCACCGACTTCTCGCGCCGCGGCGGCGACGCTCGTCACGTCCTTCGAGTCGGTCGCTTTCGGAACCACGAGCGCGTCTGGCGGATGGGTGGCACAGACGGCTTCGATGTCTTCGAGACCCGTCTCGCCCGGATTAACGCGGACCGTGACCTCTCCGTTCGGGTCGAACTCGCCGTCCGAGAGGACTCCGGAAACGGCGTCTCTGGCCTCGACTTTTCGGCCGGGTGCGACGGCGTCTTCGAGGTCGAAGACGAGTACGTCGGCGCCAGCGCTCGGGGCCTTTCGCATCAACTCGGGTCTGTCACCGGGGGAGAACAGCACACTGCGTCGGGGCATGATGAACGTACAGAGGGCGGGACGGGTGAAAGATGTGCGGGGAGTGAATCGTTCGTCGTGGCCCCTGTCAGTCGGCGGTACCGGCCGCCGAGTCGAGGGCGAGTCGACCCGGATTGGGGCCAGAGAGGGAGAGTGCGAGCCGAACCGATTTAGCTGAACTGAGGCGCTAAGCCCCCTTCCTCAGCGAGCGCCGACCGAACGGGAGGCGCGAGCAGGGAGGGGATACAGCGCCGCAAAGTTCTCATACTCGATTCGGTGGCAAACCCGCAGGCCCACGCAGTCACAACGTTTTTGCAATAGGGTAGTATAATATTGGCCGAACCCAATGGAGTACGACCTCGACTCAGGAGCGCACTCGACGTATTCCCTGCACTACCACCTGATACTCACCACAAAGTATCGGTGCGGAGTGCTAACCGAGGAGCGAACCCAATTCATTCACGAGGTCATCAGCGGGTTCACGGACAACTACGGTGTCGAACTGACGAACCTCGACGGCGAGGACGACCACGTACACATCCTCTTCCGAGCGAAGCCAACCACAGACCTCGTGAAGTTCATCAACACGGCTAAGGGCGCGACCGCCCGCCGTATCCGCAACGAGTACGCGGACGAACTGAAGACCGAACTGTGGGGCGACTCGTTCTGGAACGACTCGTACTGCCTCATCTCGACAGGGCAGGTGTCGCTGGATGTGCTGAAACAGTACGTCGAGAACCAACGCGAGTAGAATGTACTACACCTACAAGTACCGTCTCAAGCCGTCCGACGCCCATCGTGAGGAGTTGGACCGTCACCGAGACATTTGTAGGCAACTCTACAACCACACACTCTACCGCCTCAACGAGTACCAAGACGAACACGGCGAACTGCCGTCCATGACCACCCTGCGGTCGGAACTCCCCGACCTGAAGAAGTGGTGGGGCGGCCTCTCAGACGTGTACTCAAAGGTTCTCCAAACTGTCGTGGAACGGCTGTTCGACAACCTCAAAGGACTCTCGGCGCTCAAGGAGAACGGCTACGGCGTCGGCCAACTCAAGTGGAAGCCGCCACGGGAGTTCCGCAGTTTCACGTACAGTCAGTCTGGCTTCAAGCTCGACAAGAAGGGCGGTCAGACTGTCCTGTCACTCTCGAAACTCGCGGACATACCGATTCGGCTCCACCGAACCATCCCCGACGACGCGAAGCCCAAACAGGTCACGGTCAAGAAGGAACCGACGGGCGAGTGGTTCGCCACCTTCGGCGTCCAAATGAGCCGTGAACCACCCGAACCGCCTGAGAACCCCGAGAAATGCGTCGGTATCGACGTGGGCATCCTCAAGTATGCCCACGACACCGACGGCACGGCGGTCGGATCCCTTGATCTCTCAGACGAACGCGAACGCTTGGAGCGCGAGCAACGGAAGCTCTCGCGCAAACAGCACGGGTCGAACAACTACAAGAAGCAACGGCGTCGAGTCGCGGAGTGTCACGCCGACCTCCGACGGAAGCGCCGTGACTTCTTGCACAAGCTCTCGGCGTACTACGCTCGGGAGTACGACCTCGTGGCGGTCGAAGACCTGAACGTGAAGGGGATGATGGAGTCGCCGTCGAACAGCCGCACCACGGCGTCTGCCGCGTGGCGGACGTTCCTCTCGTTGCTCGAATACAAGTGCGAGCGTGAAGGCACTCACTTCGTGGCGGTCAACCCGAGAGGGACGACCAAGGAGTGCGCGTCGTGCGGCGTTTCGACCGACAAGCCGTTGTGGGTCCGTGAACACTCCTGTCCCGCCTGCGGGTTTGAGGCGGACAGGGACGCGAACGCGGCGTGGAACATTCTTTCTCGCGGCCTCGAAGATGTAGGAGTGGGATACTCCGAATCAACGTCCCCAGAAATCAAAGATTTCTGGTGTGCGAACGAATCGCGATGCGATTCGTTAACGCCTGTGGAGACTGCGCTCCCTGTGGATACACCTGTGTCTGCAAAGCGCGTCGTGGAAGCAGGAAGCCCTACCCTCAAGGAGCGAACGGCGTCAGCCGTGAGCGAGTAGGGTAGGGTAGTTCACGGCCAGAGCCCACGGTGCTCGTGGGCGGCGGCGACGCGCTGGAGCGCGACGATGTACGCGGCGTCACGCCACGTTACGTTGCGGGAATCGACTTCCTCGCAGACGGCGTTCCACGCATCGAGCATCTCGGACTCCAGTTCGTCGTGGACGCGTTCGAGCGACCACGAGCGGTGGTTGAGGTCCTGCAGCCATTCGAAGTAGGAGACGGTCACGCCACCCGCGTTGGCGAGGATGTCGGGGACGACGTGGATGCCGCGCTCCTCGAAGGTGGCGTCGGCGGCGGAGGTGGTCGGACCGTTCGCACCTTCGACGATGAGGTCAGCCTTCACGTCGTCGGCGTTCTCTTCGGTCAGCACGTTGCCGATGGCGGCCGGAATGAGCACGTCAACGTCGAGTTCGAGGAGTTCCTCGTTCGGGATGGTCTCCGGCGCGTCGTACTTCATGACGGCTTCCGGTTCTTCCTCGTGGGTCGGTACGTCGTGGGTGTCGAGGCCGTCGGGGTCGTAGATTGCACCGTTCACGTCGGAGACGGCGACGACCGTCGCGCCGTAGTCGTCGAGGAGGCGCGCGGCGGGTGCGCCGACAGAGCCGAAGCCCTGTACGGCGACGGTGGTGTCTTCGATATCCCAGCCGAGGTGGTCGATTGCTTCGCGGGCGATGATTGCGACGGAGCGACCGGGGGCCGTGTCACGACCCTTGCTGCCGCCGACGACGGGTGGCTTACCCGTGACGACGCCCGCCTGCGTCTCACCTTCCTGCATCGAGTACGCGTCCATGAACCACGCCATCGCCTGCGAGTCCGTGCCCATGTCGGGTGCAGGGATGTCCTTCGTGGGGCCGATGAAGGGGCGCAGCTCTTCCGCGAAGCGTCGCGTGAGGCGCTCTTTCTCGTCGGTGGAGAGGTCTTTGGGGTCGACGACGATGCCGCCTTTCCCGCCGCCGAAGGGGATGTCCATCAGGGCGCATTTCCACGTCATCCACATCGAGAGACCGATGCACTCGTCTTCGGTGACATCGGGGTGGAAACGGAGGCCGCCCTTGTACGGGCCGCGGACACTGTCGTGCTGGGCGCGGTAGCCGGTGTAGACAGCGGTCGAGCCATCGTCACGTTCGAGGGGGACCGAGACGCGGTGGACCTGATTAGGGTGGTGAAGCCGCTCGATGATGCCCGGGTCGACATCGAGGTGCGCTGCCGCGCGGTCGAGTTGTCGTCGGGCTGTTTCGAGGGCTGTCTCTTCCGTCGGTTCGTCGTCCGTCTCGGATGTTGGTGCTGCGGATGCCATAGTGCGTTCGTACCAGCCTGATACCGGCGTGCCGCCGGTCAGATACTGTCCATGACGTTCACCGACTACCTGGTCGGGCAGCCAGCGAGCGTGTTCGCGTTGCTCTTCGTTGGATAATTATAATGGTTGTTATCTGTTTTCGCTTGGGGCAAGAGTTGTCATACCGTGAATCGGTTTGCGGACCGTCACGATTTTATCATGGTCTTGCACACACTGGCCTATGACTGGCCTGTACTACGAGGAGTTCGAGGTCGGACAGACCATCGAACACGAAAAGCGACGGACAGTCTCGGAGTCGGACAACCAGCGCTTCTGCGACATGACGATGAACCAGCAGCCGCTGCACCTCGACGAGGAGTTCGCCGCGGACACGCAGTTCGGCGAGCGTCTGGTCAACGGCCTGTTTACCATGAGCCTCGCAGTCGGTATCTCGATTCCCGACACGACCGACGGGACCATCGTCGCAAACCTCAGCTACGACGACGTATCCCATCCGAATCCGGTGTTCCACGGCGACACGCTCCGTGCCCAGACCACCGTCCTCGACAAGCGCGAGACCTCCGACGGCGAGCGCGGGGTCGTGACGATGAAAGTCGAGGTGTTCAACCAAGACGACGACCTCGTGTGCGAGTTCACGCGCACGGCCCTGTCTCTGAAAAAAGCGAACGTCGACGACGCCTAAGACCAGAGCGCATGTCCCAATCTCTCACTGAAACAGCGTGATGAGGATGAGTTGGGTGTTCATCAGTCCGGCGACGGTCCACGGGATGGCCACCCCGATTGGAACCGCCCCACGGTAGCGAACCGGCAGAACCACCCACAGAAGGCCCGCGACGAGGAGTACAATCGACTTCAAGAGGAGTAGCGTCCAGAGCGCTCCGAACCGCGGTATCAACGCGAGGACGACCGGGTTCAGTTCCGACAGTCCCTGACTCAGCCCGAACAGCGTCGTCACTACGTCGAGCAGAAACGCCAAGATAGTGACCGCCCAGAGGTGTGTGTCGTCGCTGACAACGCGAGAAAGCAGCGTCGATAGCGCATCAGGACCGGGCGTTTCGAGACTCATCGTGGGCACTGCAGCACGCAGTACCGGAGGTTGGGCGGCTGGCGTCCTCAGTAGCCACTTCATACATCACTTATTAGGAAATTACCACTCAGAAAAACAGAGTATTAACCGATTTTCGACCGGCAATTCACCGTCTGTGGCAGAAACGTGGCTCCCCTCGGGAGCAGGTCGAAGCCCCGTCTTAGAGAACAGTGCCGTGTTTCTTGTCCGGCAGCGACTTGTCCACGTCGGCGTAGAACTCGAATCGGTTGACGAGTTCGTCGCGCAGCGTCGACGGCGGGACGATTTCGTCGATGACGACTTCGCTCGCCATCCGGTGGATGTTGATGTCTTCGCGGTACTCCTCGCGGAGTTCGTCTTCCATCTGCTGTCGCTCTTCGGGGTCGTCGATGGCGTCGAGTTTGTTCGCGTAGACGGCGTTGATTGCGGCCTCGGGACCCATAATACCGATTTCGCCCGACGGGAGGGCGATGACGCTGTCGGGGTCGTAGGCGGGACCGCCCATCGCGTAGATACCCGCGCCGTAGGCCTTGCGCACGATGACCGTCTGCTTGGGCACCGTCGCCGACGACGTGGCGTAGATGAACTTCTTGCCCTTTTCGAGGATGGCGTCTTTTTCGACCTGTGACCCGGCCATGAAGCCCGGCGTGTCACAGAGGTACAAGAGCGGAATCTCGTAGGCGTCGCACGTCCAGATGAACTCGGCGGCCTTCTCGGCGGCGTCGGGGAAGATTGCGCCCGAACGCTCCGTTGGCTGGTTGGCGACGATGCCCACTGGCCGACCGTCGATGCGGGCGAACGCCGTGACGATTTCCTTGCCGTAGTCGGGTTTCAGTTCGAAAACGGATTCGGCGTCCACGATGCGGGAAATCAGGTCGTGGGCGTTGTAGGCGCGGTTCGGTGCCTCGGGGATGAGTTCGTCGATGCCATCGGGTGAGAACCGCGGGGGCTTCGGCTCCGACCGCGGCGGTTTCTCGCCCGCTTTGTCGGGCAGGTACGTGATGAGTTGGGACACGAGTTCGCGCGCATGCTCCTCGTTGCGGGCGACGAGGTCGGCGCTGCCGGACTCCTGGGCGTGCATGTGTGCGCCGCCGAGGTCCTGCATCGAAATCTCCTCGCCGGTGACCATCTTGACCATCCGCGGGGAGGCAATCGCCATCGCCGACATCCCTTCGACCATGATGGTGAAGTCGGCGAAGACGGGCGTGTACGCCGCGCCAGCGATACATGGCCCGTAGAGGACACAGATTTGCGGGACGTACCCAGAGAGCATCGAGTGGTTGTAGTAGTACTTCCCGATGCCCTCGCGGTTGGCGAAGAAGCCGGTCTGCTGGTCGATACGTCCACCCGACGAGTCCATCAGGTACAACACCGGCTTGCCGGTCTTGAGGGCGCGCTGCTGCATGCGGAGGAACTTCTCGACGCCCCGGCGTGCCATCGACCCCGCCTTGACGGTAAAGTCGTTGGCCATGAAGTGGAGGTCGCGTCCTTCGAACTCGGCCGCGCCGGTGAGCAGGCCGTCACCCGGCAGGCGCGTGTTCGGGTCTTCTTCTTCTACCTCCGGCGAGTTCTCGTGCCACGAATCGAAGTTGGCGAACTTGCCGTCTTCGAACTTCAGGCCCTCGGGGAACCACAGGTCGAGGCGGTCGCGGACGAACAGTTTACCCTTCTCGGGAAGGCGGTCTTTGTACTTCTGGGGGCCGCCGCCGAGAATGTCGGCAATCTCCTCTCTGAGAAGCGCTTCGCGCTCGGTCGGTCCGAGGTCGTCGTCGAGCGGGAAGGCGTCCGCGGGCGGTTCGGCGTTCGCAGCGGCGTCGTCCTCGTCGCCGACGTAGACATTTACGTCCGTGCCGAGGTGTCGCGCCAGCGCACCCGCGATGGCTTCTGCCTCTTCGCCGGTTGCGCCGTCACCGATTCTAACCTTCATACCTTCGGATGACACACCGTATTCAAAATGGTTTTCCATGTATGTTTTGCCACGGGGAAATCCCACCGCGATGGTGATTACTACGTGGTCGATTTAGGCGGCAAAAATCGAACGTCTGTCCGGAACTGACCGGGGGCGTTACTCCAGCGACGCTTCGAGGTCGGAGATAAGGTCGTCGTTGCCGATGTGGACCGGCGTGCGCGCGTGGAGTTCGTCCTTGTCAACGTCGAGAAGCGACTGCGTCCCGTCGGAGGACGCGCCACCGGCGGTTTCGAGGATGTAGCCGATGGGATAGCCCTCGAACTGGACGCGGAGTTTCCCTTCGGGTGCCGACTGGAGGGCGGGATAGCTGAAGATACCGCCGTAGGTGAGAATCTGGTTCACGTCGCCAATCATCGACCCGCCGTAGCGGAGTTTGCGCGACGCGTCCTGTTCGACCTCACGCGCGAACGTCTCGAAGTCCTCGGTCCAGTTGGGGACGCGACCGCCGAATCCGTAGACGGCCCCCTCGTCGGGGAGTGTGATGTCCTCGCGGACGAGTTCGTAGCTCGAATCGTCGTAGATGACGTACTCGTCGACTGTACCCTTGCGGGCGACAATCATCGTCATCACGGGACCGTAGAGGACGTACCCGGCGGCAACGAGGTCGCGGCCGTGGGCCGGAAGCGGGGCGTCGAAGACGGCGAAGATAGTCCCCATCGTGTTGTTCGGCTTGAGGTTCGACGACCCGTCGAGCGGGTCGACCGCGACCGAGAGGTCACCGCTGCCAACGTCGATAGATTCGGGACGCTCTTCGCTCGCGTACTCACTGACGCCTTCCAGACCGCCGATTCGCTCACAGAGCAGGTCGTCTGCGAACACGTCCGCGGCCATCTGCGTCTCGCCGCTCGGGTTCTCTTCTTCCGAGGCGACGCGACGGCCGGGAAGGCCCGTGCGAATCTCGGGTGCCGTCGTGGCGATGACGTCGACCACCTGGTCGATAGTGCGGATATCGCGCGTGGAATCTGCGGTATTCACATCTCGCGTCGCCATTAGCACCGCACCTCCGAGGGACTGCGAGCGGTACACCGGAGGGTTCGAACCGAACGGGAACCAGCACAGACTGTCGAAGACACAGGACCCGCCTCGACGGGGCTGACGGACGTGTCGACACCGAGCATCATCTAAGTCAGAATCGGGTAACTTCGTATATAAAATCACTGGCTGTGAGGAGAATATAGATTATGGAGAATTCAAACGGTAGGGACGCTGTAGTCAAATATTACGAAATGAAATTTTATGAATAGAACTTACTACTCAGATAGTAAATTTTCGGAGTGGTGACTACTCCATCGACTCCCGGGCCTGTGCCTTCCACGCGCTGACGGTTTCGGGGTCGATTTGGAGCGCGTCAGCGACGTGTTCGGGGTCGGCAGTGGCGAGTCTGCGGACGGACCGGACCCCCGCTTCGGCGAGCATCGCCGCGTCGTCGTCGTCGATATCGTCGAGTGTGGTAAGCGGTGTCGGTTTGGAGCGTTCGCGCCACGCTGCTTCGGCCGCGAGCGCGTCACCGGACCCGTCGGTGGATGCGCCACTAGCTGCCTCCGTGGTGCCGCGCGGCGTCCAGTCTCCCTGCTGACCCGAACTGGGCGACTCTCTGGTCTCGTCGTCGCCGGTTTTCGTCGGCGTCCAATCGCCGGTTCGTTCCGGGCCGGAGGACTGTTCGGCTGACCCTGAGGGCGTCCAGTCCTCGTCTCGGGTCGGACTGTTCGTCGCCTGCGCCGCGCCGGTCGGGTTCCAGTCACCCGCTGTCGTTTGAGAATCGTCACTGTCGGTCGTCTCGGCGTCGTCACCGTCGACCCCCCAGTCGCCGGAACTCGCCGCGACCCATTCGCGTTCTTCGTCGCCGAGGCCGCGAACCTGCGCGGACCGTCGGTCGAGGTCGTCGCCCGAACTGAACGACCACGAAAGCGAGTGCCACCGGCGAATCTTGGCCGCGACGCCCGGGTTGACCCCCGCATCAACAAGGTCGCGGTAACAGACCGCCCCGTCGAGGATGGACTCGACACCGATTTCCGAGTCGCCGAGGGCGCTCGCGGTCGCCGGGCCGACGAATTTCAGGTCTTCGAGCGTCTCTGGTCTGTCGTCGCCGTCGGCCGCGCGCCGCGGTCTGAGAAGTTTCTCGATTGCCTCGTCGGTACTCGCGTCGCGCTCGCCGCTGGTATCCGCTCCCCGTGTCTCGGCCGCACGGGATGTCGAATTTCGACCCCCGGTTTGCGCCCCGCGGTCACGCTCGCTCCCGGACGAATCCCCGTCCGGTGCGGCGTCTTCGTGGTCCCTACCCATATTGTTCGCGCCAGTCACCGTTGCGTTTCACCATTCCGGCCCCGAACTTGAGCGTTTCCGTGAAAGTCACATTATTGTCACAATCTGGTATGAGCAAGCAAACGATTGTCACGATTCTGACTCAGTCGGCAAGTTTTACCTTGCGTCCTCGCGCAGTCCTGCGCATGCGCGGCATGAACGATATCGACACGGTTGGTGTTATCGGCGCTGGAACAATGGGCAACGGCATCGCACAGGTCGTGGCGATGACCGGGTACGACGTGGTCATGCGAGACATCCAATCGGAGTTCGTCGACCGCGGTCTCTCGGCTATCGACGACAGTCTCTCGCGGTTCGTCTCGAAAGAGCAGCTGAGCGAGGACGAGGCCGAGGCGACGAAGGACCGTATCACGGGCACGACGGACTTCGACGACCTCGCCGACTGTGACCTCGTCATCGAGGCCGCCGTCGAGAACATGGACATTAAGCGCGACATCTTCTCGGACCTCGACGACCTGATGCCCGAGGACGTGATTCTCGCGACGAACACCAGCACGCTCTCGATTACGACCATCGCGGCCGCGACCGACCGCCCCGAGCAGGTCGTCGGCCTTCACTTCATGAACCCCGTTCCCATCATGACGGGCGTCGAAGTCGTCCGCGGCGAGAAGACCGACCCCGCAGTCGTCGAGTTCGCTCACGACTTCTCCGAGGAACTCGGCAAGGAGACGTGGGAATCCGACGACAAGCCCGGGTTCGTCACCAACCGCATCCTCATGCCGTGGATTAACGAGGGCATCCGCGCCTACGACGAGGGCGTCGCCTCGAAGGAGGACATCGACCGTGGCATGACGCTCGGCACGAACGTCCCGATGGGGCCGCTCACGCTCGCCGACCACATCGGTCTCGATATCTGTCTGGACGCCTCCGAGACGCTCTTCGAGGAACTCGGCGACCGCTACAAGCCCGCGTACCTGCTCAAGCGCAAGGTCGACGCTGGCGACCTCGGCAAGAAGACGGGCAAGGGCTTCTACGAGTACGACTGAAGGGAACGCGGTCGAAGGCCGCTAGGGTCCACATCCCATCGTCGTCGAGAGAGACGACTGGTCCACTCCCTCGTCGGTCACGACGAGGCTGAACGCTTTTTCGTTGCAGTCGAACTCGGACTTCGATAGCTTCGTCTCGCCGCTGGCATCGGGCGTCGAGACCCGAATCCGGTAGGTCGCGGGGTCCCGAAGGACGAAATCGACTCTGGTGTTCGCCGCGAGTCCGAGATGTCCCTCGTACAACGAGGTCCACGAAAACAGGTCGCGTCGCTCGATAGAGATGGTCACCTCCGCGGTAGCTGTCGTCCCGTTGGCGACGATAACACCGATTGCCTCGCCCGAAAACGCGTCGTCGGGGCCGCGGTGGCCCACGACCTGGGTCGTCACGGTGTTGGCGTCTTCCGGGACGTTTAGCGGAACCACCCCCACCCCGTCGAGAGTAGTCTCTCGCAGTGGAACCACCGCGGCGCGGTCGAGACATCCCGAACCCGCCCCCAGAACGGACGCGCCAGCGACTCCAAGAAACGTTCGTCTATCGATTCTGACCATATGTTGCTCTGACAACAACCCGGTGAGTATCTTCTGGTCGGTTGCTCTCGCGGGTCAACCGTCGGTCCCGTGTACGGTTAGTTGTCCTCGCGCGCAGTCAGTCAGCGACTGTGAATTTTCATATCTCCGCCACGGCGGGGCGAAGCTGTTGTCCAGCGGAGAGGAAGCCTATCAGTTCTGAAATCCCGCGCGAACCCTTTTATCCCGTCACGCGTGAAGGTCTGCCAATGATAACGGTCGAGAACCTGCGGAAGACCTACGGCGACTTCCCCGCCGTCGTGGGCAGCGACTTCTCGGTCGAGTCGGGCGAAGTGTTCGGCATCGTCGGCCCCAACGGCGCGGGTAAGACGACGACGCTGAAGATGCTCGCCGGACTCGTCGAACCCACCGGCGGTACCGCCTCGGTCCTCGGATTCGACCCTGAGGTTCCCGAGATGCGCCGCCGACTCGGATTCCTCCCCGAAGAGTCGCCCCTGTACGAAGATATGACGCCGCGGTCGTACCTCCGCTTTTTCGCCGACCTGTACGACGTCCCTCGGGAGGAAGGGACCCGGCGAACCGAGGCCGTCCTCGACAGACTGGACCTCGAATACCGCGACCGCCGCCTCGGCGACATGTCGAAGGGGATGAAACGCAAGGTGGCCATCGCCCGGTCGCTCGTCAACGACCCCGACTTGCTCATCTACGACGAACCCGCGAGCGGTCTGGACCCGCTGACGACGAACGTCGTCCTCGAATTCGTGCGCGAACTCCGCGACGAGGGGAAAACCGTCGTCTTCAGCGCCCACAACCTGTTCCACGTCGAGTCGGTCTGCGACCGCGTGGTCATCATGAACCGCGGTGAGATAATCGCCCGCGGGACGATTCCCGAGATTCGCGAGGAACACGGCGAGACGACCTACCGCGTCTATACGACGGTCGAACTCCCCGAGACCGACGACCACCCCGCGACCGAACCGGACGGCGACCAGTTCGTCGCCGTCGTGGACGAGATGGCCGACGTGGAGACCGTCCGCGAGGCGGCCGAAGCGGCAGGCGGGTCCGTTTCCGACATCCGCACCGACGAACCGTCGCTGGAGGACATCTTCCTTCGACTCGCCCGCGAGGCACCGACGACGAGCGCCGCTGAAGGAGGGCGCGGCCAGTCGTGAGCGACGCTACCGGCCTGAAATCGCGCCTTGTCGCGCACACCCGCGCAGTGGCCCGAATCGCTCGGTGGGAAGTCACGCGCTCCGCAGGCACGCTCGACCGCCGGACGATTGTGCTTGGTCTCCTCGCGGTTCTCGTCGCCGGTGGCATCGCACTCGGGGCCGCGGGGAGTAGTGTCGCACTCGACGAAGACCTCTACCGGGTCGGTGTCGCATCCGACAGTCCGTACTACGACGCCATCGAGCAGTCGACGACCCTCGACCCGCGACCCCTCTCGGACCCGAACGTCGAACTCGTCGTCAGCGAGACGCACGTCTCGGTCAGTGACACGCCGACTGGAATGGCCGCCTATGCCGCGTTCCGAGACGCGGTGCAGTCGTACAACGAGCGCCAGATGGTCCACGAGTCGAATCAAACCGCGGCCTTCCCCGTCGTCGTGAACCTCCAGTACCACGAACGAGGGGCGCTCGTCCCCGACGGAAGCCGTGTCGAAGGCAACACGGGGACCAATGGCGGAACAGACAGCGGTGAAACCGGTTCGACCGGGGACTCGTCACGCACCGGAGGTGACCAAACAGGGGATGCTTCGACCGCCGGGGGTGCCGCCTCCGCTGACGACGGACCGATTGCGGCCCCGGCACTCGGCGGCGCGGGTGGCTTCCTCGGCGGCGACACCAGCGGGTCGCCCGCGAGTATCAGTCCGCCGTTCCCGTTCGCCTCGCTGGTCCTCGCTTTCGCCTTTCTCGTTCCGATGAACTTCGTGATTCAGGCCTATGGGTCCAGTATCCTCAACGAGCGCGTGAACCGCCGCGGGGAACTCCTCCTCGTCGCACCCGTGACGCCGGGCGACATCGTCGCCGGAAAGACCGCGCCGTATCTCGCGGGAATGGCCGCCATCACCGTCGTCATCGCGCTCGCAATCGGCGGTGGTCCGGTCTCCGTCGCGGCCGTGATTCCAATCGGGCTTCTGTTCCTCGCGGCGACGTTCGTCGGCGCGATGTTCGCCCGGTCGTTCAAGGAACTCACGTTCGTCACGGTGACTGTCTCGGTCTTCCTGACGACCTACACCTTCGTCCCCGCTATCTTCACGAACGTGACGCCCATCGCGCTCATCTCACCGCTCACGCTGGTCGTCCGCGACTTGGCCGGGTCACCCGTCTCATTCGGTGCCTTCGTGTTTTCGGTCGGGCCGATACTGCTCGCCGCGCTGGTGTTGTTCCTCCTCGGCACCGGCGTCTACCGCGAGGAGGACATGTTCACGCAGCGGTCGGTCCCGCTGAAGTTCCTCGACGCACTCGACAGTCGCATCTCCCGGCCCCGGTCGGTTGCGACGCTTTCGGCGCTGTCGATTCCGTTCGTCTTCATCGCCGAACTGCTGGCAGTCGCCGTTTTGTTCGTCCTTCCGGTGGATGTGACCGTCCCACTGGTTCTCCTCGCCGTCGCGGTGGTCGAAGAGTTGGCGAAGAGTCTCCACGTCTTCGCGGTCTTCGAGAAGGCGCGGTTCGAACGGACGGTTCGGGTTTCGCTCGTCCTCGGCGCGCTCTCGGGTCTCGGCTTTTTCGTCGGCGAGAAGTTCACGGCCATCGCCCAAATCGTCGGGCTACTGTCGCTCACGCTTGGACAGACCGCGTTTGTCCCCGCCGGTATCGGCATCGGTGACGTAACCGGCGTGAGTCCCCTCACCGGCGTCGGGTTGTTCCTCGCGCCGCTCGTCCTCCACGCCGTGACGGCCGCGGTGACGGCACTTGGTGCGATGCGCGGACGGATTCCCTACGCGCTTGCACTGCTCGGTGCAATCGGCATTCACGTCGTCTATAACCTTCAGGTGGTGAGTTCCCTTGGGTAACCCGCGATTCGACATTGCACGGCGCGAACTCGGAAGCCTCCGCAAGGAGAAGACCATCGTGCTAGCGCTTGCTATCCAACTGTTCGTCGCGGCGTTTTCGTCGTTCCTCGTCGTCGGTCTCGTCTCGCTGTACGACCCCGGCGCATCGAACTACCAGGTCGATGTCGCGGTCACCGGCGGCGACGAGGCGGTCACGGACTTGCTGCGGGCAATCGCCACCGAAGATGGACTCGTTGGTCGGTCGTATCCCTCGACGGGTGCGGCGATGGCAGCCTTCGAAGAACGACGGGCTGATGCGGTGTTAGAGGCATCGACGGGCGAAGATGGGCGGATACACGTCCTCGCAATCGCCCCCGATTCGGGCGTCGAGACGACGGCCGTGGTCGTTCGGGTTCGGGACGCCCTGCGGCAACTCGAACGCTCCGAGCGCGCCGAGCGGAGCAACTACCTCTCGACAACGCCGCTTACGGTTCCGCCCGCCGCCAACTCCAGTCCGTACTTCGACTTCACGTACACGGTACTCGTTCCGCTGCTGTTGTTCCTCCCGGTGTTCATCTCCGGGTCGCTCGTCGTCGACTCCTTGACCGAGGAGATAGAACGCGGGACACTCGAACTCTTGCGCGTCGCGCCCGTGAGTTTCTCGGCCGTCGTCGACGGGAAAGTCCTCGCTGCCGGAGGGTTGGCCCCGATTCAGGGCATCGCGTGGATGGTGCTGCTCCAACTGAACGGTACCGGCGTCGACAACCTCCCGTGGCTGTTCGGAATGGTCGCCGGACTCGCTGCCATCGTCGTCACCCTCGGGGCGACGGTGGCGCTGTCCGCGCCGGACCGCCGACTCGCGCAACTGCTCTACTCGCTCGGCGTCCTGCTGGTCTTCGCGGGCACGTCGCTGCTGCCGCTGAGCCCCGCGAACACCGCGGCGAGACTCGCAATCGGGACCGCCGGTGTAAGCGCGAAAGCCGCCGTCTTCGGTCTCGTCGTGGTGGGCGTGGTCGCACTCGTCGGTCTCCGCATGGTCGTCGAACAGGTCGACCCGAACGAACTCGGGTAGGCGCTGTTTTTTCTGCGTCAGTTCACCGCCCCCATCGCGGCACCGGAAGTCGTACAAGTCCGGAGTCCGAGAACTGATACATGGCACTCGGAGGAACCGCGAAGAAGCTCCAGAAGGTCGCAGAGATGGCCGAAGACGTATACAAGAAACTCAACGAACTCCGCGAGCAAATCGTCGAAGTTCGTGAGACGGTCACCGAGACCAAAGACCGAGTCGACCGACTCGAAGCCGAGAACGCAGAGCAGCGAGCTATCCTCGAAGCCATTGCCAAAGAGCAGGGCATCGACCTCGACGCTGCCATTGCAGACGCACACATTGCTCAAGCCGAGTCCCCGGCAGTAGATGATGAGACGGCCGCTGACGACGGCGACGAGACAACCGCTGACGACAGCGACGAGACGGCCGACACCGACCAGTCCGAGTAGCACGGCGACTCTCTTTTCTGATTTCACGTTTCCACCCGCTCCGAGGACGGGATGATAACGTTCAGGACCGGGGGCAACATTTGCCCCAGTATGACCACGCACCGCGAACCCCTCGACTCGGTGCTCGACACCATCGCTGAGACGCCACTCGTCCGGGTCCACGCGTCACCCGACGAGGTACCCGTTTACGCAAAGCTGGAATCGTTCAACCCCGGCGCGAGTGTCAAAGACCGCATCGGGAAGTACATGCTCGAAGAGATGCTGGACGAGGGCACGCTCCCCGAGGGCGGTACCGTCGTCGAACCCACCGCGGGTAACACCGGCATCGGCATCGCCGTCGCCGCCAACCAACTCGGCATCCGCGCGGTGTTCGTCGTCCCCGAACGATTCAGCGTCGAAAAGCAGACGCTGATGCGTGCGCTCGGTGCCGATGTCGTCAACACCCCGACCGAAGACGGCATGGGCGGCGCAATCGACCGCGCCCACCAACTCGCCGAGGAACTCGACGACGCCGTGGTTCCCCAGCAGTTCTCGAACCCGCTCAACCCCGACGCGCACTACGAGACCACCGCGCCAGAAGTCTACGACGCGCTCGACGACGAAGTCGGTGCGCTCGTCGCCGGATGCGGGACGGCGGGGACGCTCATGGGGATGGCCCGCTACGGCCGCGAACACCACGAAGACACGTTCGTCACCGCCGTCGAACCGGTGGGGTCGCTGTACGCGACACACGAGGGCCGCGATGTCGAGGAAGCCGAATACAAGACCGAGGGTATCGGGACCCACGACCCCTCGACCAACGAACTGTTCGAACCGGACCTCGTGGACGAAATCGTCCAAATCGACGACCGAGACACCCACGCTGAGATGCAGCGTCTCGCCGCCGAGGAGGGTCACCTCGTCGCGTCGAGCGCCGCCGCGAACTGCCTCGCCGCTATCGACGTTGCCGAACGCGCCGCCGCGGGCGAGATAGACCTCCCGTACGACTCTGTCGTGACGGTGTTCCCCGACTCCTCGGAGCGCTACCTCTCGAAGGGCGTCTACGGCGACTTCGAGTCCTGGGAGGGCTGAACACGCAGCTAGAAGGCGCTCGTTGGTGGCTCTCAGCCGACGACTCGGGCGTGTTCGACTTTGTAACACTTGTTCTGTACGTAGTCCAGCCCTGCCGCGTCGGCGCGTGCGGCCGCGTCGTTGTCTCGAATTCCCAGTTGGAGCCACACCGCTTTCACGTCATCTCGGGTCTGGGCTCGTTCGATGGCCGCATCGACGACTTCGCCCGCCTCCGACGACGGGCGGAAGACGTTGACGAGGTCGATGTCTTCGTCGACATCAGCCAGCGAGTCGTACGCCTTCTCGCCGAGTACTTCGTCGTGGAACGGGTTGACCGGGATAACTCGATAGCCGTGGCGTTGCATGTACGCCGGAATCTCGTGTGCGGCCTTGCCGGGCGTAGCCGAACAGCCGACGACTGCAATCGTTTTGAGTTCGAAGAGGTCCTGTAGCGTGTCGCTGTTGGTGATGGGCATAGGTAACGTGTCGGTGTGAGTCGATAAAAACAGCAGGCGGCAGTGCGTCGATGACGCAGTTTCCTCATTCAGTCGCCGGCGAGTCGAACGTCGGGTTCGGCGTCTTCGTGGGTGGTGATGATACCGTCGAACAGTTGCTTGATGGTGTTCATCGTGCGGTCGTCGTGGGCGTCGGCGTCGATGGCGAACAGGCCGAGGCCGCCGACACTCTGGATACGACCGGTGAAGACGTGGAGGAACCGGAACACGGTCTGGAGGTCCGCATACATCAGGAGCGTCGAAAGCGAGTGGAGCATGATTCGGTTCTGCTTGAGGTCCCGCTGCTGGTAGTACTCCTGGAGTACTTCGGAGAGTTTGATACCGATACCGGTCATGTCCACGGGCGACGACGTGTACTTGATTCGCTCGTCGTCGCGCACGTCGCCGACGCCTTGCTGTCGCGTAACGCAGTCGACGACCGAGACGGGTTTCCCCTCGTAGTCGATTCGCTTCGCATAGTCGTTGAGGATGCGGTCGGCACCGTCTTTGGTCGTGACGATGATCGACCCTTCGCCTCTCTCGGTCCCCGCTGCCAAAATGTCGAGTGCGAGTGCTCGCTTGCCGGTCAGCGGCGGCCCACTGATGAGAAGATTCGTTCCCGGTTCGACCTCGGCATCGAGGTCGGGGCCGAGGTCATACATACGAGCACCTCGGCTGTTCAGCGTTCGCTCCGAGGTGGACAATCGAATGACGCTTCCGCTCGCCGGGAGTCATCGGATAGTACGACCATACCGTGAGCCAGTAATATTCTTTTTGATTATGCCACCCGCATTCACTATCCCTATACGCACACTCGTCTTCATTCATACCGAACCACCGGTGAGAGACACCACACGACCCACGATGAACGCCGCCGCGGCCAAAAACATCCCGTGTTTGAGTCGCCGTTGTGCGAGTCCGGGGTCGTCGAATGAGCGCACTGAGGCAACCACCATTACTGCGTCGGCGGGGATGACCAACCCGAGGTACGCGAGTCCGAACTCGCCGTCGAGATAGGGCACGGCGCTTGCGACGACCGCTGCCACGAGGACGACACTGCCGAAGACGAGCGACCGTCGCTCACCGATGACGATGGGCAGTGTTCGGAGTCCTTCTTCCCTGTCGCCCGCGATATCCTCGACATCTTTGACGATTTCGCGGGTCAGCGTCGCAAGCGCGGCGAGGACGCTCAACACGGCCGCACCGAGTGGCTCGCCGACTGCCGCCCCACCGAAGAGGAACGTCGACCCGGTGAGAGCGGCGACGACGACGTTCCCGACGCCCGGGAGGCCCTTGAAGAACTCCGTGTACGCGAGGAGGGCGACGAGATTCACCACCGCGATGGCGATGGCGACGAGAGGTAACACGAGCGCCGAGACGACCGCCCCGCCGAAGAGGGTGATACTGAACCACTTCGCCTCGGCCGCGGAGACTGCGCCGCTCGGGATGGGTCTGTCGGGGCGGTTGATGCGGTCGATTTCGCGGTCGAAGTAGTCGTTGACCGCGTTCCCCGCCCCCGTCGCGAATATTGTCGCGAGGATAGCCGCGACGACGACGAGGCCATCGTCGGGTATCCCCCCGGCGACGATTGCACCCGTGAACGTGAGCACGCCCGCGGCGATGGCGTTCCCCGGCCGGGTGAGTTGGAGAAACCCGCGCGTTCGCACTCCCAGAGACATACCCGTACTGTTCGGTGGTTTGGTATAAATCGCGCGGAGTCGTCGCCTCGAATCAATCCATTTAAAATGGTTGGCAACAGACGGAGTATTGTCGGGCGCTTAGCTCAGTCTGGACAGAGTGCTTGGCTTCGGACCAAGTTGCCGTGGGTTCAAATCCTGCAGCGCCCATGATTTTGCGAGGAACTTCGTGACGAGCTAAATCTGGGTACGCAGGATTTGAATCAGGGAGCGAACGTAGTGAGCGACCGAGGTTCATAATCCTGCAGCGCCCCCGTTTTTGGACGACTATCTTCCGAAGAACTTGCTGAACGCTGGTCGAGTGCACCGTCTCCCGCGAGAGCCAGCGAGTCGCCAACGAAGACACGGATACGAAAGCGCGTCGAGGAGGAGTTGAAATACTGTGACGAGACGCCTTCGGTGGCGTCGATGCTCGGCCGGAACATGATTGACCCGAAGTACGCCAATTTCGTTGAGGCGGTGATGAACGGCGACGACGATGGGAAACCAGAGTCGTTCGTTCGTGCCTCGCTTCGGTCGGAGTGGCAGCTGGAAGCAATCATCGACCGCGACGGCGAAGAAAACCTTCCCGGCGGTGGTGGCGTTGATATGGCTCCGCTGAAGATGCCCGTTCAGCGGGTGCTGCAAGAGACGAGACTACAACACGACCTCAAGAAGGGAGAGATGTGGCGCTGTTCGGAGTGCAACGTCGGTGTCTACGATACGTTATGGATGGCTCGCCATCTTGTCGAAGAACACGGCCTCGACCGGCTGGAAAGCGCCGACCACGTACTGCACGTTGAGGACTACTTCGACAAGGACCGTGAGTGCATGCGACACCCCGCTGGTGGTGATTAAAGTCATGTTGGATGATATTATTAGGTAGACAATGGCGATTTACATTCCATCGTACCTGAGGCCTCTCAGCGATACTCGTACCGGCTACCAGTCTAGATTAGACCAGAAGGCCGAAGATGTTGACCTAATTACTGCACCAGAACTTAGTGATTTTTCGTTTAAACAACTGAGTTCGGTTCCAGTCTGGGTTAACGAACAGGCATATCATGGGAGAGATACTGTAACTAGCGATAGAGAAATAAAAATTGAACATGACGTAGACCACCCTGAACGCCATTGGTGGATTATCTCTGACGAGTTCCTTGAGAGCTTAGATCCTGCTCTACGAGAACACGCAGATATCTTTGATCTACTGATTGCCCTCAACTTGTGTATTGACGACCCAGTTTACTTCTCTCAGAGCCCTGGTCAGACAACTAGTGGTGCATATGAATTTACTGAGGGCGCACTACGTTACCGCAGCGGCTTGTCTATAGGTAACTTCGCAACCGCTCTGCTCGGAATGAACGAGATTCCAAGTGAAGTGGAAGTCGGTGCAGATCTTCTGTCGGTATTCCAGTCGGTACGAAAATACAGATCGAAGCGGATGAATTCAGATGCTGAGATTGATTTGCGCGTGGCGCTCCATATGTACGACGATGCCTTGGATTCTGACATCTGGACCGTCATGGCAAATATGTACTATGTCTGTGAGAATATCCTTGCACCAGAGTATAACAAAAAAGACCAGGTGATTTCGGAGCATACAAATCTAACTAAACAAGAGGCCGCGAATTGGCGAGAGGTTGTGAATCGCATCAAACATCCAGACAAGGAAGAAGGCGTCCAAGGTCTTTTAGAGCAAGGCGAGGTTGAAGCCCCCACTCTAAGGAGAATTAGGAAATCTGCAAATACTGTGCTTAAGGGTGCTCTGGTCGATCTCGAAGAACAATAGCTTCTATCCCTCTTGTTTGCACGATTCTATCTAAGCAGAGTTATCTGATTTCAAACGCTAAATGTAGTTCCAAACCTCTGGCATTGAATTTGATAATTTTATGACTGGAAGTTAAGTCCAATAGCTTCGATGGGATTCTATGGATAAGCTGCTTGATGAACCAGATTGGTTGACCGTTCTAAGAATATTTTGGGAAGAGAACATCGGCTTTGAGTACTCCCCAGACTTAGAATGGGAAGAGCATGTACCTGAGCACCCAGATTTGGAAGGAATCGATGCAGCGGAACATGCACAAAATCTCTTGAGGTCTGGTCATCTTGGGGTTGAAGAACTCGATCTTCGATATAATTCGTCTGCTCCAATCGACTATTTGGACATAGTTCGTGTATCTGACAAAGGATTACAGGCAATTCGTGATCGGGAGACGTTGGAAATTCAAGCTAAATTCGAAAGAGAGCAATCTATTAAGTCAAATAAAGTAAACTCTGCAATTGGATACTTGACTATTGGATTATTGATTGTAACTCTCTCAGATATGGTATTAGCTACAAATTTGACTTGGATACCGACTCAAGCCATTCTTTTTGTTACTTTATTATTGGTTCTCGGTTTGATATATAAAATATCAAAATCGGGGCTTTTGGACACATACTGATTTTCTATCGTAGTCCCCTATGCTGTTGAGAAGTCCTAATTATTCACTTTCACTAGACTACTCTATACGGCTACAGTATTGCGGTTATACTTTCTTCTTGTATGGCATCTGAACCGATGTCGTTCAACGACTTCGAAGAAACGGAAGTTGAGGACGACTACGACGACGGAGTAGAGGAAATCAAATTCGAAGTGGACCAGCCAGTGGTCGGTGTCACCGTCGATATCGACCGCGACGTGGGGCCGAACGAAAACGACGTGATTCACCTCGCCCGCGGCGGCGACTCGCCGACCGGGTGAAGTTCCGGTCGAACGGTCAGATTCGGCGCGTCATCGACAAGAGGTGCCTCGACAAATCGGAGTCTAAAATAGGTCAACAGCATCTGAGGAAAGTTCAATTCCCTAACTATAGTCTATCCTAGATAATGTACCGCTATACCCCCTCGGAAATCGACTACGAACGCGCCAACCACCAAGCGAAGGTCCAAGACCGAAAGAACCTCGACGTAAAGCGAATCGGGAATCTCGGAGAACTCGCGTTCGAACAGTTCTGCCGCGAACACCTCCCCGTCGACCTCACCAGCGAGGTAGCCCCGTCCTCTAGAGGAAAGCCGATAGATTGCTCGCTCCTCGCCGTGATACTCGACGAGACCGTGTTCAAGCAGCGTGGCGAGATGTTCTCGAATGGTCGTTCTTCATCCGAACCTGAAACACCAGTCCAAACTCCTCCGATTAATTTCCCAATTATCATATAACTATGCGGTTCTTGTAGTATGCGTCTCAGTACCATTCAGATTCTTTTTCGACTCCCACCAGCCGATTTTTAGCTATTGATTCAGACTCAGGTCACACAACATCTATATTTGTATTGTACAGTCACAAGTTAAAGACTTTCAAAAACTCACGAATTTCATTCTATTTCTGGTATTATTAATATAATATTGGACAAAATTGGATGGATTTATGTTCTCCTAATCTGTGTGGTTGACCCATACGGTAGATGAATCTGATAAATGAAACACCGACCCGGAGGAGAATTCTCCAGGGCCTCAGCGTGGGAGTTGCTGGGTCTTTCCTCTCGGAAGAAGCGATGGCGGAAAAGTCCGGAGGAGAGAAAGCCGAACAACATATTGTCGGGACGAAGTCCAAACGCGGAAGACGTGCAGTGCGACGGCACGCAAAAGATGTCGCCACCGAACTGGACTTCGGCGACATCGGCCAGGCTATCGTCGGTCGGTTCGCACCGGAGGCGCTCGACGCACTACAGAGCCACGCGGGCGTCCGATACGTCGAGCCTGACGGTGAGGTGCTGGCACTCGGTCAGTCGCTCCCGTGGGGTATCGACCGCATCGATGCGGACGTTGCGCACGCCAACGGCGAAACCGGTTCCGGCGCGGACATCGCTATCATCGACACCGGTATCGACAGCGACCACCCGGACCTGCAAGCCAACCTCGGGACAGGATACGCCGTCGTCTCCTGCGAGGGGTCGAACTGTAACTACGCGTGGGACGACGACAACGACCACGGGACGCACTGTGCGGGCGTCGCCGGCGCGGTGAACAACTCCGAGGACGTCGTGGGCGTCAGCACCGAGGCGACGTTACATGCCGTGAAGGTGCTCGATAATTACGGCAGTGGGTCCTTCTCAGGCGTCGCGGAGGGCGTGAAATGGGTCGCCGACCAGGGCTACGATGTCGGCAGCCTGAGTCTCGGTGCCAGTTCAGGCTCGCAGACGATCAAGGACGCCTGCCAGTACGCCTACGATAAGGGCGTGTTGCTGGTCGCTGCGGCTGGGAACGACGGGCCGTGTTCTGACTGTGTCAGGTATCCAGCGGCGTATTCGACGGTCGTCGCGGTCAGTTCGATCAACATGGATGACACTCTGTCGAGTTCTTCTTCGACAGGCCAAGAAGTGGAGTTCGCCGCACCAGGGGGCTACATTTACTCGACGGTCATCGGCGGGTACGAATCGATGTCCGGTACGTCCATGGCCTGTCCCCACGTCGCCGGTGCGGCCGGTCAGCTCATGGCCAACGGGTACTCGAACACAGAAGCCCGCGACCAACTGCAGAAAACTGCTGAGGATATCGGACTGTCGAGTAACGAGCAAGGGTACGGTCTTCTCGACGTTGAGGCTGCACTCTCCGGTTCGGGTGGTGACACGAGTGTCGCCGTGTCCACCGACAGCGCCTCCAGTGTCGGTGAAACGAGCGCGACCCTCAACGGTGACCTCACCGACCTCGGCGGTGCCTCGTCGGCCGACGTCTCCTTCGAGTACCGGGAAAGCGGGACGAGTACGTGGTCCACGACGAGCGCGCAGACGCTCTCTTCAACTGGGACGTTCAGCCAAGACGTCACCGGCCTGTCGAGTGGGTCCGACTACGAGTACCGTGCAGTTGCCAGCGCGAGCGATGGCGATACGGACACGGGTAGTTCAGTGACGTTCACCACGAATACCGCCGATACGAGCGTCGCCGTCGCCACGGACAGCACCACCAGTGTCGGTGAGACGAGCGTGACCCTCAATGGCGACCTCACCGACCTCGGCGGTGCCTCGTCGGCCGACGTCTATTTCGAGTGGGGAGAGAGCGGCGGGAGCCTCTCAAACACGACAAGTACACAGACGCTCTCTTCGACCGGGACGTTCGACGAAAGCATCAGTGGACTCTCCAGTGGGACGGAGTACGAATTCCGTTCGGTTGCGAACGCCAGTGACGGCGACTCAGACACCGGCAGCACGCTGACGTTCACTACGGACAGCAGCACCGACAGTTCGGCACCGGTTGTCGATAGCTATTCCGTGACGGAAGCTGGCGAGCCGAACCCGCACGCGGAAATCACCGCTGACTGGGCTGTTTCAGACGCCGACGGTGACCTGAGCTCAGTACTCGTCGAGGTAATCGACTCCAGTGGAACGGTCGTCGACTCCGCACAGACGAACGTCAGCGGCGGAAGTGCGTCCGGAACTGACAAGTTCAAGATCAAACACGGAGGGAACACGACGTACGACGTGCGCCTCACGGTCACTGACACCGCCGAAAACAGCGCTACGGAAACGAAGTCGGTCAGCGCCTGAAGGGGAACACGTCACCCCACTCTTACTCGAAACACTGACGTGTTCCGAGGAGGAGGGCGGTCCGCGTTCGCCTACTCGACCTTCGCGGCGTTCATCTCGAACAGGCGAGCACCGCAGTTCGCACACTCACTGACGAGATATTCCCTCGACCGGCAGCACGATTCCCGGGTTTCGGTCGTCAGCGCTACTGACCCGTCACAACGCGGACACTGGTCGAGATACACGCGCAGCCCTCGCAGGACGCCACTTCGTTCCTCGACGGGCACGTCGCCCCAATCGGCGATTCGGTCCCGCAGGACGTGCTGGGCCGCCACGTCGGCGACCATCGCCTCGTAGGACACCCACGTCCCGACCTTCTCCCCGTCGGCATACGCGACATACGACCGCGCTTCTCGGCGAATCGAAAGCCGGGACGCCGGGACACCGAGCATCTCGGCGACCGTCTGCTCTGCGGTCGTCTCGTCGGTTCGGTCAATCTCCCGATACCACGCCTCCCGGAACTCGGTGGACAGGCACAGGTCGTCGGCGTCCGGACACGGCTCTAGGGCCCCGGCCCCCTGCAAGACGGTCTCTGGGTCGAGGCCGTCTTCCCCGTCGAGGGGAATCGCGTACGCGGGTGCTGGGTCCTTGTCGAACCATCGTAACACCCGGTCCGGGAAGTACCGCCGCGTGAGCGTCGGTGTCCCCGGTACCAGATAGCCTCTAACGTAGATTATCCCGAGGAAGAGGGCGAACGAGACGACCATGAGGGAGACGGAGGCGACTCCGAGGATTCCGCTCACGACCGCGGCGATGAGCACGTTCACGACCGTGCATGGGACGCACCTGTTCTCGCCGGTGTACTCCGGTTGCCGGAGCGAGCCGAACAGCCGTTGTGATTCCATTTTCATAGTAAGTGTGTGAGTTGATTCACGCGATAAAACGCAAACGAGCGGTGTCGCCGTCGGGCGACCCCCTCGTTCGCCAATTCACCGCGAAAGCGGTGGTCGATGCTCAGTCGAGGTCCTCGGCACAGACGAAGAACTCGACGTGGCTGACGGCAGTCTGCTTCCCATTCTTCGGATGGATGTTAGCACAGAGCTTGCCGTCGTACGTCTGGTCGTCAGTCTCGAAGTTGATCTCGTCCGGCGCTGGGTCGTCGGAGTCAGTCGTCCCGCACGACCAGATGTACTCGTTCCCGGCGTCTGCTCCGCCACCGCCCTTCACGAAGACCTTGAAGACCTCGAAGGTCGACGTGAAGTTGAAGCAGATCAGTTCGCCGTCGTCGCACTCTGCGTCAGCACCCTCGAACGTGATCGTGCCGTGGGTGCCACAGTCGACCGTGACATCGTCACCGGAGCACAATGCCTCGATCTGACCTTCGTCGATGCGGCAGACCTCAGTGAAGTCGATGCAGACGCAGTTGAGGTCCTCGGTGTTAGTCTCCGTGTGGAGCAGCCCACTGTCGTCGCTAGTGAACTCCACGCGGTCCGGCGGGCAATCACAGAGGTCCGTGATGTCGAACTCGTCGCTCGTGTTGCTGGTGCTGAGCGTCACAGTTCTCGGGTCCGCACAGTCATCCACGAAGTACAGCGTCGCAGTGACCGGGCAGTCTGCGATGAGTCCGGCCGTCGCTTCGACGGTCACCGTGTCGCAGGTGAAGGTCGCGTCGAGGTCGGGCTCACAGTGTTCGGCGTCGGTGAAGTCACCCGTGAATTCGGTCGTGGTGCCGGAGCCCACGCGGCTCCCGCCACGGAGTTCGTACACGGTGTACGACCGCGGCGTGCAGTAGCACCGACCTGCGGCTTCGAGGTCGATGGACCCGCTGACCGAGCCATCGGAGCCACCGGTGAACGTCTGCGATATCGGGTCGCAGTCGTGGAAGTCGACCACAACCTCGACGTCACAGCCGGGGACGGTCGACCCGCTGACCGAGAGCGCTTCACAGTCCGGCGTGACCGTCACGTCCGGCGCACAGGGTGTGTCCGACGCAGTCGCATCCACCGTCATGGATTTGGTGGTCTCGTCGAGCAGCGTCCACTCAAGCGTGACCTCGTCGGGTTCACAGTAACACGGCACAGTGAGCGTGTCGCTGAAGCCGTTGGACGCGTCGAGTGTCGTCGACTTGCTGTCGCAGTCGGTGAAGGTCAACGTGGCGTCGATGGGACAGCCATCGAGACCGTTGCTCACGCTGACGTCGACTTCGGTGCAGTCCGCGTCGACCGTTGCATCAGGGCGACACGAGGTGAGCGAGAAGCTGTCGTTCTGGTCCGACAGCGTCGCGCCACCGTCGTCGTTGTTGTACGTCACCTGCTCGGGCGTGCAGTAGCAACTGTAGTCGGTCCCGACGGTCCACGTGATCTCGAACGAGTCCGTATCGCCGACTCTGTCGGCGCTCGTGAACGTCTTTTCGACCATCTCGTCACAGTCGGTGTGCAGCGTTGCCGTGATCGGACAGCCATCGAGGAGGCTATCCTGTTCTGGGTCCGGCATCCCCGACGGGAACGTGGCGGTGGCCGTCACTTCATCACAGTCTGCCGTGGCCTCGAGTGTCGGCTCACAGAAGCCTGCAACGAGACCCGAATCGACTGTCGTAATGAGGTCCCCGGAGGTATCCGTACCCTCGTAGACGTTCATCACGTCCGGCGTGCAGTAACAACGCGCCGCGGCAGTCAGGTCGATGCTTGCGCTGATGGCGTTGTTGTCTGCCCCATCGTCATCGTTCGGGCCGCCGTCCGAGAACGTCCGGACGAGATCCGGACACTCGGAGTCGAAGAACTTGACCTCGAGGGTCATCTCTTCGATGTTGTCCACGTCGATCGCTGCCGTCGTGCAGTTCAGAGTACTACCCAACGGCACAGGTTCATCGGCCGGACAGACTTCGATCGTAATGTGGCTTATTGCATTCCGACAACGATCGCCGTCCGCAGTGAGCGTACAAAGCCTGTCACCGTCCGAAACGTCTTCGTGTATCGTACACGGACAGAAACCCCCTGCTTTCAGTGCGACACTGCCGACCTCACCACTCGGGTCCGAAACGTCGATGCACTGACTATCCTCTACGACTGTGATTGTGATGTCAGTACCGTCGATAGTACACGATTCCCCATCCTCCGGAATCGGGTCTATCTTACAGTAGCTACAGTCCGTGCTCGCAGCAGTGTCGAAACACTGCGACTGGCTGGCAGTAATATCTTGACAGTGACAAGAGTCGGTTTCGTCGTGGTGTGACGTAGCCGTCCCCACATAACCCGTCAACACACCGGTTGCGCCAGCCGCCTTCATTACGTCACGGCGACTCACCTTGAGGTATGTTTTGCTACGGTTCTCCGCTTCTAGTTCTTCTTCTGTGTCTTCTTGGTTTCCCATGTTCCACCCCTGACAGTTTGTGGCTCCAGTCCCCATGAGCTGGAGCCACAGCTGCCATAGAAACCCTACATCATGTGGGGGCATTGTAACAAACAAATTACAAACAGAAAGTCACAAGAACGATTACACTAAGTTGATATATCGGTTGTAGATTTCGGCAGAGGTCGCTCAAACCAGCTACATTGCTATACTCTGTGAAAGAAACGAGTCTTTTTTGACCACTCAACGTAGTTTCAGCACTGCCAGAGAACAACAATAGACAGACAACTATACTGGATAATTATACATTATTATATAACGATGATACTATTTCTCGACACACCTCGCTGTGCCCCGCAGACCAGTTTCTAGAGACGACCCAACAAGAGGTGACCGGGGGACCCGTCTCTGTGCATAGTTGGCTACGCGTGTGGGTTCGCAGAGAAAACTGGACCTGAGCGCTGTCGCAGTCGCCGTAGAGTCACTACCGGAGACGCGCGACTCGTGCTGCAAGGTGCCTCCTGAAGATGTGGAGGCCCGACCGTGACTATCCACGGGGAGAACCGTTCTCTTGGTCCGGTTGGTCTTCCGTACAGACGATCCGTTTCTCCTTTCCGACGTGGGTGACGCTGGGGAAAGATACACCGAAGCAAAGATACTTACCTGACTACGCAATGCCGGTGGTAAGGGAATGAGACGCTGCTCACATCCGGGCTGTTCGTGGCAGGCCATCGCGCCGTCGGACGACGCCGCGTTGGAACAATACGCCGAGCATCTCGTCAACGCGCACGCGAAGACTGTCGAGGCGGATATCCCAGATGGGATGGTCCAAATCAAACTTCGGGAAGACGACGAGTGGATTACCACGACGTTCGAGGAGGCACGGGACCTCCACGACTCGTTCCACGACCACTAGTCGGGCTACCGTACACACGCGGTCCGAAGACGAGTGGTCGCGCATGGTCCACGAACACAGCAGAGCGGGGCACTCCTCGGTAATCGTGGACTCTATTATCGATACGTGTGTATTGGTAACATGGTTTCTCCGAGAGAGGAGATAGAGTTCGTGGCCCGCTCGGACCACCGCGTCAAGGTCCTCGACGCGCTCGCCGACCAGCCTCGAAATCGGAACGAGTTGCGAACGGCGACAGGTGCCTCTTCTCCGACCGTTGGTCGAGTACTCGGTGATTTCGAGGATCGACAGTGGATAACCAGAGCCGGTTCGGCGTACGAACTGACGCCACTCGGCGCGTACGTGGCCGAGCAGTTCGCAGCCCTCCGCACCGCGATGGAGACAGAACAGAAACTCCGAGACGTGTGGCGATGGCTCCCCCACGACATGGAGGGCTTTTCTGTCGACCTGTTTGCCGATGCGGTAGTCTCGTATCCCGGTCCCGGATATCCGTATCAGCCGGTCGAGCGGGTTACGCATCTGATAGAGGAGACAACCGAGTTGCGGGGATTCGGAACGACCGTCTTCAAATCGGTCAACAACGAAACCGTCTGCCGAAAGGTCGAAGCCGGGATGGAGTTCGAGTACATCTACTCGCCGGACGTGCTCGAAAAAACGGTCGCGTGGAATCCGGAACGGGTCGCCCGGGCGGCCGCGTGTGAGAACTGTACCATCTTCCTCCACGAGAGCCTTCCAGACGGAAAGAGATGCGGCATCGGAATCTTCGATGACCGTATCGGTCTCTGCTGTCACGACGCCGAGACGGGACTGCTCGAAGCCGTCGTTGATACCGATGCGCCCGAAGCGCGCGAGTGGGCCACCGCCGTTTTCGAGCAGCATCGAACCGACGCTCACCCAGTTACTGCCGATGAACTCGGCGAACGCTTCTCGTCCAGTCGAATCACGTAACTGAGCGAACCCGGCCGTGATTGGGTTCGGTACCCGGCCCCGTTGACCGGGTGTGACAGACGGCGTCGCCAACAGGGTGACATACAACCTCTCCAACAGGGAACCATTTCAGGCGGCGAAATATTTCACGAGGAAGTGTCATCCTCTCTTCGACAGTATCTAGCACGGGGTAGAAACCATGACTAAAGTGGGCTCGAACGGCGGTACTGCTACGCAAACAACAATCGCGACCCGCGGGGGGTCGAAGACAACGGTATCCGAGGAGGCAGTCGAAGCATTCAGCGAACGTATCCATGGCCGACTGCTCGTTCCCACGGACCCGGAGTTCGAAGTGGCGACGCGCCTCTGGAACGGGATGATAGAGAAGTCCCCGGCACTCGTCGTGCAGCCAACGGGAACCGCGGATGTCGTCGACGCCGTCAACTTCGCCCGTGAACATGACCTCGAACTTTCGGTACGGGGCGGCGGGCACAACATCGCGGGGACTGCGCTGGCCGACGACGGGTTCACCATCGATATGTCCGGACTTCGAGGAGTCATCGTCGACCCCGAGGCACGGGCCGTGACGGCGCAGGCCGGATGTCTCCTCCAAGACGTAGACCGCGAGACACAACTGCACGGGTTGGCGACGCCGCTCGGGTTCGTCTCAGAGACCGGGCTGGCAGGGCTCACGCTCGGCGGCGGATTCGGCTATCTCACTCGACGGTTTGGGTGGGCGGTCGACAATCTGCTCGAAGTCGAGGTTGTCACCGCAGACGGGGAAGTCAGACGGGCCAGCCGCGACGAGAACGAGGACCTCTTTTGGGCGATTCGGGGCGCAGGACACAACTACGGTGTCGTCACGTCCTTTACGTTCCGTCTCCACGAGGTTGGCCCGACGGTCTATGGCGGTCTCATCGCGTGGCCGTTCGAGCGAGCGGACGAGGTTCTCGACACCTACCAAGCACTCACCGCCGAGGGACCGAGGGAGTTGACGGTGTTCCAGCTCCTCCGGCGGGCACCACCGGCACCGTTCGTCCCCGAAGAATGGCACGGAAAGCGAATCTGTGCAATGGCTGTCTGCTACACCGGCGACTTGGACGATGTTGACGACGCACTTGCACCGATTCGGGAACTCGGCGATCCGGTGGTCGATTTACTCCAGGAGCAATCGTACACCCAACTCCAGTCGTACCTCGATGCGACACAACCCAAAGGCAATCACTACTACTGGAAGACGGAGTTCGCGTCTGAGCTAACCGACGAGCTATGTTCGACCATACAGGAACTCTGCGACGAGTGTCCGATTCCGGGGGCACAGTTGGTACTCGCACACATCGGTGGCGCTCTCAACGAACGGGACGCTGACGACGGGTGTGTCGGAAACAGGGACGCTCGCTTTGTGTACGGTGTCGCCGGAATGTGGGACCCAGACGAACCGAATGAGGACGACTATCAGCAGTGGGTCCGCGATGCCTGGAAACGACTTCGTCCCTTCTCGACCGGCGGCAACTACGTGAACTTCCAGACCGCCGACGACGACGAAGGGCGTGTTCGTGCGACCTACGGCGAGCACTTCGACCGACTTCAGGAGATTAAGGCGCGATACGACCCGGAGAACGTGTTCCGAACGAACCGGAACATCAGTCCGGCCGACGGTAGCGGGGCCTAACAAAGCGGGCGACCGAAAGTTGGCGCAGTTCGCTCCGCTACTCGGCGACTGCTTCGAGGAAGCGTTCTTCGGCCTCTCGACCCGGGTCGAACATGCTTCCATCGCGGTCGCTCGTCAGTGATTCTTCGACGGTTCGTTCCATCGCGACGTCCGGTGGTGTCGAGTCCCAGCCGAGCGACGAGAGTTTGCACGTCGACAGCACGTGCGGGTAGTTGCTGCCGAGGTGGTGATAGAGGACGAAGTCGTCGGGGTCAAGGTCGAACTCGGCGAGTTCGCGGCGACTCGCGTGATACACCTCTACGGTGGTATCGAGCGTCTCGGCGATGAGGTCGATAACGTCTTCCATCGTGAAGACGGTGCGGTCGGCCGCGTTGTAGGCCTCGCCGGGCGTCCCCGATTCGGCGACGATTCGGAGCGCCCGCGCCACGTCCTCGACATACACGCGATGCCAGATTGCGGTTCCGTCGCCGGGGACGACCACGCGGTCGTAGCGGTCGAGTCGGTCGATCCAGTAGTCGTGGTGGTCCTGTAGCTCTGGAAGGTCCTCCGCCCAAGAGATAGAGCCAACAAGTGAAGTGTCGCTGGAGGCGACCGCTTTCGGCCCGTAGACCATTGTCGGTCGGACACACATTGCTGCGACACCTCGGTCGGCGGCGGCCCTGACGATTCGGTCGCACTCGGCTTTGCGGGGGCCGTACGTCCGCATCGTGTTGTCGCCCGCGTATTCTTCTGCGTACGCGTGCAGTGGCGTCTCGTCCTCTCGCTTCGGAATCTCGTGGGCGTCGTAGACACCCCCACTGGAGACGTAGACGTACGCGCCCACGTCCGCGAAAATCTCCACCGCCTCCCGCGCGGCGTCCGGCTGGAAGACAGCGTTGTCGATGACGATGTTCGGGTCGACGCGTTCGGCGGCCGCTTCGAGTGCGTCGGCGTCGGTTCTGTCGACCGCAACATAGGTGACGCCGTCGCGGGGTTCTGATGGATAGCCTCGTGACCCTCTGCTGAACACCGTCACCTCGTATCCGTGGTCGAGCAACTCTTCTGTGGTGTGGTACCCGACGAACCCAGTCCCCCCGATAACGAGCGCAGATGTCATGCTCGAAATACAATCTAAATGAACAAAACTGTATGCAACGGTGGAATGGTTTACTTAATGCTGGAGCTGAATCTCTCGAGGGATGACACGAGTAGAACCCAACTGGGCGGCACGGCAGTTGACAGCAGCGCCGCTCGCCGGTTCGGTTCTCTGAGAAATGATCCGTAGTATTGTCGCTACGCGCGACGTCCTACCGATTTAAAGACGCGTGAGGTTCGTCGCACGCGGGCCCTTGGGGGCCTGTTCAATGTCAAACTCCACATCCGTTCCTTCTTCGAGGTCAGGGCCGCCGATGTCTTCCATGTGGAAGAACACGTCGTCGTCCGCATCGTCCGTCGAAATGAAACCGTAGCCGCCAGTGTCGTTGAAGAAATCAACGTTTCCTTTCGCCATTGCTTTTGGACACAGTGGCCGTTTGGGGATAAAGCTTGTGAGGGTCGTGTTGCCATGGCCATATTTTCTTGAATTCTTTTTCCGATATAGCCACATGAATAGACATTTGTTCTGAAACCCGACTTCTGCGGACGCTCGGCTAGCGCATCGTCGGTGTTCGAAGCGGATTCTGTGGTATCGGCAGTTCTCGAGGTGGCAACTGAACAGCAGTCCCCGAGTATTCGAACGGAGTAACCGCGGCGCGGTCACTCGTCGAGGTGTTCGATTCCTTGCTTCGAGACGTTAGCTCTCGTGACGCTGTTGCCCATCCACTCTGGGTCGTCGTCGCTCTTCGATTCGGTCCACGCCCACCCCTCGTAGATGTGGACGCGGTCTGTCCCTCGCTCACGGAGTCGGAGCGTAGCTTTCCCGTCTACCTCGTCGCGACTCGGTGCCGGATGGAGCCGACGGGCGGCTTTGAGCGCGGCCTGTCGGGGGTATCGTCCGCTGAACACGCTCGTCTCTTTGCCATCGTCCTCGATGAGGACGAAATTTCGCTTACCATCTTCTCGTGGCATGCTGTGTACTACCACTGTCATCGAGTTAGTACTTCGTGTCTGATTGACGTGATTTGTCGGCGGGGTACCGCAGTTAGCTACCACGTACATTCCACTTTCGGAGTGAGAGACGTGCTACTCTCGGAGCGAAGTTCGCTCCGGTCGCTCACGAGACTCGAAAATTAAAACGGCGCGGTTGGGTCGGAAAACGGCGCGGTTGGGTCGGGGTTAGAAGCCCTTTCCGAGCAGTTCGCGTGCGATGACGTTCTTTTGAATCTCCGTCGTCCCCTCGTAAATCTGCGTAATCTTCGAATCGCGGTAGAGACGCTCGACATCGTGGTCGTTGACGAACCCAGCGCCGCCGTGAATCTGGACGGCTTCGTCGGCGACATCGGTGGCGACGTTGGACGCGAACTCCTTGGCCATCGACGCGAGTGCGGTCAACTGACCTTCGTCGTTGTCGACGCTCCAGGCGGACTTGTAGGTCAACTGGCGGGCCGCTTCCGTCGCGGTGTGCATCTCGGCGAGTTTGTGCTGAATCGCCTGGAAGTCGCTGATGGGGCGGCCGAACTGCTCGCGCTCTTTCGCGTATTCGAGCGCGCGCTCGCAGGCACCCTTGGCGATACCGACGCCTTGCGCCGCAACGGCAGTCCGGGTCTCGTCGAAGAACTGCATGAGTTGGAGGAAGCCCATTCCTTCGGTGCCGACGAGATTCTCTTCGGGCACGCGCACGTCGTCGAGGATGAGTTCGGCCGTGTCGCTGGCGCGAATCCCCATCTTTCCGGTAATCTTGTCGGCACTGAAACCGTCGCGGTCCGATTCGACGACAATCTGCGAAAAGCCAGAGTAGCGGTCCGACGCGTCGGGGTCGGTCTGGCACATGACGACGAAATAGTCGCCGACGGTGCCGTTCGTAATCCACATCTTGTTGCCGTTGAGGACCCACTCGTCACCGTCTTTCTCCGCACGTGTGCGTACGGAGGTCACGTCGGACCCGGCCTGCGGTTCACTGATGGCCGCGCCCATGACTGACTCTCCTTCGACGATGGGCGGCAAGAATTGCTCTTTTTGGTCTTCCGTGCCGAAGTCGATGATGGCTTCAGCCCCGAACCCGGCGCTCGTGATGCAAAGCCCGATACCGGGGTCGACGGCGAACAGTTCTTCGGTGACGAGGGCGTTCTCCAGCGACGAGTAGCCGACGCCGCCGTACTCAACGGGGAAGTGTGCCCCGGTCAGCCCCATCTGGGCTGCCTTCTTCATGATGTCGTGGGGGTACTTTTCTTCTTCGTCGTACTCGGTGGCGACAGGTGCAATCTCGTTTTCTGCGAACCGGCGAACCTCCTCGCGGATTGCTTCCTGCTCTTCTGTGAGATGGAAATCCATGGTTAATAATCACAAACTGTTCCAATAATGCTTGTGACACTCAAAAAAACTGAGAACTAGTTGCTAGTAAGTGCTGTTCGGTCTCTGAAAAATCAGCCGAGATAGGGCTGTACGAGCTATATTTCGGTGTTTTATAATCGGGAGCGTATTTCTCGGTTCTACGAGGGGTCCGGAGGCGACGAGCGTGCCGCGTGCAAGTCTCCTCACGCCAGCGGGAGTTCGAGCATGAAGCGCGCCCCCCGCGGGTCGTTGTCTTCGACCCATACCGCCCCGCCGTAGGTGGTGACGATGGTATCGACGAGATAGAGTCCGATTCCCGTCCCGGGGCTTTCGAGTCCTTTCTCTCCCTTTCCGAAGACTTCCTGTTTCTTGTCGTCGGGAATCCCGCGTCCGTTGTCGGCGATACGGACGGTTGCGGTGTCTTCTGTGACGGACATCCCCACATCGACGCTCGGTTCGTCGGTGTCGTTGTGGACGATTGCGTTTTCGAGAATGTTCACGAAGACGGATTCGAGGAGGTCGTTCCCGAGGACGTTCGCAGTCGGAAGCGACCCGACTGTCACCGTGGCGTCGGGGTGACCCTCGCGTACGTTGTCGGCGACTTTCGAGATGATGCCGCCGACGTTGACCGAATACAGTCGTTCGTCTTCGTTCTTCGCTTTGATCAACTCGCCGAGGACGTTGGTCAACTCGACGGTGTGCTGAGCGCGTTTGAGTGCCGTTTGCAGATACGGCCGTACGTCCGGGTCGAGCGTCCCCTCCTCCATCGCGAGGTCGATGTAGGCAGTAACGAGTTGCATGTCGTTTCGAATGTCGTGTCGGACGATTCGATTCAACATCTCCAGTTCGTCGTTTCGCGACTCCAGCGACAGTTCGTACTGCTTTCGAAGCGTCACGTCCCGGACGGTGACGACCCACCCGACGCGCCCGTAGGACTGTTCGAGCGAAATCCGAGTGAGTTCCACGTACCGATTTGGAACCCGTTGGACCTGACAGTCGATGGGGCCGTCGGCTTGCGACAGTTGGTCGTACGCCGGAATCACGTCGGCCGCAGCACGCCCTCTGAGCGACCGTCTCGTTCCGAACAGTTCGGCGGCGGTGTCGTTCGTGTGGACGACCGTTTCCGACGAGTCGAGGACGATGAATCCGTCCGTCGAGTGCTCGCCCGCCGCGGCGTACGCGATGGGGAGGATGTCGAGTAACTTGTGGCGAAAGACAGCAATCGCGTATAGCGTGGTTGGAACGGCGAGCGACGCAGGGATGAGGTTTACACCCCCCGCAAACGGTGGCGTGTCGGTGAACTCGAAGAGTGCGACCACAGTCGGGACGCTCACGCCGCCGAGCAACAACGCTGCTTGGAGGCTAAACGGACGGCCGAGCGTGATGGCGTGTTGGCCGATGACGCCGAGTGCGACGAAGAGTGCGATGAACACGTAGATGAACGCCAGCGTGCTCGCCGGCCCATCTCTGACGGAAAGCGTCGTCACGCCGCCCGTAGTGGTGATTTCCCACCCCGTGTAGCCGAGTTCCAGCGGGTTGGTGAACAACACGAGGATGAACACGGTCGGGACGACGAACAGCGCCCCGATGGACGTGCTGTTCAGGTACTGCTTTCGGTCGGTGTACGCCAGAGCGAAGACGAGAAACGACGGCGGGGCGAACGCGCCGCCCAGATGGAGCACCTTGTAAGCAAGAAGCTTCGCCCCAACATCGACGACGAGTAGCTTAACCACCGTCGTGGCGGTCCAGATAGTCGTCGTGAAAGCGAGCGCGGCGAACGAGAGGCCGACTGGGCTTCGTCCCCGTTGCCGCATAAAATCGAGCGTGTAGACGAAGATGATGGCCGATACGACGGCGGCAAAGACCGTCGGGTACGCGTAGACAGTGTATTGCCACTCCATCAGTCACCAACACCCGCCGGAACGATGCCGGTCACACCGGTCACTGGACCTCCGATATAGTCACTCTCTGGTACCCGTCTGCGTCGCCCACATGCCTCATTTCGTACTCTCAGATGTTTCGGTATCGAATAAAAACCTTCGTGGAGGCATGTTTCTGTGTCCAGTTTCCAACGGATTATGCACAACTGGGTGGTACCACAGAGTAGTCACACTTCTGACCGAAAACGGCACCGTACGTCGTCATTCGCGTGGCTGGCGTCGCTCAGGCGTTCAGTTCCTCTTCGACGAGGTCAACCGCCTTCGAGATCGCCCCGACCGAGGTGAGGTGGCCAGCACCGACGGTCGCCTTCATGGCTTTCGCGGCGCTCCCACAGAAGATGCTCGGCCCGACCTGCGCGACGGCACTGTCGCCGACCGAGACAATCCACCCCGGGACCTCGAAGCGGTACGGTTGCGGCCGTGGCGGGAAGTCACCGGGGTCTCCGTCCCGTTCGAAGGCGACCTGTTCGGCGATGTTTTCGGCGACAACCCTCGCCTCGCGGATGGCCGCGGCGGCACTCGCAGGGACGGGTTTCCCGTCCGCGTCGACTGCTCGCGCAGCGTCGCCGACGACGTACGTCCGCTCGTCGAGACGAAGGTCCGCTCGGACAGTCGGTCTGTTGGACTCCATTGCCTCCTGTCCAGCGATGCCGCCAGCCCAGACGAGCATCTCGTACTCGAGGGTCCCAGTGTCGGTCTCGATGGTCGAGGCGGTCACTGATTCGACCGTCGTCTCCGTCCGAATCTCGACGCCGCAGTCGAGCAACTCGTCGCGAACCGCCCGCTGGAACGGCTCTGGGAATGTCGGTGCGACGGTATTCATCTGTTCGACGAGGACGATATTGGTGTGCGCGTCCGACTCTCGGCGGAGGGCGGCGAGTTCACCCGCAACCTGAATGCCCGAGAGTCCGGCACCGCCGACGACGACTGTTCCGCCGTCGCTGCAGGCCTCGAAATAGCGCTCGTGGATTGCTGCCGCATCGTCGAGACTCTTGAGCGGAATCGCATGGGATTCGAGACCGGGAATGTCGTAGTACGCGGTGGTCGCGCCGAGGCAAACCGCACAGTAGTCGTAGCCGAGCGTGCCCGGTTCGGCGAGGTGGACGCGCTGGTTGGTCCGGTCGATGTCGGTGACACGGTCGACGACGACTTCGGCGCGGGTCAACGCCTCGTCGAGTGGGACCTCGATAACGTCGGCCACGTCGGGGTGACGGATTGCGCGGTGGACCTCGTGCTGGACGAGGTGGTACGGAGAGTCGTTGACGATGGTCAACTCGACAGCGTCGGGAAGTCGGCGTTCGAGCGTGCGCGCGAGCGTCAAGCCCGCGTATCCGGCGCCGAGTACGAGGACACGCATGGCTGTCACGTAGGATGCGAGAGAAATGAGCGTGACGGCGACCGAAGTGAGGACTGCGGTGTCGAACGTCAGAAAGACGGCGTCAGCGACGCCGGATTAGAACAGCGCTTCCGACTCGTCGAGAACTTCGGCGGGGCCGCCAACGCCCCACACGTCCGTCTCGACGCCGCAGTCGGCGACGACTTCCTCGACGCGGTCGACGTACTCCTCGGTCGTGTTGATGTAGACGCTCGCGCCCGTGTCGGTCGAGAAGTAGACCGGGATTTCCTCTTCGGTGCGCAGTTTGCGAACGGCGTTGAATACAGCGATGGTGCGCGGTTGCCAGTAGACCCATCCCGCGGGGCCGGTCATGGTCGTCGCCGCGAGCGACAGCGAGTCGTGTTCGGCGAGTTCGAACGCAGCGTCGAAATCGGCCTCGTAGAGGTGGTCGCGCATGTCGTCGATTTGGCCGTGCATGTGGGCCATCCGTGCGTCGAACATGTGGCTGTCCGCCGCTTCGGCGTGCGCCTGTTCTGTCTCCTTGTAGGCAGGGACGTGCGCGGCGACGATGCGAAGGTCGTCTTCGAGGTCGGTTTCGATACGCTCGGAGCGACAGTCGGTGTCGTTCATACCCGAGTAGAGGTGCGAGAACGCACCCGTGACGGCGCGCGCAGCGGAGGACGACCCGCGGCGGGCGATAGTCGAAATCTCCGGGCGCGTCATGTCGAGGTCGGCCGCTTCCGCGAGGGCCATCGCGGCGGCGGCGAACCCGGACGACGACGAGCCAAAGCCGATGTTCGACGGGAAGGAGTTCTCACTTTCCAGTCGGACGCGGTGGTCGAAGCCAGCGAGTTCGCGAACGCGGTCGACGACATCGCGGATGCGTTCAGCGCCGCGCCCTTCGACTTCCTCGCCGCCGATGACGTAGTGGTCCTCGTCCGCTTCGGGGAGGAATTCGACGGTCGTCTTGGTGTGGCTCGGTGCCGTGCAGACGCTGATGCTGTCGTGGTACGGCAGTCGGAGTTCCGGGTCGCGCATCCCGTGGTACTTCACGAGGCCCTGAATGGGGTGGGCCTTGGCGGTGGCCTTCATGTTCGAACGCCCGTCGGACTCGGGGTTAAACGTCCCGATAGGTATCGGAACGACGAGTCACCCGAAAGGCCCGGTGTCGCTGGTGGACACTACTGGGAGTGAGCCGGCCCGTGGTGTCCGAAAGGAGTCGGAGGGACACCCATGGCAGAATTCGTGGAGACGACGGCCGGTACGAAGTCGTTCAGTCGTCAGCAGCCGGTTCCGCTTCGTTTCCTCGTTCCCAGACGTTGGTGACGGTTTCACCCATCGGTGGGGTGTGGCTCACATCTTTCATCTTCGGTCGGTTTGCAGTGTGGTTTGTGTGCATCTTGGTATCACCTAACTTGGGTTCTATGTAAACGTTTCGCCGATGTTATATTACGACTTATTACCATACTAGGTTCATGAATGACATATCAAGGCCACCCCCCGAGAGTCGCGCAGACCCCCGACGGTCGGCGACTCGTGGTCTCTCGCGTCGTCGACGCACCCGCCGACGAGGTATGGGACGTCCTCATCTCAGTCAGGTACTGGCCGGAGTGGGGGCCGTCAGTCTCGGCGGTCCGCGGCGTCGAAGAGAAAATCAGCGAGGGGTCGCGGGGTGACGTGCGGGTCGCTGGCGCGTGGGTTCCGTTCGCGGTCGAAACGTGTCGTGACCACCGCTGAACATGGCGAGTGGCCGGTATTCCTGCGACAGGACATCGGGTTCGGGCGGTCGGCGTCGAGCAGTGTGAAGTCACCTTCGAGGTGCCGTTGTACGCCGCCCCCTACGCGGCGGTCTGTGCGGTTGCGCTGCGCCGAATCGACACAATCGTCTCGCGACCAGTATGATGTGCGTCGGCTCCCGACAACGATGATGCCCGCCGTCTCCCGAACTCCGTGAAACGACCCGGTTGGAGATTCAGAACACGCCGAGTAGGAACAAGGCCGCGCCGACGAGGATAACGAGGACCACTGCAAGGAGCGCGAGTCCCGTGACTCCGAGGCCCGAACTCGACTCGTCGGTCGCTGCGGCAGTCGCTTCCTCTTCGGCGTCGATTTCTTCGAGTACGTCTTCGAACGCGGGTTGGTGGGGTTCGTGGTATTCGTCGATGACATCCTCGTCGAGGTCGTGTTCTTCCAGTGCTTCGACGAGGTCGTCGAGCGTTTCGAGCGTGATTGGCACGTCTACGTCCTCGGGGTCGACGAGAAGTTCCGGTTCTTCGCCCTCGGTTTCTGGTTCCTCGAGTTGTTCTTCGGTCGCGAACGACAGCGCCAGTATCTCTCGGGCTTGTTCCCCGTCGCCCGTCGTGAGGAGCGTTCCGTCGACTCCGCGCGACTCACAGCGGTCGGCAAACACCTCGACGGTCTGCGTGTCGAACTCGGCCGAGATATCTAGCCAGACGACCTCCGTGGGTTTCTGCTCGCCCTCGGGGGCGGCAAACAGGAATGTCCGCCCATCGCGTTGGACTCGCTTTGTTCGTTCACCACGTCGAGCGCGAACCTGTTCGACGACGGTTGCGAGGTCGTCGACATCGAGGAAGGAGAGGACGCCCGACAGCGATACGTCACTCATTAGCCGGACGAACAGAACACCGAGAAATAAATCTTCCCGCCTACGGCGGCCGCGTGAGTTCGAAGCGGTCCCTCGTGGTGGCGTACTGACTTCCGGCAAGCCGACCGACCGCGTCTAGCTTCGTGGTGTCGAGTTTGCCGTCGGTCAATACGTTGTCTGCCACGTGGACGTGGACCACCTCTCCAAACACGAGCGTCGACGACCCCATCTCGATGGTGTCGTGGAGTGTGCATTCGAACGCGACGTGCGCGTCGGCGACCCGTGGGGCGTCCACGACGGTTGATTCCGCTTTCTCGATACCGGCGTGTTCGAACTCATCGACGCCGGAATCGACTGTCGCGGCGGTCTGGTTCATCGCTTCGACGAGGTCCCCGGTGACGATGTTGATGACGAACTCGCCGTGTTCGATGGCGTTTCGTGGCGTGTCTTTCAGTGAGTCGCCGCGTCCGACCGGGGCGAAGACGACAATCGGTGGGTCGATGCTGGCGACGGTGAAGAAACTGTACGGCGCGAGGTTGTCGGCGTCCTCGTTGTGCGTGCTCACCCACGCGATGGGCCGAGGAATGACTGCGCCTGACAACACCCTGTACGCGGACCCGAAGTCTGTCGGTGAACCGTCCATCAGCGAGCCTCCGGTGTCGTCGTCGCGGTGTTCATAGCGTGGGAAGGGGATGTGACGGAATTAATCTGTGGTGGGTGGGGGGAATCGGTGGTGGGTGGGAAAGTCGGTGATGGTTGGGAAAGTCGGTGATGGTTGGGAAAGTCGGTGATGGTCGGGAAAGCCGGTGATGGTCGGGAAAGTCGGTTGTGAATGGGGGAGTCTGTGGTGGGATGGAGAGTCGGTGGTGAGTGGTGGAATTTGTAGTGGAGAGGGATTCAGAACGCCGTGAGACCGATTGCGTACGGCCACGGAACGGCACTGAGCGAGAGGAAGACGAGTGCGCCGCCGAGCATCACGACGTTCTTCAGGAAGTCGGTCATCTCGGACTGCTGCTGGTCTTCGGGAACTGCCCAGAAGTTGTGGAACATCGGCGTGCTCACGAGTAGGAACAGGGCGATAGCTCCGGCCGCGAGTCCCGGAAACACCCCGGCAGCGATACCGAGGCCGCTGAAAACGAGCAGCGCGCCCGAACCGATAACGCCGAGACGGGGTGCCGGAAGCCCCTTCATCTCTGCGTAGCCGGTCATCTGGTCGGTATTCATGAAGTGGTTACCCCCCATGAACGCGATGACTGTGCCGAACAGTACCCGAGCGACGAGGAACGAGATGTCGGCCATCGGAGATGCAAACTGTACTGGTACGCTCATGCCGACACCTCAGACACGGAAACAGTCGACTGCGGTGCCATCTGAGACGATTGCGGTGACATTGCAATCAATGGTAAAGCGGTCGCTGTTTATGTACATTTGCTAACATTTATGTCACCAGGGGGCTCTCACAGAACCGGGTTACAGTACCGTCACCGAACAACCATCATACTGACATATAGGCGATTAACAGTGTTCATTTATTAAGTAGACCAACCATGGTCGAAACCTCAACCTTAGTTCCGCAACACTGACAATTTGTATAAATGTGGTATGAATTTGTCTTGAATTCCTCGAAAAATATACCCGTCTCGAAAATCGATAGTCAGGTGGGACGTGTCAGCAATGATGAAAACTATTAGCGAGGACGAAACGCCATGACCGAAACGTGGGATTCGGCTGGCTATATCGCGAGTTCTCGCTACCGACTCGCAGTGTGCGAGTACCTCGTTCAGAATGGATCTGGACTTCCGTCGCGAATTGCGACGGAAACGGGGCTTGCACAACCGCACGTATCGCGAGCACTGTCTGAACTTCGAGACCGAGATATTGTCGAACTACTGGTCCCCGAATCGCAGCAAAAAGGTCGGTTATACGGACTTACCGACCACGGAGAACTCGCATACGAACGAGTTGCATCGGAACGCGAAGCAGAACTGACTATTGTCGAGAAAGACGAATTTCCAGCCCCGGGACTCGTCGAGACACTCTCGACGAAGTACGGTGACCAACTTCGGGCCGTCGTGTGGTGTGAACCCGGCCAGTCGTGGGTCAACTTCGTCTCGACGACGGTCTCAGATAGCTACGACGCTGAAACACTGAAGACGATTGTCTCGACGTTTGTGGACGACGAGGAATTCGACACTGTGTTGGCGGAATCGCCGACTGGTGGTCCCGAATTCGTCGCATTCGGACTCGAGGATGCGCTCGTCGTCCGACTGCAACTGTCCGAAGAGGCGACGTTACTCGTCTCGGTTGATGCCGGGTTCGACACGAAACTCCATCACCTCATTCAGACGTGCCACTCGGTAATGCCAGTGGCAGCGCTGGAATCGAACTAGTATAGGCGTACTCGACTGTTCGGGCCGGGATTGTGGCCCGTTCACTGCCCTCCCTGTATCTATAATGACCGTAGCGAAGCCTCGGTTCCGTTCGGTCGCAGTCCGTCCTCACTGAACAACATCCAGAATTCACAATCGTGAATAAACTCCGCAGAATCATTTAATAGTTCACTATATAGTTCACAATATGGTGTTGAATGTCTTGCTGAAAAAGATATTTATGGCTAGTGTGCAAATCAGAGATTGGCGTGGCCCTGACACCGCCTAATGTGTTACATCCAGCCCAGCCAACTGCGTGATTCAGTGCCAGCCTGTTAGTTGGTCGCGCCTCCCGCTGCCATCGGGTTCGACTGCCTTGCCCCGGTCGTCGAACCCGTGTTTCTGACACGCCGCGAGCGGAGCGGACCGAAGGTACATCTTCTCTCCCTCCATATGACGGGTATGTACACCGGCAGGACGGACCAACCGTGCTGTCTCTGCGACGACCCGAAAACCGTCGCTCGAATCGCAGTTCCGCCGCGTGCCGTGTTGCTCATGGAGAATGTCGGGCCGATTGCGTGGCGCGACATCGTCGGCGACGTGACGCTTCACTTCTGTGAGAGCGACTGGGAACTCGTTTCGGAGTTGGTCCTCGACTTGGGAACCCACCCGCTGTCGCGCTGTAACGTCGCGCGTGCGGACTTCAGCATTCGAGAAGATTTCGAGGCGCTCTTGAACGCCACCCGCGACGAACCAGACCAGACAGAACAGGAGCGGACGCTCCTCTCGGAGGCGCACGCCGTCCTCGACGACGCGGAAAACCCAATGGTCGAACGAAGGGACCTCGTCGAAGCGCTCGTCGTCGTCCGCTCGCTGGCGGAACTCGGTGTCGAACGCAGACCCTCGTAACATTCTGTCGAACGCAGGCCGGCGTAATATTCCCCCGGAACAGACTGTCCTCACGAGTGGGAATACGGGTATTTCCCGTCGGAGGACGTATCAGTGGCTAGTTGGGTCAGGAAACCCCGCCCACCACCGGCGCTTGCACACCCTGATGCAGTCGGTGTATCGTCCGGAAGGTTCTAATGAAGAGCTACCTCGTCACCCTGTCTGTCGTACTGCTCGTTTTCGCAACTATCGCGGCACCAGCGGTGGCGCAGAGCGACGAATCGCGAGATCCGAATCACGTCCCCGTCTTCCGGGCCTTCGTCGTCGACCCGGTGGTCGAACCCGGCCAGGAGATGATGGTTCGTGTGGCCTTCACGAACGACCCGGTTGACACCGACGACGTGGCGAAGACCGCCCAGAACGTCCGCGTTAGACTCGACCCCCGAAACACGCCCTTCGCCGTGCGGACTGGTGATATCGTCGTCGGTGACATGGCCGACAGCGACACGCGAGAAGTCGCGTTTCGCGTCGAAGCGCCCGAAAACATCGCCGCCGGTGAGTACAACCTCCGCTTGAAGGTGTTCCACGAGTTCGATAACGTGCACCGTCGAACGTACACCCTCAACGTGCCCCTCCGAATCGAAGAGCGGGTTCGGTTCTCCGTCGTTGGGTCCGAAGCGACGGTTCCCGTCGGTGGGCGCGGAGACGTTGCGCTGACAATCCAGAACACCGGCGAACTCGACGCGCGCAACGCAATCGTCGCCGTCACCTCGCAGTCGCCGGAGGTCAAATTCGGGCGGTCGTCGACTGCCACGCAGTTTGCAGCGACGTGGAAGGCCGGTGAGAACAGGACGTTCGTTTACGACACGTCTGTTTCGTCTAACGGGTCGGTCCGCGGGTACGCCCTCGGCGTGAACATCGCCTACGAGAACCCCGACGGGGCACGGTTGGTGTCTCCTGACCACGTCGCCGGATTCGTTCCCACCGCGAAGCAGTCGTTCGGCATCGACGGCGTGGAAAGCACCCTTCGAGTCGGAGACGAAGGTCGCATCAGCGGTGCGGTCGTGAACGATGACGGGACGCTCGCCAGAAACGCCGTCGTGACGCTCTCGCTCCCCGAGGGAAGCGCGACGGCGACCGAGACGGAATACGCGCTCGGCGACCTCGAACCCGGCGCGGCGGAGTCGTTCTCGTTCAACGTGCAAGTGGCCGACAACGCCGACCCCGGTCCCCGGCAGTTTACCGCGACAGTCACGTACCGCGATGCCGACGGTGAGCGCCGTCGGAGCGACGATATCGACCTGCGTGTCGATGTCGCGCCCGCGACACCCGAGTTCGATGTCTCAGTCGACAGGGGAACCATCGCGCCCGGCCGAAGCGACGAACTCCGCATCACTATCGTGAACACCCGCGACGAGACGCTCCGGGACATCTCGGCGAAGATATACCTCGAAGAACCGCTGTCGTCGTCCGACACCGAGTCGTTCGTCAGCGAACTCGAACCCGGCGAGTCGGTGACGCTCGTCTTCGGTATCGCGGCCGACCAGGCCGCACTGGAGAAACAGTACCCGGCCGAACTCGATTTCCGCTACGAGGATGGAAGCGGTGAGACGACCATCTCGGACGCCTACCGCGTTCCCGTGCAGGTCGACGCGCCCGAGAATAGCGGTGGACTCCCGTTCGGTCTCACACTTCCCATCCTCGGCGCTGCGGTCATCGTCGCCGCGGGCGGTGCCGGATTCCTCGTGGTGCGCCGTCGCAGGCGGCGTTGAGCCGTGGCCCGATTTGACTTCCAACGGTTCGTCGATTGGGTCGATTACCGCATCGTCAACCGCTCTCGGCGGGTCATCCTCGTGTTCGTCGTCCTGTCGCTCGTCTTCGGGGCCGGGTTGAGCGCTGTCGAGACAGAATCCGGAACCGAGCAGTTCGCCGAGGAAGTCCCGGAAGAAGAGGCGTTCTCACGAATCTCCGAGGAGTTCTCTCCGCGGTTCGAAGAACCGACCGGGAGCACGCAACTCATCCAACACGCGCCGAACGTCCTGACGCGACGCGAACTCCTGCGGATGCTCAAAGCCCAGAAGCGACTCACAGACCGCAGCGACCTCCGGGTCGCCTCCACCGCGAGCGCCGCTTCGGTCGTCGCACAGACGCTCGACCGAGATGCGGACACACTCGACGAGCAGATAACCGCTGTCGAATGGGCGACCGAGAGCGAAGTCGCCGCGGCGGTCCGCGCCAACGCGAACAACCCGCGGTTCGTCGGCCTCCTCGGTGACGACTTCAACCCAACCGCCGCCTCCTCGACAGCGACCATCGCCGTCGTCACGCATTCGCTCCCGAAGGAAGAGGCCACCAGCGCGGGACAGGGCGGTGAAAGTCAGTTGACGCCTGTCCAGTTGAAAGCACAGCGCGTCGTCGCCACCGTCGGCGGCGACATCTCGGTGTTCGGAACCGGCATCATCGCCGACGAGTTCAGCACGGTCATCGCCGACTCGCTCATCATCGTCGTGCCCGCCGCGGTGGTGTTCATCGTGCTGTTTCTCGTCGTCGCGTACCGTGACCTCGTGGACCTCCTGTTGGGTACCGCTGCACTCGGGATGGCGCTCGTCTGGACCTTCGGATTCCTCGGCCTCGCGGGCATCCCGTTCAACCAGATTATGATTGCCATCCCGCCGCTCCTGTTGGCGGTCGGTATCGACTTCGGGATTCACGCAGTGAACCGCTACCGCGAGGACCGCGCCGAGGGCCACGGCGTCGGCGATGCGATGCGACTGGCGACCGACCAACTCCTTGTCGCGTTCTTCATCGTCACCGGAACCACGGTCATTGGTTTCCTATCGAACCTCGTGAGTAGCCTCACGCCGATTCGGGAGTTTGGCGTCGTCGCGGCCATCGGCATCATCTTCACGTTCCTCGTCTTCGGCATCTTCCTCCCTGCCGCAAAGGTCGAAGTCGACCGTCTCCGCCAGCGCTATCCGATTCCGACGTTCAGCCAGACGCCGCTCGGACGCGAGGGGAGTTCGCTCGGGTCGGCACTCCGCGTCGGCGTTGCCCCCGCGATTCGGGTGCCCGCGGTCGTTCTCGTCGCCGCACTGCTCTTTTCCGGCGGCGCGATGTGGTACGCGACTGGTGTCGACACCGAGTTCGAACAGGAAGACTTCCTGCCGCCCGCTGAGGCCCCCGCCTATCTGAAGGCGCTCCCCGAACCGTTCGCGCCGAGCGACTACAGCGTCGTCGCCGATATCGAGTTCCTCGAAGACCGCTTTACCGCCTCCCAAAGCGGCGTCGTGACGATATTTTTGGAAGGCCGGATGACCGACGGCGCGTTCCTCGAAGAACTCGACAGGGCCGAGGAGGACCCACCGGACACGTTCATCGTCGAGAACCGCCGCGCCGACTCGACGAGCATCCTCACCGTCCTCCGGGCGGAAGCCGCCCGAAACGACGAGTTCGCCGCACTCGTCGCCCGTCACGACAGCGACGGCGACGGCGTCCCCGACCGAGATTTAGAGACGGTCTATGACGCCCTACTCGCGACCGAATCGGGTGACCGGGCTGCCAACTACCTCGCCGACGACTACCGGAGCGCCCGCGTGGACTACCGGGTGAAAGCCGACGCGGACGACGACGCTGTCGTCGCCGATGCCCGGACAGTGTCCGACCGATTCAGAACCACGAGCACTGCGACGGGGACCGTCGTCGTCTTCAGCGCTATCTCGGACCTCATCCTCGACTCGGCGATTCAGAGCCTCGCTCTCTCGCTGGCCGGAACGGGCGTGTTCCTCGTGTTGGTCTACTGGTGGCTCGAAGGCACGCCCTCACTGGCGCTCGCCAACCTCGTCCCCATCGTCGTCGCCGTCACCGCCGTCGCCGGGACGATGCGACTGGTGGGCATCTCGTTCAACGCGTTCACCGCGACGGTTCTCGCCTTGACCATCGGTCTCGGCGTAGACTACTCGGTACACGTTGTCCACCGGTTCGTCGACGAACGCGCGGTAAACGACCTTCAGACGGCGCTCGACCGGACGGTCCGGGGTACCGGCGGCGCACTCGCCGGGAGCATGCTCACAACTGTCTTCGGACTCGGTGTGCTCGTGCTCGCTGTCCTCTCGGTCCTCGGGCAGTTCGGCCTGCTCACCGCCGCGAGCATCGTCTACTCGTTCCTCGCGTCACTCCTCGTGCTTCCCTCGGCGCTCGTCCTCTGGGACCGATTCAACGGAAACGACCCGCTGGTCCCGCTCGACGCACCAGAGATGGATGTCGCGCCCGCGCCAGTGGACGACTGAATTCACAGAGAGACAAGGAGGAAGCCCACGGCTTCAGCCGTTGGAGGAATCCGACCCGCCCAGAAACTGCCTTCGGACCTCGGGGTCGTTCAGCAGCACGTCGCCCTCGTCTGTGTACCGGTTCTCGCCCTGTGTGAGTACGTAGCCCCGATCACAGCGACGAAGGGCAGTCTTCGCGTTTTGCTCGACGATCACCACCGTGACTCCGCGGTCGTTAACCGCGTCGATATGGTCGAACACGGTGTCGACGAGGTCCGGGGCCAGTCCCGCGGACGGTTCATCCAGCAACAGCACGGGCGGGTCCGGGATGAGCGCCCGCGCCATTGCAAGCATCTGCTGTTGACCACCGGAGAGGTTGCCAGCCCGCTGGTCCAAGCGATCCGCAAGGATGGGGAACTGTTCGATGACCGCTTCCTGCCGGTCGTTCGGGAGGCCGCCCAGCAGATAGCCACCTATCTTGAGGTTCTCCTCGACAGTCAGGGTCGGAAAGATGTTCTCTGTCTGTGGGACGTACCCGAGCCCACGCTCGATTCTTGTCTGGGGTTCCAGCCCCGTGATATCCTCACCGTTCAAACGTATCTGTCCGCCCATGTGCGTGGCCAACCCGACGACGGCTTTCATCACCGTTGATTTCCCGGCCCCGTTGGGGCCGACGATTGCGACGTACTCGCCCTCGGTGACGTGGAGGTCGACACCGAACAGTACCTGTAGGTCGCCGTACCCCGCATCGAGGTTACTGATTTCGAGCAGGCTCATCGGTCCCTCCTCTGTGTTGTTAGTACCTGTCCCCCGTGCCCGTGACCGGCGGACTCAGCTGCCCAGATAGGCATCGATTACCTCCTCGTTTTTCGTGATTTCTGCTGGCGTGCCGGTCGCCAAGACGCGCCCATCGGTCAGCACAATCAGGCGGTCGACGAGGTCGGTGAGCGTCTCTAGTTCGTGCTCGATGATGAGCAGCGTGAGCCCGTCGTCGTTGAGCGATTCGAGGTGGTCGACGAGTTCCGTCGTGAGCGTCGGATTGACGCCCGCGAACGGTTCGTCGAGCATGAGCATCGTCGGGTCGAGCATCAGCGCCCGCGCCAGTTCCAGCAGTTTCCGCTGCCCTCCTGAGAGGGTGCCAGCGTACTCGTCAGCTTTTGGCCGAATGTCGAACACGTCAAGTAGCTCCATCGCCCGCTTTCGTGCCTCTCGTTCGCGCTGCTGGCTCGCCTCCGACCGCGTGATGGCATGCCAGGCTCGTTCGCCCGGATGAGCAGGTGTCGGTAACAGCACGTTCGCCTCGACGGTCATCGTCGACAGCTCCCGCGTTTGCTGGAACGTCCTGACCAACCCGTCCCGCGCGAGTTCGTATGCGGGGACATCGGTCACGTCCTCGCCGTCGAAGGTGACGGTGCCGGCGTCGCTCTTGAGGACGCCGGAAACGCAGTTGAACGTAGTCGTCTTTCCCGCACCATTCGGACCGATCATCCCGACGATTTCTCCGGGCTCGATTCCGAAGGAGACGTCGTCGACTGCGACCAGACTGCCGAACGAGCGGCGGAGACCATCGACTGCCAGAAGCGTCACGAGTCGACCCCCAGTTCCTCGGCGTTGCCCCAGATTCCCTCGGGACGATACTTGACGACGAGCATCAACAGCAGTCCCACCAGAACGAGCCGAATCGAGGCGAACTGGTCCTGGGTAACGAACGGAATCAGATCGTTGAGAAAGCGGGTGAGCAACTGGAAGCCCATGATGAGCGCCAGTCCGCCGAGCACGCCGCGGTCACTGCCCGCACCGCCGACGAGCATTCCGATCCAGAGAACGACCGTGACGTCGATCGTGAAAAAGCTGGCCGAGGCGGCACCGTTGTAGAAGACAAGGAGCGCACCGGCGAGCCCCCCAATAGCTGCCCCGTAGATGAATACGACGAACTTGTACCGGAACACCTGCTTGCCAAGCGTTTCGGTCACCTGCTCGTCGGCCCTGATAGCTCTGAGAACACGCCCGTACGGCGACGCCGACAGTCGATGGAACACGCCGTAGGCGAGGAGACAAATCGACCCGAGGACGAATATCGTCGCGAATAGCTCCGCGCCGCCGCCACCACCGGTCATCTTGGCTATCGGCCGCGGCACGTTCTGCAACCCGACCGAACCGCCGGTGACGTCGCGGAACGTGATGGTCAGCCCGTGAATGATTTCGGCCACCGCAAGCGTAACGATTGCGAGGAAGTCATCTCGGAGCTTGAGCGTTGAGAAGCCGAGCAACACTCCAAGTGCGACCGCGGCGAGCACTCCGGCGACGAGGCCGACTGGCCACACGAAGCCGAGTCCGACAGCCCTGTAGGGGTCGTTCGCTGTCAGTATCGCAGCGGCGTACCCGCCGACGGCAAAGAAAGCGACGGGTCCGAAGTTGACGAGCCCCGTGTGGCCGAACTGGAGGTTTAGTCCGATGAGTATCAGCGCATACAACAGAAAGAGGACGCCGAGTTCGAGGAAGACGAACGCTCCGCTTGGCGGCCTGATAAAAAGCGGGCTGTAAAGGAAGAGAATCGAGGCGATGAACAGCGCGAGACCGGCACGGGTCGCGTCGATTGCGGGGAGTTCGAGGCGACTCATCGGCTCACCTCACCGTCGACCACGGACTGCCACGTCACGACGTCCGCACCTCCGTGTTGGCGATGCCGCCGGGACGTACCAAAAGGACCACTATGAGGATGGCAAAGGCCATCGTCGAACTGAGCGCCACGATGTCGGCTGGTAGGAAGGCCACGGAGACAGCGATGCCGACTCCAAGCAGGTACGAACCGGCGACCGCTCCGTACGGGCTACCGGCACCCCCGAGGATGGCGGCCGTGATTATCAACAACAGTTGGCCGAACCCGACGCTGGGATTCGCAGACTGTGAGACCGCCAGCATGACGCCGGCCACGCCCGCCAATCCGGAGGCTGCGAGCCAGACCGCGTTACGAATCAGCCGCGTATCGATGCCAGAGACGAGTGCGAGACTCTCGTTGTCAGCGGTTGCACGCATCGAAATCCCGATCATCGTCCGGCTGAGAAAGAGATGTAAGACGAGCACTACGAAGAGCGTCACCCCGATGATGAACAACTGGTTGCTCGTCACGAAGAAGCCGAGGTCTTCGAAGCGATAGGTCGTGACAGCAACCGGCACATTCCGGCGGTCGGGTCCCGCAATCGCTCGAATGCCGTTCCGCAGGACGAGCCCCAGCCCGATGGACATCAAAAGCAGCGGAACCGCACCGGCGTCGTTCATCGGTTCGAAGGTGAGCCGTGCGATGGCCCACCCAATGACGGCGGCGACGCCAAGCGCGACGACGAGCGCGACCGGGAGGGACATCCCGCCGAACACAACGGCGAGGTAGCCGACGAACGCCCCGATGGTGATGAACTCACCGTGGGCGAAGTTGATCATGTTGATAAGCCCGTACACCAGGGTGAATCCGATGGCCCCCAGAGCGATGTACGACCCGATGACGAGCCCGAAGATTAGTTCTTGTGCCAGGGGGAGTGCCATAATATCGAGGGAGCGGACCGCAGTCAGTATTCGTCGATCTCGTCTTGCAGCTTGTCGGCCCCGATGGTGAACTCGTTTTCGAAGCCGTCGGGGGTGACCCTATCGACTGCGACGTCACCCCAGACGTTCCCGTGCGGGGTGAAATCAACGTTCGTGACTGCGCCCTCGTAGTTAATTTCCTCGCCGTTGTCAAGCGCCTCCTTGCCCTCGGCGAACGTCGTGACGGTCGTACCCTCTCCTCGGGCGACATCGCCGAGGCTCCGCTGGATGGCGTCGCGCGAAGCCTCGCCGGCGTGGTGGATGGCCAGTGCGATGACGTTTGTGGCGTCGTAGGCGGCGACGCCCCAGGGGTGGAGGCTGGCATCGCCCGCGTCACGGAACTTCGGGAGGAAACTTTCGAAGTTCGGACCCTCCGTGCTCCCGGCCGCGATCCAGGCACCCTCGGCGACGTCACCAACTGCTTCGATGAGGCCCGGGTCCCGCAACCCGTCTTCCATCAGGAGCTGTCTGCCGTACCCACCGTCGTCCCAGTTGCGAATAATCGTGATTGCGTCTTCGAGGGCAAAGGAGAGTGCCCACGCCTCGAAGTCGTTCTCGAACAGGCGGTTGAGTTGGCTCTGGTAGGAGGACTGTCCTCCCTGCGCCGAGACGACCTCGACGACCTCCCCACCGAGGCTCTCGTACCAGTTGACGAATTGCCTCGTCCACCCCTCCTCGCCGGCGGACGTGGCGCTGAGGATTCCCATCCGCTCGATACCGGCCTCGTCTATCATCGCTTCCGCTGCCCCGGCGGTGTGGACGGTGTCACCGATGACGGTTCGCCAGAGCCACTCGTCGTCACCGAGGTCGTCTGTTCCCTTGTCTCCGCCCCGAGTGTCGAGGAAGGTCGTCCCCGGCCACGGCGTGACGACCGGTACTTGCTGTTCTTGGAGGAAGTCCCACAACGGAACGATTTCGCTGGAGAACAGACCGTTTATCGCGTTGACTTCGTCGCTATCGACCAACTGCCTGACGACCTGTCGGGCCTGCTGTGGGTCGACTGCCGTGTCGCGACGTTGTACTTCGAACGTCGCGTCGAGTGGTCCGCCTGCCTCGTTGATTTCCTGCACCGCGAGGTCGGTCGACTGCGACACTGCCGGCTGGAGGAAGTCCCACTGTCCAGTCAGCGACGCTGGCTGACCGATGAGGACGCTCTCGGGACCAGTCGGCTCTGTGGTCGTGTCGCCGTCGGTGGTGTCGCCGTCGGTGGGCTCGCCGTCAGTGGCAGTGGCACCATTTCCGGCGTCGTCCCCGTCCCCCTCGGTTCCGACACAGCCGGCGAGACCAGCGGTGAGCAGTGAGCACGCCCCTGTCTTTTTTAGGAACGTTCGTCGGTCAGTGCTGTTCGCAGAGTCGATACTTCGTTCCATATGTTTGTTATTGACTCACAAGGTATAGTTATTCGGTAGAATAAGCCCTATCCGGGGCGAGCGTAGTGTTTTTTGCGCTATGTTCTCGGCTTGTCGTTGTACTCACCAACGACGAACGAAGAGACAATCCGGGTCAGGAGATGCTCAAAGAATGAAGCGGATTCTATCTATCGACCTTTGAACGTCCTGTCTCGCCCGGACTCTTAGACGGCCGCCCCACCGATGCCGAACAATCGTGTCGTCCCCCACGACAACACGACGATGCCGACGACGAAGGCGGCAAGCGCGCCCATCATCGGGAAGGGGTCGAGGGCCGGTCCACCGAGGAACGGGCCGCGGACGATGAGAAACGCCGTCCCCATCGAGAGACCGAGGCCGATTCCGCAAACGAGGCTGAAAAACAGTTTCACGACGCCGATTCCGCGAGTGTCTTTCCGGAAGTTCATGCGCCCACGTCTGCAAGACCGCCTCTTGAGTAATTTGGCCGTCTCGTTGACGTGAGCTACCGTTTGATGGTAAATCCGGTCTCGTCTTTCGGTTCTTCGTACGTCACCGCAACGTCGGAGACGCTGGCCATCGGACTGCCGTCGTGGCACCACCGAACCATCTCCTCGACGTCGTCTCGCGGCCCCTCGAAGACGGCTTCGACGCGGCCGTCCGAGAGGTTCTTCACCCACCCCTCGACGCCGAGGTCGCGGGCAGTGTCTCGGGTCGTCGCTCGGTAGTACACGCCCTGAACGTGGCCGGAGATGTACACGTGTGCGCGAGTACGTGAGCTCTCACTCATAGTCGCCGATTCGACGGCCGCCGCCAAAGGCGTGGCGTCTGTGGACACGGGTTCCGGGCGGGCCGACTGTGGCGTCACCTCGCACGCGCCTCTCGAATCGTCAGCATCTAAGTGCGGCCCACGCCACGCTGGAGTATGGAACTCTTCGGTACCGCCGGTATCCGCGGCAGCGTGACGGAGCGAGTCACACCGGAACTCGCGCTTAGCGTCGGCCGCGCCGCTGGCCGCGCCGCACTCGAATCGGACACCGCCGCCGAGTTCGTCGTCGGTCGCGACGGACGGACGAGCGGGGAAGGCCTCGCCGCCGCAATCGAGGCGGGCCTCCTCTCTGCCGGTGCGGATGTCGTCCGCGTCGGCGTCGTCCCGACACCGGCGCTCGCGTACGCCTCCCGAGGCCGACGGGGCGTCATGCTGACCGCCTCGCACAACCCCCCGACAGACAACGGCATCAAGATGTTCGTCGACGGTGAGGAGTACGACCGCGACCTCGAACGCGACATCGAAGCGCGCGTCGAGGCCGGTGTGAACCCCGCCGACTGGGACGCGTGGGGGTCGAGCGAGTCGGCCGACGTACTCGACGACTACCGCGACGCAATCGTCGAGTTCGTACGGGACCACGGTGCCGAACTGAACGGTCTCGAAGTCGCCATCGACTGCGGAAACGGCATGTCCGCGCTCGGCACGCCGCAAGTTCTCCGCGACCTCGGCGCACGCGTCGTCACGCTGAACGCCCAAATCGACGGGCACTTCCCCGGCCGCGAGTCGAAGCCGACTCCTGAGACGTTGGCCGACCTGCGCGCGTTCATCGCAGACGGCGACTTCGACTTCGGCATCGGCCACGACGGCGACTCCGACCGTATCGTCATCATCGACGGCGAGGGCGACGTGGTCCACGAGGACACGGTCATCGCCATCGTCGCCGAACACTACGTCCGCGAGAGCGACGTGTCCGACCCGGTCGTCGTCACGACGCCGAACGCATCGGGCCGCATCGACGAGCGCGTCCGCGAGGCCGGTGGTCGCGTCGAACGCGTCCGTCTCGGTGCGCTCCACGAAGGTATCGCCCGCGCTCGCTCTGACGGCGGTGACGTGGTCTTCGCGGCCGAACCGTGGAAGCACATCCACCCAGCGTTCGGTGGCTGGATTGACGGCGTCGTCTCCGCCGCTATCGTCGCACGACTCGTCGCCGAGTCAGGTCTCGGTGGCCTGCGCGAACCGGTCACGGAGCGTCCGTACCGCAAGGTGAGCCTCTCTTGTCCCGACGAGAAGAAGGCAGTCGCCATGGCCGCACTCGAAACGTCGCTTCCCGAGGCGCTGTCGCCGGAGTCTGTGGACACGAAGTACGGCGTTCGCCTCGAATTCGCCGACGCCTCGTGGACACTGGTTCGACCTTCCGGCACCGAACCGTACATCCGTCTCTACGCGGAGGCCGACGACGTGGACGCGCTCGTCGAGTCGGTGTCCGACGTGGTCGAAGCAGAAATTTCGGACGCCTGATTGGGGTCCCCATCGACCGCGGTACCGCGGCACAAACACAGAACCCGTTTTCTCGGATTTGTAAGCGTAGAGGCTTGTAGACGCCAAAATACCGAAACGACACCTTTATGCAATTTTCACGGCCCCTGTTTCAATAGGAGACTATAGTCATGGACAGACGCTCTTTTGTCAAAGCGGCAGGGGTCGCGGGCATCGCTGGCCTCGCAGGTTGTACAGGTGGCCCGTCCGAGGGTAGCGAAGAGACGACGACGGAACACTCCGGCGACGAGGGGACGACCACGGAGCAGACGACCGAAGAGTCCGGTCCGGCAGCCCACGTCGGCATGGTCTACGCGCTCGGTGGCCTCGGTGACAAGTCGTTCAACGACGCCGCAAAGCGCGGTATCGAGCAGGCGAAGTCCGATCTGGGCATCGCCTACAACGAAGCACAGCCGTCTGCGGCCGAGGAGTTCCCGCAGTTCCAGCGCCGGTTCGCACAGTCGGGCAGCCCCGACTACGACCTCGTGTCGTGTATCGGGTTCGCGCAGAAGTCCGCGCTCTCCGAGACGGCGCCGAACTTCCCGGACCAGAACTTCATGATCGTCGACGACGAAGTCGACGAACCGAACGTCGCGAGCTACCTGTTCCGCGAAGAGCAAGGTTCGTTCCAGGTCGGTTACATGGCCGGTCTGCTCACGACACAGGAGTTCTCTGCAGGTGCTGGCGAGACGACGACCGGCGAGAAGCGTGTCGGCTTCGTCGGCGGTGTCGACGCCCCGCTCATCCACAAGTTCCAGGCTGGCTACGAGGCCGGTGTGAAGCACGCTGACGAGGAAATCACCGTCGTCACCGCGTACGCCGGTTCGTTCTCCGACTCCGCGAAGGGGAAGGAAATCGCCACGTCGATGTACGACAAGGGCGCGGACATCGTCTACCACGCCGCCGGTGGGACCGGTCTCGGCGTCTTCCAGGCCGCAAAGGAGCAGGGCAAGTTCGCAATCGGTGTCGACTCCGACCAGTCGAAGACCGAGTCGAACTACGCCGACGTTATCCTCGCATCGATGGTCAAGCGTGTCGAGACGGCCGTGTTCACCTCCGTCGAGAACGTCGTCAACGGCGAGTTCAACGGTGGTTCGGCTACGACGCTCGGTCTCGAAGAAGACGGTATCGCCGCCGTCTTCGGTGCCGAACTCGGCTCCGAGATTCCGAAAGATGTCAAGAACTCCCTCGCGCAGTCCCGGAAGTCTATCATCGCGGGGGACATCGAAGTCCCGTCGACGCTCGAATAACGCGACCCCACCCGATTCGTCCTTCTTTCGACGCTGCCGACGAGCGACGCGACAACCAGATATTCTTGCCGCTTCCATATATCAAATTTATGGTAATTCTCTTGTGCTGAATATTCAAAATCGGCCACGAACCGCCTCGACACACCGTGTGGAGGTGTCCCGCGGCGAATCGAATCCCACGAGTTTAAGCAAACCCCCCCGAAAAAGTGTGCAAGATGAGCACCGCTGTTCATCTCGACGAAATCACCAAACGGTTCCCCGGCGTCGTGGCCAACGACGACGTGGACCTGACCGTCGAGCGCGGCACGGTGCACGCACTTCTGGGTGAAAACGGGGCCGGAAAGACGACGCTGATGAACATCCTCTACGGGCTCTACGAACCCACAGAGGGGACCGTCTACATAGACGGGGAACCGCGGGATTTCAACTCCCCCGCGGACGCCATCGAGGCGGGTGTCGGGATGATTCACCAGCACTTCATGCTGGTCGACCCCATGACTGTCGCCGAGAACATCGTCCTCGGCAACGAACCGCGGAAATGGTTCGGGACGACGGTCGACCGGGAGCGCGCGCGCCAAGAGGTCATCGACCTCTCGCAACGATACGGATTCGACGTGAACCCCGACGACACCATCGAAGACGTGAGTGTCGGCGTTCAACAGCGCGTCGAGATTCTGAAAGCACTCTACCGTGGGGCGGAGATTCTGATTCTGGACGAACCGACCGCCGTCCTGACGCCGCAGGAAGTCGAAGAGCTGTTCGAAGTCTTCGAGGAACTGACGGCGCAGGGCAAGACCATCATCTTCATCAGCCACAAACTCGGCGAGGCGATGCACGCCGCCGACGATATCACCGTCCTCCGCAACGGGAAGAACGTGGGCACGGTGAAGGCCGACGAGACCTCGAACGAGGAACTCGCCGAACTGATGGTCGGCCGCGAAGTCCTCCTCGAACCCAAGAGCGACCCGAAAGAACCGGGCGACGAGATTCTCTCGGTCGAGGAACTCCACGTGGACGACAACCGAGGTATCGAGGCGGTATCGAACGTGTCGTTCGACATCCGCGAAGGAGAGGTGTTCGGCATCGCGGGCGTCGACGGCAACGGCCAGTCGCAACTCGTCGAAGCCATCACCGGCCTCCGCGACCCCTCGTCCGGTCGCATCACCTACAAGAGTCGTGACATCACGCACGCGTCCCGTCGCTCCCGCATCGACGACGGGATGGCGTACATCCCCGAAGACCGCCACGAACGCGGTCTCGTGATGGACTTCGACCTCGTCCAAAACGGCATTCTCGGGAGTCAGCACAACCGGAAGTTCACGTCCGGAGGGGCCATCGACTGGTCTTCCGCACGCGACCACTCAGAACGAATTATCTCCGAGTACGACGTGCGGCCGCCGCTCGCGGACGCCGACGCCGAGTCGTTCTCGGGCGGCAACCAGCAGAAGTTCATCGTCGGGCGCGAGTTCGAACGCGACCCAGACTTCGTCGTCGCCACCCACCCGACCCGCGGTGTGGACATCGGGGCAATGGAGTTCATCCACGAACGACTGCTCGACCTGCGAGAACAGGGCAAGGCGGTTCTTCTCATCTCTTCGAAACTCGACGAGGTGCAGGGACTCTCGGACCGCCTCGGCGTCATGCACGACGGCGAACTCATGGATATCGTCGACCCACGCAACACGACGGAAGAGGAAATCGGTCTCCTGATGGCCGGGGAACGCCCCGAGTCGTCGGAGACCGAGATAGATACCGCAAACGCATCGGTTGGTGACGTGCGATGAGTGCCGGAAACGGTGCCAAATCGGTGCTGCGCCGCCTCGTAAACGCCTCGACCGCCGAGCGTATTCTCATCAGTTTCGCGGCGCTCTTCATGGCTGTCGTCGTCGGCGCGGTCATCGTTCTCGTCTCCGGCCGCGTCGCCACGTGCCAGACGGCGGCGACGACGCTCTTCGGACTCGGCTTCTGTTATGACCCCGTCGAAGTATACCTCGTGCTTTTCAACGGGGCACTCGGCGGGCCGTTCCTCTTGGACGACCCCGCCCTGTTCAACCCGAACTGGAACCCGCTGAACTTCGGGTTCGGGCTCACCCTCAAGGAGACGACGCTCCTCATCTTCACCGGTCTCTCGGTGGCCGTTGCCTTCCGTGCGGGCCTGTTCAACATCGGGACGCAGGGACAGCTCATCCTCGGTGCGCTCGCGACGGCGCTGTTCGCGCTCTTCGTCGCGCCGTTCCTCCCAGCGGGCATCCTCGGCGGTCTCATCTTGATTCCGCTTGCGATTCTCGTCGGCGCATTCGTCGGCGGACTCTACGGCGCGATTCCGGGCGCACTGAAGGCCTACGCGGACGCGAACGAGGTCATCACGACCATCATGCTGAACTTCATCGCCGCGCAGGTGGCGTTCGTCCTCGTCAGCGAGTTCTTCCGTAACCCCGACTCGCAGGTCGTCGAGACAGCGCCAATCCCGGATTGGGGGACACTCCTTCCGGTCGCGTTCCCCAACGGCGGTGACTTCTCGCTGCTCGCGCTCGCGTTCGGACTGGCGCTCGTCGTCGCCGTCTGGTACCTACTCGAACAGACGTCTATCGGCTACGACCTGCGAACGAGCGGCGAGCAACCCGAAGCGGCCGAGTACGGTGGCGTGGACGCCAAGCGAACCACGGTCACGAGTATGTTCCTCTCCGGTGCCCTCGGTGGCGTCGGCGGTGCCATCTGGGTGCTCATGGTGATGGGCAAGTGGCAAGCGGGCGTTCCGTCGCTCGGTTTCGACGGCATCACCGTCACCATCCTCGCGGGCAACAACCCGTTCGGAATCATCCCGGCGGCGCTTTTGTTCGGGACGCTCAAGTCCGGGTCGCTCGCCGTCCAGTTCGGAACGGGCGTGCCGAAGCAACTCGTTGGGGTCCTCCGCGGTCTCATCATCCTGTTCGTCGCCATGCCGGAGTTCTTCCGCATGATTGGCTCGACCATCAATCTCGAAGCCGACGACGACGTGGTTGCGACCGACGGCGGACGCAGCCTCTTTGGAGGTGACGACGAATGAGCACGACTACTATCGACCAACTCCGCGACGGCGAACTGTCCTATCGAGTGCTCTTGGCTGCCGGTGCCATCGCGGTGTTCTCGTTCATCGCGCTCCTCGGCCTCGCGTTCCCGGCGAGTATCTGGTCGGACCTTTTGGGCATCCTCATCAGTCGCAGTACGCTCTCGTCGGCGCTGCGACTCGCGGTGCCCATCACGTTCGCCGCGCTCGGCGGTATCTTCGCCGAGAAGTCCGGCGTCATCAACATCGGGCTGGAGGGACTGCTCATTATCTCGGCCTTCACGGCGGTTATCACGACGGCCGTCATCGGCCCGGACGTGACAATCCTCGGCCTGCCAGCCATCTGGGTCGGCTTCTTTGCGGGTGTGCTCGCATCGCTCGTGTTCTCCCTCATCTTCGCCGTGGTCTGCATCCGGTTCAAGGCGGACCAGATTATCGCCGGACTCGCCGTCTGGCTCATCGCCCTCGGTCTCGCACCGTTCGCGGCGACGGTCTACTACGGCGGGGTCAACACCGACAACGTGGGGACGACCCTCGGGACGTGGACGGTTCCCGTCCTCTCGGACATCCCGTTCTTCGGGGCGTTCTTCGACGCCGGTCCGGCAGTGTACATGATGCTCGTCGCAGTCCCGGCGTCGTGGTTCGTGCTGAACCGCACGGCGTTCGGCCGCCACATCCGCGCGTCCGGTGAGAACCCGAAGGCGCTCGACACAGTCGGTGTCGACGTGAGTCGCGTCCGATACGCTGGCGTCCTCCTCTCTGGGCTTCTCTCCGGTATCGGTGGTGCCGCGCTGTCGCTCGGCCTCGGTCAGTTCATCGGGAACAACCAGACGATGGTCAACGGCAAGGGCTTCATCGCTATCGTGGCGTACCTCTTCGGGAACTACAACCCGCTCGGCGCGTTCGGCGCGTCGTTCCTCTTTGCCGGACTTGAGGCGGTTCAGATTCGACTCCAGCAGGTTCCGGGGTACGCGATTCCCGACTCGCTCATCCAGACAATCCCCTACGTGACGGTCATCGTCGTCCTCGCGCTCGTCGGCCGCACCCGCATCCCGAAGGCCGCTGGCGAACACTACGACTCGGGCGAAGACAACCGGTAGCGTTCGGGCTTCTCACCAGCTTTTTCGGCCGCGAACGGCGTTTCGTCTTCAGCCAGAGGACAGATTTGGGAGTAAAGAGTTTTCTGCCCACGATATGGAGGTGATACCATGTCCACACACGAGTATGCAGTGGTGGTCGTCGGCGCGGGAACCTCTGGTTGCTACGCCGCTGCGACCATCGCCAACGCGGGCTACGACGTGGCTATCGTCGAGCGAAAGTCCGCCGAGGAAGCAGGACACATCGCCTGCGGTGACGCTCTGAAAGGCGCAAACGCCTTCCCCGACGCGATTCCGAAGTCGCAAATCGAACCCGCGTTCACGAACACGGAGGTCGACCACGGCCGCTTCGAGATTCCGCAAGAAGACACGGTTCTCGACATCCCGGTCCCCGGCGAACTCGCCGTCATCGACCGCTGGGAGTACGGCCGTCGAATCATCGAGGGCGCGGACGAGGCGGGCGTCGAGATTCACTACGACACCGTCGTCCAGGACGTAACGCAGGACGACGACGGAACCGTCACTGGCATCCACGCGAAGCACGACGGCGAAGTCGTCGAGTTCGACGCCGACATCGTCATCGACGGCGCGGGGTCGCTGTCGCTGTTGCAGGACACGGTGGACTTCTCGGATGCGACGTTCGACACGAACGTCTCGTACCAGCACTTCTCGTCGGCCTACCGAGAGGTCGTTGAGGTTCCCGAACCCGTCGAGTGGTCCGACGCGCTGGTGTTCAAACCGGCCGAAGTCGCCGCCGGATACGTCTGGTACTTCCCGCGGACCGAGACCGTCATCAACGCCGGTCTCGGCTTCCAGATGTCCGAAGAGCCGATGAAACTCGTCGACGACCTCAAGAAGGACCTGCGCGACCGCGCCGAGTTCGAGGGCGCGGAAGTCATCGACAAACTCGGCGCGGCGCTTCCGACCCGCCGCCCGTACGACTCGGCGACCGCACCGGGCTACATGGCTGTCGGTGACGCCGCGGCGCACGTCAACCCGACGACTGGCGGTGGTATCGCCGGTGCTGCCTACGCCGGTGCCTACGCTGGCGAGCAGGCCACCATCGCGCTCGAAGAAGGCGACGTGTCCGAAGAGATGCTCTGGCGCTACAACCAGCGCGTCATGGACCACTTCGGCGGTCGCTACGCCAGCCTCGACGTGTACAACATCCTCTCGACCGCCGTGGACGTAGACGACCTGATGGGCCTCATCGCTTCGATACCCGGCGAGAAACTCGCCGAGGCCCTCTACTCCGGGACGACTTCGTTCGGTCCGGTTCTTCTCGCACAGACCGCCGCGTCCAGTTACGGCCACTGGGGCCAGATTTACAACTTCTTCAAGGTGAAACGACTCGCCGACGAACTCATGGCCCACTACGACCGCTACCCGAGTCGGCCGAGCGCGCTCGCGGGATGGCAGGACGAACGCGACCGTATCATGGACGACATCTACGAAGTCACCGGCGCGGACCCGAAGTACTGACTTCGGCCGCAAGCGCCACGTCACGGAACTCGAACCGCGCCCCGCCGCTTTCTGCAGCAGTCGCCTCGACGGTCCAGCCATGGGCTTCCGCGACGCCCGAGACGATTGCGAGACCGAGACCTGTCCCGTCGGGGTTGTTGGTGTAGCCGGATTCGAAAATTCGGTCGCGTTCTTCAGGAGGGATGCCCGGACCGTCGTCTTCGACGAAGAAGCCGTCTTCGAGCGGTCCCACGCGGACCTGTACGTCCGGCCCGCCGTGGTCCAGCGCGTTCCGAAAGAGGTTCTCGAAGACGGCGGTGAGTCGCCCCGGGTCGGCCCGGAGGTTCATATCCGCCTCGACGGTGAGCGCGGCGGCATCGAGATTCGTGTTGGCCACGGCATCGGCGGCGACAGTCGCGAGTCCGACGTCTTCGGTGTCGCCGACTGCGTCGCCGCTTCGGGCCAGTTGCAGTACGTCTTCGATGAGCGACTCCATCCGGTCGTGAGCGTCCGCGACGGTGTCGAGGTGTTCGATGCCGTGGCCGTCGCGGGCGAGTTCGAGTCGCATCTGCGCGACGTTCAGCGGGTTGCGCAGGTCGTGGCTCACCACCGACGCGAACTGGTCGAGGCGCTCGTTTCGGCGTTCGAGGTCTTCCTCGTAGGCGCGTTTTCGACCGACCCAGCGGTACCCGCCGATGACCACCGCAACCGCGCCGACGAACAGCGCGCCGTCTTCGAAGACGACCGCGAAGGTGTCGGGGTGAGAAACCACCTCGTCGAGGGCGTCGGTCACGGCGTACAGACCGATGAGGACGGTTCCGACGTAGAGCGGCCGCCAGACGGCCTGCACATCTCTGATGGTCGAAAGCACGAACGAGCAGATAAGCGGGAGCGGAACCAGTAGAATCTCGATAGCGAATCGGAGCCACGAGGTGTCCGAGGCGGCGGGAAAGAGGACGACCTGTAGACTGGCCGCCCCGACGACGATGGCCACTGCAGCGGCGGCCGGACGGACGTCCGCGTTTTCGAGCACATCACCTCGGCGGGGCCCCATCGCTGGCGGCTATGCACGGGGGGGACAAATAACCGCTGGCGGTCCGTTCGCCGTGGTAGTGACGGATTCTCAGTCAGATTTCTAACCGGTTACCCCCACAGTGTACCCTGCAATCGGTCTCACAGTGTACCCTGAAATCGGCCGCAGCGTCGCCTACGGGTTCGTCGCTGCGATTTGTTCGACGCTTCCGGAGAGCACGTCGACAGCGATGCGAATCGTCTCTTCGTCCACGTCGAACGTCCGGGTGTGGTGGCCGCCCGGATGGTCGGTCCCGACGCCGACGTAGGCCGCGAGACCGCCGTTGTCCTGCACGTACTGCATGAGGTACGTGGCGTCTTCGCTGCCGCCGAGGTCGTCGCTGTCGAGGATGGAATCGACGCCGTCGACACCCTCACTCACCGCCCGGACGACGCTCGTGAGTTTCTCGTCGCTTTGCGCGCTGGGTGCTTTCCCCTCGACGCCGATTTCGACCTCGCAGTCGTACATCGCGGCGGCCGAGTGGATGACCGTGTGCGCCCGGTCTTCCATGTACTCCATGAGTTCGGTCGTCTCCCCGCGAACCTCGCCTTCGATGAACGACTCTTCGGCGACGATGTTCGTCGCGGTGCCGCCGCCCATCAGGCCGACGTTGACGCGAGTCGCGCCGTCGGAGTGCCGAGAGATACCGTAGAGGTTCTGGATGGCCGCGGCCGCGGCGAGGTTGGCGTTCTTTCCTTCCTCCGGTTTTGCGCCCGCGTGGGCCGGTGCGCCCGTGAAGTCGGCGCGGAAATGCGAGACGGCGAGGAAGCCGTCGACACCGCAGACGACTTCGCCCGTCGGGTGGTCCAGCCCAACGTGGACCGCGAGGAGGGCGTCTACGTCGTCGAGGTGGCCGCTGTTGGCGACTGCCTTTCCACCGGCGACGCGCTCTTCACTCGGTTGGAAGAACACCTTGAGCGTGCCTTCGAAGTCAGAGTCGATGACCGCGTCGAGGACGCCGAGACCGATTGTCGCGTGCGCGTCGTGCCCGCAGGCGTGCATGAAGCCCTCGTTCTCCGAGCGGAAGCCCTCGGCGGCCGGGAGGTGTGACTCCTCGTCGGATTCGGTGATGGGGAGCGCGTCGATATCGACGCGGAGTCCGACGGTCGGTCCCTCACCGCGTTCGAAGACGGCCAGTGCACCGGTGTAACCGCCCACGAGGCGCTGAAGAATATCTTCGCGTGCACCTGCCTCGCGCGCCCGTTCGAACCACGCGTCGAGTTCGTTGTCGTCGGGAAGGGCCATGCGCTCGCCGTCACCGAGGATTTCCGGCCCGACGTAGAGGGCGTCGAGTTCGCGGGTCTCAAGTGCATCCACGATTCGTGCGGTAGTGTAGAACTCCCTCCACGCTGGCTCTGGATGTCGGTGAAGGTCACGCCGGAACGCGATGAGGTCGTCCATCGTCGCTTGGTGGCTCATACCCCGACACTCGCCGCGGATGAAAATAAACACTCCCGACCCTCGGTGAAAAATACGGGATTCCCAATCCTGTTGAAAAATTCAACATATGGAGGTATTCTTAGAGGAAATTCGTGCCTATTATATATCATAGTGAATGTCTAACAATCGATGCCAGAAGAATCGGACATCGAGCTCAGTTTCCGCGGTGGGAGACTCATCAGTGCGTTCCCCATCGCGTTCTTCATCGGCTGGGCGATTTTCCAGAGTGGTGTGCTCGGAATCGGCGATACGACCGGACTCGTCGCGGGAATGCTCATCGGGCTCATCGCCGGACTGCTTTTCGTCCGGGGAGATTGGAAGGATTACGCGGACGTAGTCTTCGTCGGTATGACCCGCCGGGTCGCCGCGACGGCCGTCGTCGCGTGGCTGTGGGCAGGCATGTTCGCAGAGACGATTCAAGTCGGCGGTTTCGTCGACGGTCTCGTCTGGGCGGCGACGACCCTGAACGTCGGCCCCGGGTTGTTCCCGGCGGTGACGTTCCTGCTCGCGGCGCTGCTCGCGACGGGTATCGGCACCGGCTACGGTACCGCAATCGCCTTCACGAGTCTCGTGTTCCCTGCGGGACTCCTCCTCGGTGCGAATCCGGTCCTGTTGTTCGGTGCCATCCTTTCGGGCGCCGTCTTCGGTGACAACCTCGCACCCGTGAGTGACACCACTATCGTTTCCGCTGTGACGCAGGACGCCGACATCGGTGGCGTCGTCGCGTCGCGCGTGAAGTACGCCGTCGTCGCGGCGGTGCTCGCAATCGCGGCCTACCTCGTCGCCGGATTCGGTATCCCCGGCGTAATAAGCGGGATGCCGCACGCGAACGTGACCGGGCAGGTCGACGCAACGGTGTCGCCGTGGGGTCTCGTCCACCTCCTCGACATCGCAATCGTCATCGTTCTCGCAGTCCGTGGCCGCCACATTATCGAAGCCATCTCGTGGGGACTCATCGCCGCAGCGGTGTTCAACGTCGTACTCGGCGCGATGAACGTCGTCGATGTCTCCGTCGCGAGCATGGTGCTGTTCCAGGCCCCGCAGAACGGCCTGACGACGACTGTGGAGACGCTCCCGCTTCTCGGTGCTATCGTCGAAACCGTTCCGGCCGGACAGGCTGCCGTCGGCGGCAGCATCTACTCCGGTGCCGCGGGCTTCTTCCCGCTTATCGTCCTGACGCTGCTTCTCGTCGCCGGTGCTGAAATCATGCGCGCCGGTGGCGGCTTCGACGCGATTCAGGAACTGCTCATCGACCGCGTCGCAACCACCGTCCGCAGTGCCGAGACCACGATGGTCCTCGGGACGGCGGTCGTCAACGCGACGGTTACGATCAACACGGCGGCCGAAATCGCTATCGCGCCGTACATCGCCACGCTCGGCAAGCGCTTCAACATCAACGGCTACCGCCGCGCCAACATCCTCGACGCCAACACGTCGGCTCTCGGGTACATCTTCCCGTGGGGTGGCGGCCTACTCGCAGGCTTCGGTGCCATGCAGGGGCTCGTCAACGGCAGCGGAACGCCGTGGTTCACGCAGGCGATGCTCGTGAACCCCGCGTCCGTCTGGCCGTACGTGTTCCACGGCTGGTTCCTCGTCGCCGTGTTCCTCATGGCTGCGTGGACCGGCTACGGCCGCGAATACGTCTCCGACCGCGTCTCTGAGGAGGTGAGCCGCGTATGAGCCGACTCGACAAGCTCCTCGCAGGCTGGACCTTCCGGACCGCGACGCCGACGTTCGAACCCGGCGAGGTCATCACGGCCTTCGTCAGCGACAACGACGGCAACGACATCATCGTTCGCATCGGCGACTCGATACTCCGAATCGAAGGCGACACCGAGGCGCAAGCGGAGACGAAGGTGAGCCTGAAGGTCACTTCGTTCGACGCGCAGAACTACGTCGGGACCGCCGAAATCGTCGAAATCCTCAGCGAAGCCTAACCGACGCACGCGGTTTTTCTTTGGCCTCACGTCCGACAGCGGCGTCGCTGCGGTGGTGTTTTCGAGTCGTTACTGTGACGGTGCTATCGAGTCGTCACAGCGGACGACGAGTGCTATCCTGTCGCAAGAAGAGTGAGAGAAACGACCTGCGTCGATATTTCGCGTTCGAGTGCACCGGTCAGTTCCGGCGGTGGCCGAGCGGTTTCTTCTGTTCGAGTTCGATTTCGATGTGGACGCTGTCGGGGTAGTCTTTCTCGCTTACCTGCCGGGCGATTTGGTCTGCGCCGTGAATCTCCAGTCGTCGCGTGTAGACCGTGTAGTTCCACGCGGAGAACTGGTCGCCGGGTTGGAGGGTGCGATACTGCGGGACCCTCGTGCGCTCCGGTTGGTCGGCGTGCGGACCGCGACACTCTGCGCCTTTCTTTTCGATCAACGATTTGAGGTCGCCCACGACTCTGTCGAGGACGGCCTTATCACCACTTTGGAAGGTGAGTTTTGTGACGAAGGTCATAGCTGGGTACTACCAACTTCTTGGACGCCCCGACGGTAAAAACGCATCTACCTGAATCAAGGAGAGAGTCCCGCCCTTTAGGGCGGGCGTGAATCCGACACTCTACGACACAACCGACGTTCGACGCTTATTCTGGGGTATCCTCTCTGACTTTCTTTTCGCCTTCGAGGAGCAACCCTTTCCACGTCAATCCATGGTGCTTCTTCAGTTCCTTCAACCGCTCGTACTGTTCTTCGTCATCGAACTCGATGCGAACTTCGACCATACAGTAACACACAAACCCCACAATTATGTGTGTTCGGATACAACCAGTAGTCGATGAAGCGAGCCAACACGTTCGAGGTGGTTCCACAGTCCGGTGAGGACGAGGAGTTGCTTCGGCGGCTGTTGGACGCTTCTGCCGCTCTCTGGAACGAAATCAACTACGAGCGCCGCGAACACTACGCCGACCCAGACGCAGACGTGTGGGACATCAGCGAGTATCGCGGTCGCTATGGTGGTGTTCTCGGTGCTTCCACGGTTCAGCAAATTGAACGCAAGAACCGCGAAGCGTGGAAGTCGTTCTTTAGTCTCAAGAAGAAGGGAGACGCCAACGGAAAACCCGGATTCTGGGGTAACAGCGAGGACGGTCGAAAACTCCGCACGTACATCCGAAACACGTCGTACTCCGTTGAGTGGGGTGAATACTCCCGCCTCGAAATTCTCGTCGGCAAAGACCTGAAAGCCGAGTACGGTCTTGGATACCGCGAACGCCTCCGCCTCGAAGTTCGAGGCGACCCCAACTGGAAGGAGTACGAGAAACAGGGTCGGTTAGAGTTGTTTTACGACGAGCAAGCACAAACGTTCAGGGCCTTTCAGCCAGTCACAATCAGCGAAGACCATTCTCGACTGGCACAACCACTGGCTTCGGAAGAAGCCGCGCTGGATATTGGTGCGAACAACCTCGTCGCCTGCACAACCACGACAGGCCAGCAATACCTGTACGAAGGACGGGGCCTGTTCGAGCGATTCCGCGAGACGACGCGAGAAATCGCCCGGCTCCAATCGCTCTTGGAGGACGGTCGGTACAGTAGTCACCGAATCCGACGACTGTACGACCGACGCACGAAACGACGCGACCACGCCCAAGACGCGCTCGCCCGTGACCTCATCGAACGCCTGTACGATGAGGGTGTTTCGACGGTATACGTCGGAGCGTTGACCGACGTACTTGACACGCACTGGTCGGTGGAGACGAACGCGAAGACGCACAATTTCTGGGCGTTCAGGGCGTTCGTGAATCGACTGGCGTGTACCGCCGAGGAATACGGAATCTCGGTTGAGGTTCGGTCTGAGGCGTGGACGAGTCAGGAGTGCCCCAACTGTGGTTCGACAGAGGATACGACGCGCCACCGCGACACGTTGACGTGTCCGTGTGGGTTTGAAGGACACGCAGACCTCACGGCTTCAGAGACGTTCCTTCGGCGTCACCAGAACTCTCCGAGTTCTGGCTGGCGAACGAGACGCAAAGCGTCTCGTCAACGGCAGACGACAGTATCACGGTCGATGGCACGGCCTGTATGCCTCAAGTGGGACAACCACGAGTGGTTGGAGTCATCACGCTCTCTCCGTCCCAACGAGGAGCATACGAACCCGCAAGTTGCCTCCGTGGGCCGGTAAGCGATACCCCCAACGCGAGGAAACCCCGGCGTTCACGCCGGGGAGGATGTCATACGAACGTTTCTTTGGCAGCGGGGTAATTCTCCGATACCCTCTTAAACGGTGGCACGGTTAATTCGGGTAATGGCAGTCGAAGCGGTCAGCGCTGGCGCCATCCTCTTCCGCGACACCCGCGGCCGGAGGGAGTATTTACTCCTGAAGAGCCGTCCCGGGGACTGGGAATTCCCCAAAGGCGGGGTCGAAGGGGACGAGGAGCTCCAGCAAACGGCAATCAGGGAGGTCAAAGAAGAGGCTGGAATAGACGATTTCCGCCTCATCGATGGCTTCCGCAAAGACTACGATTACGTCTTCGAAGCGAACGGTAAGACAATCCACAAGACGGTGCACCTGTTCATCGCACATTCGTTCGAGGCTTCCGCGGAACTCTCGACCGAACACCGCGACCTGCAGTGGCGCGACTACAAACAGGCCATCAACACCATCACGCAGGACGGCCCGCGCGATATCCTCGAGCAAGCACACGGCTTTCTCGACCAAATCGCGGCGAAGAACGAAGGCGACCACAAGTACCTGAAGTAGCGCCGCCGAACGCGGCGTCTGCGCAGGTTGTCCCATGACGAGCGGTAGCTTCGTCACTGAACGACCGACGCCGGTACCGTGACCGAATAGTCAGCGACAGCCTCGTGACCGAAATATCTTCACGAACGCACGGAGACGGTTCACTGTGACTGACACCGCCGACCGCGACCCGGAGTTCGCCTTCGAACTTCGGGTCTGTCGCTGGGCCGAGCGCGCGTGGCACCCCGACGGCCCGCGTCCGGCCTTCGTCGCGCGGCAACTCGGGACGCGAGACAGGCGGTGGGACACCGTCGTCGTCGAAGTCGACCCCGAGGCGTTCGCCGCGCGTCGCGCCCTCTCGACTGACGGCTTCGACTCCGACCTCCTGCGCGTCGTGCGCCACGCGCCCGCCGACTGGCAGTGGTACCGCGACGCGATTCCGGACCCGGACTTTCCGTGGCGACACGTCGTGCCCGCGGTCCACCGCGCGGCGGGACGAGGGCTGGTCGAGAAACGCCGCGGGAGTCGCAACCGCGTCGAATATCGGCGGACGATTCCGTATCCCGACTGGGTACGCCGCATCGTCGCCATCGAGAACAAACCCGACCTCGACGCGAGCGCCGCCCGCGCGCTCGCCGGGCAACTCGAACACGACATCGAACGCGGACTCGCTGACGAGGTGTGGGTCGCAACCGAAGCGACCGGGGACAGGGTCGAACCGGCGCTCCTCGAAGACCTCCCCGTGGAAGTCGGCATCCTCTCGCTTGGCGACGACGGGGAGATGGAGGTGTTGTGGCATCCGAGTACGCTGACGCCCGCCCCCGAAGATGCACGCCGCCGTCTCGTCCTCGCAGAGCGCGCCTACGACCGTGGATGGCGGAGCTACGTCGAGACCATGCGCCCCGACTGCCGACACTTCGAACTCGCGCGACGGGGAATGGCGCTCGTCCCACGATGCGCCGCGAAAGACTGCTTCCAGAGCCAACGCGAGTGTGCCCACTCGTGTTCGGCGTTCGAACCGGAACCGCCGGCGTGGCGGATGAAGGGCTGGCCCATCGAAGGCGGGCCGGGAAAGGGACTGCGAGAACTGCTCGATGCACGTCGTGAGCGAGAACGCGAGCGCGTCGTCGAATCCGATTAGACGATTTCGACGTCCACGTCGTCGCGGTCGACTGCGAGACGAAACGTGGGGACGGTTCGGTAGATAACCTCGACGACGCCCTTTCGTCGGAGGCTCTGAAGCGACCGCCGAACGTCGTCAACGTCCGGGTCGATGTCGAACTCGTCGCGAACCTTGTTGAGGACGCTGACGACGCTCTCGGAGCGCTCGTCGGGACCCGCGACCACCTCGAAAACGCGGGCTTCGAGCGTCGGGACGCGGATGACGCTCGGGACGGACTCCTCGTCGCCGTCGCTTTCGACACCGGGGTCGACGCCGACGAGTTCCGCCGCCTCGGCGGTGGCGCGGATGAGGCTGTTGTCGTCGCGGTAGTAGTAGTCCTTCAGTTCGGATTCGAGGTACTGGTGGACCTCGCTGCCGCTTTCGAGGTCCCATCGTTCTTGAAGCTCCTTGTTCTTCGTCGGCTGCAGGCGAACGATGTCGGCGAGGCGTTCTGTGGCCTCATCGGAGAGCGTCATGTTCGCACGATTCGACGGACGGGATATAACCTTGTTCGGGATTGGTCTCGGTTCTCCGATGAACGTTAATTATTATCCCGTCGCCCTTCGTCGCTTCCCGTATGAGCTGGGATACGCTTCGACTCGAGTGGGACGGTGACGTCGCGACCATCGTCATCGACCGCCCCGACAATATGAACGCCCTCAACACCGACACGCTCGACGCGCTCGAAGAAGCGCTCGACGAGGCTGAAGCGGAGGGTGCGCGCGTAGTCGTGCTCACCGGCGCGGGTGAGAAGTCGTTCATCGCCGGTGCCGACATCAGCTACATGAAGAACATCGACACACCGGCCGCACAGGAGTACGCCGAACAGGGCCACCGCATCGCCTCGCGTCTCGAAAGGTTCCCTGCACCGACTGTCGCCGCCATCAACGGCTACGCCTTCGGTGGCGGGATGGAGTTCGCGCTCGCCTGCGACCTGCGCGTGGCCTCCGAACGGGCCGTCCTCGGACAGACGGAAATCGACCTCGGCATCATGCCCGGATGGGGTGGGAGCGTCCGCCTGCCGAAACTCGTCGGCGACGAAGTCGCGCGCCGACTCATCTACTTCGGCGAGCGAATCGATGCGAGTGACGCACACGAGTACGGTCTCGTCGGCGAAGTCGTCGCGCACGACCAACTCGACTCGCACGTCTCCGAACTCGCCGAGGAACTCGCGTCGAAGCCCCGCCACGCCCTGCAGGGCGCGAAGGCCGCTATCAACATGTCTCACGAGGCACCCCGCGACGCCGCCCTCGACTACGAAGCGCGCGTCTGGAGCGGGCTCTTCGGAACGCACGACCAGCGCGAAGGCATGGACGCCTTCGTCGAAAAGCGCGACCCCGACTTCGAGTGACGAACTGACGGGGCGTTCAGTCGGCGTTCAGTCCCGCCATCCTCGCTTCGAGTTGCCGAACCGATTCGGAGATGTCGGCGACGACTTCGATTTGCGTGTCGTTCGCTGAAACTGCTTTCGCGGTCTCTGCTTGGACCTCGGTGGCCTTTTGTGCCGCGTTGTCGACCATGCTGGCGACCTCTTCGGTTCGTACTGCCTGGTCGTCAGTCGCGTTGGCGATGTCGTCCATGCCCGTCGCTGCCTCGCGGATGGTCGCTGCAATCTCGTCTTGGTTCTCGATGAGCGTATCGATGCGCTCGGCGCTATCGCGTACGTCCTCGGTGAGTGACTCGATTCCCTCGACGGTCTCGGTGGCGTCCTCGCGGGTTTCGCTGATGATTTCCTCGATTCGTTCGGATTCGGCTTGGACCTCGTTGGCGAGCGATTTTACCTCGTCCGCGACGACGGCGAATCCGGCACCAGCGTCACCTGCGCGGGCGGCCTCGATGTTGGCGTTGAGCGCGAGGATGTTCGTCTGGTCGGCGATGTCGTTGATGACCTCGATGATGTCGTCTATCTCTTCGATGTGTTCTGCGAGTTCGTGGGTGCGGTCGGCGACGTGTTCGCCCCCTTCGGCCACGCGGTCCATCGCCTCGGCTGCAATCTCACCGTCTTCCCGCGATTCTTCTGCGAGGTGCTGTGCCTCGGTGCTCTGCCGGTTAATCTCGTCGGCGCTGGCAGCGATTTCTTCGACTGTCGCCGACAGCGAGCCGACTTCGCCTGAGACTTCTTCCATCGCGTCTGCCTGCTGTGCTGCAATCTCCCGCGCCGCAGTGACACTGTCGGATACGTCGTCAGCCGAGGTCATTGCGTCCTGAATGGAACCGGAAACCTCCTCAGAGAGTTGCTCTTGGGCCGCAGACATCTGCTGGTTCTTCTCGACGATGTCGGTCGTGATGGGCGTCAGTTCGAACGCGCCGACGACGTCGCCGTTGGGTGCGTGGAGTGGGAACCCCATCGACCGGTTCCAGAGCGTCCCGTCGTCGGTCGGAACCTCGCGGAACTCCGCCTCGCGGATAACCTGGTCGGTCCGAGCGATTTTCTCCGCGAGAATCTCGTCTTTGCCCTTGGTTCCGAACGCGTCGATGCCTTTCTTCCCGAGGTCGCTCTCGTCGAGACCGTACTTCTCGAACGTGAGGTCGTTGATGTGGGTGAGCCGACCTTCGTCGTCGACGACGAAGGTCGGTTCCGGGAGGTCTTCGACGACCTGTTCGAACAGTCCTTTCCAGAAGTCCCGTTCCGCTTCGAGTCGTTCCGTCTCGGTCAGTGAGTCACTGGGTTCCCAATCCAGTCCAGCCCGTTTCGCCTGTCCTTTCATACCTACCGAACCTGATGAAAATATGGGTTATAAACCCTTCACGCCGCCTATCAAGAGCGATATCGACTTTCGCTCGCGGTGAGTGTTGTGCCCTTACATAAAACAAACCTGATATGTGCGGCGTCATTGATTCTTCCGAACCGGGCCCGCGTGCGTTTCTGCCCCCTGTCTGCGTACCCGAGCACATGAGAACGCAGCTAATAAACACTCCACACCGTCTCTCACGAGGAATGACTAAGTAGCCACAAGTATAATGAATAATAATGAAAGATACAGTCAAGATGAGTCGTCTCCGACCCGTCCTCCAGAACATCTCGTACCCGGTCGAGCGTCACGCCGCCGCGAACGCCTTCGACGGGGTGACCATCTTGATGGCAGACGGCGACGCCGACCTCGGGAGCCTTATCCGCGACTGCGTCACCGACGAGTTCCGCGACCCGATGGACCTCTATTACGAGTTGAACAACGCGATGCCGATAAAGGCGCTCGGCGAACCGGGCCAGTCGGACGGCGACGCCTGAACCGCCCGCAGTTACGCATTTCACGCCCAACTATCACAGCACCGCTCTCCGACCACCACACCCCTTCTTCAGCGACGTAACCCCGCTGCTTAAGTGCCTCAAGCGGCAGGACGTACTACCATGGAGTTCTGCGATGAATGCGGGTCCCTGATGACGCCTCAGGACGGCGTCTGGGTCTGTCCGAACGGACACGAGAAAGCGCGCGACAGCGAAAAGGAAAAGACGATGGTCACGACCGAGGGCCAAGAGTCGAGCGAAGTCGTCGACATGTCGGACGTTGATAACGCCGAAATCGGCCCGACGACCACGGCTATCTGTCCGAAGTGTGAACACGATGTCGCTCGCTACGAGATGAAGCAGATTCGCTCGGCCGACGAGTCCGAGACGCGCTTTTTCACTTGCGTCGAGTGCGACCACAAGTGGCGCGAAGACGACCACTGAGCGGCCCGACCTTTTACTGACGCCCTCCGTACCGGGTGTATGCCCGGCGCACCATCTCCGCCGAACGTTCCACCGCTTGACGGATGGGTCTGCGTCGACGACACGACAGACCGCCTCTTCGAATTCGGACTCGTTAGCGTCGTTGCTCGAACCGTCGTCTACGAAGACCGCACGATTCGAGAACGGGTTCCGGCCGCCGCCGACGGTCCGTGGCGCTTCTTCTTCGCCAGCAGACTCACGATTCGGCCGCACACGCCACCGTCGAGCGCGCTCACGCGACTTGTCGACCACCGCGCTACCTCTGGGTTCGAATCGCGCCTTCGAAACCGCGGTTTTTCCGACCTCTCGCACGCCGAGACACGGTCGCTGGCAGTCGCCGTGGGCGAAGCGACGGTCCACCGATACGACGCGACGGTATCGCTCGCGGGGGTTCGACTCGCGGCGGTCGCGTCGCTTGCTATCGCGCCGGTCGACGGGGAGTTTCTCTTGATTGGCGGGGCGTATCCGCGCGAAATTCTCGGTGGGGACGGTGAGACGGCCGCGGTGCTCCGGACGGCTCTCGACCCGACGCGATTCAGAGAAGAATTGTTCGACGTGATTCGCACCACCGACTGAGGGTGTCGGCTATTCGTTGCGGGCGAAGACGAGGTAGCCCGTGTGGCCGACGCCAGCGGTCGAGGGCCGCGACCCGCGCTCGCCGAAGTCCATGTGTCGCTGAATCGTCTCGAACGTCTCGACGTCCGAGAGGCCGGCCTCTCTGGCGGCTTCGACGGTCGCCCGCGTCCCTTCGACGAACGGGGAGTAGACGGCGACGTAGCCGCCGGTCAAAAGCAGGTCCGGTGCTTCGCGAACGACTTCCGGCGCGTTCTCCGTGTCGAGGGTGAGCACGTGGAACTGCTCGTCGCGCAAATTGTCGAGTTCGTCCGTGATGTCGCCGGTTCGAACGTCGACGTGGTCTTCGACGCCCGCGAGACGCATGTTCTCGCGTGCGACATCGGCGAAGTCAGCGTTCCGCTCGAAGGTGGTCACATCTACGTCGAGGCGACCGAGGTACGCCGAGAGGACGCCCGTGCCAGTTCCTGCGTCGAGGACGCGCTCACCCGCTGCGATGCCGGTGTGACCGACGATGAGGCCGATATCGCGCGGCATCATCGGTGCGCCCGTGCGCTCGAAGTGGTTGAACAGGTCGGGGCCGCGTGGCTCGCGGACGAGGAACTCTTCGCCGATGTGCGACTCCAGTGTCTGACCGGGTTCGACATCCTCGGGAACCGTCAGCATCCCGAGGTCGGTGTGGAGTTCCTCACCGGGTGCACGGAGGTACTCCCGGTCGCCGTGGACGAGGAGTATCACTCCAGTCGTGCGATGGCCGCGGCGAGGTCGCCGCCTTCGGCCTCCAGCGCTTCGCGGGCCTCGTCCTTCGAGGCACCGGCACGCTGTGCGACGATTTCGATGTCGTCTTCCGGGATACCGGCGTCCGCGTCGCTCTCGTCGCCTTCCTCGTCGCCAGCGCCGAGTTCGCGCGTCTCGGGTTCACCGACAATCTGGTAGGTTTCCTGGCCCTGCGCGTCCATGCGCGTGACCTGAGCGTCGGTGAAGACGAGCTCTTCGTCAGCCGTCTTGATGACGACTTCCTCGGCGTCGAGCTCGGTCACGTCGATACCCATCTGCTTCATCATCTGCTTCATCTTTCGCGGGTTCATCCCGCCGCCTCCAAACATACCCGAAGGGTCGGGGTGGGCGCTCAAAAGCGTGGCGAACGTCGCCCCGTCACGACTGTCTCGTGAACGTCCCTCGCTGGGTCCCGCTGGGGTGCGAGAGCTATCGAGTCCTTAGCTGTACGGACTCCACAGCGAGAAGTCGGTTGTATTGAAGTTGGACGTGTACAGGAGCGCCGAGTCGCTGTTGACGTTGTGGTCGCTGTCGAAGACCTGGTCACCGTTGAGTCGAAGGTCCGTCCCGAGTGCCCCGGCCACGTCGTTGAGGTTCGCGCGCGTGTCAGGCATGATGTTCCCGTAGCCGCTGCCCATCAGGATGACCGCGCCGCCGTTTTCGATGAACGTCTGGAGTGCGTCCACTTCGCTTGTGGTGTAGCAGGACCGCGGGGAGGTGATGATGACGGCGCGAGCGGTCGACAGTGCATTGTTGCCGCTGCCGTCCAGCGAGTTGACCTGCTCGAACGCGATGTCCTGTCCTTCGAGGTAGCGCTGGTAGGCGACGGCGTCCTCGTTCGACAGTGAGTGGCGCTCGTTGAACTGGCCGTGGCCGCCCTCGACGAGAATCTGGCCGGACGTATCAGAAAGTGAGTCGATGAGGTTCGTCAGGAACACTTCGTGTTCGTACCCCGTCACGTCCGCTCGATACGACTCGTCCACGGGAAGCCCACCGACGAGGGCGATTCGATTGTCGGCATCCACACCGACGAGTGGAATCTCGCAACTGTATTGGATGCCATCGCGGAGGTCCTGCGTTGCCGTGCTCTCGGCGAACACGGGAACGCGCGACGGCGAAATCGCACCGGCAGACGTGCGAACGCTCGCAGCGTTGGGGACGAACACTTCTTCGACGGCACGGTCGCGGACTTCGGCGGTGTTCGCGGGGTCGCTCGCCTGCCAGACGCGAGTTCCGTTCGCCTGCGCGTCGTCTTCGGCGTTCCAGAAGTCGTCGTGCTTGGTCAGGCTCGAACCGTAGACTCGGGCGTAGCCCTTCTCGACCATATCTCGGTTGAACAGCGTATCGATGCTCCCGTCTCCGTCCTTGTCGTAGTAGATGTACGCGAGGTGGCGACCGAACGGGTCTTGGATGTCTTCTCTGGGGTCGAACTCGATTTCGACCGACGCGCCGCCGAGTTCCTGTTTGGCGTAGTCCTTCGCGTTCCCGCCCCAATCTGTGAGGTAGGTATCGTCCTCGATACCTTCCCACTCTTCGACCTTCTCGTACGAGGCGTTCCGTTTCGTCTCCGGCGTGTCAATGCCGAGCAAGCGGAGTTCGGCAGTGGTTCCGTCGGCGAGCGTGACATCGACCGTGTCGCCGTCGGTGACGCTATCGACGGTGGCTTCGTATCGAACGCCTGCGTCGAGTCCGATACCGCTCCGGTCGTCGAACAGGGCGAAGGAATTGGCGTTGAACTGGGTGGTCGTGATGTCGAAGTCGTCGCCGTTGACGTTGTTGGTGTCGTCGGTGAGTTCGTCGTCGTTGAAGCGGTACGCGAGGTCGAGTTCCGTCGCAATGTCGTTGAGGTTCGCCGTCTCGTCGTAGTCACTGTAGTCCGACTGGTCGTGGAGGAACAGCGCCCCGCCGTTGGCGACGAAGTCGGCGAGGTCACGCAACTCGCTCGAACTGAACGAATCGCTGGGCGAGGTGATGACGGCAGCGTCCGCGTTCGAGAGGTCGTCGGTCAGCGTCGTCGTCGGTGAGACAGTGTACCCGTTGTTCTCGGCGTAGGCTTCGAACTGCGAACACGAATCGAGCGTGAAGTACTGTCCGTGGCCCTCGTCCCAGAGGACGGTACCGGACCCGCCGAGTTCGGCGTCCCACGCGTTGAGGACGAACTCTTCGTTTCCATAATCGAAGTTGATGTCGCCGTCTTGTAGGAGAATCGCGCCGAACCCATACACGCTGCCGTCGATGGAAACCACCGGGATGGGAGACACCTCGTCGTAGAGATAGGCGTCACCGTTGCCGTCCGCGTCCGCGTTCGTCGCGGTCGGTTCTGCCCAGACAGCCACGACCGACGGGTCGGTCAGCGCCTCGTGATTTGGATTGACCTGAGTCGATGCCGAGTAGAATTCGACTTTCGGAACCGCGTCCGTCGCTCCGCAGTCGGACCCCGCCGCCGCCGAAGCGGTCGTCGTGCCGAGTTCGAGTGCCGAGCCACTGGCGACCGCCGCAGTCGCGACCGATTGCAGAAATGTTCTCCGATTGAAACGCATGGTGAATATTAAAACCAGCTGCCTTATTTTAGTCATTTATAATATTCTATCTAACATCTATACATGGAAATATATGACATATTTTGAACAGACATAGTGAGTAAACAAATTGTCTCATAGGCTCCAAAATGGTCGGGTGAGCAGTCAGCGATAGTTGGTAGCGACGGGTGCGCAGTCAGCGATAGTTGGTAGCGACGGGTGCGCAGTCAGCGATAGTTGGTAGCGACGGGTGCGCAGTCGGTGATGACAGGCAGCGACTGGCCCACGGACAGGCCTACTCTACTCGGGAACTGACTGCGAGTCCGTTACCGACCGGGAGGACGATAGTCTCGAAGCGAGGGTCGGCCCGAACCGCATCGAGGTACGCCGCGATACCGCGCGTGTCGGCATTCGTCGCGTCGAGCGCGTTGGGCGTCCCCTCGACCGATTCGACGAGCGTGCCGAAGTCTATCGGGCCGCGCATCATGTTGTCGGCGACGACGACGCCCCCGACGCTGACGCGGTCTTTGACGATGTCGAACGCCTCGGCGTATCGGTGTTTCTGGTGGTCGAACAACACGAGGTCGAACTCACCGTCGACCGTTTCGACGAGTTCGAGGGCGTCGCCTTCGAGGAACGTCGTCTGGTCGGCGAGACCCGCCCGGTCGAAGAAGTCACGAGCCATGTCGAGTTCGTCGGGGTCGTGTTCGGTCAGAAATAACTCCGCGTCGTCCGCCATCCCCTTCGCGAACCACGTCGCCGAGTAGCCGAACCCGGACCCGAACTCGAACAATCGCGTGCCGCCGGAGAGACTGGCGAGGAACTGGAGGACACTCCCCGCCTCGGGGCCGACGATAGGGAACCCGTGATTGGCCGCGTACGTCGCCATCTCGGCTTGCACCTCGTCGTGTTCGGGCGCGAGCGCTGCGAGGAACCGCTCTGTGTGTTCGGTGAGGATATCCATATCTCAAAAGGGCACGCGAGGTGGATAAATCACGGTCATACTCTGTGTCAGTCCAGCGGATGTCTCGCACATCTGGTAACCCACGCGGGGGGAATCACAGCACACCGAACAAATTCGGCACGCCAGTCAGACCCCCAGACGGGTGTCACCAATCAGACTCGCCAAGGCGTGCCAACGTCGTTCATCGTATGCCCGGGAAGAACGTCGTCGCCCGAAGCCAAAACAGGAACACGAGGAATACGACAGAGAGGCCGATGAACGACCAGTCGTGTGCTGACGTGCCGAGCGTCGCGAGACGCAGGCGGCGACTGTCGGGGTTGCCGAGCGACTGCGAAAAACCACGCGTTTCCATCGCTTCGACCGTCACACGACTCCGCTTGGCGACGTCGAAGATCAAGGGGTAGAATGCGCGGACCCCAATCTTCAGCAGGTGAAGCCAATGACGCCAGCGAAGAAGGCCATCCGTCTCGGGACCGCTGCTACGGAGCCGAATCGCGTGGACGATATCCCGGTATTCTTCGAGCAAAACCGGTAACATCCGGTATCCGTACGCGAGTGAGAACGTAAATCTGCGAGGAATCCCGAAGCTCAGTAATGCCTTGCTCAGTCGCGAGGGGCTCATCGTAGTAAAGACAGCGACGCTCGCGAGAGAGATACTCGCCATCTTCAGATTATAGGGGATGAGTGCTGAGACGGCCCCGATTGCGTCTCCACCGGTAAGCCAGACGAAGCCCCCGAAAAACGCGAGGTTTGAGACCATCCCGAACGTGAGCACGGCGAGCAAAACCCGGTTCACGCGTGAGATGATGACTAGCGTCCCCATGAACGCAAGAAGCGTACCAAGGACGAGTGTATCGTAGAACATCCACGGAACCGACACGAACACGACATACCAGCCGAGGAGCACCCGCGGATCAAGCGTGTTGAGAAACGCATCGTCGTCGCTGTGGGCGATACGCATAAGCTCTACGCGAACACGGTCGATCGATAACCAGCGGCTGCTGGTGCTCATGAATCTCCCCCAAGACGCGTGGCGAGTTCTGTGATCGTTGTCGCAGGTGGGTCGATGCCGACCCGCCGACTGACTTCCACGGGTTGTGGCGGCTGAATCGATGTCGACCGCTCAAGTGACGAGTCAGTCAGTACCGTCTCTGGGGGTGCATCAGCGACGACCGACCCGCGGTCGAGGACAATCACGCGGTCCGCCCACGACGCGACGAACTGGAGGTCGTGTGTCGCGACGACGACGGACTCCACGCGGTCGTCGACCCGCCCGAGCATGCGCGTGACTTCTCTTCGGCTCTCCATATCGAGACATCCGGTCGGCTCATCGAGCATGACGAGCGTGGGCTGCATCGCCAATCCGATTGCGAGCGATGCCCGCCGTTGCTGACCGACCGACAGCAGTCGGCCATCTTGGTCGCGGAGGTGACGGAGGTCGAGGTAGTCGAGAACCTCCTCGACGATGTCGAGGTCCTGATGGTCGCGCTGACGGAGATAATAGCTAATATCCGCCTCGATTGAATCCTCGATGAACATCTCTTCTGGCTGCTGGTGGATGTATACGACATCGTCCGCTAGTGTTTCGGGAGACGTTTCGCGCGTGTCCTTGCCGAGGATGTCAACACGCCCGTCGTCCGGGCGGATGAGACCCGTGATGAGTTTCATCAGTGTCGACTTACCGGAGCCGTTGGCTCCGACCAATGCGACGTTCTCCCCGCGGTGAATCGACAGGCAGAGTCCATCGAAAACGGGTGTCGAGCTGCCAGCGTCCATCGTCTGATACCGATAGACCACGTCGTCGAGTTCGAGAATCGGGCTGCCCGTACGGGAGGGACACTCACCGGCAGGTCCTCCGTCCGGCGCTATCGGCTGGCGGGAGTCGAGCGCGTCGACGAATCCGTCGACCGTAATCGGATACTGATGCCGGTCGGTCGCGCCGGTTCGAACGTCGATACGGCTGGCGAGTTCGGTCACTTGTGGCGGGTGGATATCGCGCTCGCGAAGGTCGTCGAGACAGTTCAACGCCTCCGGTGTCGATTTGGACCAACGGACGCGCCCGTCGTCGACGAGGACGACCCGGTCGGCGTGCTCGGCGACGAACTCGGTGTCGTGTTCGATGACGACAACCGTGCGGCCGTCCTCGTTGAGACGTTTGAGACGGTCGTAGACGTCTGCTGCGTGCTGCGGGTCGAGCTGTGCCGCCGGTTCGTCGACGACAAGTACCTCCGGGTCGAGCGCCAGAACGCCAGCGATTGCAGCGAGGTGTTGTTGGCCACCGCTCAACTCCCAGATGAACTGCTCAGCGAGGTGTTCGATATCCAGTAGGTCGAGGGCGTGTTGGGCACGCTCGCGATAGTCGGCGAACCCGTAGTTTAGTGGACCGAACTCAACGTCGCGCCGAACAGTCGGCTGAACCAGCTGGTTCTCGAAATCCTGATAGACGTACCCGATTCGCTCCGAGAGCGTGCCAACATCGACGGCCTCCGTGTCGACCCCACCGACGACGACGCGTCCGTCGCGCTCACCTTCGAAGAAGTGAGGAATCACCCCGTTGAACGTCTTACAGAGGGTCGTCTTTCCGCTTCCATTCCCACCGAGAACGGCGAGAAACTCACCTGCCGCAACCGAGAGGGTCGCACCGTCGAGTACGAACTCGTCGCTACCGGGATAGCGAAACGAGTAGTCCTCAACGCGAATAAGTGGTGTGTCGGTCATCTGTATTTTCAACTATTTTCGGACCTGCGACTGCTGGTCCGTCGGTGCGGTGCTGTTGCGACCCCATGCGGCGACTACAAGGAGGAGAACGAACGCGGCGAGAAGCGAGATGAAGATACCAGCACCGCCGTCCTCTGCGGTCAATCCAACGAGTGCGCCGATATTCACGAGCGACTCCGTCTCCATCATGGGGAGACCGAGGAAGAAGCCCGCGGTGGCGAAGAAAAACGCCAGTAGCGACGCGCCAACGAGGACCACGATGTGTGCAAATCCAATCTCTGAGAGCATGTCCGCGTCGGACTGGGGTCGCGGATTAATGCCGAGCAATGGTTCGACCTTCCCGTACAACGAGGGGACGAGATACATCGTCGGAATGGCTCCGAAGATGAGACCAGTGATGATGGCCTCAGGGACCATGTCGATGAATTCGATGACAAAGACGCTCTGTGGGAGTCCAGAAACGGCTTCGAACTCTTCTGCCCCTACCCAGACCACACCGATATCGAGAAGCGTTGCTGGAATCTGTGACCCGATTTTCGCGAAGACGGCGGCCAAGAACACTTGGCGGTGATTCGTCAGGTCGTGGACCATCTGTGCGGCGACGTACACGAATGTGGTGACAAGTACAACCTCACTGAATTCGCCGAGGCCGCCGAACTCGCCGAGGAGGAACTCGGTGAACACGATTTCGCCGAGTGGGACGGCTAACGCAGCTTCGATGTAAGGAAACAGGAAGACTAACGCGAGCGGGAGGAAGATGAAACTCGAAATTCCGAGTTCGATTGGTCCGAGGCTCGGTTCTGGGATGAGCTCCGCGATGGTGTTCTCGAGTCCAGAGAGAGTGAGAACAAGGATGAACACCATCATCCGCTTGTTCGACGAGGCAGTCACGTTTGGTGTTAGCGAGTTTGTTATACTCATTGGCTATATCGGTATCCGAGAATTTCCAGACCGCTATAATAGAGACTTATAATTGAATAACAGAGAGGATTACACTGTTCCTGAGCGGTACAGAGAAATTATAAAATTATCGAATACTATATTATCCCAATAGTAACAGCTTACTTTAACAAACGGTGGCACAGTTTTATGCACGCTACCAGCGAGCAATCAGTCAGTGACCGCATTCTGCGGAGTCGCAGCGAAATCAGCGAACAGCCCCCAGCCGGTGATTACGTCGTCGTCGACGTGACACACTTCTCGACAACGGTGGCAGAGCTCCTCGGTAACGGTGCCGACTACGTGCATATCACGGACGAACGCGGCGACGAGTTCGATTTTCAGAAGCGAGTTCCGGATGCGCTCATCGGTGGCAGCAAAACCGACGAGTACGACCCGGAACCGGGGTATGATTTCTTCAACTCACCGAGCTACGTACAGCGACTCGATGTTGCTGGCAAACCGACTGCGATGACATCGAAAAACGGAGGGCGGGCGGTGACAACGCTCAAGAACCGTGGTGGCGACGGCGTCGAGGTATTCGTCGGTGGCTACACGAATGCGGAAGCCGTGGCCGAACACCTCCGGGGCCGCGACAGGCCCACGTTCATCGTCGCAGCGGGATCGGGTGGCGAGATGACAACTGACGACCTGCTCGGGGCGGTTCTCATCGACCGGCATCTCCGGGGCCAGCCACTCAGCCAATCGGAACACGCACATTTCGACGCACTCCTTCAAGCAGCGAAGGGACCGAGGTACAGGAAGAAAAACGAGATTCGGCAGGCGGACCTGCACGAATACGCTACAGCGATTAACTCTCGCGATGTCGTGCCGTGGCTCGATGGGGACAAGCTCGTCCGAGTTCAAGACCGATGAACGGGCGGTTCGGTGCCTCGATGGATATCCGGTTCGAACAGTCGTTCGAAGCGTTCGTCGAGTTTCTCACGGAACGAGGGCTATCGCATGTGGAGCTACGTCAGGGCTATCTCGACACTCACCCAAACCCGCCGTCACCCGCACGCGTTCGGAAGGTTGCAGCGGACCACGGCCTCACGGTCTCTTACCACGCGCCGCATCGTGACTGCAACCTTGCGAATCCGAACGAGACAGTGCGAAACGGTTCGGTAGCAGCGGTCAAAGAATCACTCTCTGCCGCAGCGGCGGCCGACGCGCACGCGGTTGTCGTCCACGGCGGGACGCTCCGTCCCTACTACCCGGAACGCGTCCGCGCGGCCAGTCGGGATGCCGCGGTTCGGTCGCTCCGCGAGTGCGCCCGGTTCGCTGCCGATGTCGGCGTCCCGCTCTGCGTGGAGAACCAGCGCGAAAAACCGGGAAAACACCGACTGACTGCTTATCCGGACCGTTTTTCGTCCCTCCTCGAAGATGTAGCGAAAGCGGCACCACGTCCAGCAGTCACGCTGGACGTTGGACACGCGAAGGCGACCGGGGTCGATGTCAGCGCGTTTCTCGATGCGCTCGGTGACGATGTCGTCGTCGCACACCTTCACGACAACGATGGCACCGAAGACGCTCACGATCCGCTCCCGGGGTATCGAGAGGTCGCTGACCGCATCGATGCCGAGTACAACGTCTTGGAGATGAAGTCGCTACGCGATATCGAGCGCTGTCTCTCCCCCCAGTAACTCATCGTCCACCAGACTAAGCGCCGACGTTCTGGGGGAGCGGGGTGCACTCTCTGATAGAGTACGCCCGCAGAACGAATCCAAACGGCGACAGCCACACGTAGTGGGCCTTGGTTCGGACGTAGCCGACTCCGGTACCGAGGCAGCCGACCACAACGACGCCGGCCAGAATCGAACTGCAGCGGTCGCCCACACGACTGTGGCAGGCGTTATCAGTCTGCACGCTCACGATTCCAATATGCACCCAAGCGACGACGCCAACGGGGGTCGGCGTCTCGCCGCTGATTCCGACGAGTGGCCGACCGGACTCTCGCGACGGGCGTATCTCAAGCTTGCGGCGGCAACCGGCGTCGCCGTCGGGACGAGTGGGTCGTTCTCGCAAGCGAACCCGCTGAGTCTCGTCCACGAAGCCACAACATACTGGTCGGGACCAGAGGACCGCCGTCCGTCGTCAGCACCCGTCGGCACGTGGTACTTCGCCACCGATACGAACCGACTATTCGTCTCGACCGGCGGCCGCTGGCACTGGCTCTCGCTTTCGACCCCGACGCTCGAAACCAAGCGACTACTCGGCATCGCCGACCGAATCGTCACGACGGCCAGCGAACTGGAGGCCGCGGTTACTAGTCTCTCGGCGGGAGAGACTATTGTTCTCGCCCCCGGAACCTATCGCACCTCGAAGTGGCTCCGTATCGACCGTGACAACGTAACTATCGTCGGCGCGGCACCGCAGGCTACGCTCGTAAAGCCCGCTGCTGGCGCGAACGTCGGCGGCTTCCACGTCGGAGCCACGCGCCGCGTCAACAACGTCCGAATCCGCGGTATCGGCTTCCACGGAAATCACTCGACGATGGACGACGAGGTGAAGCGTTGCCATGCCTTCCTCGTCGACGACGCGGAAACCGTCGCTATCGAGGACTGCTACGCGACCAAAACCCATCCCTATCACGAACACGACGCTGGCGGCAGCGGCTTTTGTGTCCGCGAGTCGGCGTCGAACGTCTCACTCGTCGGCAACCGAACCCACGATATCGGCGACCGGGGTATTCAGGTCGCGGGGACGGACGTTCTCGTCGCCAGAAACCAATTTACCGACGGCTTCGACCGATGTATCTCACTCGAGGTCCGCCAACCGGACGGTCGAAAGCGGTTCGCCGAGAGCGTCACGGTCGTGAACAACGTCGGACGAGGCACTTCGAACGGGTCAGTCGTGGGTGCCTCACAGGGACCGACCGACAAACCTGGACCGGGGAACGTCGCAATTATCGGTAACGTTGCGGCCGGAACGCACCGACGAACCGTGTATCTCGGCGTCGAGGCCCGGATGGAGAACGTTGCTATCGTCGGCAACGTGGGGAGACAGGCCGACTTCGACGAGCGGCGGTCGGGTATCTACGTCGCCGGACACGTCTCGAACCTCACCGTGACCGGAAACACGCTTTCGGACTACTCCCTCCACGGCATCGAACTCGTCGGGAGCGGGTCGGGCGTCGTCTGCGCCAACAACACCGTTTCCCGGCCGAGTCGGACGGGTGTTGTCGTTGCCATCGAGGATGCTGTGGTGACAGGGAACCGCATCTCGAAACCGGGAAGAGACGGCATCGTCGTCGACTCGACCGACGTAACTCTGCTCGGAAACGCGGTGAGCGCACCGGGTGGTATCGGCATCCACGTCACCGAGTCGGCCAGTCGGGTGTCAGCCATCGGAAACCGCACCCGAGGTGCGTCGCAGGCGGTCAGACTGGACGGAACGGAGTGTGTCGTCGCTGGGAGCGTCGCACCCGACGGAACGCTTTCGGAAGGCCCGGACGCGGACCGAAACACGTTGTTCGGGAATCTCTTGCAGTCTCAGACCGTCCGCGGTCAGCAGACGACAGTCGTCGACGGGGGCGAACGCCACACGGTCACTGTGGACGACGGGGACGCAGTAGTCGCCCTCGAGCGCCGGTACCAGCGAAAGCCAACATTGGACGTGTACTGCGACGACCCGATTCTCTGGTCGGCAGACTGGCTCAGAGACGACGGCGACTACGTCGGTGTCGCCCTCTCTGTCGTCGATTCCAACGAGACGCCCGTGTCGACTGTGGCGACAGTGAGGGTTCACACGTAACCCGCCTACGCTTAAGTCAGGGCAAACCTCATTTTCGACCATGTTTGACCCCGACGAACTCGAACAGATTCGGGAGGCGAAGTCCGAGTGGGAGGAGGAGACGCTGTCGCCGACGCTCGAACGATTCGGGGAGCGCGAGGAGGAGTTTACGACGGACACTGGGGGCAACACCGTCGACCGATTGTACACTCCTGCTGACGTGGACCTCGACTACCGTGAGGACCTCGGCTTCCCCGGCGAGAAACCCTACACACGCGGTGTCTATCCGACCATGCACCGCGGCCGCCTGTGGACCATGCGGCAGTACGCTGGCTTCGGGACGGCTGCCGAGACGAACGACCGCTTCCGCTATCTCATCGAAAACGGGTCGTCCGGCCTCTCTTTGGCCTTCGACCTGCCGACGCAGATGGGCTACGACTCCGACGCGACGATGGCCGCTGGCGAAGTCGGGAAATCTGGCGTCGCCATCGACAGCCTTCACGACATGGAGACGGTCTTCGGGGGCATCGACCTTGGCGAAGTTTCGACCTCGATGACCATCAACGCCCCCGCAGCGGTGCTCTTGGCGATGTACGTCGCCCTCGGCGACAAACAGGGCGTCCCCCGCGAGCAACTCCGCGGAACCATCCAAAACGACATCATGAAGGAGTACATCGCACGGAATCTCTACATCTATCCGCCCGAGCAGTCGATGCGACTCATCACGGATATCTTCGAGTTCTGTGCGGAGGAGACGCCGAAGTTCAACACCATCTCCATCTCCGGGTACCACATCCGCGAGGCCGGGTCCACCGCGGCACAGGAAGTCGCGTTCACCCTCGGCAACGGTATCCAGTACGTGCAGGCCGCAATCGATGCGGGGCTCGACGTGGACGACTTCGCGCCGCAGCTTTCGTTCTTCTTCAACGCGCACAACAACATCCTCGAAGAGGTGGCGAAGTTCCGCGCCGCCCGGCGGATGTGGGCGAAAATCATGGAAGAGCGCTTCGGCGCGGAGAACCCGAAGTCGATGCAACTGAAGTTCCACACCCAGACTGGCGGGTCGACGCTCACCGCCCAACAGGTCGAGAACAACGTCGTCCGCGTCGCCTATCAAGCGCTTGCGGCCGTTCTCGGTGGAACGCAGTCGCTGCACACCAACGGGAAAGACGAGGCGCTGTCGCTGCCGACCGAGCAGTCGGTCCGGACGGCGCTCCGAACCCAGCAGATTCTCGCTCACGAGTCGGGCGCGGCGGACACCATCGACCCGCTCGCGGGCAGTTACTACGTCGAGGCACTGACCGACGACATCGAAGACGAGGCGTTCGACCTGCTCGACGAAATCGACGAGCGCGGCGGCGCACTCGAAGCGCTGAAAAACCAGTGGATTCAGCGCGAGATTCAGGACGTCGCGTACGAGCGTCAACGCGAAATCGAGATGGGAGAGCGCGTCATCGTCGGTGTCAACGAGTACCAGGTCGACGAGGAACCGACCGTCGAAGTGCAGGAAGTCTCCGAAGAAGAAGAGCAAAAGCAGGTCGACGCGCTGAACGCAGTGAAAGAAGAGCGCGACTCCGAGGCTGTCGAAGCAGCCCTCGAAGACGTTCGTGCGGCCGCCAACAGTGACGAGAACCTCATGCCGCCTATCGTCGAGGCGGTCAAAGTCTACGCCACGGTCGGCGAGATTTGCGGCGTCCTCCGCGAAGAGTTCGGAGAGTACGAACCCGGAATGGCCTGACCGGTCGAAGCGTGTGACTCGCCAACCAGTCGCACAAATTACACTTTCACCCGGCTAAGAAAATTTATTATCCACCCTCGTGTGGCGAATAACGAGGATTTACGATGCCTCTTATTGGATTCTGACCCCCTCGTCACACGCCCGGCCGCTCCCGCGTTTTTCGTGGTCAACCCACAGCGGCGCACAGCCGCGCGGCCGATGCGTTGTGGGGCATCTCATACTCGAGAGCCCCCGGTATCGTATCCGACTGTCCCATCAAACACGAATGTCACGAAGACACCTCCACGACTCCCGCACAGACTCCGACTACCCGCCCACACACCACAAGCCCGCCCCGTCGTTCACGGTGCAGGCCATCATGCTGGCGCTCACCGTCGGCGTGTTCGTGGTCGTCAGCTACCCCGTGCTGTCGCTGGTCGCCGCGACCGCGGTTGTCGGCTTGATCGCCGTCGGCCGCCTCGTGACCCGTCGCGTCGAGCGCGACTCGGTGAACGTCCGCGTCCCCGGCCTGCCGGTTCAGGTCACGGTCGCCAGCACGGCCCGCGACTGAGCGCTCCCACCACACGCGACTAAACGTCTCCAGTCCCTCGTTCACGGCCCGTCTCGCGTTTCGGCCCGTCCCGCGTTTCAGTCCGCCACTCCGCTCGCGGTTCGGTTCCCGTACGCCTCGGCCCTCCACCGCGGTTCGCGGTCTGGTTCCCGCTGCGCTTCGGCTTTCCCTCCAACGGTCTTCCGACCAGAAACAGCCATTCAATACTTTTGTAACCTATCCACCAGAGAGTGACGCCAATGGACGACCGAATCGCGTCGGCGCTGAACCGGGCATTCCCCGACCGCGACATCGACAGCGTTGGTTCCGCCGGTATCTCGTGGAACGACAAGAACACCACGGTACGAGTGGAATTCGCCGATGGAGAGGCCGTCTACCTCAAGGTTGCGAGCGACGACGACGGGTCGCGAATCGCCCGCGAGTCGGCAGTTATCCCATACGTGGGTGAGCACACCGAGGTTCCCGTGCCAACGATTCTGTCGAGTGAGTCTGACGGGCCGGTTCCGTACATTGCGACTGCCCCAGTATCCGGTCCAATTCTCGTCGAACCATGGAGGGACGCCACCGATTCAGAACTCAAATCTCTCGCTTACGAATCCGGGGCGGCGCTCGCCCGCGTTCACGCACTGCGGTTCGACGACCACGGACGCATCACCGGCGGGAACGCGACCCATCTCGAACTGGAGACGGGGGCGTGGACTGACGTACTCGTCGGGACAATCGACTACACGCGAGAACTCGCGTCTGAGGACCGCTTCGACCACTACTTCGACGAGGTCGTTGCGGCGGTCGAGGAGAATCGGAGCCTCCTCGACGACGCTCCCGCAGCGTTGGTCCACGGCGACCTCGCACAGCCGAATTGCTTCCGACTCGGCGACCGAATCGGCTTTCTCGACTGGGAGATTTCCCACGTCGGCGACCCTGCCAGAGACCTCTATCGGGCGAAAAAACAACAGTTCAACGTGTTTCGAACCGACCCTCCCGAGTGGATGGTCGAGGCGTTCTTCGACGGGTATCGGTCGGTCGCGGGCGGCCTCCCCGACGGGTACGACGAGCGCCAACCCATCTACGAGGCCGTCTGGTTCCTCAGCGTACCGGGCTTTTTCGACAAATTCGTCGAGGACTACGACGAAGACCCCGTGGAGTTCGCCGCGTGGATGGAAGCCGAGATGGCCCGGTTGCTCGATAGAATCACGTCGTAGGCCACGACGGACGAGTTACTCTTCGGCGAGTTTGACCGCGGTCCCGTAGGCCAGAATCTCCGCTGCGCCCTGCGTGACCTCGGCGGTGACGTACCGAACACCAACGACGGCGTCAGCGCCCATCTCCTCGGCTTCGGCAAGCATCCGGTCTGTGGCCTCGTCGCGGGCGTCGGCCATGAGTCCGGTGTAGGACTTGAGTTCGCCGCCGACGATGTTCCGAAGTCCCTGTGTGATGTCGCGGCCGACGTTGCGGGCGCGAATGGTGTTCCCGCGGACTGCGCCCAGTGTTTCGGTTATCTCCTCGCCAGTGACTGTCTCGGTTGTAGTTACAATCATGACAGGTACATCGAATCGACTGGGTTTATCCGTTGTGCCCGTGCACGGTCCCCTATGCACTTCGACCACATCGGCATCGCCACGCCGGATGCCGCCGGGTTGGCAGCGTTGTTCGAAGAACTGTTCGACGCGCCAGTCGCCCACGAGGAGACGTTCGACGGGATGACCGTCGTGTTCCTCGAACTCGAAGACGGGTATTTCGAACTCCTCGAACCTCACGAAGGCGGCGCTATCTCGAAGTTCCTCGACAAGCAGGGGGCTGGTATCCACCACATCGCGCTGGAGACCGACGACATCGACGCCGCCTTGCAGACGGCACGTGATGCGGGTGTCGAACTCATCGACGAGGAACCGCGTCCGGGTGCGTGGGGACACGACGTTGCCTTCCTCCACCCCAAATCGACCGGCGGAGTGCTGGTGGAGTTCGTTTCCCATTAGTATCCGTGGTCGCCCTCCCTCACCTCGCTTCCGTTTCGTATCCTCGTCGGCCAACCCCGCAAGCCCGCCTTCGAGCGAACGACCCTCCCACGGTGAACGATGACGAAGGATTCGACGACAGACGACCGCGACGAGTCGGCGACAGCAGGTCTCAACCGACCGATGCGTGACTGGCTTTCGCACCGGGTCGCCGCGACGCCGGACCGCCGGGCGCTCATCCACGCACCGACAGGTGAGTCGCTGACGTTCAGAGAACTCGATACGCTCGTGACCGAGACAGCCGGACAACTGGCCGCCCTCGGCGTTCAGCAGGGCGACCACCTCGGGGTCATCCTCGAACCCGGAATCCAGTACGTCCGGTTGATTCACGCCGCGACCCGCCTCGGTGCCGTCCTCGTCCCGCTAAGCGAGCGATTGACCGCCACCGAAGTCGAGCGCAACGTCGACATCGCGGATGTCACGTCGCTCATCTGCGGGGAGAACACCGAGTCTGTGGCTGCCGAAGCAACCACCGACGTTCCAGTCGCGTCGGTGGACGAACCCCAGTGGGACGGTGTCGTCAACCTCTCGTCTATCGCCCCAAAGTCCATCACACCCGCCAGATGGGGCCTGTCACAGACGATGCTGTTGCTCTTTACCTCGGGCACGACGGGGACGCCGAAAGCGGTTCAACTTACCATGGGGAACTTGCTGGCGAACGCCGTCGCGTCGGCGTTCAGACTGGGACTGTCGCCCGACGACCGCTGGTTGGTTACGCTCTCGTTGCACCACATGGGCGGTATCGGGCCGGTTCTCCGAAGTCCCCTCTACGGGACGACGGTCGTCCTCCGCGAGGAGTTCGCCGCCGGTGGCGCGGCCGACGACATCGGAAAGTACGACGTGACGGGCGTCTCGCTGGTGCCGACGATGCTCACTCGAATGCTCGACAGTCGCGGGACGCTTTCGGACTCGCTTCGGGCCGTCTTGCTCGGCGGTGCACCCGCCAGCGACGAACTCATCGAACGCTGTCGAAACTACTCGGTTCCCGTCTACCCAACCTACGGGATGACCGAAACGGCGTCGCAAATCGCTACGGCCACGCCACGGGAGGCATTCGCCTCGATAGGGTCGGTCGGCCGACCGCTGTATTTCACCGACCTCTCGATTGTCGACGACGACGGCCACCTCGTCGAACCCGGCAGCGTCGGTGAGATTGTCGTCTCCGGACCGACTGTCACGCCGGGGTACTACCAGAACCCCGACGCAACCGTGGGGGCGTTCACCGACGAGGGCCTCAGAACTGGCGACATCGGTTATCGAGACCAGGACGGACTGCTGTACGTACTCAACAGAAAAGACGACCGCATCGTCACCGGCGGCGAGAACGTCGACCCCGGGGAAGTCGTCGAAGTACTCCGCCAGTACCCGGCCATCGACGACGCCGTCGTCCTCGGAATCCCGGACCCGGAGTGGGGGCAACGAGTCTCGGCACTCGTCGTTCCCACCGACCCGGATATCAGTATCGACAAAACCGCGCTCGAAGCGTTCTGCCGCGAGCACCTCGCGGGATTCAAGATTCCGCGTCTGGTCGAACCCGTGGAGGAACTCCCGCGGACCGTCTCGGGGACTATCGACCGCGAAGCGGTCCGCGAGCAACTCGAAGCGACCCGCCCCGTCGAGGAGGCAGAACCGGGGTGGAGCGGCGACGACACCCCGGAGACAGACGACGCAGATAGCGGGCGTGAAACCCAGAAGCGCGACGAAGAGTCGGCGGGCGAAGTCGCTGCCGACAACCCTGCGCCGGAATCGCCCCAGTCCGGCGAGACGCCGGATGACCGAGTTGACGACGACGGCAGTGATGGTGCCGACGACAAACCTGCCTCCGGCGGCGAAGCGGGCGTCACCAGCGAGGAAGAACGCACCGCTGACGAGGAGAATCACATCACCGACGAGGATGACCACACTCCTGCCGAGGATGACCACACCTCTGACGACGAGGACATAATCGACGACGCCGAGAACAGTACCGACGACGGCTAACGGGCGTCCCACTGCGGCTAATCGATAGCCAACGTCAACATTTCTCCTGTGCAAACAATCATTACAGTATGCACCATGGATACCACTATGGTAGGTGCTACCAATCAAACACTTCGTCCGTTTATGTGGCGTGCAGGCAAGCTCTTTCCCGACCGGGAAATCGTCTCTCGGACCGCCGAGGGACTAACACGATACACGTATTCGGAGTACGAAGGTCGCGTCGCGCAACTCGCGGGCGCACTCGCTGACGCCGGAATCGAACGTGGCGACCGGGTTGCGACGTTCTGTTGGAACCACAACCGGCACTTCGAGACGTACTTCGGCGTGCCGTCGATGGGCGCGCAACTCCACACTATCAACCCGCTTCTTCCCGACCACCACATCCAGTATATCGTCGAAAACGCCGAAGACCGAATCATCTTCGTCGACCCCTCGTTGGCACCCAAACTCGCCGGTGCGGTCGACGAGGACGCCTTCGCCTCGGTCGAGCAGTTCGTCGTGATGGCCTCTGAGGTTCCCGACACGGACCTCACCCCCGTAACCGACTACGAGTCGTTCATCGCCGACCAACCGACCGAGTACGACTGGCCGGACCTTCCGGAAGACCAGCCAGCGGGGATGTGTTACACCTCCGGAACCACCGGCAAGCCGAAAGGCGTCGAGTACTCCCAGCAGATGCTCTGGGCGCACACGATGGCGACGCTCCCCAAGTCTGCGCTCGATATTGGCTCCAGCGACGTTATCATGCCGGTCGTCCCGATGTTCCACGTCAACGCGTGGGGCCTGCCGTTCTCGACGACGGCCGCGGGGGCGAAACACGTCTATCCGGGACCGTCGCCGACGCCGGAAGACCTCGCGAAACTCATCGAAGAAGAAGGCGTGACGATGACGGCGGGCGTCCCGACGGTGTGGCTCGGCCTCCTCGAATACCTCGACGAGAACGACGCCGACATGTCCTCGCTCGAACGCATCATCATCGGCGGGTCGGCCGCGCCGAAGTCGGTCATCCGCCGCTTCGACGAGGAGTACGACGTGGACGTGCTGCACGCGTGGGGAATGACGGAGATGTCGCCCGTTGGTACCGTCGCCCACCTCAAACCCGGCATGGAGGACCTTCCTGCCGAAGCGCAATACGAAAAGCGCGCCAAACAGGGCTTGCTCGCACCGGGCCTCGAAATGCGTGTCGTCGACGACGACGGCAACGAAGTCCCGTGGAACGGCGAGGACTTCGGTGAGTTGTGGGTCCGCGGTCCGTGGGTCACGACGGAGTACTTCGAGCGCCCCGACGCGAACGAGCAGGACTTCGAAGGCAACTGGCTGAAGACCGGTGACGTGGTCACCGTCGACGAAGAGGGCTACGTGAAAATCGTCGACCGGGCGAAAGACGTTATCAAATCCGGCGGTGAGTGGATATCCTCGGTCGAACTCGAGAACACCATCATGGCTCACGACGACGTGGCCGAGGCAACAGTCGTCGGCGTCCCGCACGAGCGCTGGCAGGAACGCCCCGTGGCGTTTGTCGTCCCGGCCGCCGGGGTCACAGAAGACGAAGTCAAACGGGAAGTCGTCGAACTCGTCCGCAAGGAGTTCCCCAAGTGGTGGACGCCCGATGAAGTCGTCTTCATCGACGAGGTGCCGAAGACGGCGACCGGAAAGTTCGACAAGAAGGTCCTCCGCGACCAGTACGACGACGCCTCGCTCGTCGAAGGCAAGGCACCCGAGGAAGACGCACCGACTGACAACTGAACCCCTGTTACCACCCGACCGCCGGGGCGGCGTTCCGCTCGTTTTTTGACCGTTCGGAGTCCGAGCCAACAGTCTCCCGCACACCAAACAATAAATTTATTTGAAGTTTATACTGGTTCCATATATCTTTTCATGATAGAACTCCACACGTGGGTATGGACCTCCTCGACGAATCAATCGTCCCCGAACACGCCCGCGAAATCAAGCAGGACGCGCGCGAGTTCGCCGAAGAATACATCGAACCTGCCGCCGAGGAATACTACGAATCCGGCGAGTACCCGTGGGACATACTCGAAGCGGGTATGGACGCCGGACTCGTGGCCCAGGATATCTCCGAAGAGTACGGCGGCCGCGGACTCACGCTCGAACAGATTCTCGCCATCGCCGAAGAGTTCTACCGCGCCGACGCCGGTATCGCGCTGACGCTCCAACTGGCCTCCTTCGGCTGTGAGATTATGGAGCACTACGGCAGCGAGGAACAGAAAGAAAAGTGGCTCCGCCCGGTCGCCGAGAACGAGCAGATTTCGGGCCTCGCCGTCTCCGAACCCCAGACCGGGTCCGACATGGCCGGGATGGAGACGACCGCCGAGAAGACCGACGACGGCTACGTCCTCAACGGCGAGAAGTACTGGGTCGGAAACGCCGTTGAGGCCGACTGGATTACCGTCTACGCGAAGACCGGCGACTCTGACGACCGCTACTCGAACTACTCGATGTTCATCGTCCCGACGGACACTCCCGGCTACGAGGCCGAACACATCCCGGAGAAGATGGGAATGCGCGCCTCGAAGCAGGGCCACATCGTCTTCGACGACTGTGAGATTCCCGAAGAGAACCTCATCGGGACGGAAGGCGGCGGCTTCTACATGCTCGCGGACTTCTTCAACCACGGTCGTATCATCGTTGGTGGCCACGGCATCGGCCTCGCCGCTGCCGCCATCGAAGAGACGTGGGACTTCGTCCACGGCCGGACGGCATTCGGCCGCAACGTCTCCGACTTCCAGTCGGTCCAGCACATCCTCGCCGACATGCGCATGGAGTTCGAGTCTGCACGGGCGCTGAACTGGCGCGCCGCGTCGAAGGTGGCGAACAACGACGACGCCGGCTTCTGGGCCGCAGTCGCCAAGACGAAGTCCACCGAGATGGCCGTCGATGTCGCCGAGCGCGGGATGCAACTCCACGGCGGTCGGTCGGTCCTCAACGAGTTCAAAATCTCTCGCGTCTACCGCGACGTTCGCATCCCCGTCATCTACGAGGGTGCAAACGAGATTCAGCGCAACCTTATCTACAGTCAGGGCTCGTTGTAGTCGCGCGCGACAGGGCGCACGCCCTCTCGCACACCACTTCCTCCCCACCTCACCACTCTCCTATTTCCCCACCTCACCACTCTTCTATTCTCTTCTCGCCGCCGGCTTCCGAATCCGGTCGTTTTCCGCTCGCGTCTCGCATTGCTTGACACGAACGCAGTTACTATCTGAGCGACGTGCCTTGACTCTGCATCAATGGTACGCACGAGTGTCATCGGCTGCGGAAATATGGGGAGTGCGCTCCTCACCGGGCTCTGGAAGGCGGGGAACCACTCGCTCGTCGCGTGTGACCTCGACCCCGACGCCCGGGCCGCAGTCGCCGACTATTGTGAAGAGACGACAGGCGACGTGTCGCGTGCCGCGGCGGCAGACGTGGTGTTCGTCGCGGTCAAGCCTGACATCGTCGAGGCCGTGCTGACGGAACTCGACCTCTCGGCCGACCAGACGCTGGTCACGGTCGCCGCTGGCGTTCCGACCGAGTTCGTCGAAGCCCGTACTGACGCACGTGTCGTTCGAATCATGCCGAACTTGGCGGCCGAGACTCGCAACATGGCCGCGGCGGTGACCGGCGCGGTGACCGACGAAGTTCGCACCCTGCTCGACGACGTCGGCGAGTTCGTCGAAGTCGACGAGAGCCAGATGGACATCGCCACGGCGGTCAACGGGAGTGGCCCTGCCTTCGTCTTCTATCTCATCGAGGCCGTAACGCAGGCCGGTATCGAAGGCGGCCTCTCGGAGGCTGACGCCGAGGTTCTCGCCGCACAGACGTTCAAGGGGGCGGCCGAAACCGTCGTTCAGGACGACCGTACCGCCGACGAACTCATCGACGCCGTCTGTTCGCCCAACGGGACGACAATCGAGGGGATGGACGTCCTCTGGGAGAGCAAGGCCGACCAAGCCGTCACCGACGCCGTCGCTGCGGCCGAACGCCGGTCGAAGGAATTGGCGGGGGGATTCGATGATAAGTGAGGGAGTCGATGCCGACACTGTCGCTGCCGCGCGGGTGGCGGCCGCCGAGGCCGACCGGGTCATCGTCAAAGCCGGCACCAACTCGCTGACCGACGCCGACTCCAACCTCGACGACGAGAAACTGGACAAACTCGTCGACGACATCGAATCGCTCCTCTCGCGCGACAAGGAGGTGCTTTTGGTCTCGTCGGGCGCAGTCGGTGCCGGGATGGGCCGACTCGACCAACCGACGGACACCGTCGAGGCGTCGCAGGCGCTGTCGACAATCGGACAGAGCCTGCTGATGCACCGATACACCGAGAGCTTCGAGCGCTACGGTCGGAAAGTCGCCCAGATACTCATCACCGAACACGACCTGGAGAGCCCCGAGCGGTTCACCAACTTCCGAAACACGGTCGAGACGCTCTTGGAGTGGGACGTCGTCCCCATCATCAACGAAAACGACGCCGTCGCCACCGAGGAGATTCAAATCGGCGACAACGACATGATTTCGGCAAGCATCGCCATCGGCGTCGACGTCGACTTGCTCGTGACGCTCACCGACGTCGGCGGCGTCTACACCGGCAACCCAAAAGAGAACCCCGACGCCGAGCGCATCGAAGTCGTCGGCGACAACTACAGCGACGTCGAGAACATCGTCAACGAGAGTTCGACCGGTGGCTTCGGCGGTATCCAGACGAAGGTCCGCGGCGCGCGCGACGCCGCCGAACACGACATCCCGGCGGTCATCGCCCGGTCGACCGAACCCGACGTGCTGGCAAAGGTTGCGAACGCGGAATCGGTGGGAACAATGTTCCTGCCGCTTGATGGAGGATTCAATGACTAAGCGAGACACGACCAACCAAGTCGAACAGGCACAGACCGCCGCGTTGCGCCTCGCCAACGTTGATGCCGCCGACCGCGACGCCGCGCTCGGGGCAATCGCCGACGCCATCCGGGATAACAGCGACGCGATTCTCGAAGCCAACCGCGAGGATGTCGCCGAGGCCGAGACGATGCTCGCCGACGGCGAGTACACGCAGGCACTGGTTGACCGCCTCAAACTGGACGACGCGAAACTCGAAAGCATCGCCGGGATGGTCGAGTCCGTCGCCGAACAGGACGACCCGCTCGGCGAGACGCTCGAAGCGAGAGAACTGGACGCGGGCCTCGAACTGTACAAACTCTCGGTTCCCATCGGCGTCGTCGCGACCATCTTCGAGTCGCGGCCCGACGCACTCGTCCAGATTGCCGCGCTGGCGCTGAAGTCCGGAAACGCCGTCATCCTCAAAGGTGGGAGCGAGGCACGTGAGTCCAACCGCGTCCTCTACGAGACGATTCTCGAAGCCACGGCGGACCTCCCCGACGGGTGGGCGACGCTCATCGAAGCCCACGAGGAAGTCGACCGCCTGCTCGAACTGGACGACATGGTCGACCTCGTGATGCCCCGCGGTTCGTCGGAGTTCGTCAGCTACATCCAGAACAACACCCAGATCCCCGTCCTCGGCCACACGGAGGGACTCTGCCACGTCTACGTCGACGACGCGGCCGACCTGGAGATGGCCGAAGATATCGCCCTCGACGCGAAGGTGCAGTATCCCGCCGTCTGCAACGCCGTCGAGACGCTTCTGGTCCACGAGAACGTCGCCGACGCGTTCCTTCCTGCGGTCGTCGAGCGCTATCGCGAGGAGGGCGTCGAACTCCGCGGCGACGAGACCACCCGGGAGTACGTCGAGGTCGACCCCGTGACCGACGACGACTGGTCGACCGAGTACGGCGACCTCGAACTCTCGATTACGGTCGTCGAGGACCTGTACGCGGCCGTCTCCCACATTAACACCTACGGCTCGAAACACACCGAGTCCATCGTCACTGAGGACGCCGACCACGCCGAGACGTTCATGACCGGCGTCGACGCCGCCAGCGTCTTCCACAACGCCTCGACTCGGTTCGCCGACGGGTTCCGCTACGGACTAGGTGCCGAAGTCGGCATCTCGACGGGGAAGATTCACGCACGCGGCCCCGTCGGTCTCGAGGGGCTGACGACCTACAAGTACTACCTCGAAGGCGACGGACAGTTGGTCGCGACCTACGCCGGCGAGGACGCCGTCCCCTTCACACACGAGTCCTTCGACGGCGAGTGGACGCCCGGCCACCGAACCCGACAGGACTGAGTTCGCACACCGGTTTCAGCGACGTTCGGTCACTCGGCCCGCAGTGGCCTTTTTTAACTGGCGGGAAAAGTTATGTGATTGACAATCGCTACTCTCAACTGAGTCGCATCGGTTGCGACTCGGTGACACTCATGGACCTCGACGAATTTATCAACACGCACACACCGAAAGAGGGCGGCGAGGCGTTCGAACGTGAGAACTCGAAACTGCTCGACGTGTCGCTCGACGGGAGCGTTATAGCCAAAGCAGGGTCGATGGTTGGCTACACCGGCGACATCTCCTTCGAACGGAAGTCCGCTGGCGGCCTGACCGGGATGCTCAAGAAGAAGGTGACGGGTGAAGGGGCGGTCATGATGCAGGCGACCGGGTCTGGTCATCTCTATCTCGCCGACCAAGGAAAGGAAGTCCAGATTCTCGAACTCGACGCGGGCGAGGAACTCAGCGTCAACGGAAACGACGTACTGGCCTTCGAAGAATCGGTCTCGTGGGACATCAAGATGCTCTCCAGCATCGCGGGTGCCAAGACCGGCGGTCTGTTCAACGTCTTCCTCGAAGGCCCCGGTCACGTCGCAATCACGACCCACGGCGAACCCATCGTGCTGCCGACGCCGGTCAGCACCGACCCCCACGCCACCGTCGCGTGGAGCGGGAACGTCACGCCGAGTTCGAAACGCGACATCAACATCAAGGGACTGCTCGGCCGGTCGTCCGGCGAGTCGTACCAACTGCACTTCGACGGGACAGACGGGTTCGTCATCGTCCAACCGTTCGAGGAAGTTAGTCCCAGCCAGTAGACTCCGACTCGCTCCCGACGAGGAGACCACGATTCAGCCCACTTTTCTTGCACGCGACCACCTGCTTCGAGCGCGCGAAAAAGATGCGGACCAGTAGTGTTCGACGCTCATATATTGATTGCCTGAAGGGTTATCTCCGCTCCTTCCTAAGCCCGGCTATGGGTGACACCAGCGTCCACCTGGTCGACCGCGGCCGAATCTACGCAGACATGGGGTACGTCCTCGACGGCTACGCCATGGGCAGCGCCTCGAATCCGAATCCCGACCACGAAATCGCCGAGTTCGTCGTCTGGAACGCCGTCATCGACGGCCCGGACCAAACGGTCTTGTGGGATACGGGGTCGAACCCCGAGGCGGGTGCCGGATACTGGCCGGAACCGCTGTACGAGGCGTTTTCGCACGTCGATGCCGCAGAACACACGCTCGAAGCCGACCTCGACACCGTCGGTTACTCGGTCTCTGACATCGACGCGGTGGTGATGAGCCACCTGCACCTCGACCACGCCGGTGGACTCGCCGAATTCGCCGGGACGGGCGTGCCGGTTTACGTCCACGAAGAAGAACTGAAGTTCGCCTACTACTCGGCGAAGACCACCGAAGGGTCGATTGCCTACCTCGCGTCGGACTTCGACCACGACCTGAACTGGAACGTCGTCCACGGGTCGGAATATACGATGTTCGACGGGTTCCGACTGCTCCACCTTCCGGGCCACACGCCGGGCGTACTCGGTGCACACATCGAGACACCGGACGGAGACGTGCTCATCGCAGGCGACGAGTGTTACCTCGAAGGGAACTACACGGACGAAGTACCGCTCGGACCGGGACTCCTCTGGAGCGACAGACACTGGTTCGACAGTTTACAGCAACTCAAGGAGTTGGAACGGAAGACCGGCGCGGACGTGTTGTTCGGACACGATTTGGACCGGTTCCGTTCCTTCGGGGGCGGGTGGAACGTCTGAAGCGGAGGGAACGTCCGAAAAGCCGTGTGAGTGTTTCGGGGTGGTGTTGTCGCGAGCGACTCAGATCATGAGTTGCACGTCGGCATCGGCCATGTGCTGAAGCGCCGTGGCCGCGCCAACGCCGGTGGTGACGCCGTCGTAGAACTCGTCTTCGTCGTAGCCCATCAGTTCGATGGTCATCTGACACGCCTGCAGGTCCACGCCCATGTCGAGGCTCGTCTCGATGAGTTCCTCGATGGTCGCGGTCCCGTTTTCCTTGATTTTCCGCTCCATCATGCTGGTGGCGACGTTGTCCATGAAGGGCAGCGCAGCGACTGCATTGGGCATCGGCATACTGGGATTGCCGACCGCGCTGAGTTTGAGGTTCTTCGACTTCTCCTCGTGGAGGATTTCGAGCCCCCAGAACGTGTGGAAGACGACGACGTCCCACCCGAACGCGGCCGCCGTGCTCGCGAGGATGAGCGGCGGATACGCCATGTCGAGGGTGCCTTTGGTCGCGATGATGGTCATTGATTTCTGCCCGTCGTCGTCGGCCGCCTCGCGGAGGTCCGATACTTCCGATTCGAGCGCCTGCACCTGCGCTCGAAGCTCTTCGACGGAGGCGGTTGTCGTCTCGACGGGCGCGTCAGCGTCGGAGCTCATTCCTTCTGGATGTAGTGGACGAAGAGCGCGTCGCCGCTCTCCTCGGTTTCTTCCTGGTCGAGCATCGAGACGCCGTCGGTCGAATCAGCCCACCCCTTCAGGTCGCTCATGCTCCCTGAGTCCGTCGAGACGACTTTCAGTACCTCGCCGGAAGACAGGTCGTCGACCGCACTCCGGGTCTTGACCACGGGCATCGGGCAGGACAGTCCTTTCACGTCGAGCGTCTGGGTAACTTCTTGTTGACTCATATTTCGGGTTCACCTGTGTTGGGTGTATTCCACAATATCAGGGTGTTTCGTAAAAGTGTGTCGGTTCTTGGGTTCTATGCACAAGACTAGGTTTGTGAAGGGGTTGAAGCGTATTATGGCCTTTAGAAGGTTGTAGTGCCATTCCACACTCGCGTGAGCACGGAATCTCACTTCAACTCGTCGATGTCGGCTGAATTAGTATTGTGATGAAATAGAACAACTATGCAAAATCTTAAGTCACACCGACCAATAGTGGGTGATGAATACATGACCACACCCGACCTCCCGGAACTGGAAATCGACGTTCCCGTCATCGAACCGGAGACGCTCAAAGAGCGCATCGACAACGGCGAGGAACTGACCATCCTCGACAACCGCGTGCCTTCCGAACACGAGAAGTGGCGCATCGAAGGCGAGAACGTTTCCCACGTGAACATCCCGTATTTCGACTTCCTCGACGACGACCTCGGCGACGACCTCTTTGCGGACCTTCCCGAGGACGAGGAGTTCGTCGTCCTCTGTGCGAAGGGGTCGTCCTCGGAGTACGTCGCCGGACTCCTCATCGAGGAGGGCTACGACGCAGTCGCACTCGAACGCGGGATGAACGGCTGGGCGAGCATCTACGAATACACCGAACTGGACACCGACGGTGACGCAATCGTCGCGCAGTACCAGCGCCCGTCCAGCGGGTGTCTCGCCTACCTCATCGTCGACGGCGACGAGGCCGCTGTCGTCGACCCGCTTCGGTACTTCGCCGACGAGTACGTTGCGGACGCAAAGGCGCTCGGCGCGGAACTGAAGTACGCCATCGACACGCACATCCACGCCGACCACATCAGCGGCGTGCGCACGCTGGTCGAAGACGAGGGCGTCACGGGCGTCATCCCCGGAGCCTCCGAAGCCCGCGGTGTCGACTACGATGTCGAATACGAGACCATCGCGGACGGCGAGACGCTCACCGTCGGCAACACGGACATCGAAGCAATCCACACGCCGGGGCACACGACCGGCATGACGACCTACAAGGTGGACAACGTCCTCTTTACGGGCGACGGCCTGTTCATCGAGTCGGTCGCTCGCCCTGACCTCGAAGACGGCGACGAAGGTGCCCCCGATGCCGCGGCCATGCTCTACGACTCACTGCAAGAGCGCGTACTTTCGCACGACGACGACGATATCGTCGCGTCTGCGCACTTCAGCGACGCGGCAAGCCCCGCCGAAGACGGTACGTACACGGCGACGCTCGGGAAACTAAAGGAAACGATGGACGCACTCTCGATGCCCAAAGAGGAGTTCGTGGAGTTCATCCTCTCGGATATGCCACCCCGTCCGGCCAACTACGTCGACATCATCGAAACCAACCTCGGCGTGCAGGAGTCGGACGACGACCGTGCGTTCGAACTCGAACTCGGCCCGAACAACTGCGCGGCCAGTAACGAAGCCCTGACGAACTAAATGACGGGCCTGACGCCGCTCCTCGTCGACAGCCTCTTCCCGAACGGGATTGCGCACTACGCGCTCGGCGGCCTCCTCATCGGTCTGGGGACGGCCATCATCTACCTCGGGACGGGCATCATCGCGGGTGCAAGCACGTTCCTCGAGTCGTCGCTTTCGTACGTCTCCGACCTCCCGCGGTTCAACAAGGCGAAGTACGTCGCGTCGCGCAACTGGCGCGTCGTCTTCACGCTGAGTATCGTCGCCGGTGCCGCCCTCTACACCGTCACGCTCGGTGACGGCTGGTGGGTCTCGGAAGTCCAACCGTGGCGCTTCGCCGTCGGCGGCGTCCTCGTCGGCGTCGGCACCCGAATCGGTAAGGGGTGTACGTCCGGCCACGGGGTCTGTGGCGTCGGTTCGCGCTCGCGCACATCGCTCGTCAACGTCGCCACGTTCATGCTGGTCGCTATCGGCGTCGCCCAACTCATGAGCGCACTGGGGGTGTCGCCGTGAGCGACGACGAACGCGGACTCGGATTCCTGCTGGTCGTCGTCCTCGGCGGTCTGATATTCGGGTTCGGACTCGCAGTGAGCAACATGGCTCGCCCGGAGGTCGTCCTCGACTTCCTCCAGTTCGATGACCTCGGCCTGCTCTTCGTCATGGGCGGGGCGGCCGTCGTCACCGGGACTGTCTTCGCCCTCGCGGAGCGGTCCAACGGCCGCGCACCACTCACGGGGGCGGACTACGGTCGCCGTCTGAAGTCGTTCGACAAGAACGTCGTCGTCGGTGGCGTCATCTTCGGCGCTGGCTGGGGTATCTCGGGTATCTGTCCCGGTGCCGCATACGCCAGCGTCGGTGTCGGCAACTACCCAATCCTCATCGCCATCGGTGGCATGTTCGCCGGGGCCTATTTGCAGGGACTGTGGCGGGCCCACCGCGCCGAGAACGCCGCTCGCGGTACCTCGGCTGACTAGCCCCGTCCGCTCGTTCTCGTTTTCTCGCTCTCGCAGTCCCTCGTAGTTCCCTCGTAGTTCCCTCGTAGTTCCGCTCCCGCAGTTCCGCTCTCATTTTCTCCTCGCAGCTTTGACTCTCGTCGGCGCTATCGTACTCTCTTGCACCGCAGCGTCTACACGACGACCGAAACGTGCGTATTGCCAGATAGTATTGCACAACTCTTGAATGATTGTTGCGTCATAGGTAGCAGCAGTATTTGTTCGTAAGTTATTGAAATACAAATTTCAGCGCAGCTTAGCGGTATTTCTATCTCAAATCCATAACTTATGGAAATCTAATAGCGATATAGTATTGTATGGTGTTCCCAAAAGCGTTATATCCTCTCTCCGGTTAGGCAGCACTGTACAGGAAAGCATGTTCCACACAATATTCACTGAGCACCCGTCGGGGTGCTGGTAAGATGTTCGGAATCGAAACCCTGACTGGAAGTTCGCAGGCGGCGGCACTCGTTGGTGTCGTCCTCGTCGAAGCGATGGTACTGTACGTCGGATACGGCGCACTGGAGAGCGCCGTCGGGTCGACCGTTCTCGAACTTCTCGGAGGTAACTGATGTTCGAGCTATTCGGCGTTTCGGCAGCGATGCTGGCGTTGTTCGTCGGATTCGGCGTCCTCATCGGCGTCCTCTTCGGCTTCTTCGGCATGGGCGGGTCGTTCCTCGTCACGCCCGCGCTCTTGGTCATGGGCTATCCGTCGCGCGTGGCCGTCGGCTCGGGGCTGGCGTTCGTCTTCGGGACTTCGGTCATCGCGACGCTGAAACACCGCGACCTCGGGCAGGTCGACTACAAACTCGGCGTCTCGATGATTATCGGGACGACCGTGGGTCTCGAAGTCGGGAAAGAAATCGTCCTCTACCTCGAAGAGATGGGCCTCGCCGGGAACATCATCAGCATCACGTACGTGCTTCTTCTCGGCGGTATCGGTCTCTTTGTCACCTACGAAGCACTCAAAGGCGGTGACGGAGACGGCGGCGTCAGCCACGACGTGGACTCAGACGCCGACATCGACGCCGACGACATCCCCGAAATTGCGAAGAAGATTCAGAGCTACTCGCTTCCGCCGATGATCACTCTGCGCGGCGGGATTCAGGTGTCGCTCTGGATGATTCTTCTCGTCGCGTTCGCGACCGGTCTGCTGTCGGGGTTCCTCGGCGTTGGCGGCGGGTTCATCCGCATGCCCGCGCTGTTCTACCTCATCGGCGTGCCGGTCCCCATCGCAGTCGGGACCGACCTGTTCGAGATCATGTTCTCGGGCGGGATTGGGTCGTTCCTCTACGCCCAGTCCGGCGGCGTCGACCTCTCAATCGTCGCGCCTCTGCTGGCCGGGTCGGCGTTCGGTGCTAGAATCGGCTCCGCGGCGACATCAATCGTCAACGAGGAAGAAATCAAGATTTACTTCGGTCTGATGCTGCTCCTCGGCGCGCTCGCCGTGGCCGTCAGGCAGGTCGGAAACTACCTCGGAATGGGCGTTCTCGACTACGTCAGTTTGGCGCTCATCCTCGGGTCGGCACTCATGGTCGCCGGTGCTGTCATCTACAGCGCCCTCAAATCTGTGCGCTCGCCCGAGACTGTGAGCGCGACCGCTGACTGACGACTCGCTGGACGATTCATTCTTCACCCGTCTCACTCCCATCGAGCGACGACGCCCCTCTCGTCCTCGGTGTTGCACAAAGTATACAAACCCTTTTGACTACGCATCACGTACGCCGAACTGAAATGGCTAGCTCGATGGTCGAATATCTGCAGTCAGACATGGAGTGTGAGGGGCTCCTCGAATGTCTCCACGGACTCAAGCAGCTCGACCGACGGTGCTTCGAGGTTCTCGTCGAAACCGAGGACCCCATGACCGTCGACGAGGTTGCAGATGCCGTCGAACGCGAACGCTCGACGGCGTACCGTGCGATTCAGCGCCTCCTCCAGTCCGGTCTCATCCAGAAAGAACAGGTCAACTACGAACACGGTGGGTACTACCACGTCTACCGACCGACCGACCCGAACGAAGTCGCCGACGACATGCAGCGGATGCTCAACGACTGGTACGCCCAGATGGGCACGCTCATCCAGGAGTTCCGCGACAAGTACGACGAGAAAATTCTGCCCGCCGAGTGAGGCACCACGCCGCATAAAATCGCCAGTCGGCGTCGGGATTCTCGCGAGACCCAAATCGGTTAGGCTCCTTATTCAACGGCGACGGACCCGTAGTTTCTTTTACGACCGCCCTATGTCGAAGAGTAAGAGCAGCCCTCGCAGAAACGAGTTCGTCGAAGAGTGCCCATCGTGCAAGTCGCACACCCCTCACGAAGTCTCGATAGAAATCAAAACCGAGAGCCGAAAACGAGAAAACCGGCAGTTCTCCCGCGAACCATATCGGGTGACGACGTGCGCGCGGTGCGGCGAGACTCGCTCGCAGCGAATGAACGACGCGTGAGTAGACCCTCCGGCCGCAAGCGGGCCGGGTCGCCTTCCAGATAACGCTTCAATCCGGTTCGAGAGATGACATCCAACGCCACACACGACGCGCCAACGATTCTCCTCGTCGACGACGAGGTCGCGCTCGCGGATAGCATCGCCCTCTGGCTCGGCGAGCAGTACGACGTTCGCGTCGCCTACTCCGGACAAGAGGCGCTCGCGGCGTTCGACGACGCCGTCGATGTGGTCTTTCTCGACCGAAACCTCCCCGGTCTCTCCGGAGAGGATGTTCTCTTCGAACTCCGACGACAATCGAGCGATAGCGACCTGCGTGTCGTCCTCATGACGGCGACCCCCCGAGCGGACCTCTCTGATCTCCCTGCCGACGACGTACTGACGAAACCGGTCACGAAATCCGACCTCTTCGAAGCGTCCGCTCGGCACACAGAAAGTGACACAGAACCGGCCGACTCCACGGACACGGCCGCGACTAAGACACCGGATACCGTCGCGGAAGACACCGCAGAAGCGACGTTAGACTAACCGTCTTCGGACACGTGTTTGTCTTCGAGATACGTTTCGATGAGCTTTCGCTCCGCGGTTCGAAGGTGTTCGTGGAGCGTCGGCGGTGAGATGCCGAGTGCGTCCGCAACTTCCTCTGCCGTGCTTCCGCGTGGCCAATCGAAGTACCCGGAGACGTACGACGTTTCGAGGACCGACTGTTGCCGGTCAGTCAGTTTGTCGTCGAGGTCGGTCCGGAACGACTCCGCGGACGTGACCGTTCGCTCTACTTCGCGTTTTGCGACGACCGAGGTTCCGGGGTCCGCCCCTGAAATCGTCTCGACGATAGCCCCGTGGTCTGCATCCGAGGCGACGTGGAGCGCGAGTGTCCCGCGCCCATCGTCGAGTTCTAACGCTTCGATGCTCGCCCCGTAGTCGGCTGCTGTGAGGAGAATCGAATCCTCGGAGAGACGGAGTTCGACGACCGACTCGTCAGTACCGTCCGCGACGACCCGCGCCCGCTCGAACTGTGGACGGGTCTCTGCGGCCTCGACGACCTCGCTCGCGGCCGCACCAGTGATGGTCACAAAGCACGTCACGGTGTCGTCGACCTGTGCGACCCCGTCGAGCGAGAGGGTACAGCCGAGGGCAGAAGTGACCGACGCGAGTGCGTCGGAGTCCGCCCCGAAGGTGAATTCGAGTTCGACGACGCTGTCCCCGTTGAGAAGTCGCTTGCTCTCGATGGCGTTGATGCCGTTTCCGACCGTCGACCCGAGGTCGGAGAAGACGCCAGCCGATTCGTCGTCGAATCGCGTTCCATCGTCGTAGACCACGAGGACGCCGTAAACCGTCTCGCGGTACGTGATGGGCACACAGAGCGCCGAGACCGAAGCGAAGTCGTCTCCCCGGCCGTTGAATATCTCCTGTTTGTGTGACTTCGATAGCTCGTCGAAGAGGTGGATATCGTCGGGCGAGATGTCGGGGCCAAGGGCCTCAGCGACGAACTGGAGGTCGACCGCCGAGGGGTCTACGTCGAGACCCGAGGCGGCGGTACAGCGAAGCGTCCCGGCCGCGGTTCGGCGGGCAACGAAGGCGGCCTCGTGGGCGTCGGCGACGGACTCACAGACCGTCTCTTCGATTTCGCCCCGCGTTCGCGCGTCAACGATAGCGCGGTCGACCTCTCGAAGGAGTTCGTTGACTCTGTTGACGTGGGCGAGTTGCTGTTCTCGGTTCTCGATAGCAGTCTCGTGTTCGTTGCGGATGGCGGCGAGTCGCTCCCGAAGGTCGTCGAGCGCGTTGGGGTGACGAAGCTCTTCGATGTCGCGACTCTCGAGGGCCTCTTCGGTCGATTCGAGGGCGAAGTATTCGCGGACCTCCGTTTCGAAGCCAGCGCGGACGAGCAGTTCTTCGACGGTCTCTGTGACCTCCGCCTCCGAGACGGGCTTGACGAGATACGCGTCGAAGGGCATATCGACGATGTCCGTGTCGGGTTCGACTGCCGTCATCATCGCCACGCGGCAGTCGAGGCCGCGGGCGCGAATCTCGTCCAGTACATCGTCGCCGGAGACGCTCGGCATGCGACGGTCGAGGAGGACGACGTCGACGCTGTCGTCGAGTCGTTCGAGCGCGTCGGTCCCACCGTAGGCTGTTTCGACGGCGTAGCGGCCGCCATCTAGCCAGTACTGGCAGGTGTCTGCGAGGTCTTTGTCGTCGTCGACGACGAGGACGACTGGCTCGGCGGCCTGTTGTTCAGACTCGTGCTCCGCCGAGCGTTCGGAAGCCATCGTATCGAAAGGACTGTCTCAGTGTATAGATATATATCTGGCCATCGTTCGAGGCGTATTTTAGCCAAAATAAACGTCACATTTCGCCGCCGTTTCAGTCGGTAGCTGTTCGCGGGAGTGTCACGACGAACGTCGACCCGGCGGGGTCGTTGTCCTCGATGCGAATCTCGCCACCGTATCCCTCGACGATTTCTCTAACGAGAAAGAGCCCGAATCCGCTGCTCGGATTCGACAGGTCTTCGATACGTTTGTCGACGATGCGGTGTTTCTCTTCGTCGGGGATTCCCGGGCCGTTGTCCGAGACACGGAGTTCGACCACGCCGTCGCCCGCTGCGATATCGAGGTCGACGGTCGGGTCGGCCGCGTCGTTGTGCTGAATCGCGTTCGTCAGGAGTTGTTCGACGACTTCGTCGAGTAGGTCGTCGGCCCAGACCGAGATGTGCGGAATCGCGCCGACAGACACGTCTGCATCCGGGTTGTCGGCACGCACGTTCGCAACGCACTCTTCGACGGTTTTCGGGAGCGACCGCGGTTCGAACTCGTGGGCCTCGTCTTCGACGATGACGTTCATGAACGTCCGCATGGTCCCGACGAGGTCCGTCATCTCGTCGACCCGGTTGCGGACTGTCTCCAGGTGCGTCTGGCCTGCATCGTCCACGAAGTCGCCGAGGATGTCGGCGCGCGCGCCGACCACGTTGAGACCGTTCAACAGGTTGTGCCGAATGACGCGGTTGACGAACTCCAGTCGCTCTTGTTCGCGTCGGAGTTCCCTAGCCCGTTCCTTTCGGACGGTGATATCGTGGCCTTCGGGGACGATGAGACTGACCTCACCGTCGTCGTCGTAGACGGGTGTCAAAGAGAAGTCGATGGTTATCGGGCGCTTGACGCCTCCCTCATCTGTGTCGTCGATTTCGACCTCGTATCTGACGAATTCACCGGACGCCGCCCGCGAGAGAGCGTCTTTCAGTTTCGCAATTCGTTCGTCGTCACCTCGCCACCACGGGGTCTCCCAGACTGGACGGCCGAGGATGTCGCCGCGCTCCTCATCGATGAGTTGGAGCGCGGCGTCGTTCACGCGGAGCACCGTCCCCTCGGTGTCGAGCAGTCCCATGAACTGAAACGTGCTGTTGAAGACGGCGTCCAGTTGGCGTTCGCGGCGCTTTCGGTCGGTCATGTCGCGGGTCACCTTCGCAAATCCGCGAACCGACCCGTCGGCGTCGGTCAGCGCGGTGATGACGACTGACGCCCAAAATTGGGTGCCGTCGGCGCGAACGCGCCATCCCTCGTCTTCGACCCGGCCGTTCGTTCGCGCTGTGTCGAGCAACTCCTCGGGGCGGCCGCGCTCACGGTCCTCGTCGGTGTAGAACGTCCTGATGTGCTCGCCGAGAATTTCGTCGGTCGCGTACCCCTTGATGGCTTCCGCGCCGCGGTTCCACGTTTCGACGTGCCCCGACGCGTCGAGTTGGAAGAGTGCGTACTCCTCGATGTCGGCGACGATTCGCTCGAACTCCTCGCGTTGCCGGTCAAGCACCTCGCGCGTGTGCCCCGACTCGTTCACGTCCGTGTCACGAGTAGCGTCGTCGTCGTTCGGCGTCGAGCGCGAGTCGGTCATTTGGCGGCGACCCCCGACCGATACTCGCGTCCCTGTGGTCGCATACCTCCACTGGCGTGCTCCGCCACCTTGGGCGTTTCCAGAGCAGTCGGGAATTCCCTAATAGAATAGGGTCGGGAATTACTACGGAACGACCCATCCACTAAACTGGACACAGTGACCCCCCGGTCACGTCGTGCCCGCACGTCCGCAACTGAGAAGACCCCCCAACCCCCTCTTCTCGCCTCGGACGTGTCCCTGCCCAACCCTACTCCCTTCGAAACACGACCCGCTGAGAGAGTGGTCTGTCCATAGTTACTCTCTCAGCGAGTCGTCTGTCCACCGCCATTCACTGAGCGAGTCGTACGTCGTCCTGACTAAATCTGAAACTCCAGAGTCGTTTCTTCTGAGAGACATGATTTATACGTGTCTAACCGACGTACATTCATTTCTAGTTGAGACAGATTAAAGACTAAAAACACGCTTTACCGCCGGCTTTACGCCAGATGAGCACGTATGTGCGATTCATGAAGAAAAACGAACTAATTCACATGCACACACTACTGGTCGAGATAGCGACGGACTTCCTCGAACGGGGAGTCGCCACACCGGACGACCTCGATGCGTACAACCACCTCGAAATCGGACCGATGGCGCTCAGGTCGTGCCGGGCAGACCACGAACTCGCAGTACGGACCCTCACCACCGCGCTTGCGACTTGTGCTGCTCACAATATCGGCCAAGACACTGCGGCGGTCCCGGGCCAGTATCTGTTGGGACCGCCAACTGAAACAGACGCGGCAGAGACAACAGAGGCGACAAAGAGACCCGATTCGACGGACCAACGCGTCGCCTCGAACTAGCCCCTCTCCTCGGTCGCGTGACTGCACGACGGATAACCTAAGACACATCGGTGTGACCGGCCGGTATGCGACTCGAAGACTACTGGGGGGTCGGTCCGAAAACGTCGGCCCGCTTGGAATCGGCACTCGGCAGGGAGGGCGCGGTTGCCGCCATCGAGTCGGCCGACGTTCGTGCGCTCGTCGAAGCGGGGGTCACCCGCGGACGGGCGGTGCGTATTCTCCGGCGTGCAAACGGAAAAAGCGGCATCGACGCCCTTGCGACCCGTGACGCGAGGGATGTCTACGACGACTTACTCACGCTTGCAAGCGAGTGCGCCGTAACGGAACACGCCGCCGACCGAATTCGGGTTTTGACGCCGCGTCCGACAATCGAGGCCCGCCGCGACCGACTCGACCGAGTGCTCGCGGCCCGTGACGCGTGGGCGCGTCTGGACGCCGAGGCGCGAACCGCCGTGAGAGAGGCGTTCGACGCCTACGACGAGGCCGGTGAGACGGAACGTGCCGCAGTCAAGACCGCGCTCGAACTCCGCGACGCTGGACTCCGCGGTGAGACGTTCGAGGCGCTCGACGAGGCGGACCCGGACGCGCTCCGCGATGCGCTCGGTGCCCTCGGCTACGTCGCTCCTGACGGGTCGGTGTCACCCGGTGCCGACGACCGACTCGACCGAATGCGCGACCGACTGGAGACGCTCCAGACCCTCGAATCGGGGGCGTTCGACGTGCTCGAAACGATTCAGGAGCGCGGCGTTCGGTCGCTCGACGATTTCCGGGCGGCGTTCGTCGAGTACGTCTCTCACGAGACGGACCTCTCGCGGGGCGAGGTCGAATCGGCCGCCGCCGCGGACGCCCGCGACGCTGCTGACTTCGTGAGCACGTCGCTCCGGGCGCTCGTGGACGAACTCGAAGCCGACGTGAAATCACGGGAAGAGACCGTGGCCGAGGAGCTTCGGGACCGCATCTGGGCCGCCCGTGACGACGTTGACGTTGCCGTCGAAGCCGTCGACGACGTGGCACTGTCGCTGTCGCTCGCCCGCTTTGCAGACGAATACGACCTCTCGGAACCGACACTCGCCGAGACGGGGTTGGCAGTGTGCGGCGCGCGGAATCTCTTTCTCGACGACCCGCAGCCAATCTCCTACGCCGTCGGCGACCACGACCTTTCGTGTTCGTCGGGTGTCGTCCCGCCGAGTGGTGACCGCGTCTCCGTCTTGACAGGCGCGAACAGCGGTGGGAAGACCACATTGCTGGAAACGCTCTCGCAGGTGGCCATCCTCGCGTCGATGGGGCTTCCGGTCCCCGCCGAATCGGCAGTTGTCGGCCGATTCGACGCACTGGTGTTCCACCGGCGACACGCGAGTTTCAACGCGGGCGTCCTCGAATCGACGCTCAAATCCATCGTGCCGCCGCTTTCGGGCGACGGGCGGACCATGATGCTCGTCGACGAGTTCGAGGCCATCACCGAACCGGGCCGCGCGGCCGACCTGCTCAACGGCTTGGTGAACCTCACCGTCGAACGCGACGCCTTCGGCGTCTACGTGACGCACCTCGCGGACGAGCTTAGCCCGCTCCCGCCGGAGGCACGCATCGACGGTATCTTCGCAGAAGGGCTGACCGAATCGCTGGAACTCCGCGTCGATTACCAACCACGGTTCGGCACCGTCGGCAAGTCCACGCCTGAGTTCATCGTCTCGCGGTTGGTTGCGAACGCCCGCGGCCGGGCCGAGCGCGCAGGATTCGAAGCGCTTGCGGCGGCCGTCGGAGAAGAAGCGGTACAGAAGACCCTCTCGGATGCGGAGTTCACGGACTGACGACGCCTGTGTCCCCGGCTACGGGGCGTCGCGTCCAGTCACCGCATCTCTTCGAGCGAGACGAAGGCGTCGGCGTTAGCGGTCAACCACGCCTCGATTTGGTCGCAGCAACTGTCCCGCCGCGGATACACCGTCACCTGGTCGGAGCCTTCTCGGTAGTTTACGACGACGCTGTGAAGGAAGGTCCCCTCGGACGTATCCGGTTCGAAGCGGTCTGTATTCCCTGCAACCGAGTCTTGGTGAGCGGGCATTTCGGACATTCGCCGTCGCATATACAGAGGGGACGGTGATTACATAACTTTCACTAAGTGTGGTATACATTGCCAATACCTCGTGGTACCAGCACGTTGCCGAGGGGTCTAGACGAGTGTGAAACATAGTCGCGGGTGGTGGTTGCACCTGTTTCGTCGGCGGGAAGCGGTGGTACCGTCGCCGATTCCCGGTGGGCGACTTCTGCCGCCGGAGTCGGGTTGAAGTACGCGGCCACGCCACATGCGTCTCAATGGTCGACCCGACATCTGACTTAGAAGAGGACATAGACCCAGACGACGCCCCGACGTGTGCGACGTGCGGTGAGCCAATCGTAAACGCCCCAACCCACCGTGTCGTCACGTGGGTCGACGACGGGGAGGCACGACAGCGACACTTCTGTGACGAAGCGTGTCGAGAGGACTGGGACGACGAGCGGTAGCCCGGCCGCAGTACGAAACGAGGGCTATTCCACGCCCGACCAGAACTGGTCGAGCGCGAACCCGAGCATATCAGGACTCACCGGGCGGAACTCCTCGCACTCTTCTTCCGGGAAGTATTCGCGTACGCCGTTCCACGAGTCGCGGGCGTAGCGAGCGTCCACGAGGACTCGCACGCCGACTTCGTCCCAGCCACGGATGACGCGCCCGAGCGCCTGCCGGGCCTTTCGGACGGCGGGGACGGTCAGTGCAGTCTCGAACCCATCGCCGAACTCTCTGTCGTAGGCCGTCATCACTGCGCGCGTCCGCGGCGACGACGTGTTGATGAGCGGGACACCGCAGACCACGGCGGCCGAGAGGCGGTCGCCGCTGTAATCGACACCTTCGGTCAGCGTCCCGCGGAGGCTCGTCACGAGCACCTTCGCGCCCCCGCCGAAGAAGTCGCTTTTGAGGTCTTCTGTCGCGCCATCGTCCGATGACTCGTCGAGGAGAACCGGCCGCTCGACGCGCTCGTCGAGGACGTCCGCCATCCACTCTGCTTCGGCGTAGTTGGGCATCCCGACGAGGACGTTTCCGGGCGAGCGTCGGCAGACTTCCACCGCAGCGTCGGCGTGGGCGAGTCGCGTGTCGTTTTCCTCGCCCGGCGCGCCGCGGTTGCTGTGGGTGAACTTCGGCACGTCGACGGCGAAACTCGCGCGATTCTCGTCGGGGAAGCCGAGTCCGTAGGTTCGCTCGGCCACCGGGCGGCCGTCGTCCACGAGGGAGTCGAGGCCGGTGACGCGCCGGAATACGTCCAGCGGTTCGAGCGTAGCGCTCATCAGGACGCCACCGCCGAAGTCGGCGAGTCGTTCGGCGATTGCCTCACCCGGAACGCAGTTGTGGACCGAGAGGCGGGCGTTGTAGGCGCGTCGCCACGACTCGGGCGGTTCCATCTCGTCCCACGTCCGTTCGAGGTCGATTTCGCGGAAGTACCGCTCGTGGTCGGCGTAGGCCCACGTGGCGAGTGCGCGGCCTGCGGCGGGGGCAGCCCTGCGCTTGTCCTCTTCTTCGACCGAGTCGAGGATGCGGGCGACGGCCGACCCCGTGGCTTCGGCGCGAACCCACGTCCCCTCGTCGTAGCCGTTCGACTCGGCCCATTCGGTGAGTTCGTCCACGGCGGGTTCTTCGGGGTCACGAAGGGGAATCTCCTCGTCTGTGAGTTCGGTCACGTCCGCGCGCCACCCGACGTACTCGGTGTCGAGATAGGCGGTCACGCGGCGGTCGAGTTCCTCGCGGAGGTCGCGGATGAAGTCTCGTGTCTCCTTCAGTTCACGGAGCGTCACGTCGGCTTCCTGTAACTCGCCGCGGACGAGGTCAGCGTCGGCGGTGGACTTCCCCGCGTCGTCGAACTCGACGGGTTGGATGACGCGAGTGTATTCGCTTTCGGCGTCGCGGAGAGTTCGGTCGCCGACGCCGACGGAGACGAGGTCACGGACGCGCGGTTCGAGCATGTGCGCCTCGTCGCAGATGACGAACGTGGAGTCGTCGACGAGCGGGCCGGTGAACGTCCCGACCGTCGTCGGGTCGAACGCGTGGTAGTAGTTGCCGACGACGACTTCGATGTGGGACAACAGTGCGCCCATCACAGAGTGCGGACAGGAGCCCGCACCGGCAGCGAGGGACACGAGGTCTTCGGGCGTGATGAGTCCCTTGTCGTCGAACTCGAAGGGGACGGCCTCCACGGGGTCGCCGTCCTCGGGGAGGTCGGCGAGGAAGTTCGCATAGAAGGGGCAGTACTCCACGTCTTCGTACTCGGGCATCGACTTCGGGTACGGCGTCGGTTCGCCCGCGGTGTCGAGGTAGGAGGGACCAGCGGCCGACGAACCAGTGTCGAGGAGGCCCGTCTGCTGCTCGCGGGCGTCTTTCGCCAGCGCCTCTGCGCTCGTCCTGCCGCCGTCGCCGACGAGGCCGCGGGTTCGGTCGCGGAGGCCTTCACATCGGTCGTAGACGGTCGATTCGTCGATGCCACCGCATCGTTCCCTACTGTACGGACACACGTCGGCCTTCCCGACGAGCGTGAGGCCGGAGACGGGTTTCCACTCGTCGGGGAGGTTCTCGTTGATGGTGCGGAGGTCGGCTTCGAACTGCCGGAGTTGCTGTTTGACGCTCGTGAGGACGAACACGCGGTCGTAATCGGAGTCGGGGTCGCGCACGAGTTCGATACCGGCGGTGAGTGCCAGCATCGTCTTGCCAGTCCCGCACGCGCCTTCGACGACCGTGAAACCGTCGTCTCGGGCGGTTGCTATCGCAGTCTCGATTCCGTCGGCTTGCTCCGGGTACGCCTCCGGGTGGCCGAACACCTCCTGCCAGGTCACGCTCTCAGGTCCAGTTGGGACGGCCATAGGGATGTCGGTGACTGGCCGTGGTTTCGTATTTGAATGTTTGCGGTGGCGGGGGGTGCCTCTTCCTCGCCGGCCGAACTACTCTAAAAAGGACTCGATTGCGTCGACGATGCCTTCTCGCGCACCGTCGTCGCTGATGCCGCCGACACAGACGACAAACGGGTCGTCGGTCGGAGCATACACTTTCATTTCGCGGCCCTTCTCGGAGTACCGCGTTCCAGCAAGTCGGACCAACTCGGCGTCTTCGAGGTTGCCGAGGTGGTGTCTCACGTTCTGAATCGACGTATCGACCGATTCAGCGAGCTCCGCTGCTGTTGCGGGGGAATCGTGTAAGCAGGATAGTATCTCCCGTGCTGTCGCACACGAGAGGCTCCCGATGAGTTCTTCCGTCTCCTCGTCGTCAAACAAGTGGACGCGCGGCGACCCCTCACCACCGAGTTCTACGTCGCCGTTGGACGGTAACAACCCTGACACGATATCAACAAAATGAAGGGTAGGTAGTAAACCGTTTCGGAGAGCTACGTAGACGTGCTAGCACCTCGATTTACGCCCGGTAACCGATTCACTGTGTAGAGCACCGCCAGCAGTGCGACACTGACGACCAACGCGCTGGCGAGCGTCTGGAAGACGAACTCGAACGGGTAGTTCGCCTCGGTCAGAAACCCGACAACACCGCTGCCGTTGGCCTCCAAGAGCAGCGCCGCACCGCTGAAGATGGCGTAGGCGCTGCCACGCACGTCGCTCGGAAGCGACGAGAGCATGAACGTATCCAGCGCGGGAAACAGGCTGTGGATGACGTAGCCGAGGACGGCGATGACGACTGCAACCGCGAGGAATCCCTGTGCGACGGTCAGGGCAAAGAGCGCCCCCGAGAACGCCACGAGGAGGGCGAAGATGTAGGGGACGTGCGGGAGTTTGTCGGCGAGGCGACCCGAAAGCGAGAATGCCGGGACGCCCGCAGCGAAGACGATAGTGAGCATCGTGCTCGCTTCCGTCGGCCCGAACCCTTTCGCCTGCGTCATGTACGAGACGAGGAAGTTGAACAGGCCCTGCCAGATGAAGCCAGCGGGGGCGATAAGGAGGATGCCCGTGAGGATGACCTTCCAGTGGCCGAGTGCGGCCATGAAGTTCCGGTCCGCGCCGGTCGTTGCGTCCATGCTCCCGTCGCGGGAGACGACCACCAGGAGAAGCGTCACGGCCGCCGCCGCGACCGAGAGCGCCCAGAACGTCTCGCGCCACGAGAAGGTGGCGAGGATGGCGACGACGATGGGGGCGGCGGCGACGGCGGCGACCTGACTGGCCGTCCCGTGGATGCCGACCATCCGGCCGACGCGCTCGGGGAACAGTTCACCGATGAGCGGAACTGCCGAGACGAAGTACGCGCCCGAGGCGACGCCGATGGCGAACGCGCCGACCTGCAACATCGGAATCGAGGTCGCGCTCGCGGTGAACGCGGACGCGAGAACGAGCAAGGTCCCAGACGCGAGGACGACGCGGTGCCGCGGGACGCGGGTGAGCAGGTATCCGACGGGAATACGCGGGAGCGCCGTCCCTAACCAGACGAGGCTGGTCACGACGCCGATGGTCGCCGGGCCGACGCCGAACTGGGTCTGAAGGGTTTCGACGAGGGGCGGAAATGCCACACGACCGAAGTTGACGAGGAAGACGAGTCCGCAGAGGGTTCCAAAGAGTCGGCGAGTCACTACCTCATCTTCATCCGGACCGGAGTCAAACGTTGCGAATCGGGACGCTAGCGAGGCGTGGTCCCGGACCACAAACGGTAACGCGGGACCGGACGAACACCAGCACATGATTACGAGTCGACGCATGGCCGCGGTCGACCTGAACGCCGAATCCCTCGGCGTCCCGCGGAAACAGCTCATGGAGTCGAGTGGGAACGCCGTCGCTCGGGTGTGCCGCGACCTCGCCGACCCCGGTTCCACGGTCGCTATTGTCGCCGGACGCGGGAACAACGGCGGCGACGCCTTCGTCACAGCCCGGTTCCTGAAGGAGTACGACGTAACTGTCCACCTGCTCGGTCGCCCCGAGACCATCTCGACGGACATCGCCCGCGAGAACTGGGACGCGCTCGTCGCCACCGAGGCGGACTGCCGAACCGTCACCGACTCGACCGGATTCGACCTCGGCGACCCGGATGTGGTTATCGACGCGATGCTCGGAACTGGCGTCACAGGTGCCCTCCGCGAACCCGAGGCGACTGCCGCCCGCGCACTCAACGATGCCGGAGCGACAGTGCTCGCCGTGGACGTTCCCTCGGGCGTCGACGCCGACACCGGTAAGGCCGCAGGCGTCGCCGTCGAGGCCGACCACGTCGTCACCTTCCACGACGACAAGCCCGGTCTCGAATCGCTCGACTGCGAGGTTACGGTCGCCGACATCGGCATTCCGGCGGCCGCCGAACTGTTCACTGGTCCCGGCGACCTGCTCGCCCTCCGGCGCGACCAGCAGAGTCACAAAGGCGACCACGGCGACGTGCTCGTCGTCGGCGGGGGTCCGTACACCGGCGCACCCGCACTCGCCGCGCAGGCCGCCCTCCGCGCCGGTGCCGACCTCGCCCGCGTTGCCTGCCCCGAACACGTCGCCCGCGAGATTCAAGGGTACTCGGAGAACCTCATCGTCTCCGGCTTCTCGGGTGACCACTTGACACCCGACCACGTTCCGGACCTCCTCGAACTCGCGGCCGACCGCGACGTGGTCGTCTTCGGCCCCGGACTCGGCAATTCAGACGAAACGCTCGACGCAGTCCGCGAGTTCCTCTCCGACTACGACGGAATCGCAGTCGTCGATGCCGACGCGCTACAGGTCGTCCCCGACGTGGACACCGAGGCGACGCTCGTCTGTACGCCGCATCAGGGCGAACTGCAGAAGATGGGCGGCGAGACGGCCGACGACTGGCGCGACCGGACCGACCTCGTCCGCGACTTCGCTGCCGAACTCGGCCACGTGCTCCTCGTCAAGGGTGCCTACGACGTGGTCTCCGACGGCGACGAGGTTCGCGTCAATCGCACCGGAAATCCGGGGATGACTGTCGGCGGAACCGGCGACGTGCTCGCTGGTGTGACCGGCGCGCTCGCGTGCGTCCTCCCGCCGCTCGACGCGGCCGCGGTCGCCGCCTACGCGAACGGTCGCGCGGGCGACGTTGCGGTCGAGGAGTTCGGAAGCGGTCTCGTTGCGACCGACGTGCTCGAACGTGTGCCTGCTGGAATGGAGGTGAACGAATGACGGGCGAAGACGACGCTTCCGACGAACGCGACCTGACCCACGTCGACGACGAGGGGAACGTCCAGATGGTCGATGTCGGAGCCAAACCCGACACCAAGCGGCGGGCGGTTGCTCGCGGCACGATTCACCTCAGCGAGTCCACGGTTCGGGCTATCCGCGAGGACCAAATCGGAAAAGGCGACGTCCTCGCCACTGCCCGAATCGGCGCGATTCAGGCAGTCAAACACACGTGGGAGACGATTCCGATGTGCCATCAGATTCCCATCACCAACGTGGACACCGACTTCGACGTGAGTGACGATGCGGTCTCCCTCTCTGTGGCCGTCGAGACGACGGGGAAGACGGGATGCGAGATGGAGGCCTTGGAAGGCGTCACGACCGGTCTCAACGTCGTCTGGGACATGGTGAAAGCTGCGGAGAAGGACGACAACGGCCAGTATCCGGGGACGAAAATCACGGATATCGAAGTCGTGACGAAGGAGAAACGGTCGGTCGAATGACGGAGCAGCAGTCGGTCGAATAACCCGGAACGGCGCGGCTCAGGTGTCGGCGGTAACTGACAGCGACGACGCCTTCGCCCGCGCCTTCTCGACGATTTCCGGTCGCGCTTCGAACTCGACGAGTACCTGTTCGCCTTCGTAGTCCTCGCTTTCGACGTGGGCGTGGTCGTAGAGCCACGAGACGAGACTCATCGTGTCGTCGGCCATCGGGAGTAAGAGGCGCTCGCGCTCCCACGCGGGCAGGGCGCGCTCGACGCGCTCTGTCAACTCCTCGATGTTCTCGCCGGTGAGTCCGGAGACGGGAACCGGATTCGGCGCGAGCGCCGAAAGCGCCGCCCGCTTTTCTTCGAGTTCCTCGTCGTCGACCTTGTCCACCTTGTTGAACACGGTCACGATGGGCGCTTCGTTGCGCTCGTAGAGCGTGTCGTGACTCGTGACCAGTTTCTCCCGCATTTCTTCGAGCGGTTCGGAGGCATCCACTACGAGCAAGACGAGGTCGGCGCGGTAGACCGAATCGAGCGTGGACTTGAACGACTCGACAAGCCAGTGCGGCAGGTCGGAGATGAACCCGACGGTGTCGGTCAGAAGCACGTCTCGTTTCCCGGTCTCGGCGCGGCGGGTCGTCGTCCCGAGCGTCGTGAACAACTTGTCTTCTGACTCGGCGGTCGGGTCGAGGTCGGGGTGTAAGTCGTCGTTTTGGCCGACTTCGAGGTCGGCGGCGAGACGCTGCATGAGCGTCGACTTCCCGGCGTTCGTGTATCCGGCGAGGGCCACGAGGTCGAACCCAGACTCCCGACGCTGCTCGCGCCGCGTCTCTTCTTTCTCGGCGATGGCGTCGAGTTCGTTCTTGATGCGCGAAATCTGGGCTTTGATGTCGCGCTCGCGGCTCTCGTCGTATTCGCCGAGGCCCATGAACCCCGGTCGTTCATCGCGCTTCGCCAGCGACGCCTTCGCCTCGGCGCGCGGAAGTTCGTAGCGCAACTCGGCGAGTTCGACCTGTAACTGCGCTTTGCGCGTGCTCGCTCGCTGTCCGAAAATCTCGAGGATGAGCGTAAAGCGGTCGATGACCTCGGTGTCTGCGGGGAGTTTCTGGCCGATGTTGTACGTCTGGTACGGCCCCAGTCGGTTGTCGATGACGACGGCCCCCGCGTCCTCACGAGCGACGAGCGACGCTAACTCTTCGACTTTTCCTTCACCGAAGTGGTATGCGGGGTCCTCGTCGCGGGTTTGCGTGAGGCTCCCGACAACGTCGTAGCCAGCCGCTCGCGCGAGGTCTGTAATCTCTGAGAGGTCGGCGTCACCCCTATCGGCGCGCTTCGCGATGACGACGCGAGTCATCGCCGTCCCCTGTTTGTCTGGTATGTCGCCTGCACTGTGTCGGTGTACTCTTGCCAGCGGAGGCACTTAAGCCCCCCTCGGGTCGGTTCACACGATGAGATGGCGTCCCGTCACCTCCGATTCCATACATTTGGTAACACGTGACGCACCTTGTAGGTTACTCGCGTTCGACGAGACAGTCGCCACCGCTATCGGGAGGCGCAGTTCCCACAAATCACTTATACGAATACGCAGGATGTTCGGCGTATGGACCCCTTGCAACTGAGCATCGACCCGCAACAACTCGGTCTCGAATTCGGAAGCGGGGCCGTCGTCGGCGGCATCATCGGGTTCGCCGCCAAGAAAGTGGCAAAGCTCATCGCCGTCATCGTCGGCCTCGAACTCGCCGTGTTCAAGTTCCTCGAATCGCGTGGCATCATCACCGTCGACTGGGAACGCCTCACTGGCGGCCTCGTGAGCGCGACGCAGGACGCCGCAACCGGCGCACCGCCGGATTGGATTTCGACCATCCTCTCGACGCTCTCTATTTCGGCTGGCTTCTCCGGCGGCTTCCTCGTCGGCTTCAAAAAAGGGTAATCGCGGTTCGGTCGCTGTTCGCCGGTTCCGAGACCGTCGGAGTTAGAGGTCGTCTTCGTCCTTGATGATGCGCGTCTCGGCGGTGCCGCTCGTGATGTTGTTGACCTTGTCGTAGAAGTCGTTCTGCATCCCCGCAGGGAACGTGATGACGCCGACCCACGAGCCGTCGCTTTGCCACTCCTCGCGTTCAAGTTCGCCGTAACCCCGGATTTGTGCCTGTCCGCTGCCGGCGTATTCGGCCGGGAGCTGGACCGCGACCGTGACTTCGGCGAACTTGATTGGAATGACCGGTCGCAGCGCTTCTAGCGCGTCGTCAACCTGCTGTTCGACTGGCTCCATCGGGTCGATTTGGAATCCGGCTTCTTCGAGCGCGCGCTCGATGCGCTCGGGCGGGTGCGGCGTGTCGTTCATCTGCGGGTTGACCGCGTTTCGCGCGATGCGGTTGATGAGCGACCGTCGCTTCTGTTCTTGCATCTCGCGGCGCTGTTCGGCGGTGATCTGGATTTCACCCTTCTTGACGACTTCTGGAATAATCGTCAACGGGTCGGTCGTCCCGAACACCTCCTCGAGGTCGTTTTCGGCGGGGCGGTCGCCGCGGGAGGCGTCTTCGAACACGTCTTCGGCGGCGATGACATCCTCCAGGTCGCCGTCGAACTCGCCGCGTTTGATTGCCAGTGCTGCGTCGGGGTCGATGAGAACTTCGAAGCGCGCGCCGTGCGATTCTAAACGGGCGGTGACTGCTTCGTCGAGTGAAATCATAGCCGTCGATTCACTCTCCGTGGTAAAAAGCCCTCGCCGCCCGGCGAATCGTGGTGCGGAACCGGAAAAACCGCCGATTTTCCGACGAAGAAACCGTTATACTCGCAGACTGCCCACCTCCCGGTATGAGTTCACAATCGTCGGAGCAGTCGCTCGAAGAGCGCATCGAGTTGTTCATGCGCCGCAACTTCCCCCAGATTCAGATGCACGGCGGGAGCGCCGGCATCGATGCCATCGACGAGGAGTCCGGCGAGGTGTGGATTTCGCTCACCGGCGCGTGTTCCGGGTGCGGCATCTCGCCGATGACGATTCAGGCACTGAAGTCGCGGATGGTCACCGAGTTCGAAGAAATCGACGCAGTCCACGCCTCGACCGGGGGCACCTACGACGACGAACCCGGCTCCGGGTTCGAACCTGACGTTTCTGACGCGCCGTTCTGAGTCGCCGCTTTTCTCCGCTACTCGAGTTTCTCCGCTACTCGACTCCGAAGACGACCCAAGCTCTCCGCTCAGTGGACGAAAAAAGCGTGAGACCGAGACGAGGACGGCCGTGTGAGTCTACCCGAGTTGTTCGATGACTTCGACGAGGTCCTCTTTGCTCTGGACGCCGATGACCTGTTGGACCTGCTCGCCGTTGTGGTAGAACTGGAGGGTCGGGACGCTGCGAATCTGTTTGTCGCGGGCGAGTTCCTGCAGTTCGTCGATATCGACCTTTGCGACCACGGCGTCGGTTTCGTCGGCGATTTCCTCGACGGTGGGTTCGAGCATCTTGCACGGGCCACACCACTCGGCGTGGTAGTCCACGAGGACGATGTCGTGGTCGGCGACGAGTTCGTCGAGGTGGTCCGCGCTCTCGACGTGGATGGGGGTACCGGTTGCTTCGGGTGTACTCATGCAGATTCATATTGGCGCGACACTCTTACCGGTTGCGCCCGTCTGCACGGGGATGCACGACCGGGAACGTTTGATTTCTGACGGGACCCCGTCCACTCAGCTCTGACGAGGGCTGTCCGCTCAGCAGTCGTACGTCAGCAACACTCCGTCGTCGACGCGTTCCACCCCCCGAAGCGAGAGTCGGGGGTACGAATCGACGAATCCGTCGCCGTCTGCGAGTGTCGGCGCGTCGCGGCCGCCGATAACCATCGACCCGACGTAGAGCGTGAGTTCGTCCACGAGGCCGTCGTCGAACAGCGAGAAGATGACCTCACCGCCGCCTTCGACCATCAGTCGCTCTACGCCTGCGTCTTCGAGGGCGTCGAACGCGGCCGGAAACGAGACGCGCTCCGAACCCGCGACGACGATAGTCCCGCCTGCAGCTTCGAGTTCTCGTGTGCGGGCTTCCGGTGCCGCCTCCGAGACGAGGACGTAGGTCGTCGCCTCGTCGTCCAGAATGCGCGCGTCAGTCGGCGTTCGGGCGCGCGAGTCGGCGACGACACGTGCAGGGTGCGGACTGTCGCCATCCTCGGCACGCGCGGCGACGAGTTCCGCGTCGTCGAGCGTGAGATGTGGGTCGTCCGCGAGGACGGTGCCGACGCCAACGAGCACGGCGTCGGCGGCAGCGCGTATCCTGTCCACGCGCGCGAAGTCGTCGTCGCCGCTAATCTTGACCTGCTCGCGTCTCCGAGAGGAGAGTTTTCCGTCGACGCTCGTGGCGGCGTTCACGTGGACGTGCATATCCGCGAGTCGCGCGGGCGGCGAAAACGCCTTTCGGTGACGGAATCGAGCAGAGAGGAATTAAATAGGCCACCGTGCTACATTGTGGCATCAATGGTTCCGAAGGTCCTCATGCTGGGGTGGGGGTTCCCGCCGAATGTGAGCGGCGGCCTCGACACGCACGTCGGCGAGATGTTCGAGCGTCTCGAAAAACGCGACGATGTCGAGATTGAACTCGTGTTGCCCGCCGAGTACGCCCCGGACCGTGAGGGCATCATCGGTGTACCGACAGGCGACGGCGACATCATCACGCGCATCGGCCGGTTGGGGTCGACGTTCGCCGAGCGGGCCGCAGACGCCGATATTGTCCACACGCACGACTGGTTCGGCTACGCCCCGGGGTCGCGTGCGAAGTCCACCAACGAGGATGTCGAGTGGGTTTCGACGTTCCATTCCCTGTCGTCGGACCGCAACATCGACCCGCCGCAGCGAGAAGTCGAAACCGAGCGCCGAGTCGTCGAGCGCTGTGACCACCTCATCGCGGTGAGCGAACTCCTCGCCAACAAGGTCAAAGACGAGTACGGCGGCGACTGCCACGTCATCTACAACGGCTTTTCGGAGTGCGAGACGACCGGCCGCGACATCAAAGCCGAACTCGGAATCGACGGGAAGATGCTCTTTTTCGTCGGCCGCCACACCGACCAGAAAGGCATTGCGCACCTCGTCTACGCGCTGGAGAGACTCGACCGCGAGGACGTGACGCTCGTCATGGGCGGGTCGGGCCACCTCACTGCCCAACTCAAGCGATTCGCCGAACTGCTCGGCATCGAAGACCGTATCGAGTGGGCCGGATACGTCCCCGAGGAAGAACTGGGCGACTACTACGCTTCCGCCGACCTGTTCGTCTCGCCGTCTTTGTCCGAGCCCTTCGGCATCACAATCGTCGAAGCCCTCTCGGTCGGCACGCGCGTCGTCGCCACCGAAAGCGGGGCAGCGGAGGTACTTCCGGACGACTGCGTCATCGAAGTCGACCCTGAATCACGCTCGATTGCCGACGGTATCGAGTACGGGCTTTCGCTGGAAGGAAAACCAGAGTACGAACCATACACGTGGGACCGCGTCGTCGACGAGACGGTCGACTACTACCGCGACGTGCTCGAAGAATCCGAGTAGCGGTATCGAGAGATTACCGCAGCAGTCGCAGGTCCGTCACCGGTTCGGGGTGGCGGATTCGATAGCCGTTTCGCGTCGGAACCATGCCTTCGCGGGGCATCGTACCGCGGGCGGACTGATACGGCGAGTCGTCAGTCTGGACCGACTGGTACGGCGAGTCAGCCGGCTGGTAGGCGCTGTCGGAGCGCTGGTACGGACTGTCGCTCGATGAGTCGGCGTCGAATCCCTCGGGCGGGAGGTAGATTCGCTCGCCGGATTCTGAGTGAACGATAACCGCGGTGTCTTTGTCCCCCTCCATCACGATGGTCGTCCACCCGTTTTCGACCGTCACGGAGAACGAGACATCCTCGTCGGCACCGGCGTCGTCGGTCGTCATATGCGTTCAACGGACACGCGAACACTTAGAGATTCGCTCCGGGGTAGTGAAGCAGGCCCGATGACGCCCCGACAGGCCGTTGTCCGATGACACCCCGGCAATCCTTTTTATCCAATGGGGGCGAAGCCCTCACCGATGGAAATCGACCACCATGCCGAGGAGCTTGCCTCCGCCCTCGGTGTCGACAAAGAGGAGGTCAAAAGCGACCTGCAGAACCTCTTGCAGTACAGCGTCCCACTGGACGAAGCGAAACAGAGCGTCCGCCGAAAACACGGCGGTGGCTCCTCGGGGAGCGACGCCCCGCCGTCGGCCAAGCGAATCGCCGACATCGACCCCGACGACGGTAACGTCTCGGTGACGGTTCGCGTCCTCACGGTCGGCACGCGCTCTATCGTCTACCAGGGCGAATCCCAGACGATTCGCGAGGGCGAACTCGCCGACGGGTCCGGAACCATCTCCTACACCGCGTGGCAGGATTTCGGCTTCGAACCCGGCGACTCCGTCACCATCGGCAATGCGGGCGTCCGCGAGTGGGACGGCAAGCCCGAACTGAACATCGGCGCTGCATCGACCGTCGCAGTCGAGTCAGAGCCGGTCGAAACGCCCTACGACGACCGAATCGGCGGCGACGCCGACCTCATTGACCTGCAGGCCGGTGACCGCGGCCGGGTCGTCGAAGCCCAAGTGCTCGACGTCGAATCGCGCACCATCGACGGGCGGAACGGCGAGACGACCATCCTCTCGGGCGTCCTCGCGGACGAAACCGGGCGGCTCCCCTTCACTGATTGGGCACCACGCCCCGACCTGAAAGAAGGTGCGAGCCTCCGCCTCGCGGACGTGTACGTCCGCGAATTCCGCGGTGTCCCGCAGGTGAACCTCTCGGAGTTCACGACCGTCGAGGTACTCGACGACCCCGTCGAGGTCTCGGACTCCGCACCGCGTCTGAAAATCGGCGAGGCCGTTTCCGCGGGCGGCGTCTTCGACGTTGAAGTCCTCGGAAACGTCCTCGAAGTGCGCGATGGCTCCGGTCTCATCGAGCGCTGTCCCGACTGTAGCCGCGTCCTCCAAAACGGCCAGTGTCGCCAGCACGGCGATGTCGACGGCGAGGACGACATGCGCGTCAAGGCGATTCTCGACGATGGCACGGGAACCGTAACGGCCATTCTCGACCGCGACCTGACTGAAGCGGTCTACGGCGGCACGATGGAAGACGCGATGACCGCCGCCCGCGAGGCGATGGACAAGGAAGTCGTCGCCGACGACATCGCGTCCACACTCGTCGGTCGCGAATACCGCGTCCGCGGGAACCTCTCTGTGGACGAGTACGGCGCGAATCTCGAAGCCGACGAGTTCGAGGAGACTGACGACGACCCGGCTAAACGTGCTGCGGCCCTCCTCACGGAGGTGGGCGCATGAGTTCGTCGCCGGTCGTCGGAACGCGCGAAGTTGCCTACCGCGTCTTCGCCACCGAGTTCGACGACGCGTCGCTGTCGTACTCCGAGAGCGACGAGGAGCGCGCCCCGAACTACGTGGTCACACCGACGGGCGCGCGCCTCAACCGGACGTTCGTTGCGGGCGTCCTCACGGAAGTCGAACCCGTCAACGACGAAGTGCTCCGCGGCCGCGTGGCGGACCCGACGGGCGCGTTCGTCACCTACGCCGGGCAGTACCAACCCGAGGCGATGGCGTTCCTCGAACAGACGACGCCACCCGCCTTCGTCGCGCTCACCGGAAAGGCGCGAACCTACGAACCCGACGACTCCGACGTGGTCTTCACGTCGGTTCGCCCCGAGAGCGTCAACGACGTGGACGCCGACGTCCGCGACCGCTGGGTCGTCACCGCGGCCGAATCGACGCTCCACCGCATCGCGGTCTTCGACGAGGCGCTCTCGATGCCGTACCGCGGCGAGAGCCTCCAGACGGCGCTGGAAGCCCGCGGCGTCGACCCGACACTGGCGGCCGGGATTCCGCGCGCAATCGACCACTACGGAACGACCCGAACCTACCTCGAAGCGATGCGGGCGCTCGCCGTCCAGACGCTCGAACTCGTCGCGGGCGAACGGAAGGAGGTCGACCAGGTGACCATCTCGCCGGACGAACCCGGCGATGCGACGCTTGGCGCGCTCCCGGAACTCGACCTCGAACCTGCCGACGCGGTCGATATCGAGGCATCTGAAGCGGACGAGGTCGAGTCCGAAGAGACGGTTGTCGCAGACGACGCGGAAGCGGTTTCCGCGGACGAGTCGGTCACTGCGGACGCCACAGACGAGTCAGTCACTGCGGACGCCACAGACGAGTCAGTCACTGCGGCCGACGACGTGACCGCTGCCGACGAAGTGACCGCTACCGACGACGTGACCGCTACCGACGAGCAGCCTGCCGAATCCGCCTCCGCCGAAACCGAGGCGTCGGTGAGTGCGTCCGACTCGGACGTGACGCCGTCGGAGTCGGAACTCGACCTCGAATCGGCAGAACCCGAACCGGAACCTGCAGAATCGGAACCCGAAGAGCCAGAGCCCGAGGTCGAATCTGAACCAGCGTCTGAACAACAGACGGAGTCGTCCGACGAACTCGGCGATTTCGACGACCTCTCGTCCGAGACTACCGACGCACCGTCCGAAACGGGCGAACTGGGCGACTTCGACGACACCGACTCGGAGAACGGAGCGCTCGGCGACGACGGGTCCGAAGCAGCCGAGGCGGCCGACGGAGAACTGGGCGACTTCGGAGACACCAGCGACTCGTCCGCAACCGACGATGCGGCCGACGCGACCGATCCGAACGGAATGTACGAACTCGACGACGAGGAGCGCGCGGAAATCGAATCCGAGTTCGGCACCGAGTTCACGAGCGGCGCGGAGGTCGACCCCGCTGGCGAGGCGGATATCGACGTGCCCGACGTTGACGAACTCGAAGACGAAGCCGACGCGGAACCGACGACGGAGTCCGAGCCGGTCAGCGAGGAACCGACGCTCGACGTCGAATCTGAGCCGGAACCCGAACCAGCAGCAGAGCCGGAACCCGAACCGGAACCCGAACCAGCAGCGGAGCCGGAACCCGAACCAGCGAGCGACGACGGAGAGTCTGCGGCGGACGCCGAAGCGGACGACGTGTCCGTCGAGGACGTGAACCTCGAAGCGGTCGTCGTGGACGCGATGGAGCGCCTCGACGACGGCGACGGTGCCGCGCGCGATGCTGTTGTCGAGTCCGTGGTGGACGAGTACGGCGTGGACGCGGCCGCAGTCGACGACGCTATCGAGGAGGCGCTTCTCGGCGGTCGCTGCTACGAACCGAAGGAAGACGTGCTGAAGGCAATCTAAGGGCGTGTCCGACCCACTCGTCGAACCGATTCCCGGCCACCCCGCGGCAGTCGCGCGAACGACACGGCGGGGCTTTCCCGAGCGGTCGCTGGTCGTCGCCGACTACCACGCCGGTATCGAAGCAGGTCTGCGGTACGAACGGGGTGTCGAACTCCCGTCGAACGCCGCCGTCCGCCGTGAGCGACTGCTGTCGCTTCTCGACCGGACCGACGCCGACCGACTGGTCGTCCTCGGCGACCTCGGACACCGGATTTCCGGTCCGAAGGGCGACGAAGCCGAGGAACTGACCGACCTCGTGGAGGCGGTGACCGACCGCGCCGAGATGACGCTCGTCCCCGGCAACCACGACGGCGGCCTCGCGGAGTTCTTCGGTGACCGAGTTGAGGTGACGGATCTCACTGGCGTCCGGCTCGGCGACGTAGGCTTCTGCCACGGCCACACGTGGCCCTCGCGGGAGGTTTTGGCAGCGGACGTGGTCTGTTCGGCGCACGAACACCCGGCGGTCAGACTGGAAGACGAAGTCGGCGGCGGGCGAAAAGAGCGCGTCTGGCTTCGCGGGTCGCTCGCAGCGGAAGTGTTCGCCGACCACTTCGACGTGGACATCTCGGAGTTGGAGTGGAACGACCCCGAACTCGTCGTGTTCCCGGCGTTCAACAACACCTCCGGCGGGACGTGGGTCAACGTCCCCGGACAGGGGTTTCTCTCGCCGTTTCTGCCGGATGGGCTGGTGGATGGTGAGGCGTACCTGCTCGATGGGACACGATTGGGTGACTACGAGCGCGTGTGACCGGCGGCAGGTGCGAAGCCACGCTACGAAAAGAGAACGGCGAGAACACCGCAGACAAACACGCCGACACCTGAGACGAGGGCCAGTCGCTGCCACCCGACCCATTCTCTGAACCATTCCGGTACGTCTTCGTCACGCTCTTGGACCGCGTAGCCAACGCAGACGAGGCTTAGTAACCCGAGACCGGTACCCACGACGAGTTTCCACGTCACGAGTGCTGAGTCGCCCGCACCAAGGAAGGTGAGCGTGTTGCCGCCTATCAACCCTGCCTGCGACAGCCAGAACGTTCGTTCCGGGGTCACAGTGTCACACCATCCTCGGCGAGTGGCGGCCACATCAGGCGACCACCGAATAGAGGTCCCACGCATTTATTGCGACGTAGAGGGCTGCACTCCCCACGACGAGGTAGACGAGCGGGTCCCATTCAGTTGGGCCGTGGCCACGCTCGGGAGTCAACAGCGCGACCACAGCGACAGCGACGAGGACAGCCCCTGCGAGGGCCGAAACGAGAGTCGTTATATCGGTCTCTCCGTGGGCGATGTTCACGCCAGCACTGGCTGCTGCGGCGAGCCCGAAGCACACGAACGAGACCCAATAGACGCGATTCGGGGACACGGACGAAATTGATTCACTGTCGACATGAACCCACCGGACACCACCACCCCGAGCGGTGCGTTTAATCGCTTCCGACCGTAACCTCGGGCGATGCCAGACGGCGAGGCTGCCGCCGGAATGGACGCCTTTACGAGGCTCTCGCAACCCGTCCGCAACGCCCTCTCGGAGCGCGGATTCACGACGCCGACGGAGCCACAGCGCCGGGCGATACCCCCGCTCGCCGCCGGGAAAAACGGCCTCATCATCGCCCCGACTGGAACCGGGAAAACCGAGACGGCGATGTTGCCCGTCTTTTCGGCCATCGCCGATGCCGACGCGCGATTCGGAATCTCAGCACTGTACATCACGCCGCTTCGGGCGCTGAACCGCGACATGCGCCAGCGCCTCGACTGGTGGGGCGACCACCTCGATATCGACATCGACGTGCGCCACGGCGACACCACGCAGTACCAGCGCCAAAAACAGGCGAACGACCCGCCGGACGTGCTGGTGACGACGCCCGAGACGCTGCAGGCGATGTTGACCGGGAAGAAGCTCAGAAAGGCGCTGTCGGACGTGGAACACGTCGTCGTCGACGAGGTGCACGAACTCGCGTCGGCCAAACGCGGCGCGCAGTTGACCATCGGCTTGGAGCGTCTTCGAGAACTCGCGGGGTCGTTCCAACGAATCGGCCTCTCGGCTACCGTCGGGTCGCCAGAAGAGGTCGGACGATTCCTCACCGGTGACCGGGATTTCGAGATAATCGAGGTGGACGTGGACAACCGCGTGGAGTTCGAGGTGGTCCGCCCGCAGGTGACAAACGAAGACGAGCGACTGGCGGGCAAACTCGCGACGGACCCCGAGATAGCCAGTCACGTTCGGACGATTCGGAACATCGTCCGCAGTCACGAATCGGTGCTCGTCTTCGTCAACACCCGCCAGACCGCCGAAGCGCTCGGCTCGCGGTTCAAGGCACTCGACGACCCCATCGAGGTCCACCACGGGTCGCTCTCGAAGGACGTGCGAATCGACGTGGAAGACCGATTCAAAGCAGGCGAGTTGGACGCGCTCATCTGTACGTCATCGATGGAACTCGGCATCGACGTGGGGCGCGTAGACCACGTGGTGCAGTACAACAGTCCGCGTGAGGTTGCCCGTCTGCTCCAGCGAGTCGGCCGGGCAGGTCACCGATTGGGGGTCGTTTCTCGCGGCACCATCGTCACCGACCACCCGGACGACACGCTCGAAGCGCTGGCTATCGCCCGCCGCGCCGAGTCGGGGGAGGTCGAACCCGCTCGCGTCCACCACGGGAGTCTCGACACCGTAGCGAACCAAATCGTCGGCATCGTGATGGACTACGGCGACGTGTCGGCCCGGCGGGCGTACGAAATCGTCACCCGGGCGTACCCCTTCCGCGACCTCTCGGAGGACGATTTCCGCCAAATCGTCCGCGAACTCTCGCAGAACCGACTCCTCTGGGTGGAAGAAGAAAAAGACCTCCTCGAAAAGTCCAGCGGGACGTGGCAGTACTTCTATGCGAATCTCTCGATGATTCCCGACGAAGAGACCTACGAGGTCCACGACATCTCCTCGCGGCGGCAAATCGGAACGCTCGACGAGAAGTTCGTCCTCAACTTCGCCACGCCAGGGGCGACGTTCATCCAGCGTGGCGAGATGTGGCGCGTCAACGACGTGGACGACGAGGAAGCGCGGGTGAACGTCTCACCAATCGAAGACCCCGGCGGCGAAGTGCCCTCGTGGGTCGGCTCGGAGATTCCGGTTCCCGCCGCAGTCGCCGGAGAGGTCGGTGAACTCCGCGACGTTGCTGCGCCGCAGTTCGAATCGGGCGCAGACCGCGACTCGGCCGCGCGCGACATCGCCATGCGGTATCCGACTGACGCCGAAACCGTCTCCTCCGCGCTCGGACCCATCGAACGGCAGGTGGAGGCGGATGCACCGATTCCGACCGCGGGCAGACTCGTCCTCGAAGGGTCGCCACGGAAGGTGACGCTCAATACCTGTTACGGCCACCGTGTGAACGAAACGCTCGGCCGTCTCCTTTCGGCACTCGTCGGCCAGCGAACCGGGTCGTCGGTCGGGATGGAGGTCGACCCTTACCGGGTCGAGTTCGACGTGCCGGGGAAGGTGAGTCCGACGACGTTCGCCGAGGTGCTTCGTGAGACCGAACCCGAGCACGTCGAAGCACTCCTCGAACTCGCCCTCAAGCGCTCGGACTCGCTGAAGTTCACGCTCGCGCAGGTCGCCGCGAAGTTCGGGACGCTCAAGCGATACCAGGGGAAGGGTCGCTTCGGCGGCGACAGACTCCTCGCGGCCCTCGAAGGGACGCCCGTCTACGACGAGGCGGTCCGCGAGGTGTTCCACACCGACCTCGCGGTCGAAGAGACGGTCGACCTACTTCGTCGCATCCACGCTGGCGACGTGGAACTGGCCGTCGCCCGCGAATCGACTTCCATCGGAACCGGCGGGCGCGGGTCCGGAACTGACTTGCTCGTGCCCGAAAACGCCGATGCGAGCGTCATCCAGACGGTCAAAGAGCGCATCCAGAACGACCGCGTGTTACTCGCGTGTCTCCACTGCAAAGACTGGACGCGGAAGACGCCGGTCAAGCGCGTCCGCGACCCTCCAACGTGTCCCGAGTGCGGTGCGACACGCATCGCCGCGTTGAATCCGTGGGCCGACGAGGCGGTCAAGGCAGTTCGTGCGACCGACAAGGACGGCGAACAGGAGCGACTCACGAAGCGTGCGTATCGCTCGGCGAGTCTGGTGCAGGCCCATGGCCGGAAAGCGGTCATCGCGCTCGCGGCCCGCGGCGTCGGCCCGCACAACGCGGCGCGTATCATCAACAAACTCCGCGAAGACGACGACGACTTCTACCGCGACATTCTCGAACGCGAGCGCGAATACGCCCGAACGCAGTCGTTTTGGGATTGATTTTTCACTCTGCTATCGCCCACTCGTCGAGAATCTGGGTCGTCGCGCTGGCGAGGGCCTCGAAGTCCTGCATCGAGATGCCGTCGGTCGTGACGAACACGCCGATATCTTCGAGCGTGATGCGGACGAGGTAGCCGTTTTCGAACACGCGAATCGTGTACTCGTAGTCGCCGAGTTCGGACCCGCGGTAGGCGTCTTGGGTCATCTTGAAGTCGTGCCACTCGTTTCCGATAAAGGAGTTCAGGTCGGCTTCCTGTTCGAGGTCGTCGCGGAGATAGACCTGCACGTAGTCGAAGCGATTGAAGTACGTGAGCGACCGCAAACTGTCGCCGACCGCGGTTCGGCACGTCGTAATCAGCTTCTCTTGGGCCTCGTCGGGGAGGAGATTTGACATCGCCTGAGGGTGTGCGACGAAGTAACAAATAGGCGGCGTCTGCGGCAGGTGCCGCAGCGGGCGTCGATTGGATAGGCGGCGGTGCTAAAACGGCCGCCGAGATTCACCCGGACGAGTAGGCCTCGCGGTAGTCGCGCTCGCGGCGGATGAGTTCCTCGACGCCGTATTCGAGGATGTCCTCCCCGAGGGACGTAGCGCGGTAGTAGGAAAACAGTCCGTCCTCGTCGGCGCGGGAGCGTTTTCGCTTCTCGACGAGTCCGGCGTCGACGAGTTTCCGGAGGTGGTAGTGCAGTTTGTTCGCCCGAATACCGAGCGCTTCCTCCAGTTCTTTCGGACTCCGCTCGCCGAAGTGGACCAACCGGTAGAGGAGCGTAAAGCGCGTCCGGTCGCCGATGGCCGCCTGCATGTCGAGGTACTCGTCCAGCGTCAGGACGCTCGTCGGCGGCAGCAACTCGGCCGGGTCTTCGGGGTGCCCGTCCGAGTCGACAGGGGAGTTCGTCGCCATCTCAGTTCGCTAGATGCGGCGTATCGACTTAACAGTTCTCGAGTCAAACATCCCTGAAAAGGCCGTTTTTTATAAGTAGTTTCGGTCAGTACGGCGTCACATGCAGGACGCCATCACGCGCGACGACATCCGCGCTTCCCTCGGAAACACTGCCTACGACCGATTTCTCGTCTACGTGATGGGGCCCTACAAGTCCTTCAACCTGAATTACGTCCTCTCGGAGCGGGAACTGGCTGACATCGATATCGAGGACCTCCCGGGACCGATTCGAAAGCTGTTCTCGGCACGCGAGGACATCGACGACGCCCTAGCCCTCCTTCGTCGCGTACAGGGGTCGCTGCGGGCCGACCCGGGGGTGAACGCCTTTCTCGCCGTCGATGTGGACATCGACACCGACGACGTGGACGCCGCGACACAGAGTCTCGCGTTCGCGGAAGCGAGCAACGCAACCGTGTTCGTCCTCCCGTTTCTCGGGCACAACTTCGGCGTCGGCGAGGAGGCGGGGTCCGTTCTCGAACGTCTCTCGGAGACCCACGGCGACCGAATTGTCTTCGTCCACGAGGCGTCGGTCACGAGCGAGATGATTCGGGCCGCACGGGCGCGTTGGGACCTGCGAGTCGAGACGTACGACACCGAAGAAGAACTGCACAAGCGCATCCGACTCTTCGTCGCGGACGTGATGAACCGCGAACTACACGGCGATTTAGCGCGACTCGACTAGCATGCTCATCGCTACCGAATAACTCATTAAATTTATCTGATAAAACTTCGACCACCAATTCGTCATGCCCGACGACGCACTCGGACTGGCGATGCTCGATAGGTTTCGTGGATGCCTGCGCGCTCCTTGCGTCTACCGCGACGGCGCGGACGCTGGCGACGCGCACATCTACGAGCACTATCTCGTCCCATCCGAGGAGTGGCCCGACTCGAAGTGGGAGTTCCTCGATTCGCTTCGAACGCCCGTGTTGGATGTCGGGTGCGGCGCAGGACAGTACGCACTCGCAATACAGGAGCGCGGTGAGGTGGTCGCCTTCGACGTGAGTCCGAATGCGGTTCGTACGGCACGGGAGCGGGGCGTCGAGGCGGCCATCGTCGGAGATATGTTCGACCCACCGGCCGACCCCGAGCGCTTCGAGACGGTCCTCGCAATCGGGACACAAATCGGACTCGCGGGGTCGCTCGATGCACTCTCGGACTTGCTCGCGTCCCTCGACGAGTTCACCACGGAGACGGGCGAACTCGTCGTCGACTCCTACGACCCGACCCGAATCGACCCCGAGGAGTTCTTCGGCTACAGACCGGATTTGAGAGACGGACTCACGCGCCGACAGTTCCACGTCGAATACGGCGACTTACGAGGCCCGGACCTCGACTTCCTTCTCGTCTCGCCGGAGCGACTTCGGGAAGTCGCGGGAGACGCGGGTCTCGATGTTTCTGGTGTGACGTACTCCGACCCCGAGTCGAGTTACTTCAGAGCGCGACTTCGATAGGTCGCAGAAGCGACACAGCGCCTCGTTTTCTCACACCCTCCCGTTCGTCGCTCTGTTCCGCCTCGGCAGGAACGGCAGCAAGAGGGCGACGACGAAGACGATTCCGGCAATTGCGAGGTAGTCGGGCGTCGTCAAGACGAGCGCGACGAGCGAGAACACCGACGCCTCGCCGTTGTTGACGGCCTCGACCGCCGTCATCTCGTTGTCCAAGAGGACGAGACCCATGAAGACGACTTCCGCGAGTACCACCCGGACTCCCGCCTTCGTGAGCCACCACCCTGCTGAAACCGGCCCGCCGGTGAGTGCGTCCCACTCTCGCCGGACCTTCCGCCGCCACCGGGTGCTCACGACACACCACTGTTGCATGTGAACATAAGTCACTATTCGCCAAGAGAAGAGATAATTCCGCCCGTCAGTCGAGCATCGGTCTGACCGACGAGATTGCCGCGTTGAAGTGGTCGCGGGTGATTCGAATCTCGTCGGCGTGTTCGTTCGCGGCCATCCCTTCGTAGGCGTTGGCCACGTCTTCGATGGCTCGGAGCGCCGCCTCGCGGCAGACGGCTGCGACATCGGCCCCGCTGAATCCGTCCATGTGGGCGGCCACGTCGTCGAGGTCGATATCGGTGCTGAGCGGTTTGTTCCGGACGTGTACGTCGATGATGGCGCGACGCGCCTCGATATCCGGCTTGGGAACTTCGACGTGCGTCTCCAGTCGCCCCGGTCGGAGAAGCGCCGGGTCGAGGGCGTCGCGGCGGTTCGTCGCCGCGAGGACGACGAGGTTCGGATTGTCGGCGGCGTTGTCCATCTCGGTCAGGAGTTGCGAGACGACGCGCTCTGTGACGCCCGAGTCCGACCCCATGCTATCGCGGTTGGTGGCGAGGGCGTCGATTTCGTCGAAAAAGAGAATACTCGGCGCGGCCTGTCGGGCGCGGTCGAACACCTCGCGGACGGACTTTTCGGACTCGCCGACGTACCGGTCGAGGAGTTCCGGCCCAGCGACGTGGATGAAGTTGACGCCGCTCTCGGCGGCAATAGCGCGCGCGAGGAGCGTCTTCCCAGTTCCCGGTGGTCCATGAAGGAGAAGGCCCGTCGGCGGGTCGGTCGCTGCCGCCTCGAACAGCGGCGCGTAGGTCAGCGGCCACGTGACGGCGCGTTCGAGCGTCTGTTTCACGTCGTCGAGTCCGCCGACCGCTTCGAATCCCTTCGTGGGTTGCTCGGCGACGTATTCACGCATCGCCGAGGGTTCGACCGAAGCCATGGCCGCCTCGAAGTCGGCGCGAGTGACGGTCAACTCCGACATCGGCGCGCTGGCGTCCTCCCGGCGAGCGCGTCTGAGCGCGGTCATCGCGGCTTCCTTCGCCAGTGATTCGAGGTCGGCACCGACGAAGCCGTGTGTTCGGGAGGCGAGTCGGTCTACGTCCACGTCGTCGGCGAGGGGCATCGGTCGGGTGTGCACCTCCAGAATTTCCCGGCGACCAGTCTCGTTCGGGACGCCAATCTCGATTTCGCGGTCGAACCGGCCGCCACGGCGGAGTGCGGGGTCGAGACTGTCGACACGGTTCGTCGCGCCGATGACGACCACGTCGCCGCGGGCGTCGAGGCCATCCATGAGCGAGAGGAGTTGGCCGACGACGCGACTTTCGAGGTCGCCGCCGTCGTCTCGCTTGGAGGCGATTGAGTCGATTTCGTCGAAGAAGACAATGCTCGGCCCCCGTTCGCGGGCCTCTTGGAACACCTCGCGGAGTTTCTCTTCGGACTCGCCTTTGTACTTCGAGAGGACTTCCGGCCCGGAGATGGTGATGAACGTCGCGTTCACCTCGTTGGCGACCGCTTTGGCGATGAGCGTCTTGCCCGTCCCCGGCGGGCCGTGCAGGAGGACGCCCTTCGGCGGTTCGATGCCGAGGTGTGCGAACACTTCGGGTTCGGAGAGCGGGAGTTCTATCATCTCCCGTACGAGGTCGAGTTCGTCGTCGAGACCGCCGATATCCTCGTACGTGACGCCGGTCGCACGGCCGCGACTGCCGTCAGATTTCTCGCCACCGGTCATGGTCTTGACCGCGTCGCGGACCGTCTCGCTTGCTCCCTTCGAGCTATCGACCGTGACGCTCACCCGCGTCGAATCTGTGACGCGGACGATGCCCTCGGGGGTCGTCGACTTGACCACGAGCGCTGCACCGCCGAGACGTTCGACGCGAACCCGGTCACCAGCGCGAAGCGGGCGATTTCGAATCTCTGTTCGAACCACTTCTTCGATGGTGTCGCGACTGACGCTGGTTCGTTCCAGCGCGTCGGGACCCGACAGCGTGACGGCCGTCGCGTCCTCGACGTTCACTTTGCGGACGTGGACGGTGTCGCCGATTTTGACGCCGGCGTTGGCGCGGGTGTCTGCATCGACCAGAATCTCGCCTGCGTCGGCACCCGGCCGCGCGGGCCACATCTTGGCGACAGTCTCTCTCGACCCGTCGATGACGACTGTCTCACCGCTCAGCACGCCAAGTTCCTTCCGAGCACTCTCTGGAAGTCGGGCAATACCGCGTCCGGCATCCCGCTTTTCGGCGGCGCGGACGACCAGCGTCACCCCGTCTTCGGTCATGGCATGCGATTAGACCGCCCGACTCTTGAGGGTTCTCCCGGGGTAACGGTTTTCCCCAACGATGTGATAGCTCTACACATGGTCGCCACGACTCAGAAAGACGGGTCGACGTGGTACCGGTGTGAAGAGTGCGACATGCTGTTCGACCTCGAAGAGGACGCCGAGGCCCACGAGGAGTATTGCGACACGGATAGCCCGTCGTACCTCCAGTAGAGGACGGTGACAACGGGGGAAAAGGAAGGTGGTGATGCAGTAGACGCTACGCGGGGTCGTGTTCGGCGGCGATGCGCTCGGCATGGTCGAGCGACGTTGCTCGCTCCCAGCGGACCTGCTCGCCGTCACCGTAAGCGAATGCCTCTTTCAACTCGTCGCGGAGGATGCCCACGCCGCGGCCGACGAGGGTACCATCACTATCGCCGAGTTCGTAGTAGCCGTAGGCTTCGGGTGCCTTTCCGATAGTCTGCTTGCTCAGCGGGTGCCAGCGTTTCCGGAGCATTACTCGGCGACGAACTCGTAGCTGTCCTCACTCCAGTCGTCTTCGACGAAGACGAAGACGCGGCCGCGAGCGACTTCCGGGTCGGCGTCGACTTCGAAGCGGTGTCCGGGGATGCGGCGGGCGACGACGCCCGGGAAGAGTTCTTCTTCTTCACCATCGGCGAGGATGACCCGACCGACGCCACTCGATTCGAGTACCTCGTCGTGCGTCTTCAGGTCGTTGACGTACATCATCACGCCTTCCGTCTCGCTCGGGTCGGTGACGAGGATGTGGACTTCCCTTCCGGGTTTGGTGGTCAGTGTGTCCGTGACCGCCTCAGGGACGCCCCGATAGACGGTCGTCCGACCGTCGAGATACTCCACGGCGACGCCGTAGTCGAGGAGTTCGACACCGAGTGTGCTCGGGGCAACGTCGTTTCGGGCGCTCATACCACGCGGTTACGTCGGTGCAGTGAAAAGAGATGCGGTACACGAGCAGTCGGAGGAGACACGAGCAGTCGGGGATATCGGCCACCGTTCCATCTCACCCACCCGCCCGACAGCGGAGGATATGGCATCGACCGCTACTTCTTTGCCTTCGCTCGTTTCGGTACAGATATGCACGGCCGAGCAGCCGCCCTCGGTGCGGGGACGATACTGAACGCACTCGCGACACACACGGGGTCAGCGTTCGCCATCGACGCCGAGACGACCGCGACGGTCGAATTGGACGACTCGGACGCGGTCTCCGGTACCATCGCGGAGGACCCCGACGCCGACACCCGGCTCATCGAGCGCTGTGTCGAACTCGTCGTCGAGCAGTTTGGCGACGGCGAGGGAGGGACGGTCGAAACCGAGAGCGAGGTGCCGATGGCCGCCGGTCTCAAGAGTTCGAGTGCGGCCGCGAACGCGACGGTGCTCGCCGCCCTCGACGCGGTTGGTGCGTCGGTCGGCCCAACCCCGGACGACGACATCTCCCGTATCGACGCCTGTCGCCTCGGTGTGCAAGCCGCCCGCGAGGTGGGCGTCACCGTCACGGGGGCCTTCGACGACGCCACCGCCTCTATGCTCGGGGGCGTCGTCGTCACCGACAACGCCGCGGACGAACTGGTCGTCCGCGACGAAGTCGAGTGGGACGTACTCGTGTGGACGCCGCCGGAGCGCGCCTACAGCGCCGACGCCGACGTCTCCCGCTGTGAGAACGTTGCCCCCATGGCGAACCTCGTCGCCGACCTCGCGTTGGAAGGCCGATACGCTGACGCCATGACCGTCAACGGACTGGCCTTCTCTGCCGCACTCGACTTCCCGACAGACCCCGCCGTCGAAGCGATGCCCATCGCAGACGGTGTCTCACTTTCCGGAACCGGGCCGAGCGTCGTCGCAGTCGGCGACCGAGACGGCCTCGAACTGGTCCGCGAACTGTGGGACGCCCGTGAGGGCGAGACGCGACTGACCACGACACGAACCGACGGAGCACGAATCCTATGACAGACCACACGACAGACACCACCGAATCGATTCAGGACATGAACCTCGACGAACTCCGCGAAGAGATAGCGGACATCGACAACGGAATCGTCGAACTCATCGCCCGCAGGACCTACGTCGCCGACGCCGTCGCACAGGTCAAAGCCGAACAAGACCTGCCGACGACTGACGAGACGCAGGAAGAACGCGTGATGCAGCGTGCTGGCGAGAACGCCGACCACTTCGGCGTCGATTCGAACCTCGTGAAGGCCATCTTCCGCCTGCTCATCGAGATAAACAAGGCCGAACAGCGGCAGAATCGGTAATCGAATTCTGGCTTTACAGGACTTCTACCGCAGTTTTGTCGGTCAAGTATTCTTCCGGTAGCTGCGCTTGCCTTCGTCTGTGTGTTGGTGATAGATATGAGTCCGTCACATAGTACTAGTCACGATTCACGATAACGACCAACATATTCTGTGTCCAGTCAGGCGAGTAATATTTCCACCACTGATTTAAAGAACCGATTACGCAGACATCGACCGCAAGACTGCGCCGAGGTGTGTGGCTCCTTCTGTGACGGTCATTTGAAGGGATGCAGTATGGGTGCGGCGAAAGCTGTGAGCCAGCTTGGACAAGAGCCTTCAGCCTGACGGCTTGATGTTCTGGTTGAGGTGGAACACGTTGTGGGGGTCGTATTCGGCCTTGATTTCGGCGAGCCGTCGGTAGGTGTGCTCACCGTAGGCTTCACGGACCCGTTGGGTGCCGTCATCGGCATCGAGGAAATTCACGTAGACGCCCTCACGATACGGTTCGAGCGCGTCCAAAAATCGACGGGCCCAGACGGTCTCCGACTCGGCGAACCCCTCCGCCTCGTCGGGACGCCACACGCCGTTGATGTTGATGTTGTGAGGCGCGTGCCGACCGGTGTAAGCGGTGGCGTCAGTATCGACCCGGCTCACCGCTCCGCCGAGATGGAACAGCACCGAGTACGAACGGGGTGATTCCGCCGAGAAGGCGTGGTCGACGAACACGTCGATCAGGTCGTCGGACAGTTCGGGCAAGTCGGTCGACTTCCAGTAGTAGTGCCATCCGTGGAGAACGGTGCTGTCGGTTCCGCACTGGTTCGTCACATACGGCTTGGGGGAGGCCAGGTCGAGAAGCGGTGTGCCGTGCTCGCGCAGCGGTCGGAGGACGCTTTCACCCTCCTCGACTGGACCCGCGTAGCAGACGCTGATGGCCACGGCGGGTCGCCAGTGAAGCTCCTCGGGGACGACCGGGAGGGGAGGGATGGTCCCGAACTTGACGACAGTGCCCAGCTCGTCGGGCACATCCCGCACGAAGTTGCGATAGAAGCCCAGCACGTCGGCGGAGTCGTCCGCCGCCCAGAACACGGGGCCGGCGAGTACAGTGGGACCGACAGGGTGGAGGGCGAACTCAAAGGAGGTCACGATCCCGAAGTTTCCACCACCTCCCCGCAACGCCCAAAACAGGTCCGAGTGCTCGTCTTTCGAGGCTCGGACGAACTCGCCATCGGCGGTCACCACATCGGCGGAGAGCAGGTTGTCGACGGTGAGGCCGTGCTTGCGCATCAGCCAGCCGATTCCGCCGCCGATGGTAAGCCCGGCAACGCCGGTGTGACTGACGATGCCGCCCGTGGTCGCAAGTCCGTGGGCCTGAGTCTCGTGGTCGACGTCACTCCATAGGGCACCGCCCTGTACCCGGGTGGTCCGCGCGCGTGGGTCGACCCACACGGCCCGCATCGCTGAGAGGTCGATAACGATGCCGTCGTCGCAGACGGCGGTGCCGGCGACGTTGTGGCCGCCGCCGCGCACAGCGATTTCAAGGTTGTACTCTCGTGCGAAGTTCACTGCTGTGATCACGTCCGCGGCGCCTGCACACTGGGCAATGAGGGCTGGCCGTTTATCGATCATCCCGTTCCAAATTGTGCGCGCTTCGTCGTAGCTCGCGTCCCCTTGGTGAAGGACTTCGCCTCGCAGCTCTGCGCCGAATCCTTGGACGGTTTCTTCGTCTATTTCGGTTTGTGGTTCTGGCATGCTACGAACTACCTCTCGTCGAGGGGCGTGTCCATACTGTGCTACGAGTTACCGCGCCATACCCTTATCGCGCGGTTACCTAGTCGTTCATTTATATGTGCGGCGTATTCAAGGCCTCTATCCTCGGATTAGACGGGTTTCAATTGGACCGAATCTACAAATTTCAGAAGAACATGTTCTGGATTTTAGCCACCTAAACAAGGCCGAACAGCGGCAGAATCGGTAGCGCCCCACACGACGTGCCACCGTCCGGACTGAGAGATAGATTCCTGCTTCTGAGCGGATGCGTTCTGCTTCTCCCAGATGAGCGGATGCTACCAGACGAGTCTCCATCTCCCCATACGTTCATTCCTCTGTCCGTACTGTCTCCGACCAAGATGGATTCTGACGACCACACCCGCGAGAACGACACGCAATCGCTCTTGATGGAAGCGACCTATCACACGCTTTGCGAGTACGGATACGCCGAGTTCAGTCTCCGCAAGGTCGCTGATGAGGCCGGGAAAAGCCGGGGGCTGGTTCACTACCACTACGAATCGAAGAACGACCTCCTCGCCTCGTTGCTTGACTCTCTCATCGAACGGTTCGAGGCCCGATTCGAGGATTCAGAAGGAACCTCCGCTATCCAGCGTCTTGACAACATACTCGACTGGGTGGCGTTCGGTCCCGCGCTCTTCGGTCGAGACAGTCGAGACTACTTCATGGCGATTTTCGAACTCCGGGCACAGGCCCCCTACGACGAAGCAATCCGCGAGCGTCTCACCCGCAACTACGAGACTGTCCGTAGCCGGGTCGCTGCCGTCATCCAGGCAGGAATCGACGATGGCGAACTGGTTCCCGTCGACCCCCAGTCGACGGCGACATTCATCGTCGTCTCCGTCGATGGGGCTCGGAATACTGACCTCACATTGGACACTGATGAAGCGGTGGAAACGACGCTCACAGCGATTGAGGAGTTCGTGTTCGAGTCGCTGAGAACAGCGTAACTCGGTTCTGGTTCGAGAAATTTGGCCGACCGGCCAATTTATATCTGAGGCGCTCGTACGACTCGTATGGCTACCACAGAACGCGTCGAAGAAGCCAAACTGAGTATCAGACCGGTCGAGCCGTTCGAGTTCGAGCAATCGCTGGCTTTCCTGCGTGGTTTCCTTCCGTGCTCGGGGGACCACCGCTGTTCGACGCATTCACTTACGGTTGGTGGATACGCTGACGCCCTCCCGTTCGTGGCTGTGGTTACCGAAGACAACGAGGATACACTATCGGTCGAGGTCGATTGGCTCGAAACCATAGGCGACCTCGGGGCAGTGGGTGACTGGCTCCGAGCGTTCCTGTCGCTCGACGACGACCTGACCGTCTTATACGAGACGGCGAAGAGTGACCCGGCTTTCGAGCGCGTTGTCGACGACCTCTATGGCTACCATCACGTTCGCTTCTCGACGCCGTTCGAAGCCGCGTGCTGGGCCGCGCTCAGCCAGCGGACGCCGATGCAGGTCTCGAAGCATCTGAAACGTGTACTCGTCGAAACGTGTGGCCGAATCGTAGAAGACGAGGGCGAGGAGATACTGCTGTTCCCGACGGCAGAGATGGTTCGTGACGACGCGCCCGCCGTCCGCGATGCCATCGACAATGAACGGAAAGCGAAGACTGTTCTCGCCGCCGCCGACGCGTTCGCGAGCGAAGACCTGTCAGCGCTGGACGACGCGACCCTCCGAGAGCGGTTGACGGACATCTGGGGATTCGGCGAATGGTCGAGCGAGTTCGTCGCGCTGCGAGGGTTCGGACGGCTCTCGGGAATTCCCCGCACCGAGCGTAGACTTCGCGAGGCGGTCGCGGAGTTGTACGAACTCGGTACTGAGCAGGCGACCGACGCGGACCTCGACCGACTGAGCGAGCCGTACGAACCGCTGGAAGGATACTGGGCACATTACATCCGGGTGTGGGCTTTTAGGGAATCCCTCGACGGGTAGTTGGACTGGTCACGTTTCGACCTAAACAAGGCCGAACAGCGGCAGAATCGGTAGTCGAAGCACCACCGCGCTGCAACGCTGGTCGGTGGCGACCATCGGCGTTGGTTCCACCGAGAAATACTCGGCTGTTCGACCCGTACTCCCGTTGTCGTGACGTACCGAAAGCACATCGCGTGGCGGCAGGACCTTCTCGAAGGTATTCAGGAGATGAACAGGGTCGTCGATGCCGCCATCGTCGAGGGACAAAACGACAAGCGGGGGCTTCGAGCCGCGGGGTTCGAAAAGCGAATCTACACTTGTTCGGAGGCCGGGAGACTGGTCTCGTTTGCGACCCGAGTCGACGAGGAGGTAGTCGTCATCCTCACCGACTTCGACCCGGCGGGCCGAAAGCTGAACGCACGGTTACGTGAACTGCTGGCCGACTCACAGGTCACTCCCGAGTGGCGACGGACCGTCGGCGCGCTGTTGACGCCATACGGCCGCCGGGACATCGAATCGCTGAACAATCTCTTTCGACAGCAGTGGTAGGTCGTCTGAGACGCAGGGGTTGCTCGGAGCGTGAGCGAACTGCTCCTGCGTGCCGATGCGTCGGTCCTGCGCTTGTGGTCAAGGGGCGGCATCGCTTGACGCCTGTAAATTCGTATTGTGTTTATTTCCATTCGGGAAGCTTTACGGCCGTTGTGTCGGTAGTGTGACACTGAAAATGACTGATGATAACACACTACTCGAAGGCGACTCGAAGACGTACACGCGAACGTTCACGAACGAGGAAGTCCAGCAATTCGCGAACCTCTCGAAGGACGAGGGATACCACCACCTCGCCGAGAACGAAGACGGACAGATCGTGTTACACGGCCTGTTGACGGCGACGATGCCGACGAAACTCGGCGGCGATATCGACTTCCTCGCGCGGACGATGGAGTTCGAATTCCCCCGCCCGGCGCACACCGGCGTCGAAATCACCTGCGAGGCGACGTACGAATCGGTCGAAGAACACGACGACCGCACTGAACTCGCCGTCTCGTTCGTTTGCGAAACCGAACACGGGGACGTCGTCCTTCGCGGTCGAAGCGAAGGCGTCATTATGGGGTAAAGGGTCGTCATGGAGTAAGTTGAGAACACGGCGGCGCGTGACGAACGTCCATGTCCCTCACTGAGCAAACCATCCAGGCGGTCGAGTCGCTGCGAAACGAGTTGCGACACGAATACGGCGCATTCGAAGTCGTCGAAAAGACGTGGACACACTCGCCGTCGCAGTATGCAACTGTCCTCGAACGGGTTGAAAACGGTGGGCTTGGTGGTGCGGGCGTCTGGCTGACCAACGAGGCTGGCGAGGTTCTCTTGGTTCGCAACGAGGGCGACGACGGATGGTGCGACCCCGGTGGCAAGGTCGAACCCGGGGAATCCTACGAGGTGGCCGCACGGCGCGAGACGCGGGAAGAAGCAGGTGTCGAGTGCGAACTCACGGGAATACGCGAGGTGCACGTCATCGAGAATCGGTGTGGTGAGTCCGACGACCCGCCGGTTTTCGAGGCAATCGTGATATTCGACGGCGTGTACGTCGGCGGCGACCCACGCGCTCGCCCGGGCGAAATCGCCGAAGTCGGGTGGTTCGATAGCTCGCCATCGTCGGTTCGCTACGACGAGGTAGCGACGAGACCATATCCGGCGTCGGAGCCCGATTCCTGATACGCGTCTGTACAGCGTTCCTGATACGCGTCTGTACAGCGTTCCCGATACGCGCCTGCACTCCGGTTCAGATACACAAACACTCCACGACGGACACTCGCGAGGTTCGCCTGAAAAGTCGCAACTTATCCCGGGAGATGTACTATGCTACCATTGGTGATGGTGTGATGGTATCAGTTATCGCTGAACTCCGAGTTTCTGGACCGGGCGCAGTTTTGACCGAAGATACCTTACAGGACATTCCCGAAGCCGAAGTCCGGATTCAATACCAGGGCACGTCGGAGAAAGCAGGAATCGTCGTCCGCGGATGCGACTTCGAGGCATTCGAAGCGGGTGTGCGGACGGATTCGTCTATCGGGTCTTTCGAGCGCGTCGCCGACTTTTCGGACGTTCGCGTCTACAACATCACGGCTGGCAACGTGTCGACGCTCGTCTCGGAACTCCTTGCAGCGCGCGACATTCAGATTCTTCAGGCTCACAGTCCGGGAGGAGAGACATACTGGCGGCTTCGTGTCCGCAGTCCGAGTCGAGAGCGACTCGCCGACGCTATCGACGAGTGTCGGGAGTTGGGGCACAGGGTGCAGTTGGACACGCTCTACTCGGAGACGATGCCGCCCGAGGAGACGAATTCACGGTGTCCGTCGATGAATCGACTGACCGACGGACAGCACGCTGCGCTGGCGGCCGCCCATTCGGAGGGATACTTCGAAGTCCCAAGAGAAACGTCGCTCGCTCAACTAAGCCAGCAGTTCGATATTGGGACGCAGGCAATGTCGGAGCGCCTTCGGCGAGGTGTGAAGACGCTTCTCGACGGCCACTTCCAACAGGATTCCGTGAGTACCGAGTCCTAACTCCGCGCGATTCCAGAAAGCCCCCCGTTCGACTTCGACGCACTCCCGCGGACAAGGAGCGCGGTAAGCAGGAGTATCACCGATGTGGGGAGCATAACCAGCCCGATAGTAAACTGCCAAAATCCGAGGAGGAACAGTCCGATAGCGCCCGCCAGTGTGAGGCTGAACTGCCGTTTGACTGCCCCGACAGCACCCACCCATCCGATGACGATGACCATGGCGAATAAGACAAGTCGTGACGTTTGATATCCGGGTTGAGGGAGGAGCGCCACCAGGACACCCGTCATGAGTGCGACTGCCGCAACCGACGCACCACGCAGAACGTCGACTTTGGAATACGAGGTCTCCATACGACTTGTTGGTTCTTTGAACTTATGTTGTTTGTGGCGACCCGTGTTTCGTCACTCGGGCTTCGAATCGGGAAGCGAGAATTCGAACTGGATGGTATCGTCCGTCCGAGCCACGTCGAGAATCCGGTCGATGAACGCGCTTTTGCCCTCGGAGTAGGCGGTGATGTCGTCGTGTTCTGCCGCCAAGTCGCGTTTGAGCTGTTCGTATTCGGTACAGAGGTCGGGTCGCGCGCAAAGTACGTCTCGCGTGACAACGCTGATTTTCCACGTATCGCTCGACGCCCCAACGACGTGGTCGTTGAACCGCTGGCCGTCTTGTCGACGGAAGACGGGGTGCCAGTACTCCGAGTTCTCGACGCGACCACCGCCGAGCGTGGCTTCGAGCACCTGCGAGACATCGCGCACCGAACCGTCCGCGACGACGATGTCGAGGTCGACGATATCTTTTGCCGCGAGGTCCGGTACGGCCGTGGAACCAACGTGTTCGATTCGATGGACCGCCGGTTCGAGTCCGCTCGTCGCGAGCGTCGAGAGAATCCGATTTCGCTCGGCGACGAACTGATTCCGCCACGAGTCGTACTTCGACGGGACGAGTTCGATTGGGTCGTCGTCGATACTGGCCATTGGTAACGATACTCGAACTAAACAGTTCAACCTTCCGCCACGTCCGGCACGTCCGGCGAGACCGTAGTCGGATAGCAGAAAGACCTCACCCAAGCAAGCGTTTGAGCGCGTATCCGGTCCCGGCGAGCAGTCCGGTGAGACCGAGTGCGCCAGCTGGCAGGGTCCACTGCGGAAGCGAGGCGTCGACTCCTCCTTCCTCCGACAGCGCATAGACCGTCCCGTCGCTACTCCCCGCGTACACGGTGCCTTCCACGACCGCAGGCGACGAGTCGGCCCGCCGTCCCAGTGATTGCGCCCAGCGTTTGGTTCCGTCCGTCGTGTCCAGTGCGTACAGCGTACCGTCTCTGCTCCCAACGAGAACGGTGTCACCGACTACTGCCGGGGAAGTCTCGATAGGTCCCCCCGTCTCGAATGACCACCGTTCGGAACCCGTGGCGTTGTCGAGGGCGTAGAGGCTCCCGTCTTGACTTCCGACGTAGGCCGTGTCTGCCGTCACCGCTGGTGACGAAGTGACCCAGTACTCGGTTTTGAATGACCACTGTTCGCTTCCGTCGTTCGCGTTCACGGCGTAGACGTTGTCGTCGAGACTGCCGAAGTAGACCGTTCCGTCGGCGACTGCCGGTGCGGTGTCGATATTGCCGCCGGTTTCGAACGACCAGTCGACTGCTCCCGTATCGGCGTCGAGGGCGGCGAGTTCGTAGTCGGCCGTCCCCACGTAGGCGGTTCCGTCGGCGACCGCTGGCGTCGGAACCGGCCGGGTCGGGACGTTCTCGTACTCCCAGCGCTGGCGTCCGTCCGCAGCGTCCAGTGCGTAGGTTCCGAACCCGCCGATACCGACGTACAACACGTCGTTGCGTGCAGTAACTGCGGAAACCTCCGCGGTCCCGGCGTCGGAAAGTTGGACGCTCCACTGCTTCGACCCGCTGGCCGCGTCGAGCGCGTAGACGCGCATGTCGGCCGCGATTACGAAGACAGTTCCGTTGACCACCGCTGGAGCGGTGCGGATGTCGGCCCCGGCGTCGAACGACCATCGCTTGCTGCCGTCAGTTGTACCGATTGCGTAGAGAGACCCGTCGTCGCTCCCGACGAAGACGGTGTCGCTCCCGACGACGGGGGATGACCTGACGGGACCGTCCGTTTTGAAGGTCCACTCGACTCCGACGCTCGATGTGGGTGGTGAGGTCTCCGGCACAGCCCCAGTATGGCCGCTGTCGTACCCGAGTTGTTGCCAAGCACTCTCTGAAGCGTCCGCGGCCAGCACTACGTCAGGTCCGAGTGCCGCGGTTAGCCCAACCCCCCCGGCCGTCCGCACGAAGTCGCGCCTCGTCTTTTTCATTATCTCCGACATTTCATTCTCGATGTATCAGCTTTGTGGCAGTTAAGGCTCGCCGGGAGGATAGGCCGAGATGGTCGTTTGACCGGCAGTCGAGTCTGGCGTGTTGTCGGTGCCGCTCTTTGCCCACAGAATCATCTCAGCCACAATGTTGTGAGCGATTCTTTTTGTGACAACGACCGTATGAAAATCGCCAGTGTTGGTTTTTCACCCCATGCTACGTCTGCTGATTAGTTCTCTTTCAGCGTGCTGCCAACTGTTCGTTATCGCCCGTCAAAAATGACATTTCAGTATCCAATTATACTATACTGTCTTACTATCTGAAATGTATGTGGAAGAAACAAGGCGCTCCTTCCTACAAACGAGTGGCATTACAGCAGGAACACTTCTCGTCGCCGGGTTCGGGTCTCAGCACACGGCAGCGGCGAAGCCCGAATCGAAGTCTCGACTCCGCGGAACCCTCTCGAATCCGATTCCGGCGGCGAAGGTCAAACGCGAGAAAAACCGCCTCATCAACGCTCGACTCGAAGAGCGTGGCGTCGATACGGTCCCGACTGTCGGTCTCCAGGATATGCCCGACGACCACCACATCGTCGCGTTCAATTTCGACATCATCGACGGCACGCCATCGGGATGGGTCGGCGTCGTAGCTGACCCCGCGAAGGGGCGACACCAACCTGACTCGCTCGACGAGGTTCGACGAGGGCGTGTCTCTACCGTACACCAGAAAGCGAAGCACAACGCGAAGGCACGGAGCCGACGACGAGAGCAAGCACACAGCACGAACACGGACGACGTGACCACCCAGACGACCGATGATTGGTCGGACTGGAACACGCAGGTCTCCGAACGACACGAAATCGTCGGCAGCGACGGGAACGAGACTGGGTACGACATCAAGTGGAAGTCCGACCCCAGCAACTACTCGAACCATGCCGTCGAGACTGAAGTCCGGATGCTCCCCCAACCAACTGACTGGGTGACCGAAGACTGGGTGAACGAATGGGCGGACCCGCTTTTGACCTTCAACGGGAGTTGCATCGACGAGGTCAGCGACTACGGGCCGGGCAACTCCATCGGGAGCATCACGAACACCATCTCTCTCTCGGTGTCGAGCGACGATGTGGTCGAAGTCGGTGCATCGCAGTCGAATACGAGTTCGAACGTCGATATCGACAATCACAGCGACACCTACGGCGGCGACAACTACGTCAATCAGAAGTTCACCATCAGCGGTGACCTCCAGTGGAACACGGTTCGCGTCAACCAGTCTGCATCGACTGCGGGAACAACCTACTCGTCCGGCGATAAGTACTGTGACATGGATCTCGTCGCGAAGTACCGGTGGGGGACCAGTATCAACACTCACAAACACACGTACAACTTCAACGTGTTCTGGGCGTGAACCACCCGCACACCAACACCGCAGAATAGAGACGGTCGTCCAGCCGCCGCACTAGGCCCGTATTGTTCTCGGTGGTGGTTCTCGGTCGTTCTTCGACGTATCGAACTCCCGATTTACGGACATACATCCGCGGGGTACTTTACCGAATGTGGCAATCTTTGGAGATTTTTATTATGAATGCACACCAATACTCGAATGATTCTGACGAACACAACTGAACGAGGGTCAGGGGTTGTGTCGAAGGAATCACGAGGAGTGACAGACAATGGCAACATCAGCAGGGAGAGGAGATGTCGACGCGGTGCGGGCGGACATCGAAGAGACGCTCGGGTTCGTGCCGGGATTCTGGGAGCTAAACGACGAAGATCTCGTCAACGAGTGGCCGAACTTTAAACGCCACACGTTGGAAGAGACCGCGATTCCGCCGAAATACAAGGAGCTAATCGGGTTAGCAATCGCGGCGAACATCAAGTGCCCGTACTGCCAGCACTTCCACAAAGAGGCAGCAAAGATGCACGGAGCGACCGAAGAGGAACTCAAGGAGATTGCGTTCCTCTCGAGTTGGACCGCACGCTACAGCGCCATCATCCACGGGATGGACTACGACAGGGACACGTTCGACGAAGAGTTCGAACGGATGGCCGAACACCTCGAAGAACAACTGAGCGCCGACGACTGAGTATCTGACAGTCCCGTCCGATTCTCGGTCAACGATTTTTCCGGCCGAACCGCGATGAGGGTAGTGCCACCAGTCATCTCCCTCGAGAACTACGGCGTTGCGGTGGTGTCCGGTCCCGCCTCCGTCGCTTCACGGTTACGCCACGACAGACCCGACGTGACGATGACGACGATTGCGAGCAGGACGTACGCGATTGGGCCGACCGGGTTCGTCTCCGGTCCGGCGGGACCGTACAGTCCAAGAACGGTGAGACCCACCGCGACGAGGACAAACACGCCCGTGAGTGCGGCCATCGCGTATCCGAGTACGTCGTCTCGGCTCAACAGGAGATAGCTGATAAGCCCCCCAGTCGCAGCGACGAGGAAGAGTGCTGCCGTCTCCGGCGGTGGATTCAGTCCTTCCGTCTGGACGACCGCGATGTGGAAGAACATCGCGCTGGCCGCCGCGAGCCCGCCGACGAACGCCCGCGTGATGTGGTGCCACTCCGTTTCAAGCTCCGATTCGGTCGAGAGAGTCGAGTACGCCATCTTTGATCACTGGTATCATATAGCACAGCAGAGTAGATAACTTCTCCTCGCGTCGCCGATTGGGTGGCGTCGGCACGAACGTCAACGTACAGTGCGAGCCCGAATAATACATTCGCCGACATTACCATAGCGGTGGAGAGTGTATGTCCCTCTGGAATGCCCACAAAGCAAGCCGAAACGACGTGGACCGGTGGCAAAGACGGTCAGGGTGACTTCGAAACCGAAAGCGGCGAGGTATCTGGGACGTTCAAGTTCCCGACTCGTTTCGAGGACGAACCCGGAACGAACCCGGAGGAACTCATCGGGGCGGCCCACTCCGGATGCTTTTCGATGCAACTGACGGCGTTCCTCGAAGCCGAGGGGTACACGCCTGACAACCTCCACACGGTCGCGGACGTTCATCTCGAACGGGCCGACGGCGGCGGCTTCGAGATTTCGCGTATCGACCTGACGCTGGAGGCGGACATTCCCGACATCGACGAAGAGACGTTCCAGGGACTGGCACAGCGGGCCAAAGAGGGCTGTCCGGTCTCCAAGGCACTCGCCGGCCCAGAGGTCACGCTGAACGCATCGCTGGTGCGCTAACTTCGGACTGCCAACTGACTATTTTTCTCACGCGATAGAACGGCCGACTCGCTCACACGAGAGCGTAGCCGACTCAGTTCGACACTCGAGATAATCGTATGGACGGTCTGCCAGACACGACCGTCGCACAACGTGTGGGTCGGGAGGGGCGCGCGACTCCTGACTGCCACACGTATCACAGAGCACCGAGCATGCGATTGTGAATCTTGTGGCCGGAAAATAGACTGCCAACGGCGGGGTGGACGAAGGTCTGTCCCGACTCACTCGTCGCCGTCTCGAATCGTCATTACCTTCACTCGTCGAACGGCGTCGAAGTCGCGGAGGCGGTAGGTCAACTGCCGGATGCGTTCGCTCGGCCCGCGACAGAACAGCGATTCGAGACACCACTCCCCTTGATGGGTGTGGCTGGTGTTCAAGATGACATCCTGATAGTCGTGTTGTACGGAGTGGAGTTCGCCGATGACCTCGTGGTGCCGGTAGTCGAAGCCGACGAGCGCGACGACGGTCCCTGACGTCTCTTCGAGTTTCGTGTGGGCTTCGATGTACTCCAGCATCGCTTCCCTGACCGCCCGCGAGCGATTTTCCAGACCCTGTTCGTTCCACACCCGGTCGAACTCGGCGACGACATCGTCGGGGATGTTGAAACTCGTTCGCATGCGTTGGTGATGTTTCCCGCAGCACCAAGAGCGTCTGTATTACGGACCCCCGGGTTTGGTATTAACAATCGATATACACGACGCTGGCGGAGAGTCGGACAGAGCGATGTTCGGAACCGACACGATTGGGTTGTTCGCGGGGGCCGTCGCACTCGGCGTGGTTCACGGAATCGAACCGGGCCACGGGTGGCCCGTCGCTGCCTCGTACGCCCTCGACCAAGCGAACGAGTGGGTCTACGGGTTCGCCGCGAGTTTCATCCTCGGTGTCGGACATCTCGTGAGCAGTCTCGCGATGGTCGCGGTGTTCTTCTACGCGAAGTCGTACTTCGAACTCACGCAGGTCAACGAACCGTTGACGATACTCGGCGGAGTCCAAATCGGCGGCCCGGTGAGTGTCGTCGCCGGTGTGCTCCTCGTCGCACTGGGTATTCGGGAGTACCGCGGTGGCGGGCACTCGCACAGTCACGGTGGCCATTCTCACGACGACAGCAACCATAGCCACGACCACGGAGACCACGGCCACGGCGACCACGGCCACGGAGACATTCACAGCACCGACGCCGCTGTCCAGTCCCAGACGCATCACATTCGGGGCACCTTCGACGCCCATCAGACACTCGTCCGCGACAGCCACACCCACCACGCACACGGCCACGACCACAGCGGCCACGCCGGACCCCTTTCCCGGATCTGGAGCGTCCTCCCGTTCGTCGGCGGACACTCACACGACCACCACAGTCTCGACGAAGCCACGGACCGCGGGCTGTTCGGCATCGCGTGGTTCGCGTTCGTCCTTGGGTTCGCACACGAAGAGGAGTTCGAGATAATCGCCATGTGCGCCGGGTCGAACTACTGTCTCGAACTGATGAGTACGTACGCGCTCACGGTCATCTTCGGCATCGTCGCGCTGACGATGGCCCTCATCGCGGGCTACCAGTCGTTCGAATCTGAAGTCGAGAAATACACGCCGTATCTTCCGGTGTTCTCCGCGGCCGTCCTCGGTCTCATGGGCGTCGGCTTCATCACGGGGCTATTCTGAGCAAAGGTGGCAACCCGCCGCTCGCGCGCCGCAACCACTCTCACGATTCGTTTCGACCGCTCACCGATTCGCTTCGAACCACTCGACGGCGAAATCGACGAGAGCGGGTTGGTCCATCAGTTTGCACGTCGCCGCGCCGATGGTTCCCTCGGTGACTCCGACGTCTGCTTCGAAGTCGGCACCGAGTTCCTCGAAATCATCCGTGCTGGTTTCGAGGTCGTCGTACTCGATGACGACGCGCTCGCCGTCTCGGAGAATCGGTGCCGACAATGTGGTGTACTCTTTCTCGAAGTCGGCGCGGTACTCGGCGAGGTGAAGCGACGTGTTGGTGCTGTATCCGGTGCCGAGATGGAGCACGTCTCCGTCTTGGTCGTAGACACGGGCGATTGGCGATTTCTCACCCAGTCCGTGGTCGATGCTGTGGTCGGCGACGATTTCCTCGGCGTCCGCACCCCACGCGGCGGCGGAGTACACCGGGTGGCCGCTTCGGACGACACCGGGGTAGTTTCGGAAACACTCGGGAACCGCCCCCATCCCACGGGTCGGCGTGACCTCGGGACGGAACGGTGGCCTCGTGTCACGTATCGTCTGCACCCAGTCGTCGGGAACTGGCGGGTTCTGCCACACCTCCGGGTCGCTGTACTGGCCGGTGTGGGTTTGCATGACCAGTGTTCCAGAGTCAGTGAGAACCGTCTGGAGAGCATCGACGACTGCTGTCGGACCAACAGAGACCCATCCCAGCGAACTCAGCGAGGCGTGAACGAGAAGGGTGTCCCCGGCACCGACGCCGAGGTCACGGAGGTCGGAAGCGAGCGACGAAACCGTAAGCGGTTCGTCTACCTGCTCGATAGCGTCCGCTTCTGTCATACGTCTCTGCTCACTTGACTGACTCTTAAACGTTATAATTATCACCTCGCCTTCTGGAGTTGCGAGAACTATGCCCGAAGTCTCCGCCCGCGACGCCCTCCGCTACGCGACAGCAGACGAGATGGTGAAACTCTACGCCGTCGTCCTCGGTGGCTGGTTCCTCTTCTTCGTCGCCTTCCTCGCCTTCAACGCGTATGCTGTCGGGATGATGGCGTTCGTCGGCGCTGTTGCCTTCCTCGCCGGTTTCCTCGCGGTGTTTGCCGGCATCGTCGGCATCACGTACAAACTGCTCCGCGAGACGCGAACCGACTGAGAACGAGTGCGAATCGGCGTTCCGAACGCGAGCGTGATTATTCCAGATACGTCTCCGCGAGCGCGTCGAGCGCCTCGTGGTGTTGCGTCGAGTGCGGGGCTGTTAGCGGCGAGACGGACACGTTGCCGTCGATGACGGCCCGGCGGTCGGTCCCGTCGGGGTCGGGGATGTCGCCGGATTCCATCCGCTTCCAGATTCGGTCGTGGAGGCGGACGGTACCGTTTTCGTACTCTGCGGTCATGTCGTACAGTTCCGAGGGGACTGTCACTTTCATGTCGGCCGGTTCGTCGCCCGCCCGCATCGGCGCGTTGACGTTCAGGTAATCGCACTGATTGAAGACGCCCGCGGCTTCGGCGTGCTTGACGAGATAGGACGCCGCGTGCGTTGCCTCTCTGTAGTCGCGCGGGTCGGTCGCCAGTTCGCGCCACGGGACGTCGCCGTCGGTAGGGATGTACATCGAGACGGCGATTGCGGGCACGTCGAAGAAGGCGGCTTCGACAGCGGCGCTGACGGTGCCCGAACGACCGAGGACGTACGCCCCGATGTTCGCGCCCTTGTTGATTCCGGAGACGACCATATCAACGTCCGGACAGAGAGCTTCGAGTCCGGCCACGGTGCAGTCGGCGGGCGTCCCCTCCAGCGCGTAGCCGAGTTCGTGCTCGGTGACGATTGCGTCAGAAGACATCTTTCGGCCGACCGCACTCTGGTCTGTGGCGGGAGCGACGGCGGTCACGTCGGCGAACTCCGAGAGGTCGTCGTAGAGTGCCCGAAACCCGACGCTCTCGATGCCGTCGTCGTTCGTGAGGAGGATAGAGCGTTCGCTCATGTATTCGACTGTGGAGGCTGCCCGCAAAAAGCCACGCGTCGCGTGAGCCCCTTCCCGACCCGAGTCGTTCAGACCGCTCGGTCGACGATGGTCTCGTCGTCCACGACGAGGTTGTACGCTTCTTCGTCGTCGTTCCAGAGGACGAGGACATTCTCGAAGACGAGGATGTCGCCGTAGTCAGCCTCCTCCAAGTCGGCGTTCAGTATCGTCGGCTTGGTTCTGACGGCGTAGTGGTCGGTGTCTTGGCTCCCGTCGCCGATTTTGAACAGCTGATTTCGCCCCTCCGAGAGGTCGTGGCTCAGTTTGACGGCGAGCAGGTCGATGCGGTTCGTGACGTGGCGCTCCATCTCCGCCATTTTGGCGAATCGCTCGGGATTCGCACGGATTCCGAATCGACGCTCGCTGTCCGTTCGGAGGATGCTGTAGGAGTACTGCACGTCCACGTTGGCGAAGGTGCCTTCGTCCTCGTCCGAGTCGCGGCCATCGTCTAGTCGGGACTGGAACGCGGGGACGGCGAGGTCTGACTGCACGTCGAACGACCATCCGCGGTCGGACGGCGCGTCCCCGTCCCAGAGACGGAGCGTGGGCGAGTAGACGGTCACATCACCGTCTACGGGTGCAACCTCGCGTTCGACCTCACGGAGGCCGATACTCGTGTTTCTGTCCGCGGGTTCGATGGCGACGAGCGCGCCGTCGTCCGCGAGCACGTCGAGGTATTTCCGAACCACTGCTGTGGGGTCGTCGAGTTCGCTCAGAACGTTTCCGAAGAGGACGATGTCGTACTCGTCGTCGGCCTCGAACGCTTCGGCCGTCTCCCGGTGGATGGTCGTCCGGAAGTTACGGCGCGTCTCCGAGAGCATCCGTTCGAGTACGTCGGCGGAGGCGCTGGGTTCGAGCGCGTGGTAGTCCACAAGCGAGTCGTCCGGCAGGTAGTCGTGGAGCCCAAGCGCTGGCCCGCCCGTTCCGGCACCGATATCGAGGACGCGGAGGTGCCGGGGAAGCAACCCCCGTTCGGTGAGGTCGTCGAGGACGTAGCCGACTGTCGCGTAGTAGTCCGGCAGGTGGTAGATAGCGTATCCGAGGGCAGCGTCTTCGTCGTACTCGACTGGGTTGCCCTGGAAGTAGTCTTCTTTCAACTGGCGAATCCGCTGTCGGAGTCTGTCACCGGAATCACCGACGTGCCAGTTCGCTCCGTAACGTTGGATGAGCAGGTCTTCCACCGCGAACGAGTAGTCGTCGGGGAACGCTTCGGGCGACCATCCCGGGAGCGGCACCGGGTCGTCGCTCGCGGGGACGAACGTCCCGTCGTCCTGCTCGAAGAGACCGAGGTCGAACGCCTCCTCACGGAGCGTCTGTTTCACCACGGCCGGGTGGGGCGCACCGTCGATGTACTCGGCAATCTCGTCGGGGTCTATCGGGCGAACGTTTCGGAGATACTTCGCGTTGTCGCGGACGGCGTCTCTGTCTATCATCGTCGGAACAGCGGGTGTCGTGTCGTCAACATAGCTGGTGGTATTCGTCGTCGCTGGTGGTGTTCGTCGTCTCGGGAACGAGTCGCGGTCAGGTATCGGCGTCGGTTGCGTCGTCGAGCGAAACAGCGCCCACAGAGGCGACTGCTCGATAGAGGTCGGCAAACGTCTCGTCGTCGGCCATCGCGAGGGCGCGCGCTGCGTCGGCAACCCGGTCGGTTCCGGAACCGAAGTGCGATTGGATGTCGGTGTAGACGCGGGGCGTCCCGCTGGAGACCGACGTGACGAGTTGGTCGAGCGCGGCGGAAATCGGTGTCGCGAATTCGTCGCGCACGTCGTCCGCGGCGAGTCCGAACGCGAGAATGGCGGCGTGGGCCGCGGCTTGAACCGTCTCCATCGCGGCGTCGTGTTCCTCGGGCGTCGTCTCGAAGACGTGGTTCCCGGCGTCGGCCAGGTCGGTTCGCACCGCGTCGGCGAGCGGGCCGGCGGTGTCGTCGACGACGGCGACGTTTCCGGGGGCATTCTGCGGGGCGAAAAGCGGGTGGAGACTGAATCGTTCTCGGTCGGGCAGGTGGTCGCGCATGGCGGCGACCGGGTCGCCCATCGCACCGGTCACGTCGCACATCCCGTCTTTCGCCCGGTGAGCGTTCTCCGCGACTGCCTCCTCAGCGAGACCCATCGGGACGGCGAGGCAGACGAGGTCGAATCGCTCGTCACCGTCGAAGGGGACGACACGACCGCCACGCTCGTCGGCCGCACGCTCGGCCGCATCGAGGTCAACGTCCGTAAAGGCGAGGTCGGCATCGACCGTGCGGCCGAACCAGCGGCCCATGTCTCCAGCACCGACGACGAGCAAGTCCATCGGTATCGTGTGGACGCGGGCCACCCAAAAGGCAATCGGTGCTGGCGGGTATGGTCAGCTGTTCACGCAAGGCCGACCCGTGCACCTGCGTTCGACAAACCGGGTTGAACGGAGTGTCTGTGTACAAACCGTCAAGTGGTCGATTGACAATGGTTATCTATGGCGTTTGATGATGTGGATTTCGAGGGCCGAACGGCCTTCATTACCGGAACCAGTCGCGGAATCGGCAAACAAATCGCGCTGGACCTCGCCGACCGTGGGGCGAACGTCGTCTCGACCGGCAAAACCGTCGAAGAGCGCGAGGACCTGCCGGGAACCATCGTGGAGACGGCCGAAGAGATTCGTGACCGCGGCGGCAACGCAATCTGGTGTCAACTCGACGTGCGCGACGACGAGTCCATCCAGAAGGCAATCGACGAGACGGTCGAGGCCTTCGGCGGCATCGACTTCGTCATCAATAACGCGGGCGCGATTCACATCGCGAACTTCGAGAACACCCCACCAAACCGGTTCGACCTGCTCATGGACGTGAACGCTCGTGGGACGTACGCGACGACGCACGCTGCGCTCCCGCACCTCCGCGAGAGCGACCACGCCCACGTGGTGACCTTCTCACCGCCACGCCCCGCAGAACCCGCACCCGGAAAGGTCGCATACGCCCTCTCGAAGTACGGCATGACGTTCATCGCGGAATCGCTCGCACAGGAGTTGGCGGCGGACGACATCGCCGTGAACGCCATCTGGCCGGTCGCGGCTATCGAGTCCGAAGCGACCCGTCACTTCGGGATGGGAACGCCCGAAGACTGGCGGACGCCGCAAATCATGTGCGACGCCGTCACCGAACTGTTCTCCCGTGAACCGTCGGCCTGTACCGGGAACACCTACTACGATGAAGAACTCCTGAGCGAGGCGGGCGTCGAAGACCTCTCTGTGTACAACGTCGTCGAGGGAAGCAATCCCGGTCCGATGTCGGCCCAACTGTTCGACGCTGAGTACGAACGGTAGGAGCTAGATTATCGGAGCTGAGACTCGGAGGCGGAGTTTTATGTGTTTGAACGACTAACCACGGACAATGAGTTTCGTTGCAATCGTGTTCGGGGAAACCTTCACGTCAGCGGAACAATTTACAGAATCGGCAATCAGACTTATATCCCCATAGGGGTTCGCATAATTCGTGGACTTCCCACGCCTCCCATCGCGCGACGCAAGCGGTCGAAAAGTCGTCCTTCCCGACGACCTTGACGGTGAGCAGACGCTCTTGCTCATCAGTTTCGACCGGCGACAGCAGTCGCTCGTCGGGTCGTGGCGTGGCTTCGCCAAAGAATTGTCCGAGACGTACGACCACTTCGAGTACTACGAACTGATGGTCCTCGGTGGTCGAAGCGGCATGATGCCGTCGTTTGGCGGTGGTGGCGGGATGAGTCCCGGTGCCGCACGGAACAAGCCGCACGAGAACGCCCTTATCGCGCGAGTCGATAAGACGGCACTCCAGCGCCGCCTCGGCCTGCTCGGCGAAGGGAACATCTACGCACTCCTCATCGAAGATGGAACCGTCGTCAGACAGGCCGCGGGCGTCATCACGCCCAAGACCGCCGACGCGCTCGAAGACCTACTGAAAGAGTGGCGCGAAGCGAACTCTGACTGGGTTGGTGCCACCTCGCCGGCCGAGTCGACAGGCGACAACGCCCTCGACAGCTAACGACTGCGATTTCGGTTCTGCGTAAAATCTGTTGTAGTCAGCGAACGCCTTCTCTGTTGCACCTAGCGGACGCCTTACTCGACGACCAGTTCGACCGGATAGTCGGTCAGGTTCTCGTAGCCGTCTTCGGTGACGACCACGAGGTCTTCGATTCTGACGCCGCCGATTTCGGGGTCGTACAGTCCCGGTTCGATGGTGATGACGTGGCCGGGTTCGAGTTCCTCACCGGCTTGGCTCACAGAGGGGAGTTCGTGCACGTCGAGTCCGACACCGTGGCCGGTGCTGTGGATGAATCCAGTTTCGGCGGTTGGGTCGGCGCGAAGCGTGTTCTCGCCGGCCTCCTCGTACACGTCGCAGACGGCATCGTGAACATCCTCGCCCGTTGCGCCCGGTTCGATGGCGTCGAGCGCGGCGTAGAAGGCTTTCTCGGTGAGTTCGAACCACGCACGGACCTCCTCTGTCGGTTCGCCCTTGACGAACGTCCGGGTCATGTCCCCGTTGTACTTCGTCTCCTTGTCCCGCGGGAAGATGTCGACGATGATGGCCTCGTCCGCCGACAGCGGGCCGCTTCCACGGTCATGGGGGTCGGCGGCGTCGGCACCGCAGGCGACGATGGTCTCGTCGAGGGCACACCCGTGTCGGAGCAGGGTAATCTCGATTTCTTCTTTGACCCGCTCGCTCGTGAGCGGTTCGCCCTCGTACAGGAGCGTGCCGTCGTCAGCCACGTCGGCGGCGCGGATGAGGTCTTCTGCCGCCTGCATCGACGCTTCGTTCGCTTTTTGGGCGGTTCGGATGTGTTCGACTTCTTCGTCGGTCTTGACCGCACGAATCTTCGTCAGCACGTCGTCGGTCTCCGCTTCGACCGAGACGCCTTCGTCTCGGAGACTGTCGGCGAGTCCGAGCGGGAAGTCAGAGGGCGTGGCGAGCGTCTCCACGTCGTGGTCGGCGAGGAACTCGGCGATTGTCTTTGCGTTCCCGACAGTCGGGCCGTGTTCGGTGTACTTCTGGCGGTAGTCGTAGTCGGCGAGTCGAGAGACGCTGTCGGCGCGACTTTCCTTTTTCGCGCGTCCGTATTCGAGCGTCGAGACGAGGAGGACGGTTTCGTCCGGCGTGAAGAGCGTCACGTACGAGTCCGGCGCGTCGAATCCCGAGAGATACAACTGGTTCGAGTCGCTGCCGTCGGCGGAGATGAGATAGCCGTCGAAGTCGTCGCCGAGGAACGCGGTGAGTTGAGAGAAATCGGGTTCCATACTCCGGGGTTGGCCCGGTCGGTAGTAAATACCTCGCGTCGAGTGCGGCGGTTTCCGGTTTCGGCCTCGCAGAGAGTCGACTCGGGCGACGACTCTCCGCGGGTGTACCGCCGGAACGCACCGTCAGCGGAGGGCGTGTTTCGTCAGGGCCGCCAGCCCCCGTCGGTCGCTTCGGGATGTCCCTTGCCGCACGTTGGTATTGGTAACCAAAAGCAATTGTTATTATTCTAACCATACGAGAACGTCGCCGCGTCCGGTACCCTGATACCGTCCCCTGACGACGCCCGCGTATGGACGTCCACATCTCGCGCTCTCGTGTTCAGGGACGGACACGAGCCCCACCGTCGAAGAGCTACACCCACAGAGCCATCCTCGCAGCGGGCTACAGCGATGGCGCGGTCGTTCGCGACGCCCTCGTCAGCGCGGACACGAAGGCGACGATGCGCGCCGTCGACGCGTTCGGCGGCACCATCAACCGAGAGGGACAGACAGTCGATGTCACGGGGTTCGACGGCCGCCCCGAGACACCCGCCGATGTTATCGACTGCGCAAACTCGGGGACGACGATGCGACTCGTCACGGGGTGTGCCGCCCTCGGCGAGAACCTCTCCGTCCTCACGGGTGACGAATCACTTCGCTCGCGCCCGCAGGGACCGCTTCTCGAAGCCGTCATCGAACTCGACGGCCGCGCGGAGAGCACCCGACGAAACGGGCAGGCACCGCTCGTCGTCGGCGATGAAATGACCGGCGGCACCGTCGAGATTCCCGGTGACGTGTCGTCGCAGTACATCACGGCCCTCCTGCTGGCCGGCGCGGTCACCGACGAGGGTATCGACGTGGAGTTGACGACCGAACTCAAGTCCGCCCCGTACGTCGATATCACGCTCGAAGTGCTGTCTGACTTCGGTATCGAGGCCGAGCGCACTGACGACGGCTTTTCGGTCCCCGGTGGGCAGTCGTACCGTCCGGCAGGCGGCGAGTACAGCGTTCCCGGCGACTTCTCGTCGATATCGTACCTGCTCGCAGCGGGTGCCGTGGCCGGTGCCGAGGGCGAGTCGGTCGTCGTCGAAGGCGCTCGTCCCTCCGCACAGGGCGACAGCGCTATCGTCGATATCGTCCGCGACATGGGCGCAACAGTCGACTGGGACGAGGACGCGGGTGAACTCACGGTTTCGGCCGCCGACCTCTCCGGAACGACTGTCGATGTCGGTGACACGCCCGACCTCTTGCCGACGATTGCGGTGCTCGGCGCTATCGCCGACGGCGACACCGTCATCGAAAACTGCGAGCACGTCCGGTACAAGGAGACCGACCGCGTGAGCGCGATGGCCGAGGAACTGTCCAAGATGGACGCCCACGTCACCGAAGAGCAGGACCGACTCACCATCCACGGTGGCCAGACCGACCTCGTCGGGGCGGAAGTCGACGGCCGCGGCGACCACCGTATCGTCATGTCCCTCGCCATCGCCGGCCTCGTCGCCGACGGTGAGACGACCATCGCCGGCGCGGAACACGTCGATGTCTCGTTCCCGAACTTCTTCGAGACGATGCGTGACCTCGGCGCGAACGTGCGAGAAGAATAACGAACCCGACACGACAGAACCTTTTTCCCCGCGCCGTCCGCCGAACGTGGCATGCAGTTATCCGACCCGTCGGCATTGCGGGAGCGCCAGCGAGATGGTGACTACCTCCTGCCCGCCTATGAGGACTGGTGCTTCTCGCGGATTCCGGGTACCGTCGCCGACCTGCTCGGTGCCGATGTCGGGCCGCGGCTCCCAGAAGCGGCGACCGACGAGTACGACGACATCTCCCGTGTCGTCGTCTTCCTCGTCGATGGCTTCGGCCTCGCCCAGTGGGACGGCGAGCGCGAGCGAATTCCGTTTCTCCGCGAGTTCGAACACGCGGGCCGGGTAACGCCGCTCACGTCTATCTACCCCTCCGAAACCGCTGCCGCGATGAACACGTTTCACTCCGCGACCCTCACCTCCGAACACGGCGTCATCGGGTGGAACGTCTACGACCCGGACGCCGACGAGATGTTCGAGGCGCTTCCGTTCATCCGGAAGGACGGTACCGAACCCGACGGTCTCGACTTCGAAGACGTAGCCAACGCGGAATCCATCTACCCCGACCTCTCCGCGGCGGGCGTCGAGACGCACCACGTGACGCCGTTCCCCTCGGAATCGGCGGTCCCACACACCTACGACCCGGAAGACCTCTCGACGTTCCTCCCGGCATTCTCGGAGGCGGCCAAGGGGGCGTCGGACCCGTCGTACATCTTCGCATACCTCCCGCAGACCGACGCCACCGCGCACGCCGAGGGGGTCGATTCCGACGCGTACCGCGAGACTGCCGCGGAGACGTTCGCTCGCATCTCAGACGCTATCGACACGCTCGCGGCAGCAACCGACGACGACCACGGCGAGACCCTTGTCTGTATCACCGCGGACCACGGCCTCATCGACACCGACCCGGCGCGAAACGTCGACCTCTCGGCACCGCCGTGCGACATCGTCTCGGACTTGAAGACGCTGACCGACGGGACGCCGGTTCGCTTCTCGGGGAGTCCGCGGAACGTTCATCTCCATCTCCGCCCGGACCGAATCGACGATGTCTACGACACGCTCACGGCGGAGTTGGATGCGAGGGTGTTCCGGAAACAGGAGATGTTAGACTCCGACCTCTTCGGACCCACCCCGTCTCCGGTGTTCGAGCGACGACTCGGTGGCCTCGTCGTCGTCCACCGCGACCTTAGTGTCTGGTACGGTGACGAAGCACGGGACAAACTCGACTACGTCGGCATGCACGGCGGCCTGCACCCAGACGAGATGCTGATTCCGTTCGCAACTGCGACGCTGGATTCACTCCGCTAACTCCGGTTTCTCGCCGGGGGCGCGGCCGGTCACACCCGTCTTCTTTACGATTACGTCGGTCCACCAGAGTTTAAGAACCAGCACGCCGAGCGTTCCGAGTACGGTTCCCACCGGCTTACGGCGAATCGCGGAGACAAGCGCGTAGATGCTGACCGGGATGTTGAGCACGTTGAGGATATTCGGGTAATCGAGGCTCATTGTTCCCTTCCCCTCGTCCAGCCACTCGCGTTCGGCGAGAACGATGCGACTCAGGTAGTTGTCCGTGCGTTTCGGGCGCGGAAACAACACGGGGTTGACCGTGATAAACGCCAGCGTCGCCGCGAGCAACCGACGGTCGCGGCGGTAGATGGCGTACATCAGCACGGGAAACGCGAGGATTCGCGTCCCGCCGCTCCACGGGTTGGCGTGCCGCTCCCAGAACGTGGCTTCGAGGCGCTCGCGGAGGCCACCACGGGTTGTCGGTTCCATAGTCGTTCGTTCGCCGTCATCGGGTATGAACCTCCGCGAGTCGAGACACGCTTCCGGGTGCACCGTTCTGCACGACGATTGCACCTATCTGCAAACACTAAATGGGCGGCCACCCGAGGGTCGGGTAATGAATGGGAACGAATTCGGTCGCCTCTTTCGGGTGACCACGTACGGCGAGAGTCACGGCGACGCCATGGGCGTCACCATCTCGGGGTGCCCCGCGGGCGTGGAACTCTCCGTCGAGGACGTACAGAAGGAACTCGACCGACGCAAACCGGGCCAGTCGATGATTACGACGAGTCGCGGCGAACCGGACGCCGTGGTCATCAACTCGGGGACGCTGGACGGGTATACGACGGGCACGCCCATCGGGATGGTCGTCCAGAACAAAGACGCTCGCTCGGGCAAGTACGAACCCTACGTGACGGCCCCGCGCCCGTCGCACGGTGACTTCACCTACTCGGCCAAGTTCGGCACGCGCAACTGGGGCGGTGGCGGGCGCTCGTCCGCGCGCGAGACAGTCAACTGGGTCGCCGCGGGTGCCGTGGCGAAGCAGGTCCTCGAACAGAGCGAGTACGACATCGAGGTCAAAGCCCACGTGAACCAGATTGGCGACGTGGAAGCGCCGCCGGTCACGTTCGAGGAGATGCTCGAACACACGGAAGAAAACGACGTACGGTGTGCCCATCCCGAATCGGCAGCGAAGATGATGGAACTCATCGAGCAGTACCAGAAGGAAGGCGACTCTATCGGCGGTTCTATCTACTTCGAAGCGCAGGGCGTTCCCCGCGGCCTCGGCGCACCCCGATTCGATTCGTTCTCCGCGCGACTCGGGCAGGCGATGATGGCCGTTCCGGCCGCAACGTCGTTCGAATTCGGTCTCGGCCGTGAGGCCCGCGAGTGGACCGGGTCCGACCGCAACGAAGACTGGGAGTTCGACGACAACGGCGACCCACACCCCGTCGGCAACAAACACGGCGGCATTCAGGGCGGTATCACCACCGGCCAGCCGATTTACGGCGAGATGACGCTCCACGCACCCACGTCGATTCCGAAGAAACAGCGGACGGTCGACTGGGAGACGGGCGAGGAAAAGGAGATTCAGGTCGTCGGCCGTCACGACCCGGTGTTGCCGCCGCGCGGCGTGCCGGTCGTCGAGGCGATGCTGTACGCGACCATCCTCGACTTCATGCTCCTGTCGGGCTATATCAACCCCGACCGTCTCGACGGACAGGTCGGCGAATACGACACCCCGTACCACCCGTCGAGTCCTAAAAACGAGTAGATAACTCCATCCCGAGTTATCGTTTATCCGGTTTCGGCAATTTCTGAATATCCGTTTGTCAACTTTTGATGACGGGTCGTACCCCTAATTTAGGAATATTAATTCCTTCATTATCTTTTCTTGTTAATCCATAGCAAAGTCTTTAATCGAACCCCTACCAAATCTTCAGATAGCGCCCCAGCGGGGCCGTGAGCTCAAATATGACTGACCACGAACTTATCTGGCGCATTGCAGGGGGTTCCGGTGACGGCATCGCCTCGACCAGCCAGAACTTCGCCAAAGCCCTGATGCGAGCGGGGCTACACGTTTTCACGCATCGCCACTATCCGTCGCGCATCCGCGGTGGCCACACGTACACTGAGGTCCGCGTGAGTGCGGACCCGATTCAGTCCCGTGGTGACGGGTACAACTTCCTCCTCGCGCTCGGTGACTCCTTCGCCCGTAATCCGAGCGAAGGTGCCTACTACGGCAACGAGGAGATCAAGCCGCTGTCGGAGAACCTCGACGAACTCGCCGAAGGCGGCGTCATCGTCTACGACTCCGGCCTGCTCGACGCCTCCGAAATCGAGGACTTCGACGAGCGTGTCGAGGAGAACAACTGGCACGTCTACGACATCGACCTGCGCAGTATGGCCCGCGAGCACGGACGCGAGGTCATGCGCAACACCGCCGGTGTCGCCGTCACGTGCGCCATCGCCGACATCGAACCCGACGTCATCAAGAGCCTGATGTCGGACGCGATGCCGGAGAAGATTCTCGAACCCAACCTCGAAGTCTTCGACGACGCCTACGAGACGGTCAAATCCGAGTACGACGTGGACGCCCCCGACGTATCGGCACCGACCGGCGAACACGACGAAGAACAGGTTCTCATCTCCGGTTCTGACGCGATTGCCTACGCCGCTATCGACGAAGGCTGCCGCTTCATCTCGGGCTACCCGATGACCCCGTGGACGGAAGTCTTCGTCATCATGTCGCAGAATCTCCCTGAACTCGGCGGTATCTCCGAGCAGGTCGAAGACGAGATTGCGGCCGCCGCGCTGGCAATGGGTGCGTCCCACGCCGGTGTGAAGGCCATGTCCGGGTCGTCCGGTGGCGGTTTCTCGCTCATGTCCGAGCCGCTCGGTCTTGCGGAAATCACCGAGACGCCTCTCGTCCTCGTCGAGGCCATGCGCGCCGGTCCGTCGACGGGTATGCCGACGAAGCCCGAGCAGTCTGACATGGAGCACGTCCTGTACACCTCGCAGGGCGACTCCCACCGCGTCGTCTTCGCCCCCGGCACGGCTGCCGAGGCGTACGACCAGACGCGCAAGGCGTTCCAGATTGCCTACGAGTACCAGATTCCGTCTATCGTCCTCTACGACCAGAAGCTCGGTGGCGAACTCTCGAACGTCCCGGCGTCGGTCTTCGACGAAGAGCCAAACGCCGACCTCGGCTCTGTCCTCTCGGAAGCCGAACTCGAAGAGGCACCGCACGACGACTCGGGTAAGTACCAGCGCTACCAGCACGACACCGAAAACGGTGTCTCGCCGCGCTCGCTGCCCGGCCAGAAGGGCGGTCGCTACCTCGCGACGGGTAACGAACACATGCCCGCGGGTCACATCTCGGAGGACCCCGACAACCGTATCGCCCAGATGAACCGCCGCATGCAGAAAGTCGAGTCCATCCGCGCGGAACTCGACGAAGACAGCGGGTTCAACACGGTCTACGGTCCGGAAGACGCCGACTACGGCCTCGTCACGTTCGGTAGCCAGCAGGGTACCGTCGAAGAGGCGGCCGACGAACTCAACGAGAAGGGTCACTCGGTCAAGGTCTTCGGCGTCTCCGAACTGATGCCGTTCCCCAAAGAACAGGTCAAATCGTTCCTCGACAGCGTCGACGAGGCGCTCGTCGTCGAAATGACGGCGTCCGCGCAGTTCCGCGGACTCGTCCAGAAGGAACTCGGCGGCTACGGCGACAAGATGTCGAGTCTCCTCAAATACAACGGGAATCCGTTCGAACCGCTCGACATTGTCGAAGGGTTCGAGACGGCGCTCCTCGAAGGCGAGGCGCTCCCGGACAACCGTACGAAGTTCGTCCCCAAGGTGGGTGAATAATCATGAGTGCATTCAGCGCAATCGGTGAAGAAACGGAGAAAGACCAAAACGAGTTCACCCCTGGACTCGAACCCCAGCCGACGTGGTGTCCTGGCTGTGGTGACTTCGGTGTCCTCAAGGCACTGAAGGGTGCGGCAGCCGAACTCGGCCTCTCGCCCGACGAGATGATGGTCATGACGGGTATCGGCTGTTCCGGGAAGCTCAACAGCTACTTCAACAGCTACGGCTTCCACACCATCCACGGCCGCTCGCTCCCCATCGCTCGCGCCGCAAAGCTGGCCAACCCCGGCCTTACGGTCGTGGCTGCCGGTGGTGACGGTGACGGCTACGGTATCGGTGGCAACCACTTCATGCACACCGCCCGTGAGAACCACGACATCACGTACATCGTGTTCAACAACGAGATTTTCGGCCTGACGAAGGGACAGACGTCCCCGACGTCGCCGAAGGGCCACAAGTCGAAGACCCAGCCCCACGGCTCGGCCAAGACGCCGCTGCGCCCGCTCTCGCTGTCGCTGAACGCGGGTGCGTCCTACATCGCTCGCACGGCCGCGGTCAACCCGAACCAGGCCAAGGAAATCATCGTCGAAGCCATCGAGCACGACGGCTTTTCCCACGTCGACTTCCTCACGCAGTGTCCGACGTGGAACAAGGACGCCCGTCAGTACGTCCCGTACATCGACATCAACGAGTCCGACGACTACGAGTTCGACAACACGAACCGTGCGGAGGCCTCCGAGATGATGTTCGAGACGGAGAACGCGCTCCACGAGGGGACCGTCCTCACCGGCCGGTACTTCGTCGAAAAAGACCGTCTGTCCTACCAGCAGGAGAAGAAGAAAATCGGCGAGATGCCCGACGAGCCACTCGCTGAGCGCTACTTCGACGACTCCTACGAGTGGGAACGGTCCTTCGACAAGTTCCTCGACAAGCACAAATAACGGCGCTCCGCCGTTCGTCGCCACCGACATCTCGTCGGTTTCGACGTGACGGAGAACCCTTTTCGGATTCGCAAGATATTTTTCTCTCCTTGGAAAATCAGAGGCCATGGAAACCACGTCCACGGAGGGACGCATCCTCGCCGTCTTGGAGGACGACGCGAAAGCGTCGTACGCCGAGATTGCAGACCGGGCGGGCGTGTCGAAGCCGACGGTTCGCAAGTACATCCACAAACTCGAAGACGACGGGGTCATCATCGGTTACTCAGCCGATATCGACCCGAAGAAGCTCGCCGGACAGTCGATTGCGATGGTCGGAATCGACGTGGCCAGCGAGCGGTACGTCGAGGCGACGCGTGCGCTGAAGGACCTCGATTCGGTCGAATCGCTCTACACCTCGTCTGGCGACCACATGTTGATGGCCGAGGCTCGCGCCCCCGACGGCGACGCGCTCGGTGATGTCATCTCCGATGACATTCTCTCTATCGACGGCGTCACCGCCGCGCACCCCTCGTTTTTGCAGGAACGGCTGAAGTAATCGGCATCTCGTCACTCCGACCGCGACACCGCTCCGCCCTTTACTTTCACTGCGCTATCTGAAGGTTCAGGTACGTTCGCACCCAACCCACGAGCATGGCGGGGGAGACGCTGCCCGGAACGGACGCTGACGACCGGTCCGATAGGGTCGTCCTCCACGTCGATATAGACTGTTTCTACGCTGCCTGCGAGCGCCTGCGGGAACCCGAACTGGTCGGCGAACCACTCGTCGTCGGCATGGGGTACGAACCGGGCGAGGGACACGGCGCAGTCGCCACGGCGAGTTACGAGGCCCGGACGTTCGGCGTCGAGAGCGCCCAGCCAATCTCGACGGCGCTGGACAGATTGCCCCGAATCAAGGGCCTTGACCCCGCCGACGACCCCGATGCGGCCGGTCACTACCGCCCCGTAGATATCGAGTTCTACAAGGCGGTCGCCGCCGATGTCAAGGAGATTCTGCACGACTGCGCCGACGTGGTCCGCGAAGTGAGCATCGACGAGGCGTACTTGGACGTCACCGAGCGAACTGCGTGGGACCGCGCTGCGTCCGGCGACCGAACGCTCGCCGAGGGGTTCGCCCGGTACGTGAAACAGCGCATCGAGCGCGAGGTGGGCGTCACCGCATCAATCGGCGTCGCGCCCAACATGTCCACGGCGAAGATTGCGTCGGACTTCGACAAACCGGACGGTCTCGTGGTCGTCCCGCCCGGCGAGGTGCGGTCGTTTCTCGCGCCGATTTCGGTCGAAGAGATTCACGGCGTCGGCCCGGTCACGGCGCGCGAACTGCGGTCGCTCGGCATCGAAACCGCCGGTGACCTCGCGGACGCCGACGTGCGGACGCTCGAATCGCGCTTTGGGTCACGCGGGCGCGAACTCGCCGAGCGCGCAAACGGCGACGACGACAGGGCGGTCACGCCCACCGGGCGGCCGAAGAGCCTCTCCAGAGAGTCGGCGTTTACCGACCCGACCGACGACCCAGAAGCCAAACGCGAGGTGGTCCGCGCGCTCGCCGCCGACGTGGCAGACCGCGCTCGCTCGCGCGGGGCGATGTACCGAACGATTGGCATCAAAGTGGTCGTCCCGCCGTTCGACATCAACACCCGAGCGCAGTCGCTGCCCGGCCCGGTGGACGACCCGGACCTCGTGACCGACGTGGCGCTCGACCTGCTCGACGCCGAGTTCGACGCCGAGACAGTTCGGAAACTCGGCGTCCGCGTCTCGAACCTCTCGTTTTCCTCGGCCGACCAGTCGAGTCTCGACGGCTGGGAATCTGCTGGCGGCGACGACGCCGGGAGAAGAACCGAAGAAGAGCGCGACGACCACACAGACACCAGCGCCGACCGTGACAACCACACAGACACCAGCGCCGACCGAGACGACCACACAGACACCAACGAATCACCGCAACTGACCGACTTCGAAAGTGTGGACGGACCCGCGAGTCAGGACCCTGACGAGACAGCGGACGGTCGAAAAGAGGACGCAGAAGGCGGGCAGGTGCGTGGGTCCGAAGACGACACTGAGGATAACTCCGGGCGTCCTACCCGCGGCGGTCAGTCGTCGCTCCTCGAGTTCGACTGAGTGTCGGTATCGAGGGTGAGTCGCTGGTCGGTCACAACTTCGATTCGTGCCCCGCCCGCGTCTCCGTTTCGTATCCGCACGACCCAGCCGTGAGCGATAGCGATGTCGGCGACGATGGCGAGGCCGTAGCCGGTACCCGCTTCGTTTGTGGTGTATCCCCGTTCGAAAACTGTGTCACGCTTCGCTTCTGGAATACCGGGACCGTCGTCGATGACGGCGAAGCCAATGTCGTCTTCGAGTCGCCGAACGGTTATCGTAGAGAGCGTCTGGTCGTCCGAAGTGCCGTGCTCGACAGCGTTTCGAAGCAGGTTTTCGAGGAGTCGGACGAGTCGCGCCCGGTCGCAGTAGACCGCCCCGAGCGGTTCGGGTCGCTCTAGTGTCACACCCTCTGAGTGGACGGTCTGCCACGCTTCTTCGACAGCGTCTTCGAGACCGACGCGCGTTCTGTCGAGGACGTTCGGCCCGTCGCGGGCCATCGACAGTACGTCTTCGACGATGTCGTCGATGCGGTCGAGCGCGTCGGAGGCCGTTTCGAGTCGGTCGTCGTCGATGTTTTTTCGAAGGAGTTCGAGGTTGCCACAGGCGACGCTCAGCGGGTTTCGAAGGTCGTGAGAGACGATGCTTGCGAACTCTGCGAGGCGCTCGTTCTGGCGAGAAAGCGCCTGACGTTGGCTCTTTCGCTCGGTGATGTCTTGGGAGACGCCGATGATTCCGACGACGGTGCCGTCGTCGTCGGTCCACGGAACTTTCGACGTGAGGTTCCACCGGCCGAGTTTCGGCATGTACTCTTCTTTGTCGAGAATCGGCTCGCCCGTTTCGAGGACGGAGAGGTCGTCTTCGTACGCGTTCCGGTCGTGTTCTTTTCCCGAGGGTGCACGCGTCTCGAGGTCCGTTTTCCCGACGAACTCCTCGGGGTTGTCGACGACGGCCGAACTCACGCGGACGTGTCTCGCCTCCTCGTCTTTCACGAAGAGATGGACGGGGACGTTCTCGAACAGCGAGTCGAGGAGCGTCTCCTTTTCTCGTAACTCGACGCCGCGTCGGTGCTCGTCCGTCACGTCGAAGATGTACCCCTCGATAGCCACGGCCTCGCCGTTCTCCAGCACGCCGAGGCCCTGTTCTCGAACCCACTTCGTCTCACCCTCGCGGGTTCGGATTCGATAGGTTCTGTCGAACCGCTCGCCCGCCTCGACGGCGTCGAGAATGTCGTCCCAGCCCGCGCCGCGGTGGTCCGGGTGGACGATATCTCTCCCCCACGTTATCTCGCCGGATTCGAGTTCATCGGGGTCGTAGCCGGTGAGTTCTCGGCAGCCATCGGAGACGAAATCTATCGGCCAGTCAGAATCGAGCGGTGAGCGATAGGCGGCCCCTGGCATCGCTTGAATGAGTGTCGTAAACCGGCGGTCCGATTCCTCCTGTGCGGCGAGCGCGCGGTGTTCGCGGACCGCCCGCTGAATTCGGTTCGTGAGTAAGACCCACTGGTTGCCGCCGGGGTCTTTCTGGACGTAATCGGTGACTCCAGCGGCGATAGCGTCGCTCGCAACCGCTTCGGACCCGTGGCCGGTGAACAGAATGAACGGAACGTCGCTCGTCTGACGAACTGATTCGAGTAGTTCGACGCCGTTCATCCCCGGCATCTGGTAGTCGGAGACGATACAGTCGACGCTGTTAGCGTCGACCCGTTCGAGGACCGCTTCCGGCCGGTCGCAGGTGTCGATAGTCGCACCGTCGAGGCGGCGCGAGAGGTTGCGAGACACCAGCTCAGAGAACATCGGGTCGTCGTCAACGTGGAGAATGGAGATGTCGTCTCCGTCCCCGTCTATCATCGACCAAACCTTGCCCGGCCACCTGATAAAACTTGACTCGCCCGGAGGGGGAGGAACTATGACCCCCGGAAGAGTCGAAAAAACCGGATGACGGATTCGGACACGGAAACCATCTCGGTTGCCGAGATTAGTAGCGGTCCAGGGGGAGTTGGTACCGAAGACCCGGGCACGACGGTCCACCTGCCGGTGGTCGATATCCTGACCGGTCGAGGGTTCATTACGGGCAAGTCCGGGTCCGGGAAGTCGAACACGGCGTCGGTTATCATCGAGAACCTGCTGTCGGCGAACTTCCCGGTACTCATCGTCGACACCGACGGCGAGTACTACGGACTCAAACAGGAGTTCGAACTCTTACATGCGGGTGCGGACGACGAGTGCGACATACAGGTGAGTCCCGAACACGCCGAACGACTCGCGACGCTCGCGCTCGAACAGAACGTCCCAATCATTCTCGACGTGTCCGGCTACCTCGACGACGCCGCGGCCGACGAACTCGTGACTGAGGTCGCAAAGCACCTCTTCGCCAAGGAAAAGAAACTCAAGAAGCCGTTTTTGATGCTCATCGAGGAGTGCCACGAGTACATCCCGGAGAAGGGCGGGATGGACGAAGCGGGCAAGATGCTCATCAAAATCGGCAAGCGCGGACGGAAGCACGGCCTCGGCGTCGTCGGTATCTCCCAGCGCCCGGCCGACGTGAAAAAGGACTTTATCACCCAGTGTGACTGGCTGGTCTGGCACCGTCTCACCTGGCGCAACGACACCAAGGTCGTCGGCCGTATCCTCGGGTCGGAGTACGCCGATGCCATCGAGGACATGGGCAACGGCGAGGGCTTCCTCGTCACCGACTGGTCCGAGACGATTCGGCGCGTCCAGTTCCACAAAAAACAGACGTTCGACGCAGGAGCGACTCCCGGTCTCGACGACTTCGAACGGCCCGACCTGAAGTCCGTCGACGGCGACCTCGTCTCGGACCTGAAAGAGATATCCGACGAGAAAGCCCGTCGAGAGAGCCAAATCGCCGACCTGAGACAGGAACTCGAAAAGAAGGATGCCAAAATTCGGCAACTCGAACGCGAGTTAGAGGAGGCCCGCGACCTGTCGCGGATGGCCGACCAGTTCGCACAGGCGATGTTCCAGAAGGCAGAAGCGCCCTACCGCGGCGGGTCGGGGCGGAACCTAAACCGGCCGGAAGAACAGCAGGCGGCCCTCGCGGAGTACAACACCCAGAACGCTGGCGAACCGACTGATTCAGACGTTGCCGAGGCGACGGCAGGAGCGGACACCGACGCCGGAGACGACACCAGCCCGGCACAGGCCGCCACATCCGATTCGCCGCCCAGACCGCTCCTCGAAGCGCCTGACGGTCCACCGTGGCCCACACACGGGTTCGGTAGTCTCGAACGCGCCGACGCGTCCGACGACGAATTCGACTTCGAAAGCGAGATGGGCGAGTTCGAACCCGCGGACCTGCAACCGGCACCGGGCGCGCAGGACCGACGCGACGTGGTCGACCGCATGACGGCAATCGTGGACGCGCTCGACGAGGTGCACCACGGGATGCTCGCCCACTACCGCGAGCGCGGTATCTCCGAACCGCTTGCGGCCCACGTCGCTGCGGGCGAGACTGGCAACCAGCACCTCGCGTACGGTCGCAACCGGTCGCTCCGTCGGGCGGGATTCATCCGCCACGCCGGTCGCGGGAAGTACGAGTACGCGCTTCCTGACCTCGTCAGCGACGAGTACGCAGACCTCTTGGACGACGACGAACTTCGAGAGACGGTCGCAGCTATCGAGGCGTCGTTCCTCGACGACATCGACATTGACGACGGAGCGTCGTCGGCCGAAAACTGAGTCGCTGCGGTCGCTTTCTTACAGTCCCGAGACGAGGTCTTCGAGCGCCGCGCGCGGGTCGTCGGCTTTGGCGACGCCGGACGCGAGAAGGATACCCGACGCGCCGAGTTCTTCGGCGGTCACCACGTCGTCGCCGGTGGAGATACCGGCACCGCAGTACACGTCTACGTCCTCGTCCACGTTGGCTGCGGAGTCGACGGCGTCGGTGACGATTCCGGGGTCGGCAGTCGCGACGGACACGTCGCCACCGATGAGTTCCGGCGGTTCGACGGCGACCGAGTCGGGGCCGAGTGCGGCGACAGCGCCGATTTGGGCGGGGTTGTTGCCGCAGACACAGGTCTCCAGACCGGCACGGTCGGCCGCCTGAATCGACCCGTCGATGTCGGCGAGTTTCAGTCGGTTCTCGGAGTGGTTGATGAGCGTTCCAACCGCCCCCGCTTCGGCGACAGCCTCCGCGAGGGTGCTTCCGGTATGGCTCCCGTAGCCGTTGGGGTCGACGTGCTGTGCCCACGTCTCGACACCTGTGTCTGCGACACGGGCGATGTCGGCCGCCTGCGGTGAGACGGCGATGCGGACGCCGGACTGTTCGGCGACATCGCGCGCGGCGGTTGCGACTTCGATGGGGTCACACGGGTATGCCTTGAGATTGACTAAGATGAACACACCGGACGTGGGGTACGGCGAGACTAATAAATTGGTTTTCGGGGCCGTCGTTGCCACGAGACGGTCGAAAATCGTGAGGAATCAGAACGGCGATAGTGAGCCGAACGCGTCAGTCTTTGCGCTTGACAACGTCGCCGAGGGTGGTCGTCGTGTTGCTGCCGCCGGACCACTCGGATTCGTCGTCGCTCGCGCCCTCGACGAGCGAGATGTCGAGTTTGCGTTCGAGTTTCTCGCGGACGGAGTCCGGTGGCAGGATGTCACCGCGTTCGAGTTTGCGGATGAGACTCGCCTTCTCGTTGAGGGACTTCGCAAGGTCCTCCTGGCTCATGTTGCGGGACTCACGCGCGTCGCGGATGCGAGCGTCGTAGTCGGCCGCAATCTCGTCCATGTCGTCGAACATGTCGCGGCGACGGCGCGTCTTCGAGGAGGACGAAGAGGACCCCGAGGAGCGAGACGTCTTCGAACTCGACGAGGAGGTGGAGTACTTCGTGCTCGTGCTGGAGGACGCCGACTCGGTGCGGACCTCCGTGCCGAACTCGGCGCAGTCGTCACACAGTTGTAGTTCTGCGCCTTCGACCTTCACTTTCTTCAGAGAGGCTTGGTCGGAGCCGCACATCTCGCACTGAGGCATACACTCACGTACCCCCCGGCCGCGTATAAAAGACACGCCCCCGGCCACGCGGTGCGAATTGTGAGCACAGTCGTGACGGCCACGTCTCCCGGGTTTTCTCCGGCATCCACATCTCGCGGGCTATTCTCGGCGATGGAGCGCCGCCGCGCGACGACTGATTGGGTCAGTCACCACGCGATAGCCACGCCGGTAGACGACGAGGTGAGTGAGTGGAAGCAGCACCACGAACCCGACGGGATACAGCAGTTCCCGGAGTCCGGGGAGAGAAAACGGGAGTTGTCCGACCGTAGCGAAGGACCCGCCAGCCGCGAAAAACACCGCGAGCGCGCCTCGCTCCGCGGGACTTGCAGGTCCCGTCCGCGGGTGTTTCGGACAGTACGCGACGAGGTATGCGAGGACACCGATTGGTATCACGACGAGGAGCGCACCGAGGAGATTCGGAAATCGGTGGTCGCGGGCGGCCGCGTTGCGCGAGAGCCAGACCGACGAAGCGACGACGAGAATCCAGAACAGACTCGCCGAACCAGCGTGACCGAGAGACGGGAGTACGGAGGGCACATCCTCCCCGAACGTGTCGAAAAACTAATGTCTTACGTCAGGTCGCTCCACGCGCCCCAGAAGCGCTGGAAGGCGGTGAAGTGGCCGATGATGGCGAAGAACACCAGCAACCACCCGACGAGCGTGAATCCGGCGAGCGTGTTGGTGTAGACAGCCGACGCGACGCCGACGAGGCCGATGAGCGCCAGTCGGTCGGCGCGGCCGACGAGGCCGCCGTAGGCGCGGCCGAGACCGACCGCCTGAATCTGCGTCCCGAGGTAGGAGGTCATGAGGACACCCGTAACGGCAGCGAGGCCGAGCGCGTACGACTCGATTCCGGCCGCGAGGCCGACGAGCACGACGATGTCTGCGTAGCGGTCCAGCACGTGGTCGAGCAGGTCGCCAGCCTCAGAGGAGACACCTTGCTCGCGTGCAAGCGCGCCGTCGACGAGGTCGAGCCAGCCGTTGAAGAAGACGAACACGGCTCCGACTCCGTACCAGAGCGGGTCAGCGAGGCCGAAGGCGACGCCCGCGGCGATGGCGAACCCGAAGGCGATGACGCTCACGCCGTTGGGGGAAAGCCCGATGGCATCAGCGGCGGAGACGAACGGGACGAGGAGTTTGTCGGCGGTGTCGCGGTACTGGTCGAGCGTCATAGGTATTCGATGAAGTCGACGGTTCCGGCGGACGGTTCGCGCTCACCTGCGGCGACGGCTTCGATGTCGTCGGCGACGGCCGCGGGGTCGCGGTCGGTCGTGTCTATCTCGTAGACCGACTCCTCACCGTGGAACTCGACGGCTTCGCCGAGGACAACGTCGAGGGCTTCGGATTCGCGGTTTTCGCGTGCCTTCGCCTCGGGTTCCCCTCGGTCGAGCAGGCGCTGTTCGAGGATATCCGGGCGGCAGCGAAGGACGACGACTCGGTCGGCGTCGAGATGATGTGCGAGATGGCTCTCGACGATTCCGTCCCAGTCGCCGAGGTGGTCGCGGACGGCGTCGATGTCGACGACGAGCGTGTCGCGGTCTTCGTCGCGCTCGGTCCACAGTCCCTCGTCTTTGACGAGTTGGTTGAGGTGGACCACGTCGAGGTCGAGCGCGTCGGCGACGAGGTTTGTCGCCGTCGTCTTCCCGGTTCCGGGGGTTCCGGTGACGGCGATTCTCACGCGGGCGGCACCTCCGAGACGATTCGGTTGAGGACTTCGACGGCGCGCTTCGTCTGTGCTTTCGTCCCGCAGGAGATGCGGATGCACTCCGGCAATCCGAAACTAGAGCAGTCGCGGACGATGACGCCCTCACGTTGGGAGGCCTCCGAGACGGCAGTAGCGTCGCCGACTTCCGCGAGGACGAAGTTTCCGGCGCTCTCCCACGTCGGCACGTCGAGTTCGGCGCGGAGGTAGTCGCGGGACCACTCGACCGATTCGACCGTCTTCTCGACGTGTTCCTCGTCGTCGAGGGCCGCAAGAGCAGCGCGACATGCGAGTTCGCTGGCCGCGAACGGCGTGTTCACCCGGGCGTAGGCGTCGGCCCATGCCTCAGGAACGCAGGCATAGCCGATTCGAAGTCCGGCGAGGCCGTACGCCTTCGAGAACGTGCGCATCACCGCGATGTTATCGTACGCAGAGAGCAGGTCGATTGCGGAGGGTTCGGCGGAGAACTCGCCGTACGCTTCGTCGACGACGAGGAGCGTGTGGTCTTCGACCGATTCGGCGAGCGTTTCGAGTTCGTCGATAGCGAAGGTCGCCCCCGACGGGTTGTGCGGCGTCGTCAGGTAGACCATCCGCTCGCCGTCGTAGACGTCGAGGACCAACTCGGCGGTCTGTTCGAAGTCATCGCCCTTCGACACCTCGTACTGGGCGGCGTCGCCGTGGTGGTAGCGGGCGCTCATCGAGTAGTAGGTAAATCCGGGCGACGGTTCGAGGACGCGGTCGTCGGGTTTGAGCATCGCTCGCGTCAGGTAGTCGATAGCCCCGTCGGCACCGGGCGAAACCCACACTTGTTTGGGTGTGAGGTCCCACTTGTCGGCCAGTTTCTCCGTCAGGTCGGTGTGCGCCGTCTTCGGATAGACGCTCACCGTCGGTGCGGCATCCTGGATAGCCGCGACGGCCTGTTGGCTCGGACCGTGGGGGTTCTCGTTCGAGGAGAGTTTCGTCAGGTCCTCGGGGTCCAACCCGAGTTCGCGGGCGACCTCCTCTGTCCCGCGGCCGGGCACGTAGGGTGCGTGCGCGGAGAGGTCCCGTGGTTGCATGGTCGAATGATGCGGGTCGCGGTTCTTAAGGGTGCGTACTCGCGGTCGATACTGCTGCGAGTCGCCAGTTTCGAGAACGCGACGTGTTCAGGACCTGTCGCTGGCCGGTCGGTACTGGTCGAACGTCGGGTCTTCGTCCAGCGCGTCGGGAACGAACAGCGTCGATTCACCGAACGACCGAATCAGTTCCTGTCCCGTGCGTCCGGTCATGAACCCGACATACGCCATCGCGAGCGGGTAGTTCACGTCGTGTCTGGCGGGGTTCGTCGGGATGATACCGTAGTCGTTTCGGAGGCGTTCGGGACCGCCGCCGAGTGGCCCTTCGACGAAAGGAACGAGTGAGATAGAATCGCCGAACACGCTGAACGTCCCGCGGTCGACGAGCGTGTACGCGCCGCGTCTGCTGGCTTGCCGGAGCGTATCGCCCATTCCGTCGCCGGTGGCCTGATACCACCGTCCCGAGGGGTCTGCCTCTGAGTGTTCCCACAGCGACTGTTCCCGGCGGTGGGTCCCGGAGTCGTCGCCGCGGGAGAGAAACAGCGACTCGCTTTCGGCGATTGCGTGGACGGCGGCGAGCGGGTCGTTCCCGACAGCACCGACCCCCGCCGGGTCGGATTCGGGGCCGACGACGAGGAAGTCGTTGTGCATCAAATCGCGGCGGTTGATGCCGTGGCCCGCCCGGATGAACTCGTCTTCGGCCTCGCGGGCGTGGGCAATGACGACATCTGCGTCGCCGTCAGCGGCAGTCCTGAGGGCCGCGCCGGTTCCCTGCACGAGCGTCTTGACCCGGATATCGAACCGCGCGGTGAACTCCTCGTGAAGCACGTCGAGCAGTCCCGTGTCGTAGGCGGTCGTTGCTGTCGCGAGCACGATGTCGCGCTCGTCGCCGCCGGGCGCATCGCTGGCGTCTGTTCCGGTGTTTTCCGCCGCTCCGGTGTTTGGGCGACTGTCGTCTCCGCCGAGACACCCCGCGGCACCGACGATACCGAGCGCACCCACTGCCTGTACGTAGCGCCGCCTCCTCATAGACCGTGGTTTGCGAGCCCTCGGATAAACAGTACCGGTGTCGTTCCCAAAAGTATGGAATCGAATTCGATTACGCAGCGTTGCACTCAGCGACACCGACTCCCACGTGTCGCCTGCGACAAATCCAACTACAGAACCGCTCTCTCGACTGACTCGGCGAGGCGAACTGCAAGTGCGGCGATGGTGAGCGTCGGATTCATCGCCCCGCCGGTCGGAAAGACGCTCGACCCGGCAATCCAGAGATTTTGCAGGTCGTGGGTACGGCACTCGGCATCCACGACGCTCGATTCGGGGTCGTCGCCCATCCGAGTCGTCCCCATGTGGTGGAACGCCGGACCTGTGTTCTCCGGGCCGACGGCCCACTCCACGTCGACACCGAGTTCGTCGAGAACGGCCTGTTGAATCTCGTTGGCCCGTTCGAGCGCGGCTTTCGTTCGGTCGTCGATTGACCAGTGGACCGCCGGGACGGGGTCGCCAAGGTCGTCGGTCGTCTCGGAGTCGATGGTTACGTAGTTGTTCTCGTCGGGGAGTTGCTCGACCAGTGCACCCATGGCGACGTGCGTCCCGTAGTGCTCGGCTAATTGCGCGAGCAGTTCGTCGCCCCACGTGTCGGCGTGGAGCGCGTCGATGACGGGCGACGGACCGGCGTAGTTGAGGAACTCCAATTTGAGTCCGTTGACCGGGTCCGCATCGTCGTAGAACTGGTGGGTCTCGCTGGTGTTGAATCCGACGTGATTCTGTCTGGTCGGTCTGTCGAGACGGCCGCCCATCCCCGCGAACAGGTGGTCCATGAAGTACCGACCGACGAGTCCAGACGTGTTCGCCAAGCCGTCGGGGTATCGGTCGGACTCCGAAAGAAGGAGCAGACGCACGTTCTCGACGCCGCCACAGGCGAGGACGAACTGGTCGGCAGTCTGGCGGTGTGTCTCTCCATCGGGCGTTGTGTAGGCGGCGGCGACGACGCGCTCACCCGACGGGTCGTGTTCGAGTCGGCGCACGCGGGCGCGGTCGATGACCCGTGCTCCTGCGGACTCGGCCTTCTCGATGTGCGACTCGGCGGTGTACTTCGCCCCGGAGGGACAGACCGGCTTGCAGGTTCCGAAGCCGACACACGGACTGCGGCCGTCGTATGGTTCCGAGTTGCGGGCGTTCGGCACCGAGTGCATATCGATTTCGAGTCGCTCGCACGCCTCCGCGAAGATGGAGTCCGAGTGCGACGGCGGGAACGCAGGGAGTGGGTGGGGTTCCTCCCGTGGCGGGGCGTATGGGTTGTCCATCGCGCCGGCAACCCCGAGTTCGCGCTCCGCTGCGGCATAGTATGGGCGGAGGTTGTCGTACGAGATGGGCCAGTCTGCGCCCACACCGTGACGGGACGCGAGTTCAAAGTCGCGTTCGTGGAGACGCATCACCATCCCCTGCCAGTGGAGCGTCGTCCCGCCGACGCCCTTCACTCGGGCGGCGTTCAGCGGATAGAACGACGCTCCCGAGGAGGTAAAGGCGTCACGCGGGCCGCCCATGTCCCACGGGCCGTCGAGACCGGGCCGGATGTGTTGCTCTAGTTGTTCCTGCCTGTCGCCGTCGAATCGCGGCCCCGCTTCGAGGACGACGACGGTCGCTCCCGACTCGGCGAGGCGGTTGGCGACGATTCCCCCTGCGGGACCCGCGCCGACGATACACACGTCGGCGTCTTCAACCGGCGTGCGGTCTGACTCGATGCCGTCACTCATTGGTCACACCCCTGTCAAGGCCGTCACTCATTGGCCTCACTCCCGTCAGTGTTCTCACCTTCGACAGCATCTCCCGGCATCGACGCCCGCTGGTAACTCTCTGTCCCGCCACCGTGACCGATTGGATTCTCGATGCCAACGAGTTTGCCCCCGGTCGGTGACGCGTAGAAGGCGTAGAGAAGTTCGTTCACGACGTGGAACCGGATTCGCTCGGAAATCGTCCCACCCGGCACCGGGTCGGCGGTGTCGACGCCGAGTTCGCGAAGCAATTCGTCTCGGTCGTCGGCTGGAAGGGCGGAAAATGCGTCACCGTACCAGTCGCGGGCGATATCGTCGAGTTCGCTCGCGGCAGTCCGTATCGCGTCCCGGCGGGATTCGTCTCTCGCGCGGCCGACGACGTAGGTTTCGACGAACTCGGCGACGCCTTCGGTCTGACTTGGGTAGACAACCTCGCCTGCGGCGACCATCGTCTCGGTGACAGCAGTCGGAACGCCATCGGAATCGGAATCCGACGCTGCGGTCGGCGGGTCGAACGAGTCGACCGCCGCAGCACCCGCGCCGACGACGCCGAGACCGGCGAGAACTGCAATCGCATCCCGTCGAGTCAGTCGCATTCGAGGGGGATTAGGTGAGCCTAAACATATGGCTTGCCCTCCGTCGAGCCTATCGTTGGATGAGAAACACGACGACGACGAACGTGACGAGTGCAGGAGCGAGAGCCATTGACACGTTGATTTGCATGCCGAGGTTGTACGCGAGTACGAGCGCCTGTACGTAGCCGAGGAAGGTGGCGAGCAGTGGGTCGAACACTGGCGGTGCGCTGGTTCCGATGCCGAGCGACCCGGTGGCTCTGGTTGCGACGAGCGTGGCGAGGCCGATACCCGGAAGGAGGAGGACACCGGCAGGTGCCGAAACGAAGGAATCCGGTTCTCCACCGAGACCGAAGTGAATCGCCACCTCTGCGGGGAGAAGCGGCAGGAGGGCGAGACTCACGACTGCAGTGGCAACAAAGAGTCCGACGCCGACAAGCGTCAACCGATGGACCTGCATACGATATCTTCGGTGTCGGTTCCTGAAAATTTCTTGCAATGAATGCCGACGAGAGACGCTGGGTTAGTCCTGTCGCACGTCGTGTTCGAGGACGCCGACGCCTTCGACTTCGATTTCGACGTGGTCGCCGTCTTCCAGTGGACCGACACCCTCGGGCGTGCCCGTCGAAATCACATCGCCGGGTTCGAGCGTCATGTACGTCGTAATCTCGGCGACGAGTTCGGGAACCGAGAAGATGAGATACTCGATACTGGAGTCCTGCCGCGTCTCGCCGTTGACCCGCAGCGAGATGCTGGCGTCCTCCGGGAGGTGTTCGGGGTCGGCGAGGACCGGGCCGAGTGGTGCCGCGCCGTCGAACGCCTTGCCCCGGACCCAGTTCGTCTCGATGTCCTGGTCGTCGCGGTTAGACACGTCGTTCATGACGGTGTAGCCCGCGATTACGTCCTCGGCGTTCTCGGGTTCGACGTTTCGGCACTGCTCGCCGATGACGACGGCGAGTTCGGCCTCGTGTTCGATATTGTCCTTCCCCGCCGGAAGGGACACAGTGTCACCGTGGCTGGCGACGGCGTTCGGCGGTTTGAGGAACAAAAGCGGGCGGTCCGGAACTTCCTCGTCGCGTTCTTCGGCGTGCTTGGCGTAGTTGCGGCCGATACAGACGATTTTCGTCGGTTCGCACGGCGGAAGCACATCTACGTCGTCGAGGTCGTACGTCTCGCCGCCGAAAGAGACCGAGTCGCCGTGCCACTCGCCCCGCCGGACCGCACCGGCCGGGTCGCGGAATCGAACGTGATGCATGCGCGTCGGGTCTGGTGCGGGCGTGATAGGTCTTTACACTCCCCACGTGTTCGGCCGGTTTCGGGCTGCGTTCTCAGCACTCTTTCGACAGCCCCCGTTAGAACAAGGTGATGACGCTCCCAACCGCGAAGCCGACTGCTAACGAAAGCGTCGAGACGAGCGTCTGTCTGGCAGTCGCTCGAAACACGCCGGAGAGCAGCAGACCGAGCGACCCGCCGAAGAAGAACTCGCGGAGGGCAAGCATTCCTCCCGAGAACTGTGCTGCCGGTACTGCCAGTTCGACGAGTACGATGCCGGTCAGACCGATGAAAAACAGGGTTCCGTCCCGACGGATGTCACGCGCTTGTTTCGCGGGCACGCTTCGTCCGTCGCGGCCATATAATTAGTAATTTGTCATGACCCGTCGTCGGATGCGACCTCTCGCGCCTCGGTAACGAGGTCTTCCGATTCGGCGAGTGACCCCGAATCGAGTGCCACCGCGATGCCCTCGCCGCTCGAAAGCACGAAGTTCATCTCGACGACAGACGGGAACACTTTCATCGTACAGACGAGTTCGTCGTGGTCCTCGGTGTAGAGGTCGCCGTAAACGGGTGCCATGAGTGACTCCATCCGGGAGTCGTCGACCGCCGCCGCAACGTCGTGTTCGGAGTATTCGGCGGCGACATCGTCCCGAAGAAAGGCCACGTCGAACTCATCTTCTTTGTAGATGACGATACTTCGAAGGCTCCCACTCGTTCGCTTCGTGAAGAATTGCTCGAGTCGGCCGGCCATCTTCGTAACCATAGCTCCATAATGTCATAAGTTAACATAGTATTTTCCACCAACCAGTTATTTACCACGCGTCGTCCGACGGGTTCTCGGTGGTCTCCCCACCGACGAACCACTGCAAACCATTGCGAACCTCCCTCCGTCTCCGAATACCTTTTTGTGTATTTCGCGAGTAACTTCGGGGTGCTATGGAACTCACTTGGCACGGTCACTCAACGTGGCACGTCACCGTCGGAGACACCACACTTCTTATCGACCCGTTCTTCGACAATCCGTTCACGTCGTTGGACCCGAGCGACGTGGAAACGCCGGATTACGTCCTTCTGACGCACGGCCACGCCGACCACATCGCGAACGCGGGCGAGTTCGAGGGCGCGACGGTCGTCAGCACGCCAGAACTCACCGGCTACGTCGAAGCCGAGATGGGCGTCGAAGAGACCATCGGCATGAACATCGGCGGGACCGTCGAACTGGGCGACGCATACGTCTCGATGGTTCGTGCGGACCACACGAACGGCATCAACACGGGCTACGAGTACGACGCCGGTGTCCCGGCCGGGTACATGATTAGCGACTCGGTACCCACACAACAGTCCGACGCCGAGGCGACGACGTTCTACCACGCGGGCGACACGGGCCTGATGACCGACATGCGCGAAATCTTCGGGCCGTACTACGAACCCGACGCTGCGGCGCTCCCCGTCGGCGACCACTTCACGATGGGACCGTGGCAGGCGGCGGTCGCCACCGATTGGCTGGACGTAGACCACGTCTTCCCGATGCACTACGACACCTTCCCGCCCATCGAAATCGACATCGACGACTTCGAGCGCGAAGTGAAGGCGGCCGGCAGTCGCGCCGAGGTCCACGTCCTCGACGGCGACGAATCCTACACCCTCGAATAACCTCCCATATCGCTTTTTCGCGGTCGATTGCGCCCGACGCCCGACCGAACAACCGTTAGGGGAAAACGGTCCCTCGATTGGACTAGATGTCCGATATTCAGACCTCTACCGTTAGCGAGGATGGCTTCGCAAGCACGAGTCGAGTCGGCGACTTCGCCCTCCAAATCGACGCACGCAACGAACACGGGCCGAATCCGAACGCGACACTCGTCGCCACGTACGCCTCGTGTTTCCTCCCGGCGCTCCGCGTCGGCGCGAAGAAGACGGGTGTCGGCGACCTCGGAAAGGTTCGAATCGACGCCGATGCGACGCTCAACGGGGGGCGAGACCTGACGAGCGTCAGTTTCGACGTGTACGTCGAAGCAGCACTCACGGACGACGAACGTGCCGAGGTTATGACTCTCGCCGAAGACATCTGTCACGTCCACACGGCGCTCCGTGACGGCCTCCATGCGGATGTGAGCGTTTCCACCGGCGTATTCTAAGTGAGCGAGCGGGGACGCACCGCTCGTAGTGCGTCATTCAGCTCAAAAATGGGCCGGTCCGAGTACCCGAACACCACCACAGAGCCGTTCGACGGTCACCCAGACTACTGGTGACGCTTCTTGTACGCTCGAAGGCTCATTGCTTCACCCTCCACGATTACGACCTCCCCCTCTTGTGGGTTCGTCTCGACGGCATCGTCGACCTGTTCGCGGAAGTATGGGCTGTTCGGCTCTTCCATACGAGTCCCTACGTCGCTTTTGTTAAAAACCTTTGTCAGACATTCTCATCCGTGGTACTCACGGTGTGCGATGGATGACTAGTCGTCACCTGCGGCCTTAACCGTCGGCTCGTGGTCGATTTCGGTGCCGAGGACATCGAGGAACGCCGCCAACCACTCGGGGTGGTCGGGCCACGCCTGTCCGGTGACGAGGTTCCCGTCCACGGTCACGTCATCGACCCAGGAGCACCCAGCGTTCTCGACTTCGGCACGAACGGCGGGATAGGCGGTCATCTCGTAGCCGTCGAGGACACCCGCGGCGGCGAGAATCTGCGGCCCGTGACAGATGGCCGCGACCGGTTTGTCTTCTTCGAAGAAGTGCCGGACAGCGTCCAGTACCTCGTCGTATCCGCGGAGGTACTCGGGCGCGCGGCCGCCGGGGACGACGAGCGCGTCGTAGTCCGCCGGGTCGACATCCGCGAATGTCGCGTTCAGCGCGAAGTCGTGTCCGCGCGTCTCCAGATACGTCTGGTCGCCACGGAAGTCGTGGACGGCTGTTTTACACGTGTCGCCGTCTTCCTTTTCGGGGCATACCGCATCGACCTCGTGGCCAACCATCTGGAGCGCCTGAAACGGTACCATAATCTCGTAGTCCTCGACGAAGTCGCCAGCGAGGAGTAGAATCTTCTTTCCAGTCATTGTACTCACCCAAGTGTAAATTGTTACCTCAGAACAATAATGATTTTGTAGGGGCAAGTGACGGTCAGCCACGAAAATAGGTCTGTTCGGGGATTACTCAGTCAGAATCGTCTCGATATCTCCGAGACTGTCGAGCACGTAGTCGGGTTCGTACTCGCTTGCGCCGAGTGTTTCGGCGTCGGTCACACCGGTTTTGACGAGGGCCGTTCCCATCCCCGCTGACGCACCGAGGGCGATGTCCGTATCGAGTCGGTCGCCGACGACGAGTACTTCTTCGGGGTCGAGACCGAGTCTGTCGAGGATGATTCCCTGTGCGACTGGGGACGGTTTCCCGAGAATCGCGTCAGGCTCGCGGCCAGCGACTCCAGAGACGGCGTGGATGATAGCGCCCGACCCGGGGATGTCGCCGTCGGCCGACGGGATGACGATATCGGGGTCGGTTCCGTAGAATGCCGCGCCGTCTTCGAGGGCGACGTACGCCTCGCGCAGGTCGTCGTAGTGGAACCCCCGGTCGATAGCGACGACGACGACTTCGGGGTCGGCCGACGCCGAGGCGAGTTCCAGACCTGCGTCTCGGAGCTGGTCGCGGAGACCGGACTCGCCGATGCAGAACGTTTTCGCACCCGGATGCTGGTCGGCGACGTACGCCGTCGTGGTCGTCCCGGACGTGACGATTTCGTCGGCCGCGGCGTCGATACCGGCTCGACCGAGGCGCGCTTCGTAAGCCGGTGGGGCCTTGGTCGGGTTGTTCGACACGAACAGGCGGTCGAGTCCGGCCCGCTCGATGGCCGCCAACCCGTCGAGCGCACCCGGTATTGCTTCGTCACCGCGAACGACTGTTCCGTCAACGTCGAGGACGACTCCTCGGTACTCCATCGTCCGTGATTGGAAGGCCGACTGGTTGAACGTTCTCCCAAGAGAATAATTATGTCATGTCATCCCGTACCATGAAATATGGGTGTCTCCTCCAAGCAAGTCGTCGGGTGGTTGCGTGGCCCCGCGACCGGAAACAGCGCTATGGGTGTCTACGGGTTGGTGACCGCGATGGTCGCGCTCTTCGTGACGTATTCGACCGTCGCGACGATAGCTGTCGCCATCCCGCTGTTGTCGACGACAGCTATCGTTCTGACCGGGCTCGTCGTCTGGGTCGTGCTGTGGGCGGCTCTCGACGTGGCAGCGAGTTACTTCCTCCGCGACACACAGGCCTGACAGCCCCGTGCCGGTCGCTGTGCGGTGTCTCGGCAGACCCGTCGTAGAACCAAAGAACGATATGCGCGTCACCCGATTCGTCTATTGTGACGAATACGCAGCTGACACTCGTCCAAATCGACAACTACGGTCCGTGGACCGTAACACCCGAGCCTCGGCGGGAGATGGACCTCCAGACGCTCCAGTCGCGGCTCTTTGCCGACCTGGCTCAGTTCGTCGGTTCCCGTGACGGGTACGTCTTTTTCACCCGTTTCGACAACATGGTCGCCATCACCAATGGCATGGACCGGGACGACCACGAACTCCTTCAGGAATCTATCGCCAACCGATATCCGGTGACGCTGAGTCTCGGTATCGGCGTGGACCACAACCCAGCGGTCGCACTCGAACGCGCGACGGACGTTGTCCAGCGCGCGGGCAGCGCACAGGACCACGAGCGGCGCGAGGTACTCTCCGGAGAGACGCTCGCCGCGGAGAACCGCGCCGACTCCGACGTGCAAATCGCCCACTTCGACGTGAACGACGCGACCGGCAAGTACACAGACCGCCTCAACGAGTTCGACACGTTCATCCACATCGAGCAGGGCTACGCCTCGCTCATGCGCTACCTCCGAACGGAATACGGCGCACTGTCGTTCTTCGTCGGCGGCGACAACATCATCGCCGTCACGCCCGACCTCACGGCGAGTCAGTATCGCGCGGCCATCGACCACGTCGAGGCCGAGGCGGGTGTCGAACTCAAAGTCGGCGTCGGGACGGCCTCGAACGCCCACGAGGCCGGGTTCGCGGCCAAGCACGCGCTCGAAGACTGCCGACATCTCGGCACGACCGTCGAGTTCGCCGACGCCCCGCTCGCCGCAGACGACTGACCGATGCACGGACGCGCGGTCTACTTCGTCGGGCCGAAGCAGGTCGAAGTTCGCGACCGCGACGTTCCCGACCCCGGCCACGACGAGGTGCGCGTTCGAACCCGACGCTCCGCGATTAGCTCCGGGACCGAACGACTCGTCTATCGTGGCGAGGCACCCACGGACCTCCCGGCCGACGAGTCTATCGCCGCCCTCGACGGCGACCTCTCGTTTCCGCTCCAGTACGGCTACGCCGCCGTCGGGACGGTCGAAGCCGTCGGCGACAACGTCGATGCATCCCTGCTTGGCGACCGCGTCTTTTCATTTCATCCCCACGAGAGTCACTTTCTTTCCCACCCATCGGAACTCAGGCCGATTCCGGATGACGTGAGCGACGACCGTGCTGCGCTCTTGCCGACGATGGAGACGGCGCTCAATTTCGTGATGGACGGTCGCCCGCTGGTCGGCGAACACGTCGTCGTCTTCGGGCAGGGAGTCGTCGGTCTCGTGACGACGTGGCTCCTCGCGAAGTTCCCGCTCGGAAGCCTCACCGTCGTCGATTGCGTGCCGGAACGACGGCAACTCGCGCTCGAATTCGGTGCCGACACAGCGGTTTCGCCCGACACGCTCGCCCACCCCGCAGACGGTGCCGACCTCACGTTCGAACTGTCCGGGAACCCCGATGCGCTCGACGACGCGCTCGACGTGACGCGATACGACGGCCGGGTCATCGTCGGGTCGTGGTACGGGACGAAACGCGCCTCACTCGACCTCGGCGGTCGGTTCCACCGCTCTCGAATCAACGTCGAGAGCAGTCAGGTGAGTACCATCGACCCGGCTCTCAGCGGTCGATGGGACACAGAGCGTCGGTTCTCGCTCGCGTGGGACCACTTGGAGGGCGTGCCCATCGAGGCGCTCGTCACGCACCGCCTCGATGTCGGTGATGCCGCGCTCGCCTACGAGTTACTGGAGGACGAACCCGACGATGCCGTCCAAATCCTCTTTACGTACGGCGACAGTTGAGGTGGTATGTATCGTGTGTCGGTTCGCCAAGAGGTTATCGCGCAGCACTATCTGACCGTTCCCGACCCCGGTCCCGAAGGTGACCTCCACTCGCACGCTTTTACTGTCGAAGTCGAGCTGAGCGGCCCGGAACTCGACGACTATGGGTACCTCGTCGACATCGACGACGCGAACTCGGCACTGAAGACGACGCTCGCGCGCTACCGAGACGAGACGATGAACGGCCTCCCGGAGTTCGACGGGAAGAATCCGAGCGTGGAGCGATTCGCCCGCGAGGTGTGTGACAGATTCGTCGCCGCCGCCGACCTTCAGAACCCGACGCACATCTCGGTTCAAATCTGGGAAGACGATGTTGCGAGCGCAACGTACGAGACGGATATCTAACGTGCATCTCGGATTCGTCGTCTACGGGCCGCTCGACGACCGCTCCGGTGGGTACCGATACGACCTCGAACTCGTCCGCCGGTTCCGCGATGCGGGTGACGAGGTGACGGTCATGTCGCTGCCCGAGCGCCCGTACTGGGCGCGACTCGGAGACAACGTGACAGCGGCCCGCCGACTGCGAGCACTGGACGTGGACGTACTGCTTCAAGACGAACTGTGTCACCCCTCGCTCGCGGGGGCGAACGCCGCTCTCGACGACGAGACGCCCGTCGTTTCTGTCGTCCACCACCTGAACTCGCGGGAGAACTTCCACCCGTGGCGACGGCGACTTCGAGAACTCGTCGAGGCGCGCTACCTCGAATCGGTCGACGCGTTCGTCTTCAACAGCGAATCGACGAAAGAGAGCGTCGCGGCCCTCACAGAGACCAGTCCGAGCGTCGTCGCCTACCCTGCTGGCGACCGCTTTTCGGCGTTCGAGTCGCCGCCGACACCCGAAGAAATTCGAGCGCGCGCGACCGAGGAGCCGCTTCGCGTCGTCACCGTCGGCAACATCGAACCCCGGAAGAACATCGATGGGTTGCTCAGAGGGCTGTCTCGCGTCAGGTGGAACTGGGAGTTGACTGTCGTCGGCGCGGCGGTCGATGCCACCTACGAGCGCGGCCTGCAGAAACTCGTTCGTGCGTTGGGTATCGACGACCGAGTCCGCTTCACTGGCCGCCTCTCGGACGCCGACCTCGCGGCGACGCTCCGCGAGTCGCACGTATTTGTGCTCCCCTCGCACTACGAGGGGTTCGGCATCGCCGCGCTCGAAGCGATGGGGTTCGGACTCCCGGCGATTGTCTCGACTGCTGGCGGCGGGAGCGAACTCGTCACGCACCGCCACGACGGCTACCTCGTCGACCCGTCGGACCCGTCGGAGATAACCGACGCAATCGCACCGCTGTGTCGAAACCGAGACCGGTTGGTCGACCGCTCGCTGGCCGCCCGAGAGCGGTATCTGAACCACGTCTCTTGGGAAGAGACAGCGCGGGCAGTCCGAGCGTTCGTCGCCACGGTCGCCGACGGTTCGGGGACAGGAACTACCGGCGCGTCCGGTACAACCGATACGACTCGACACGTTGGGTGACGACCCGGCGAGTCGAGTGATTAGACGAATTCGAACGCACCGAGGGCGGGTGCTGCGCCGAGATACGGTTCGCCGATATCGACGCCCACATCGATACACGGCGACCCCTTCGATAGGTGCAGAAAGTCGCCGCCTGCGGCCGTTCGGACGAACTTCGGGTTGTCGATACCGAGGTTCCACGAGTTGTGCTCACCGCGGACGTTGAACGGTTGGTACACCGCACCGCGCCTGTTTACGTGAGTTGGCTCAATCGCCTGCTGTCGGTGCCGACACCGACTCGTCGACTGTCTCTCCGACCTGGGTGTAGACGAGGACCAGTCCGACGGCACCGAGTGCGGTAGCGACGACGAACGGAACTGCGAACCCGAAGCCGACGAGGATGCCCGACGAGAGCGTGCCGAAGGCGACGCCGAGACCGAATCCCATCGTCAAAAGCGAGAGCGTCGACCCAGATTGCCCGCCTTTCGCGAGGTCCCCCGCGAGCGCGAGCGAGGGCGCGAACACCGCCGCGACGGCCACTCCCTGAAGGAAGCGCGCAAGAACCATCGACAGCGACGAGAGCACGAACCCCTGTGCGAGTGTCGTGGGCAAAAGGAGGACGAAGCCACCAAGAAGGAACGGTCGCCGTCCGTATCGGTCGCTCAACATCCCGAGAGGGTACTGGAAGACGACGTTTGCGAGCACCGTCGCACCGAACTGCGCCGCAAAGAGGAACGGCCCCTGGTCGAGGCGGGCGTTGATGAGGTTGGCGAGCGGGGCGAAGATGGCGAGGCTCAGCGTCATCACGATAGTCGCGATACTGAGCGCGAACACGGGGTCGAGACCCGACCCATCCCGGTTCCGAATCGCGATGGAGATATCCTCGGCCGCTTCGGTCCCGGGTCGCTCCGGGTCTTCGATGAGGAGTGCGATGAGCGCGAAGCTACTGACCGCACCGGCAACGGCGACGAGGAAGGCGGCTTCGAAGCCCGATATCGCCACGTCGAACGCGGTGTACGGTCCGGCCACGACGACGACGCCTGCGACCAGCGGTCCGACGCCGAAGCCGAGCAGTCTGAACGTGTTGAAAAGGCCGAAGTTCCCTCCGCGTTCGTCCTTCGCAGACAGTTCGTTCACAAGCGCGACGGTGACTGGGATAGTGAAGGCCGCACCGATGCCTTGCAGGCCGCGCATCAGCAGTATCGAGACGTAGTCTGTGAAGAAGATGTACCCCGCACTACCGACCGCGACGAGCGCTAATCCGGTCAGTAAAAACACTTTGCGCCGACCGGTCTTGTCCGACAGTGCCCCGGTAAACGGTTGGCTGAGGCTGTTGAGAAAGGCGAACAGCGAAAGTACGATGCCGATGAGGAGTTCGGGCGTCACCGCGAACTTAACCACGCCGAGCGAGACGGCAGAGCCGACGAAGGCCGGAAGTGAGACGATTTGGCTCCCGATGTACAGCGGCAACACGACGATGAGAAACGAGTTGGCTATCGCATCGACCATCCGAGCCAACGCAAGCGCCAAGATTCGGCTGTCGAGGCTCCGACCCATCGTTGGTCGGTACGGACGATAGGGCCATGAATCTACGCTGGGCAGATACTCTCCAGTACCGTTTCGGACGAACAGCGCACGGTGACTCACCTGTCGTCTCCACCGTGTTCTGTCTGTAGACCTACACCAAGACACCGTGACTGGCGTGATTGTTCACTATTACAGTCACAATATCCAACATAATGTCATTATAACAATATGTGTGTCAGACGAATGTAAGGTGCTCCTGCGAGCACAAGAATCATGACTGACTTATCAAGTACAGCGCAGGTTTCGAGACGAACCGTTCTCCGAAAGGGAGCGATAGTATCCAGTGTCACACTCCTCGGTCTGGGTGCGAGTGGCAGCGCAACTGCACAGGGCGCTCCCGACTTCACCTCCCGAGTATGGGGTGACGGAGAGACGTGGGGCACAAAAGTAACCGGTGAAATCAAACATCCGAACGAGCAGTCACTGGACAAGTTCTTCGTCATCACCAACCCAGTCACGGGGATGCTTCCAGAGGGGACGCTTCCGGTGTCTGAGGCCGCGCCAGGAAACTCGGACTACAACGGCGGTCGGTGGTGGACCCACACCGTCGCATGGACAGAAGCGGGGAAGAGGGCCCACGGTCCCACCCCACCACTGCTCACCCGGTATGGACCCGCAGACGACCCAGAATCGATTCTGTTTCACTACAACCTCGGGCACCTCGAAATCTCCGAAGGGTCGCCATCGGGTGGCCCGCCGGATTTCTTCCGCTGTCCGCTCCTGCCCGATAAGAGCGACTAACCCCTGCTCTTCTTCCCTGTCCTCTGAATTTCGACTAGTCGTCTGAAACGATGGTCCCGTCGTACTTTTCCTCCAGCACACTCCACATCGTGCGCTCGAACGTCGGTGACACCACCTGCGTTCCCCGCGAAAGAATGATATCCGTCTCCTCGCTGTCGTTGGCGATGAATCGGTAGACGACGAGGTCACCGATGTTGAGCGTCGAGACGAGGTTGTTCGCTTCGACGAGGAGCGTTTCGAGACCGAGTTTGTCGATGGAGAACGTCGCATACACCGCTTCGAGCGGAACGACCTCCAGACAGTCGTCGTCCTCGCCGTAGACGAATTCGATGTGGTCGCCAACACGGTGCGAGACGACTCGATACTGGTCACCAGTCTGCTCGCCGAGTACCTGCAGGAGGAGTTCGTCCGTGTAGCCCGATGCGTCCGCGAACGCTTCCACAGACGATTCTGCGGTCAGCAACTGCTCTGCGGTCTCCGGTTCCTCCGCGCTCCGGTGGGTGGCTTCGACGACATCTTTCGGTTGTTGGTCCCGCTCTTCGGTGAACTCCGCCATGAATTCGTTCGCCACTTCGACGGCTTCGTCCCACGAATCCACCGTCGCGGTCATCGTGTGGTCACCGTGGACGCCCTTCGAGAACCAATCTTGTACGACCCGAATTCGGTACGTGGCCGGTCGTTGTGCTCTCCCCCGACTTCGAGAGACTGACGACCGATAACGCGGCTCTATCTTGACCGATAACTCGTACTCCGCGTGTCGGAATACCGCCGACGTTTGACCGAGATGGTCGGTGGTCCACCCCGCGTTGGGCTCCCTCATCTTGCGGTAGCGAGGAAACCCCGCCGTAAACGGCGGGGAGGAATCGCGTTCGTACACAGTACCCCTTGACTTACAGTGGCCCCTCGGTGTCCAGTGCTTTCGCACCCTGAATGACGAGTCCACGCCACGTCAGGCCGTGTGCTTCCTTTACTTCGCTCAGTTTCTCGTATTCTTCGTCGCTCACTTCGATGTTCAGGTTCGGCATCTATGCTACAACTTAGTGAATCAATAGTTTTAACTTTCATGGTTTCGAGTGTTCTACTGTGACCGCTACTGCCACCAAGACGTTGCAGGCCACGCTCGCGCCCCCAACGGCGCACAAAGAGCGTCGTCTTCAACGAACTGTGGCGACCTACCGTCGCGCTCTCTCCGAATCGTTCGAGAGTGGCGCGACAACACAGACAGCGGTTAACGACGTTGTGACGCCGTACACGCTCACGTCCTACGCGAAAGACGCGCTCAAGTCCTACGTCCCGAAACTGCGGGACACGTACAACGCTTCGCAGTTGAAGGACGACCACCCCGTTCGATTCACGAACCGTGGGTGGCGTCTCGACCACTCTGAGGAGCGACGACACGAGTTCTGCTGGCGCGTCCCACAGGCAGGACGTGGCAATGCGTTCTGGATTCCGCTCCGTATCAATCCCGCACAGAGAGAGTTGTGGGACGACCTCCTCGACGGCGACATGTCGGTCGGAGAGTTTCGACTGCAAGAGCATCGAACGAATTGGGTGCTTCACGTCACTGTCGAGTACGAGGTCGCAGAGCCAACTGAACCAGACGAGCCGACGTACATCGGATTCGATATTGGGGAATCCAAACTCCTGACGGGCTGTGCCCTTCGGGACGGCACTCCAACCCAACCGTACATCTACAACGGCGGTCGTGCCCGACGCCTCCGAAAGGAGATGTTCACGACCCTCCGTCGCCTCCAAGAGCGAGACGCCGAGTGGCGAATTCAAGAGCGATTCGACCATTATCAGAACGCTCTCACGGATATTGTCGAGAAAGCGTCTCGACAGGCTATCGAGTACGCCCAACAGTTCGAGAACCCCGTTATCGTTCTCGAAGACCTGTCGTACATCCGCGAACATCTGGACTACGGGAAGTGGATGAATCGTCGTCTTCACAACTGGGCGTTCGCACGACTCACTGGCCGAATCGAGGACAAAGCCCGTGACGCGGGCATCTGTGTCAGACTCGTGAACCCAGCGTACACGAGTCAAACATGCCATGAGTGTGGACACATCGGTTCTCGTAGTTCTCAAGCCATGTTCCGCTGTACGAGCGACGAGTGTTGGGTGACGGAGTACCAAGCAGATATTAACGCGAGTGTGAACATCGCACGTCGCGTAGACCCGTGGGGAGAGAGGTGCGCGTTGAAACTGCACACCAATGACTCGCCATAGGATGGGAGTGCTTGTGACAGCACCACAGGACACCGCGAGCAGAGTCGGAAATCCCGACAGACGACGCTCGGGGACTTCAGTTCTGAAACCTCCGACGACGAGGCTTCCCTTGTAGGAAGCCCCGCCCTTTAGGGCGGGCGAGGATGTCACACGAGCTACGAGCTAGTCGGGAATAATAAGGGTGTTGACAAATAAGCTACCGAGAACGAAGTAGGATTTATCGGCAATATGAACGAACCAACGGCCTCAATTGGTAAGTACAACTGATGTACATGACAAATTGAATATATGGATATTGCCAATCAACAACGATCAAGAGAGTAACCGAGGGACACACGTGTCATCGCCACGCGGGCGAGACTGGAATTCGTCGACAAAAGTGGGAGAGTGGTGGGAGGAGCGGTTAGCAGAGTTGTGCGGCCACATAGGCTGCCTCTGACAACCGCACGTACCAGTTGCGCATCGAACCAGTAGCTTTTGCTCTTAGTACTATCTTTGCGGAAGTAGGTTTTATTAAATGCTGGAACCCAGTTCGGTACTTGGCTTCGACCGGAAAGATTTGACGTGAGAGACTCCAAAACGGGAGCCGTCTCTTCGACGTTGGGGTAGACTCGACCTTGTGATTCCGTCGTTCGGTGGGAGTAGAAACGTGTGGTCGAACGCGACCACAGAGAACGTTTCGTAGGGTGTGCCTCTGACGGCAGCAATCATTCATTCGTAATCGAGTATATTATGTTTTTCGTGAGACAAGTAGGCAATATGCGTGTTATGGTGGCTCGTGGTTGCTCTCCTGTGGGTTTCTCGGCCATCTCAGTCTGGGCTTATACTGAACTAGCTGAGTCGAACACTGCTTCCGTACCTTAGCCACGCAAGCCCGCGCGGGCCTGCTGTGCCAGCAGTGAGGTCCGCTTCTGCGGAACCTATCGGAGAGCGATAGGTGTGCGAAGGTGCTTCCGTATTCAATCTATGAGTTTCCACTACGTAGTTTTGTCTCCAAAACTAATTTTGAATCCATGTTATATGTGTAGCTCTAAGAAAGAGGATGATATGTCGGGTCGGAAGCGCACCGTTTCAGACGAAGAAATCCTCGAGGTTCTACTGGATTCTGAAGACCCATTTCTGACGACAACAGAGGTTGCCGAGGTTTTAGATTTCTCTCAGCCGGGTGCGCTGAAACGGCTGCGTCAGCTCGAAGAGAAAGCGTACGTCGAGACAAAGAAAGCGGGGAATTCGAATACGTGGTGGATTACTGAATCGGGTCGTGAGCGGGTTCGTTCTAAATAGCAGTAAGAGACCCATATGGTGAGCTGGTGTGATAGAATGTTTGACTCTCGATTTGTGTAGCAGATGTTTCTGAACTAGTAGTCTCTATCACGGTTTCACACCTGAACAATTATATGAAGAATACAATGCTGGAATGTTCACGTAAGATGCTTCTTCACCTGATTTAGCCATCACTTTCTTTGACAATACTTGGAAAATTGGGCCATCAAGAGATGAAGTGACAGGCACTCCACTTGAAATAGAGGTTTTCGCTTATTATGAATTCTACCACACTTGTTTTGAAAGCAAGAAAAACCAACTATTTATTAAAATGAAATTAACGGGCATTCGGATACAATTAATTGATGTATAACCAGCCAGATCTGGCTCTGTACAATCCGTAATCGCAGGACAACGGTCACATTCGGTAGGTTTATCCTTCAACAGTTACGATGGTAAACTGCCTAGTGAGCGGTGGGGGACTGTTGCTTTTCTCCACCGACTCCGCCGTAAACTTGAGTTACAACGCCTGTATCCGTTGATTTACCACTGTTAATGACTCACGCCCGAACACATATATAAGTGTATGGGTAGCGGAGTGAAAGTGGACTTCGAAAGTTCGACCCACACGGTTTATATGCTGAACCCACATTTCAACCACGGATTGTGTAGGTAACGAAAAGCCCTTTATATCTGCATCAATATCATCAGGGTAGGGTCCGAGATGACCCACCGCTCACTAGGCATCCCCGATCTACCGCACTCGGCGCGGCAGGGGATTGCGGAGAAAACTACGACAACATGGAAAGCTCGCGTCTTCCGGTTGCTACTGGACAGACGTGATCAAATGCTCTCAATCGTGTTGTTAGCCCAAGACTCGCTGCGGGGCCTAACAGCAGCGGGAGGTATTAAATGACCTCTGTAAACCAACAAGATGTCGATGAAGCACTCCGCACCATCGACAACCACGTTAGTAGCATTGGCGATCAAATAATCCAACCCATCTCGGGACAGACCGACTCTGGAAAACAAGTCCAAGGACGTGTAGTTCAACACGGTCAGCAAAAATATCAAATTCTTGCTGTAGTTGGTGAGTCAGCAGTTCAGATCCGATATGTGTTCGATGCTGCTGAGGCTATAGCTGTTCAGCGCGCCATCACCGATGGTGGTCGCTCAACCACGACGCCTAATCAACAGGTGAACATCGCACCTGAGCAAATCGCGCACGCTAAAGATGAGCTTCAGGATGCGGCCGAAGACGAGGATCATCTGAAGAAGATCCGACAAGGTGTCATCGACCGGATCTCTGAACCCAGTATAGCGGCGAATCTTAAAACCGACGAGTTCTTCGTCTACGGATTTGAGGTGAGCGCCAGCCTCTACCCGTTCCACGACGACGTTGACATCGCTACCTTCAGCGAGAAGGTGCAAACTGTTGTCAGCTTAGGCTGGAAAGCACAGTCGTATCTCGTCACCGAGTACGACCTCCGAAGCCTGCTCAACGGCGGTCCTAGTTCACACGACGGCCCGCGTGGCTTTCAGTAACTGAGGCCACGCGAAAACAAGCGATATCCTATTTTTTCACAGCCTCACCTAACAAGTCCCTGCAGCAGCTCGGTCTCGTGAAGCGGCTTCATAGGGCCGTCCTCAGGTACCGGCCGAACAACGTAGACGCCCTTCCCCAATCGCTGGACGTGCATGTTCTGATCCTCTCGGTCCTCCTCGTCGGCAGCAATCACGCCGTCGAGGACGAGATCGTCACGGTCGAGTGCAACAAGCGGAGTGCCGTCGTGGTTTCGGAGCTTTCGGAATACCATTGTTGACACCCCATCGGCCACCCAATCCTACTTAGTTCTATCTTCGATGTGACTTGTTACGAATGTTGGTCCGTGGTCGGTCCAAAACATCGAACCGGCAGACAGCGGATACTTCGGCAAGTGGCCACCACCACATACCCCCCACCGGGCGTATACTTACTTACACTATGGGGCGATTTGGCGGCCCCCCGGTGGTGGCCGGTTCCCGGTGAAGTCTCGATTTTGGGTGTTGGGTTGCTCGAGGAACTGCGAGATCAGTGTGGGTCAAGCGTTCTGAGAACATACAGTCAATAGAATCAGGCCTTCCCTACAGATACCGTCCAAAGGGTATATATCGACTCAATCGAACGCCTCAGAGCCAGTCAGCTCGTCCAGAACCCGTTTGGTAACTCGCCGAACAGTAACAGCGTTGCGTGACTTTACTGTGAACCGAAGTTCCCCGTCTTCCAAACAAACCGACTCAACACCGTCGATATCTTCTGCATTCTGTCTTTGGTGCTCGTTCCACTCAAGTAATGTACCCCCGTCTCTGAGCTTAGCCGCCGTTCCGGGCTCTCGGTTTGAACTACTGTAGAACAGTAAGGAAACAGTCGAGCGGCCCCTAAGGAACTCAAAATCGTGTAGCATTACCCTCGTTCGTGGTACGTTACCCTGTACGAAGAGATCCGGTAGTCGGTCAAGAGCCTCTCGAACCCCTGTCCGGGCTTGTGATCGATAGCTGGTAATCGAGATGAGGAGTGTAGAGATGAGGAGGATGATACTAACCCACTGGTAGGTGGTTAGTTGAGGGATCGGAACCATGACGTGGGACTTTCCACTTACAAACATAGTAATACTCATCTGAAATGTATCGACAGAGGTGCTCATGAGTTAATGTGGTCACACACGCTCAGGCAAGTAGGACCAACCCCACACAGACCACAGATCATTCTAGCTCCGTTACTCCGGTAATTTTGAGCACGGCGGCGAGTGTGAACACAACAGTAGCCTCGATTATCAAGATCATCTTAACACTGGTTCCAAGCTTTTGTGCAATCAGAGCTTGGACAGCCGTATCTGCCATAGTGGCAAAGAGTAGACCAAGAGTAAGCAACCCAATGGCAGTATTAATTTGATTCTGTTCTTCTACCCGCTGTTCTTCTCTACTCTCTTGTTTGACCAGCATCGACTGGTCATGAGCGACTTTAAACCCGTCTCCATTCAGCCTGATTGGGTACTTATCTAGCGAAACGTCATCAAACGGCTCCATGACATCTATTAAACCTGCATTTCTAAGCCAACCGACACTATCTTCAATTTGCTCCATCGAGAGATTTGTGTCACTCTTAATATTCTGGTATTGCCTCTTTCCGGTGTCTTTACACCACTCAGTCTTCTTTTTGCTTTTCTGCGTTCCTTCGTCTCCACTTCTCAAAGTCGGATAGCTGTCTGCATCTATATATTCGTGGTAATCTTCACCTAGGCGATACATTGAGCGAATAACCATACTCCATGTCGGTTCATTGTCCATACAACTGGTGTTTGACCAACAATGAATAAATGGAGGCGTCAATTCCTTCACAATCGGCGTGTTGGAATACTACCAACGTTTGACTGAGGTGGTCAAGCCGCGCCGAGTAGGCGCGGCGACCTGCGTTTCATCTGTTTCATCTGGAGTCTGAGCGAAGCGAAGACTCCGGTAATCTGGTGGTGTGGCTCTTTAGCCACACATCTAACGGAGAATCAAGGGTCCCCCCGCTGATTCGGAGTGACGGCGCTCGAGAGTGAGAGACGAGAGCCAGAAAATTGCAGCGGCTACAGGTCTGAAAAACCAGCAAGAATTTCTTCTACTTCACGAGAAGGATAGTGTCGCCACTCAGCGGGCGGGCCGTCAGCCGATGAGCGTCCGGAGATCGCCGAATCGGAACCGCATCGGCATCGGCGTATCGTACGCTTCCGCATCGACTACGAACTCCCGAGCGAACTCCTTCCAGCCGCGGCCGCTCACTTCAGCCCACTTCGCGGCACCCGTCCGCAGGATACGCTTTACTTCCTCGCGGGTGGGCTGCGGTGCCAACTCGAGACGGTCACGACTGTCCTCTTCCTTCAACAACCGAGATTCCGAGAGAAAATGGGGCCGAAGGGATTGTGAACCACGGTCGCGCTGCTCACTCCGTTCGCTGCGCTCCCTGGTTCAAATCCTCCGGGTGCATTACACACAAAATCACGCCGCCAGCGAGCGACGGAGCGCTCGCTATGTGGGTGATTTTTGAGAGAAAATGGGGCCGGAGGGATTTGAACCCCCGATCGACTGATATCTCCGGTGTGCGCCTCGGAACTCCAGAGGGTCTTCAACACGACCGATGATCAGTCGGCCGCTCTGTATATCAGCTGGAGTTTCGTCCCGGGCGCCAAGCCTCTGGAGTCAGTCGCCATGCCGGGCTTGGCCACAGCCCCGATTTGCGTGCACTCTTTCGTATGGCGATTTTTCTTAAAGGGGTTTCGATTCTACTCGTCGCGGTCGTCGTCCGCCCAGTCGCACTCTTGGCACTTGTAGGCGGTCACGAATTCCGTGATACTCGGCATGTAGCCGACGGAAATGACGTTTTCTCCACACTCCGGACAATCGAAGTCGGTATCCTCGATGCCCTCGGTGTCCATCACGGCCTCCCCCTCGATGAGTTCGGCGAGCTTCCCGGGGGTGACCATCCGTCCCTTGACGACGCGGTTCTCGGCCATATTGGGTCCCTGTTTCGGTATCAAAATGTAGATTAGGTCATACTAATTTTATAACTCTTCACCTGACTGGCCCTGCGCCAACGTAGGTTCCCTTTAACCACCGAGTAGATCGGTGGTGACTGGGTGAACGACAACCAACGTATGTTTAGAGATTACTCTCGGCGTCTCACGGCGCGGTGGGCAGGACGAATATACCCCGACACGGCGTGTAGTAGCAACTGATGGCCGATCTCGATATCCGGGAATACGCCTACTACGACACCTTCGCCCGGGACCTACACACCGACACGCTCGACCAGCACGACGTGACCCTCGAAGCGGCCCGCGAACGCGGGCTGATCACTGAAGATGATACGCGACTCTTGTGGGAACTCCTTGGTCAACTCGATGACGATGAACTGCTGATCCAGATCCCGGAGTGGCTGGCGGACAAGAAGATCGGTACGTGGATGGCGGGACACCTACCGAGTTCGTAGGACGGATCGAACGGGAGACAGAGAAGGCCATACTGTTCGCTGATTCGGCGTCAGCCCGTCCACTGATGAAGACCGCGCACCGGATCTCGAACCTCGAAGGCGACTCAGAGAACGAAGACACTGACGAAGAGCGACGGGAGTGGCTGGACAATCGTCTCGAACAGCACCGACGACAGGTTGTCAATCGAGAAGCCGCGCTTGCGGCAGAGGTAGCCGAATCACCGCCGAGCGTCAGCCCTGCGATACCGGTTTCCGACACTACGCCAATCGGAGCGACAAGACCGAACACGCTCGTTTCGTGGTCCACGTCGCCGAGGAGCGCGAGTGGACCGCCCTGCACGCGCTCAACCGCGAGGCTGGGGACACCCGGGGTTGCTAGTCCGACCGCCCGGTGAAGCCGTGGACGGCGACGGAGATCAGGGCGAGGGCCACGACTGCGACGAGGAGCCAACGACCGACGTCGGTGCCGAGTAGCTCCGCGGTCAGTCCGAGGATGTCGACCCCGGACAGCTGGCCGAGCGCCGCCAGCAGGAGGAAGAACCCGACGAGCACCAAGCCTAGCCGGAGCGTCGACGACGCGAACCACCCGGTGAAGGCGTCGCTCGGGGGCGACAGGCCGTCCCCGTCCTGTTCGGTCGTGTCCACGTCACTCACCGTCGTCTCGGACTCCTTGACAGTAGTTTCGGACGCCATACGTTAACAAGGGGGTAAGATCGGTTTAACCCCGGGCAATTTCACGACGACCCGGTATTTGATTATCCGGGTGACACCGCCCGACGCGTCCGGGGGAGAGCAAGAACTGTTCTACGAGGAGTGGGAGGAACAGAGGCTTCCGCCTGATGACGTACGAGGGCTGTAGCGCGGTCGGAGGGCCGTGCGTTGGATGTGTCGTCCTACGAAGTGACGGCCACCAGTGAGCGGATGAGGGGCCTGAGGACAACGCAGACAGAGTGTAATCGGCGGTCCGACGAGATCTCCGGGCCTTCATTAAGGAGTGGCAACTACTAACACGGTTCGCGTCGTAACAGGAACTTGCGCTCGCTATGAAGCCACGTTGGGGAGGAGATTCGTCGAGGTGGGCGCGCCAGAGGAGAAGCTAATGGCACCAGCAACCACGCCTGAGGAGAACAAGCAAATCGTCCGTCGGATTCCCGAGGAGGTGGCGAGCGAGGGTAACATCGACCTCATGGACGAGATATTCGCCGAGGACCTGATCGACCACCTTCCTGCCCCGTTCGGGGAGATGCGTGGGCGTGAAGCGGCTAAAGAGCAGTTTAAACAGCTTCAGACCGCGTTCCCGGACCTCGAAGTGACCGTCGAGGACGTAATCGCGGAGGAGGATACCGTCGCCGCCCGGGTTACGTGGCGTGCGACCCATGAGGGCGAGTTCATGGGGATCGAACCGGCTGGTCGGGAGGTTGAGTTCCCCGTGTTCGCGTTCCTACGCCTGCAGGATGGGAAGGTCGTCGAGCGGTGGATCCAGCCCGACCAGCTCGGAATGATGCAACAACTTGGCGTCGTCGAACCGCCCGGAGAGTAATGCGACTCGCCCCTATTTTTTCGGCGGTACAACAGAGGTTGTCTCCGGTCATCACCGTAGTGATGATCGGGGCAGTCCAAAGCGACGAACTGCGCCCTCGACACCGACGAGGGAGAGACGACTCCCCCAACCCGCCAGACGAGTTGTACGGGCCGTAGCGCTGTCGTGAGGCGTTCGCGCGATGGTTCGGAGACGAGCGGTATCCCGTCGATTTGGGCCGTTTCAGCGTCTGATTCGAGATTGTCGCGGTCGGGATTCGACGTGATCATCGAGTCCCTCCGCCTGAAGCCTCAAACTCCTCGTAATCGGCGTTTCGTTCTTCATTCTGTTGGTTCAATCGAACCGTATTGGCCCGTCGTTCGGTCATTTCATTTCTCCCTCCAATACCGAAAAACAGAGGGTACAGGCATTCTACGCGCCCTATTCGTCGCGGTCGTCGTCCGCCCAGTCGCACTCTTGGCACTTGTAGGCAGTCACGAATTCCGTGATACTTGGCATGTAGCCGACGGAAATGACGTTTTCTCCACACTCCGGGCAGTCGAAGTCGGCGTCCTGAATCGCTTCGGCCTCCATCGGGCGCTCGCCTTCGACGAGTTCGGCGAGCGTCTCCGGGGTCACCATCCGCCCTTGTACGACGCGGTTGCTCATGTCCCGACGAAACGCTCCGAGGTAAGTAAGCCCTCCGGCACTGCGTCACACTCACGGCATCGCCACGGTCACAGTTCGCGTCCGCGGGCCGTCACACTCGACGAGGAGGACCGACTGCCAGCGCCCGAGGTCTACGTCGCCGTCGACGACAGGAATCGAGACACCGTTGCCGACGAGGAGCGCCCGGAGATGGGAGTCGGCGTTGCCGTCCAGTGCGTCGTGGTCCCAGCCGTCGTCGGGCACGCTGTCGGCGAGCATCGTTTCGATATCGCCGAGCAGGCGCGACTCAGCTTCGTTGACGCAGACGCCCGCGGTGGTGTGGCGCGAAAAGACGGTACAGACCCCGTCGGCGTCAGCGGGGAGCGCGTCGGAGACCTGCTGTGTGATGTCGATAGCCTGGAGACGCCGTTCGGTCTGGATGTCGAAAGTTCGGCGCATACGCTGGCGATTCGACGCGCAGGTGGAAAAAGACGAGGCGAGTGGAATGCAGCAGGCCGATTACAGCCACGGCGCGCGGGACTCGTCCTCACCGGGATAGCCGTATCCCGGTTCGGGCGAATCTTCGGCCGCGTCAGAGACGTCGGCACCGACCACGTCGCCAGCGTCGTCTGCGACATCGTCACCACCGTCGGCGACTGCGCTGTCGACCGACGCGGGTGCGTGTGCGTCGACCGTGGGTTCGTCGTCGAACTCGGTATCGACCGCGGCGTCGTCTGCAACGTCGACGTCCGGGCTGCTGCCGGGGTCGAAGGCGAACAGCGCCGTGACACCGAGGACGCCGAGCGCGACGGGCGCTTGCGTCGGCATCAGGCCGAGAACGTCGAGGGCCAGCATGCCGAGCGCGACGGAACTCCCGAAGCGGAACAGGTCGATATCGACGTTGCCGCGGAGCCGCGGGGCGAAGATAGCCACCGCACCGGCGAAGCCGACGCCGGTACCAGCGGCCGCACCCGCGTGGATGAGGCGCGACGGGTCGGGGCTGACGACGAGGGCAGCACCCTCGGGGTTGAAGCTGGCAACGAGACCGAGACCGATGATGACACTGGGTGACGGGAGATATTCGCCGACCTTCGAGGAGGCCGTCTTCGCGGCGATGGCCAGGATGACCAGTCCGGCGAAGCGGTGGAAGACCTCGAAGTTGAGAAGCGTCTCGATGGTCTCCGCGATAGCAGCCTCGGTGACTGCCACGGGGATGAGAAACGCCCCGAGGAGCAGGATAGACGTGAGCTGCTCGCGGCGCGAGCCATCCATCTCCGCGAGGATGACGGCGACCGTCGCCGACCCACCGAAGATGAGGAGACCAGTCTGTATGATACCCGTGACGGAATTCAACGCGCCTGCGATGATGAGCGCGGGGAAGATTCCGTCAACGAGGGGGAGCGCCATGACGGTGGCGAGAAGCCGGGTCGCACCACCTACCTGTTGCTCGAGACGAAGGGCGACTGGGTGACGTGAGACACTCATTACGTGTTATTGGCCTTGACCATGGCCCAAGCGGCGATAAGGACGCAATTCAGACAGGGGCGTACGTGGATTCCGTACGTTCCGTCCATTTCGTCCAAGTTTGAACTCCCGTTTAAATGTCTGCCACATCGGTGTAAAGAGAATGCCGGAGTCGAGGTTCATCTGACCGGCAATACGCGATGCAACGGGACACGTGGAGTCCATACACAACGAATTTCGGACAGGAGTATTAAACGTTGTGTGGGACACGACCACACGAGACATAGGCTTATTTGGAGCCTTTATAAAAAGTGCCGATGATTCTTCGGCTATATCTCTCGTGGCCTATGATATTATGGTACATGTTCGTGAATATGGTGATTATTCACGACGGACTTGTCCCATGATAGAATGTGACAATCTGACACGAAGTGCTGCGTCGGAGAGATCGATGGTACACATCCCTGTGTATATCTAATCCGGTTGGTTTGCCAAACATCTGCACGCCTGTGCCATCTCGCAACCCTTTTGTTGTCGCCGAGACCACGCTTGATATGGCGAACGACGTTCCTGACCAAGAACCCTTCACCGAGAAGCTCCGGGTACCCGAATCCCTCACATTCGACGACGTACTGCTCCGACCCATGGAAAGCCGGGTCGAGCCTGACGACGCCGATGTCTCGACGCGCGTCTCGAAGAACGTCGAACTCAATATTCCGATTCTCTCTGCTGCGATGGACACCGTCACCGAAAGCCGGATGGCTATCGGGATGGCCCGCGAGGGCGGCCTCGGTGTTCTGCACCGAAACATGGACGCAGCGCAGATGGTCCAAGAGATAGAGCGGGTCAAGCGCGCTGACGAACTCGTCATCCGCCGCGACGACGTGGTCACGGCGCAGCCTGAACAGACCATCAGCGAGGTCGACGAGATGATGGAGCGTGCCGGTGTCTCCGGTGCCCCTGTCGTCGGTGACGACGATGTCGTGCTCGGTATCATCTCGGGCACGGACATCCGTCCCTACCTCGAAGTCGGCGAGTCCGACGAAGTCCGCGAAGCGATGACGGACGAGGTCATCACGGCCACGCGCGATGTGAGCGCCCGTGACGCCCTCGAACTCATGTACGACCACAAAATCGAGCGCGTCCCCATCGTCGACGACGACAGCCGACTCGTCGGTCTCGTCACGATGCAGGGCATCCTCCAGCGCCGCGAGCACGAGAACGCCGCTCGCGACGACGATGGTCGCCTCGTCTGTGGTGTCGCCGTCGGCCCGTTCGACGACGAGCGCGCCCAGATGGCCGACGAAGCCGGTGCTGATGTCATCTTCATCGACTGCGCCCACGCGCACAACCTCAACGTCATCGACGCCGCCCGCGAAATCAAAGAGACCGTCGAGGCCGACGTCGTCGTCGGTAACGTCGGCACGCGCGAAGCGGCCGCGGAAATCGTCGACTTCGCAGATGGCATCAAGGTCGGTATCGGCCCCGGTTCCATTTGTACGACCCGCGTCGTTTCCGGGTCCGGCATGCCCCAGATTACGGCCGTCGCGGAAGTCGCCGATGTCGCCGCAGAATACGACGTCCCCGTCATCGCCGACGGTGGCATCCGCTACTCCGGCGACGCCATCAAGGCCGTCGCCGCCGGTGCGGACGCCGTCATGCTCGGTTCGTACTTCGCAGGCACGGACGAGGCTCCCGGCCGCGTCATCACGATGAACGGCAAGAAGTACAAGCAGTACCGCGGCATGGGCTCTGTCGGTGCGATGCAGTCCGGCGGTGCCGACCGCTACCTCAAGGAAGACAACGAAGACGAAGAGTACGTCCCCGAAGGTGTCGAGGCCGCGACGCCGTACAAGGGCTCGCTCGCCTCTGAACTCCACCAACTCGTCGGCGGCATGCAGTCCGGCATGGGCTACGTCGGTGCTGAGACGATTCCGGCCGTCAAGGAACACGCACGCTTCGTTCGCGTCTCCGCCGCTGGCCAGACCGAAGGCCACCCCCACGACGTGATGATTACCGACGAAGCGCCGAACTACAGCCCGCACGAATAACGTCGCAGGAACGCGTTCGCGTTCGTCACCTTTTGTTGGACTCGACGCTCAGAACGCTCTCTACACCGCTTTCGGGACGGTCACTATCTTCTCCGTAGCGTCCGTCGACTACCGATTTCCGTACCACTCTTCTGTGAATCGCTCCGCGAATTCCACGAGGAAGGCGTGCCGCTCTTCGGCAACCGCCCGCGCGGCCGCCGTGTTCATCTCGTCTTTGAGATGAAGCAACTTATCGTCGAAGTGGCCGAGGCCCGAATACTCGTCCGTGTCGGGTGCCCACAGGCGATTCCCGACGACGCCCGTGAAGGCGAAGTTGCGTGCGATACCGACCGCACCGATGGCGTCGAGATTGTCGGCATCCTGCAGAACGAGTGCCTCCGTCGTCTCCGCGGGGTTCTCGCCGCCGTCGAACTCGTATTCCTCGTGAACCTCGACGCAGTGGAGTACGGCAGGTATCTTCTCGTCGGGAAACGCGGTCGCTTCGAGGACCGACCGAACCGCAGGAAGCGAATCCGCTGGTGGGACGTATTCTCCATCTTCGCCCATCGACCGGTGAATGTCGTGTGTGAGTGCTCCCGCGCCGACGATGTCGCAATCTGCGTCCTCCCGTTCGGCAATCTTCACGCCGACGTTGAAGACGCGCCAAGCGTGGTCGAGGTCGTGGCCCGACGAGTCGTCGCCAACCCACGCACGCATCTCGCGTTCGATTTCTCGGAACACCTCGGCGTTCGAAATTCCATCGAGGAACGCCATCTTCAGGAGACGACCTCCACGTCGAACTTCGTGCGCCAGCGGTAGCGACGGCCGCCCCAGACGAAGGTCCGACGCGCCAGCCCGTACAGGAACAGCGGGATCTGTGCGAGTATTGCAGGGTACGCCAGAAGGAACGTCCACCGAGGCTCACCGACGGCAGCGTAGAGTCCCAGTTGGAAGAGCGTCAAGAGCACGAGGGCAGGAAGCGGGAACGCGACAGCCCCAACCGAGACGAGCGTTGCGAGGAGGACCATCACGACCATCCCCTTCGGGTCGTGATAGCGAACGATTTGCGTGAATCGGACGTGCCGTTCGAGCGTGTCGCGAATCGACCCGCCGACTGGAACGCGCCGTGTGCGTCGAAGCGGCGTTACGTCGAGGTGTTCGGTGAGTATTCCGTCGTCGCTCACCGTGCGCCGAAGGTCGGCGAAGAATGCGTCGATGTCGAGGTCCGACCGTTCGAACAGCACCGCGCCGCCCCAGACGATGTCGTCGGCGTAGACGCTGAGCGTCCCGCCGACCGCGTAAACCGGTTCGAGGAGCATCGAGAGCGGGTCGCGGCCGACGAAGAACGGCATCTCGGTGACCGGTCCGTGTTCCTCGTAAGCGACGTGTAGCTCCGCCAGCCAGTCTGGTGGGTGATAGAAGTCGTCGTCCGTCCAGACGATGCGGTCGTGTTTGGCTTCGCGCATACCTGCGATAATCGCATTCGCCTTCCCGGAGCACCCCTCCGGTTCTCCGGCTTTCACGATTCGAACCCCGTCCGGCAAACTGCCGCTCCGCTTTGTGACGGGGTCCGACTCGTCGTCGCAGACGACGAGCAGTTCGTCTCCCGGACCGAGTTGGTCGGCGACCTCGTCGCACGCATCCGTCCACCGAATCGTCGGGAGGAGAACGGTCGTCGCCGGTGGGTTGCTCATGCATGGACTACATTATTGACGTTCTATACACATTTCCAATCGACACAATCTCCGTGTATACAGTACACATGTGTCGTGTGTGCTCTGCGCGCAGACGAAGTCATAGAGGATGATTAATAGGGAAGCATACCTTGCATCTACAGAGCGATGGATTCCGCGGAGCTTCGCACCGCGCTTCGAAACGCTGGGTTATCACAGTATCAGGCAGAGGCATACGTTGCACTTCTTCAATTAGGGGCAGCAAGTGCGACGGAGTTAGCCGACGCGTGTGCCGTTCCGACGGCACGCATATACGACGTTCTCCGCGACCTCGAAGCAAACGGGTATATCGAAACGTACGAACAGGACAGCCTTCACGCACGCGCGTGCAATCCGGAGTCGGTCATGGAGGACCTCAAGGCTCGGGCGACGCAACTCGACGAGGCCGCATCCGAGATAGAAACTCGCTGGCAACAACCGTCTGTCGACCGCCATATGCTGAGTATCGTAAAGCGGTTCGAGACGGTGTTTAACCGCGCTGAGGAACTCATTCGGAATGCAACGAGCGAGGTGCAGGTCTCTGTCACCTCAGAACAGTTCGAATCGCTCCGGCCCGCGTTGACGCAGGCGTTCGACAACGGCGCGTTGGTGAAAGTGTCGCTTCACCCGGAGCGAGGGGGCCAACTAGAGGAGCTAAGCGAGAAGACCTACGAGGGCGTCGCGACGGAAGTCCGCCACAGAACGCTCCCGACACCGTTCGTCGCCCTCGTCGACAGGACCGGAGCGTGCTTCGCTCCTCACGCCCACTCGGTCAACCAGTACGGTGTCCTCGTCGACGACTACACGATGACGTACGTGTTCCACTGGTACTTCCAGACAGCTCTCTGGGAGGTCTGGGACGTCGTCTATTCGACACAGACGGACGAACCACCAATCGTCTACTCGGACATCAGGAACTTCGTTCAGGACGCCAAGCCGTTGCTCGGAAACGGGAACCGCATCGTCACGAACATTATCGGGTATGAGACTGAGAGCCGCGAGCCAATCGAGTTCACCGGAGAAGTGACCGACCTTCACTACACGGCGATCTCGGAGCCAGAGGGCTCGCTTTCGTTCTCAAAACTCGCCGGACAGGTCTGCATAACGGTCGAAACAGACGATGGAACGTACTCCGTCGGCGGATGGGGTGCCGTTCTCGAAGATGTCGAGGCGAACCGCATCACCATCGAGGTTATTTCTTGAACAGTCTCAATCGCCGAAATGTATAACAACACGCAGACCACATATTTCGTACGAAACTGTTCAGGACACCACGACTGACAAGGGGTATTTTGATATACCACCGCGCGACATTCAGTTTCGTGAGTGTTCCCGGAACACCACTGAGCTACCAATGAGTGATGAACAGCCTCTCGTGCTCATCGTCGAAGATGAGCCGGACCTCGCCGATTTGTACGCAACCTGGCTTAGGAACGACTATCGTGTCCGTGTCGCTTACGGTGGTCGCGAAGCCCTTGAGAAACTCGACAACGAGGTCAACGTTGTTCTCCTCGACCGTCGGATGCCCGACCTCTCGGGAGACGAAGCCCTCGCCGAAATCCGCGACCGTGGCTTCGAGTGCCGCGTCGCGATGGTGACTGCTGTCGAACCCGACTTCGACATCATCGCCATGGGCTTCGACGATTACCTCGTGAAACCAGTCTCTCGCGAGGCGTTGACCGAGACCGTTTCGAACCTCCTCTTGCGAAACGACTACGACGCAGGCATTCAGGACCTCTTTTCTCTCGCGTCCAAGAAGGCCCTGCTCGAGTCGGAGAAGGACGAAGCGACACTCAAAGACAACGAGGAGTACCAGAAACTCACCGAAGAACTCAACAAACTGCGCGCGGAACTCGACGAGACACTCGGACAACTCGACGAGAGCAAAGGCGTCACGGCAGTCTACCGTGACATCGGTGACGCCGCCGACTCGAACGACTCGTAGACCGGTCGACCGATAACGATCCGGGAACTGATTCGCGGTTTTTCTCCCGTTTTTTGACGATTAGCCGCGTTTGAGTGTCATCCTCAACATACATTCTATCAAATTGTTACTTAATTAAGTTAATTTCATATCAGAATTACACGAAAATATATAATTCGTAGCCGCTCCTCGAACGAAGTGTACATGTCCGACAACACCAACTCGATGGCGTCGTACCTTCGTCAGAACCCCCGTATGATGGGTGCACTGTTCACGTTGATTCTCCTGCTTTCGCAGGCGGGGAGTGTGGCCGCTGGGAATGCAACGTACATTTCCGGTCCCTAGACGCTATCTAAGAATTCACAGCCCCAGTATAGTTCGCTCCGGTAAAACACAGGAGTCTGTTCCAGTTGGAGGAAGTGTTCCAGTTCTTCTCTGTCTAGTTCGAAGACGGCCTCGTCAGACGAGAGCAAGTAGTGTTCGTCGTTGTGAGCGACTGCTGGTTTGACGAGCGCACCGATGTTACTCTCGACAGTCGGGTAGGTCTTGAACGTGAGTTCGTAACACTTGTCGACAGTTTCGACCTCACAAATCGTTGCCATCCCGCTGGCTGTCTGAGAGATAGAGACCTCTCCGTCGCCGACAATCGTGTACGGTTGGTTGATATCGGAGTTTCGTTGGACCACGTTCAGCGCAGTCTGAAGCGGAAAGCCCATGTTCAGGAGCTGCGCGAGGACGCCGCCAACTTCGACCGCACTCACATTTAACACGTCGTCAAGCGTTACGATACCACCGATAGACCCGGAGTCGATGAGCGAGAGACCCTGTTCGTACGAACGGCAGGCGTTCAGCAAGAACGCGTCCGCACCGGTTGAATCGACGGCTTTCGCGTCTAACTTTCCATCGGCACATTCGAACCCGTCGTCGTCGATGTGTCCGACGTAGTGGAGGAAGTCGTTGGACTCGGACAACACCTGTTGCAGTTCGTCGGTGGTCAACTGCTCGTGGTAGGTAACGTCGAACGGTAGCTCCGCTCTCGACCCGTATACTTCGTCGACGACATCTCCCTCGGTACTCATCTCGGGGTCGTTGCAGACGACGACGATATCGATGGCCCCCTCTTTCGCCGTCCTCGTGAGTCGATTTTTGTACGCCTCCCGCGTCGGTTTACTCGCTCCGACTGGCGCACCGTCACCAATCCACGCTTGTTCCGCCGACTCCGCACGCTCGGGCTTGATAAACGTATCTTGAACCGGGTCCGACGATGTGGAGGTGCTTCGGGTGAACGTTTCGTCACGCAAGAAATCGTTCACCGATTCGGCCACGAATTCGTCCGCCGTGACGGTCCGTACCTGCGGCGTCTTCACGACTGCCAGGTCGTCCGTGACGAACGGGAGGAGTTCCAGACTCGAGGACCGTGGTTGGACGTGGGTCGTCAACTTCCACTCTGGCATCAGGTCCGAAAGCGTGTCGAACGAGATTTCGAGGTACGACCCGAGGCGTTCTCCGGAGTCGGCGTGGTATAACTCCGTAAAGTCGAGGTCAGTTCGCGTCTCGACGGCAGACCGTTCGTGCAGGTCGACTTGGTAGTAGCCTTCCGTCCGCGTCACACAGTCGAGGAAGAACGTCTGCTTGAGGACCCGTTCGACTTCGGCTTCGAACCCCTGTGGAGTATCGAGTTCGTGGACGAAATCGTCCGAGACGATTCGCGGAGTCTGCCCTGGTTCAAGTTTCGCGCCGAGGTAATACACCAGCGGGGCTGCGACTACGATGTACTCAAGTTTCGGCGGTACCTCGATGACGACACCGGTGTCCGGTGGTTCGATGCCAGTAGGGATGTCGAGTTTATCTCCGACTTCCAAGAGCGGAGGATGGCCTCGTAAGGTTGGGTACGACCGCTCGACGCTCGTCGTCTTCAACGCCGACCCGAACGTCGAAATTGCACGCATCAGGTCGCGTGGGTCGTCGGTGGTCGTAATGGTCGCAGCGGGACTGCGGTGGTACGACCGCGCACCGACGTAGACCGGAACTTCGTCCGAGAACTCGACCTTCGTTCGGTCGGTGTTCGCTTCGATACGGAGCGACGACGTTACCTGAATGTACGCCTTTACCGAGGTGAACAGTTCCAGACTGTAGGTTCCTGCTTCGAGTTCGATGTCCTCGCCGTGGCCTGCCTGTGCGACCATCGTCCCGAAACTGTCTCTGACAATAATCTCTCTCGGGCCGGTGGTCTCGAACCCACTGGTCTCGATACAAACGGCCGCATCCGTCGGAAACCAGAATCGGGTTTCGTCCGCCAGAGTCGGGGTGACTGGCGTTGGTGTTCGTAACACGAACTGATGTCGCTCGATGTGGTCCCGAACGACTAAACCAGTCCCTTTGGGCGGAAGTGAAAATCCAACTTCCAAGTTAGAGGGAGTATCAGACTGCTCGTCGAGCCCGGACTGTACCATTGTTAGTATATGTCCTGATTCAAGTGAAAAACGTATTGGTGGGTTGACTCTCAGCGATTCAGTAAGAACCAGCCTGACGATACATCGACGTTATTGAGATGCCACCGCTGGCTGGCTTCGGTCCCATCGACTTTCAACTCGACAACCGCGTCGAAAAGCGGCGCGAGTGTCCGATTTATCACGTCGTCCCGCTCACCGGGAGACCACACGTGAATCATCCCTCGTCGCGAGCGGACGTGAGTCGTCAACACGTGGAGGAACCGAAAGACCTGTTCTTCGTCGTACTCCGAAAGGAGTGTTGGAAGGCAATCGAACGCGACGCGGAGTTCGGCGGGGTCCAACCCACCTGCGAGCGTGTCGAACTCGTCGATGTCTTTCGAAACCTCGGAACCGAGTTGACCCATCGCGCCGCTGACGTGGCGCTCGCAGGACTCCGTGATTAACGACGGTTCGTGTGAATTAGCCGCTGCAGCGCCCCTGGAAAGTGCTGTGTACCGAACCGTTCGTGTCCACTCTGTTGAGCGTTCGATAGACGGGTGGAGTCGCTTCTCGACAGCAGACGTGCTGTTCAGCACGAGGAGACGGCGTCGCGACTCGTCGGGTGCGCCGAGCATCTGCTTGGACGCCCTGGCGTACAGTTCGGTCGGGACGGAACCAACGACTAACAGTGCGCTCCCTCGCTGTTTGAGCGCCTCTAATCCGAGTTGGAACTCGGATGTATTGTCAGCGAGAGTCGTGTCTGTGTTTCCTCCCGACACCATTCATGTTGGACGACGAAACCATATTTAATAATACTTTGCGTGTTGTTCTCTCGAACAGTAATTTCAACAAACATAATCGTTACGGTACATTCAAAAATAACGGAGTGGTATTCACTTGCGGTAGCCCTTCAATACGCGGTGTTAGGATGGCTGTACGACGAGGGCTCGTCGCTCAAGTGTTACTCGTAGAGCGCGGCTACACTGCTTCCCGCACCGTCAACACGGGGACGGGCGACGTACGGACGACGCGTTCGGTTACGCTTCCGAGCAGCACTCGCTCGATTCCCGTCCGACCGTGGGTAGCCATCATGACGACATCGATGTCGTTGTCTGCGATGTAGTCGAGTATCGCCTTGTGTGGAGAACCCTTCTCGACAGTTCCAACAGCGTCGATATCGCGATTCCGAGCACGCTCGACGATTCCATCGACGAGTTTCTGTCCCTCTTGTTCGAGTGTGGCGAGGACTTCACCGCCGACGATGCCGCCGACGCCGTCGTGTTCGGTATCCGCGACGAACAGCACATGGACCCGGGACTCATACATTTCGGCGAAGCCGAACACGTGAGGGATGGCTTGTTCCGACGCCGGACTCCCGTCGACTGGGAGCAGTATCTCGTCGTACATGCCTGAACGTACGTGCCCGAAGAGTGTCAAGCCTTCGCACACGAGAAAAACTCAAAAACGAGGTGCTACCGAACCGAATCGACGCGAGTTACGAGTTCGAGACGTACGCTTCGATTCGGTTCATCGCCACGCGCAGCTCCTTCATGCTCGTCGCGTACGAGACGCGGAGGTGGCCTTCACCACCCGACCCGAAGACGCTTCCGGGCACGAGCGCGACGTTCTGTTCTTCGAGGAGTCCTTCGGCGAACGCCTCGTCGTCGCCGTCGGGAACCTTCGGGAAGACGTAGAACGCGCCTTTCGCTTCGAAACAGTCCATCCCCATCTCCTCGAACCGTGCGAGGACGAACCGACGGCGGCGGTCGTATTCGCTGCGCATCTCTTCGACGGCGTCGTCACACGACCGTAGCGCTTCGAGCGCGGCGTACTGGGCGGTCGTCGGGGCAGAGAGCATCGCGTACTGGTGGACCTTGTTCATCGCGTCGATGGCCTCGGGTGGTCCCATCGCGTAACCGAGGCGCAGGCCGGTCATCGCGTACGCCTTCGAAAATCCGTTGAAGACGATGGTTCGCTCGCGCATCCCCGGATGGGTGGCGATGGAGGCGTGTTCGTCTTCGTATCGGAGGTCGGCGTATATTTCGTCCGAGAGGACGATGAGGTCGTGCTCCCGGACGAACTCGGCAACATCGGCGAGTTCGTCGTCGGTCATCACCGCGCCGGTCGGGTTGTTCGGGTAACAGAGGACCAGCACGTCGGCCTCGTCGGCACCCGCGGCCTCCAACGCCTCCGGCGTCAGTTTGAACTCGTCTTCGGCATGGGTCGGAACCGGCAGGGGGTCGCCGCCAGCGAAGATTGCACCCGGCGTGTACGAGATGTACGACGGTTGTGGGATGGCAACAGTATCTCCCGGGTTGACGAACGCCCGGAAGGCGAGGTCAACCGCTTCGCTTGCGCCCGTGGTGACGATAATCTCGTCTTCGGGGTCGTACTCCTGTCCGTACCGGGTGACGCGCTCCGAGATGGCCTCGCGGAGTTCGCGCATCCCGCGGTTCGACGTGTAGGAGGTCTTCCCGCGTTCGAGCGAGTCGATGGCAGCAGTTCGCGCGGCCCACGGGGCCGAGAAGTCCGGTTCGCCGACACCGAGGGAGATGACATCGTCTACTTCCTCGGCGAGTTCGAAGAACCGGCGGATACCCGACGGCGGCACCTGTTCGACGCGTTCGGAGAGGTGGTCGCCGAGCGTCATGGTGACACGGAGAGACGGTCGTCGTCGTCACCGTCACCGAGTTCGATGCCCTCCTCCTTGTAGGAGTCCATCACGAAGTGCGTCACCGTCTTGGTGACCTCCGGGATGGGGGCGATGCGCTCGGAGACGAAGTTCGACACGTCGTGCATCGACTCGCCTTCGACTTCGATGAAGAAGTCGTAGGTTCCGGAGACGAGTCTGAGCGTGGCGACTTCCGGGAACCGCGCGATACGGGTGGCAATCTCTTCGTACCCCGTCTCACGGTCGAGTTCGACGTCGACTTCGACTTGCGCGCGGACGTGCTCGTCCTCGACGCGGTCCCAGTCTACGACGGCTTGGTAGCCCCGGATGGCCCCATCGGCTTCGAGTTCCTCGAGCGCTGCTGCCACTGCCTCGGCGTCTGCGCCCAGTTGTCGGGCAATGTCGTCTACACTCTCACGAGCGTCGCGACGCAGCAGGTCGAGCAGTGACCGCTTGTCCATGGCCACTCCGTTGCAGGCATCATTGAAATGGTTTACCCAACCGGACCGGATTGTCGTGACAATGGGTCGTCTCGTTGGGGGCAAAAATAGCGTCTGCGGAACATCTATCCATCTCCTTGGTTAAACGTATCATCTATGGAGACAGAATTCGATTGGCTCACCCTCGACGACGACGAGGAGGTTCTCTGGGCGGACACGCCACACCCGTACAGTCTGGTGCCCGCACTCATCGTCGGGATTCCGCTTTCGCTCGTAATCGTCGGTATCCCGCTTCTCGTAGGGTCGTACCTCTCGTTCAAGAACACGAACTACGTCGTCACCAGCCAGGCGCTCTACAAGAAGACGGGCGTCTTCTCTCGGAGTGTCCAGCGTATCGAGTTCGACAAGGTGCAGGATACGTCCTACAGTCAGACGTTCTTCGGCGCACAGTTCGGCTACGGAACGGTCGACATCAGCACCGCAGGCGGGAGCGGCGTCGAGATGAGCTTTCAGGACGTAGCCGAACCCCAGTCGCTTCAGAGTCAGGTCAACGAGCGACTCAAGCGCCACCGGAAGGGAGACACCGGTGAGAAGGGGAAGGCGGCCGTTCTCGACGACATCCTGTCGGAACTCCGCGCCATTCGCGAGGCTGTTGAAGATACCGCGACTTCATCGGCGGTCGATGGTGACGCAACCACCTCGGCGGTCGAAGGCGACGACACTCCCTCGGGGGTCAACGGTGACGCAACCTCCTCGCCGACCGACGGTGACGATACGACTTCGACAACGAAAGACGACGACACTCCGCCGTGGGAGCAGTCGTCCGACACTGACGCAGTGGAGACGACCGACGAAACCTTCGAACAGTCGTCAGATACAGACGCCGAGCACACGGACGACCAGTTGGACCCGCTCGAACCGACCGAATTCGAGTTCGACCCCTCGGTGACTGACGACCGATGACCAAATTCGAGTGGCTCGGCGACGAGACGGACGAGACCATCGTCTGGGACGGACGACCGCGTATACAGACGATTATCCCGGCCGTCGTCGCCGCCGTGGTCATCTTCGCGGGGTCCGTCGCCGTCGCGGTGGTTCAGGACCAACTGCTTTTCGTCTCCGTCGGAGTCCTCGGACTGGCAGCACCGATTGGCGCGTACCTCCGAGTGACCAATACTCGGTACGTCGTCACCGACGACGCACTCTACCGGAAGTCCGGCGTTTTCTCACGAACAGTTCGGCGCGTTTCTCTCGACCGCATTCAGAACAGTACACTCTCACAGAGTGTCACCGGGTCGATGTTCGGCTACGGGACCATCTCCGCCGAGGCGGCCGGTGGTGGCGAGATCCGATTCGAGAACGTGAACGACCCGCACGAAGCCCGCACCGTCATCGACAGCCGTCTCGACCGCGACGACATTCCGGGCACTGTCGAACAGTGGTCGGCCGTTCTCGAAGCGGTTCGGGCGCTCCGCTCGGCGGTCGAATAGTCTCCAGACGCGTCACGGTCTTTTCGCGGCGTCCGTTTCGCAGTCGCTCCCGACACTGCGTTCTCGCCGCGTTTGCGACTCAATCGAGTGGTAATTGAATAGTGACGACGTTCCCGGACGGGCCGTTCTCGTCGAACCGTAATATCCCGTCTGACTGGCGCACAATCAGATTGACTAGCCAGAGACCCAGCCCACTGCCGTGGTACAGCGGCTCGATTTCCTCTTCGCGTGTCAACACCTTTCGCTCCATCTCGGGGATTGGCGGCCCGTCGTCGGCAACCTGAATTTCGACCACGGTATCTTGGCACTCGACTTGAATCTCGACGCTCGTCGCCGCTCGCCGCGAGTGGACGACCGCATTTTCGATGAGTTCCTCGATGGCTTCGCCGATTGCCTTCGTGGCGACGACCGTACAACGCTCCGGATACTCGACGACGATATTCGCAGTCGGGTGTTTTCGTTGGATGCGCGAGGCGGCCGCGTCCACGACTGCACCGATATCGGTAGTCTCGCACGACGGCGGGTCAGCGAGGAACGACGTGATTCGACGCCACTTCTGTGCGGTGTCCAACAGTCGCTCGCTCGTGTCGCGAATCGTCTTCGCGTCGGGGCCAAGCGTATTCGCCTCCGCTTCGAGCATCGTTTCGGCGGTTCCCTGAACGACGTTCAGGTCGTTCCGCAAGTTGTGCCGAAGCACTCGGTCGATGACCTTCATCTGCTGGAGCCTATCTTCTTGTTCAGAGAGATCCCGAATGACGCCGACGAAGCCGAGTGTCTCTCCGTCTGCGTTCGTCCGTCTGACGATGGTCGCCTCGGCGGGGAACTCCTGTCCAGACCGCTTTCGACACTGAATCGTCCCCGTGATGTGCGTATTCGTGTTCGCTTCGAGTTGCGCGCCAACCTCCGCGTACTCCTCGGTGTCGGCATAGATGATACGGACAGATTTTCCGAGTACCTCGTCGCGTTCGTACCCGAACAGGGCGGTGAATGCGGGGTTGCTATCGACGATTTTCCTGTCGGCGTCGACGACCAGAATCGTGTCCCGGATGCTGTTGAAAAGCGATTGGTACCGCTGTTTTTGCTCCTGTACCAGTCGTTCGCGTGCTTTTTGCTCGGTGATGTCCATGACGACCCCGATGCCACTCACTGGATTCCCGTCGGAGTCATATTCGAGTTCCCCGCGTTCGCGGACCCACCTCGTCTCGCCATCGACCACGATTCTGTGTTCGATATCGTATGGTCCGCCTTCGAGCGCGGCGTTCCACTCCGATTCGACGTACGCCCGGTCGTCGGGATGGACCAAACTCAGAAACCGCTCGAAGGTCATCGACGTGTCCTGTGACACCCCGAAGATGCGATAGCACTTCTTCGACCAGTGAAGCGTGTTTTCGCACAGGTCTAAGTGCCAACTCCCGATGTCGGCAATCTCCTGGACCTGGTCGAAGTGTTTCTCGCGCTCTCGGGGAGTATCCATAGCCAGTCGGTGTAAGACTGATTTGACTACCGGAGAAATACCAGTAATACCTTTCGGGGTAATCATCTAATTTGATAATATCTGAATAGCTCCCGGATGGCCACCGAGTCGTTTCCATCCGATTGCGAGGTCCGGCTGAGCCGGGTTGGACGCCCGAAGGCGGAGGCGCGAGTACCGGCCGTTTTCTTCAGTCGTCCGCGGGACTCACAGACGGGTCGCTCGCGTTCGTCGCAGACCCGGTGAAGCCGATACCTGCGACGACGAAGGTGAAAAGCACGAGCGGTGAGAGGTATCCGAACAGGTAGTAGGGGGCGTACGAGAGTGTGGCGACGCCAAGGACGCCGGACATGTACGCGCCGCCCGCGTGCCACGGGAACAACGCGCCCGTCGGCGTGCCTGCGGATTCGATGGCCTGCGAGAGGTCCGAGGTGTCGAGGTCGAACTCCTCGTAGGTGTTGCGGAGCGTCATGCCGGGGACGACGATGCTCATGTATTGCTGGGCGGTCAGTGCGTTAGTTAGAATCGCGGAGATGCCGGTTGCCGCCACGAGCGACCCGGTGTTTTTGACGCCCTGTTCGAGGCGGTGTGCGAGGACGGCGAGGACGCCTGTCTGTTCGAGAAGCCCACCGAGCGTGAGGGCGGCAACGACGATGGCGATAGTCCATCCGGACCCGGAGACGCCCCCGGAGGCCAGGAGACTATTGACCAGTTCGGAGCCGGTTTCGGGGGCAGTGCCGCTCATGAAAACCTGCCACGCATCGACGAAGGCCGTCCCTTGCACGAGGACGCTCGTGAAGGCACCCGCGAACGCCCCCGCGAGGAGGACGGTCAGCGCCGGGTAGCCAGCGGCGGCGAGGCCGAAGGTCACGACGAGCGGGAGGAACGCAAGGAGCGTGATATTGTACGAAGAGGCGAGCGCGGTCTGAATCTCGGTGATTTGGCCAGCGGGGATGGCACCGGAAAAGCCCAGCCCTAACAGGGCAAACCCGACGACAGAGAGTCCGAACGCGACGAGCGTCCCGGTTCGCATCGCCCGGATGTGGTCGTACAGGTCGGTGTTGGTAACGGCAGCAGCGAGGTTCGTCGTGTCCGAAAGCGGCGACTGCTTGTCACCCGCGTACGCGCCGGTGAGGATGGCACCGGCGGTCATCGGTTCGGGGACGCCGAGACCGGAGCCGATGCCGATGAAGGCGACGCCAAGTGTACCGACGGCCGTCCACGACGACCCGATGGCGAAGGTGGTGAGACCGACGAGGATTGCAGTCGCCGGGAGGAATACCTGCGGCGACAGCAGGTCGAGGCCGTAGGACATCAGCGTCGGAATCGTCCCTGCGGCGACCCACGTCGAGACGACGCCGTAGATTGTAAACAGGATGAGAAGCGCCTGCAGGCCCATCGAGAGACTGCGGTCGATACCGTCGTAGAGGTCGTTCCACGTGTACCCCCAGACGTACCGGCCGAGGAGACCGACGAGCGCGATACTCCAGACGAGCGGGATGTGCGGGTCGAGTTTCAAAAGTGCCGACCCGATGCCGAGGAAGGCGACGAGCCCAATCACCGGGATGAGCGCCTGTGCGAACGTCGGGCGCGTCTCCGGTGAGATGTCGTCGTAGGACCGCGGCGTGTATCTGTCAGTTCCCATCGTACCTCGATGAATTACTTTGGAGCATAAAATATTGTCGAATTATGAATCAAGAGCATTGTTATGCATTGTCGTAGTTAGATTTGACACAAATATGTCCGTGGAGCATAGCTGTTTCGGGATAGTGGCTCTCGGAACACAGTTCCATTTCTGTGAACGTGTCACTCATAGGGAAACATCCTTCACCTACGGGGTCCACGGAATCCGCATGGTCCTCGACGAATTCTTTCTGTTTCCGTTGGGGTTGGTCGCCCTCCTCGGGGCAGTCCCCCTCATTCTCCTCTACTTTCTGCGCCCAGAACCGGTTCGTCGGACGCTCCCGACGTTCCAGTTTCTCGCAGATACGGCGGGTCGAAACGCGTCGAATCCTGTCTTCGACAGACTCCTTCGGAACCTCCTCTTGCTCGTGCAACTGCTCGCTATTCTCGCGCTGGTCGGGTCGCTCGCGACGCCGTACGTTCTCGTCCCGGAATCGGAGACGGTGTCCGAAACGGTACTGGTGGTCGATGCCAGCGCGAGCATGGGAGTCAAAGACGGCGGTGGCACGCGCTTTCAGAAGGCCCTCGACGCCGCCCGAAACGAGGTGACTGGAACGACTTCGGTGGTCGTCGCCGGGTCCAACGCTGACGTTGCGCTCCGCCGCGGCAGCGCGACCGACGCCCGGTCGACGCTCGATGGTCTCTCTGTGACTGCCGCACCGGGGGACCTCCGGTCCGCTATCACCACGGCCGCCGCCGTCGCTGGGAACGATGCGCGAATCGTCGTCCTCAGCGACTTCGCCGACGACTCACCGTGGCAAGATGCGGTTCGCGAAGCGCGCGCCCGTGACATCGTCGTCGACCTTCGGCAGTTCAGCGGTGGTGGCGACGCCAACGTCGGTATCATCGACCGGCGCTTTACCGGGCCGAACGTCACGGTGACGGTGAAGAATTACGGCGACTCGGAGGTGACGCGGACAGTCTCACTCGCGGGTGTCTCCCGACAGGTGACGCTCGGAGCAGGTGACGTGAGTACCGCGACGTTCCCGGTTCCAGCAGGTGGGGGCCGCGTCTCTCTCTCGCCGGGTGACGACTTCCCCACCGACGACAAACTCCCGGTGGCCGCCCCGAAAGACCAGTTAATCGACGTACTCGTCCTCACGAACGACGAGAACCGATTCCTCACGGCCGCGCTCTCGGTCATCCCCGAGGTGTCGCTGACGGTCGATAATCCGCCGACGAGTGTCACGCCGGAGTACGACGTTATCATCTACAGCAACGTGGACCGCAAGCGTCTGCTCGCGGGCAACCTCGACGCCGGACGCGAAGTCGTCGAGAACGGCGGCGGCGTCGCGGTGCAGGCCCAAACGGAGATGCCCGAGTACGGGAACCTGCTCTTGCTCGAATCGGACCACATGAAGGCGAACCCGACTATCGGAACCGTCTCCGACCACCAACTCACGAAGGGAATTACGTTCCCGCCGCCGAGCAGGTACCACGTCGGCGAGGTACGCGAGGGTGAGGCGCTCGTCACCGCGAGCGACGGGTCGCCGCTCGTCGCCGTTTCCGACCGGGGCGCGGGCCGACTGCTGTACTACGGGTTCATCCAAGACGAGTCGGCGTTCAAGTACAACTACCAGTACCCGGTCTTCTGGAAGCGCGCCGTCTTCCACCTCGCCGGACGACCGACGCTCGCCGAACTGAACCGGGAAACCGGTGGGTCGCTCACAGTCGGGGTGAACCAGTCGGTCCAGACGCCGAGCGGAACCGTAACCGGTCCCGAGGTCAGACTCGACGAATCTGGGTTCTACGGCGTCGACCAGAACGCGTACGCTGCTGGTCTCCTCAGCGAGTCCGAGTCCAGCGTCGCGGCGACGCCGCTGGACAAACAGGACCGGGCGTCAGCGTCCCCGACGCGAGTCGAAGAACGACTCGTCCCCGACCCGTTGACTGAGTGGACTGCGCTTTTCGCACTCGCTGTAACGTTCATCGAACTCGCGTATCTCCGGAAGCGGGGTGACCTCTGATGTCCGGGCTTCCGCTCCTCACGTGGACGACGGAGGTCTCGGGATGGACGCTCGGACTCGAACGGCCCCTGTTCTTGCTCGTGATTCCGGTTGCGGTCATCCTCGCGTGGGGCGTCATCTTCCGGCGCGCGGACGGGACCGCAGGCGAACGGTCGCGGCGGTTGCTCTTCGCCTCGCGCGTCTTTGTCGTCCTGCTCTTGGTCGTCGCGGCGGCGGGGCCGTACACGATTCAGACCAGACATACCGAGGGCGACCCCCATGTGACGCTCCTCGTAGACGAATCCGACAGCATGGCCGTCTCGTCGAACGTTACTTCCGGCCTCGCCAGTCGAATCGAAGACCAAGGTGTTCCGGTCACGGTGTCCACCGTTGCAAAAGGCAGCGAGTCCCCCCTCGGCAACGCGCTCGCGGCGAACCTCAGACCCGACGGGACAGTCGTCCTCGTCTCCGACGGCCGCGTGACATCCGGGCGGAGTCTCGCCTCTGCGACCGAGTTGGCTCGGAGCATGAACGCGACGGTGAGTGCGGTCCCGCCCGAACCGAAGTCGGCGGAACAGTACGTCTCGCTCAGCGGCCCGGCGAAGACGAGCGTCGGCGTCGAAAACGCCTTCCTCGCGCAGGTCGGCGGCGTCTCGCCGGACGAATCGACCAGCGTGGAAGTCGTCGTCGAAGTCGACGGCGAGGAAGTCACACGAAAGACGGTCACGTCGCCCGGTGCAGTCGAGTTTTCGCAGACGTTCGACACCGTCGGCACGTATCAACTCACCGCCCGCATCGACGCGGACGACCGGTTCGACGACAACAACGTCTTCCACAAGACGGTTCGGGTCGTCGAACCCCCGAAGGTGCTGTACGTCTCGAAAGGGACCTACCCATTCCGTGACTATCTCTCGGAACTGTACGACGTAGAGGTCGCGTCGGCGGTTCCCGACGACCTCTCGTCGTACCACGCCGTCGTGGTACAGGACATGCACGCGCGGGACGTCGGCAACGTCGACGCCCTTCAGCGGTTCGTCATCGACGGCGGCGGTCTCCTCGTCGTGGGCGGTCCGAACTCCTTCGAAAACGGTGGCTACAAAGATTCACAACTCGCCTCCGCGCTTCCGGTCACGACGGGCGAAGGCAGTGGCCAGAGTACGAATCTCGTCTTCGCTATCGACGTGTCCGGCAGTGCGGAGTCGGGCATGCGCGTCCAGAAAGCCGTCGCACTTGACGCGCTCGAC